>NZ_JACVUO010000005.1:0-333529 GCF_016625145.1 Pantoea sp. S61
CGCAACGTTATCCGTTGCGGCCTCCATTAAGATCTTAACTGACAAGCATTATGCCGATTGGCGGCCCTTTTTTTGTGCGTTTCGTCAGGTGCGCATTTGTGCGTACCAGGTTATCCTGCCCGGCATGAAAACACCTCGCCTGCCCATTGCCCTGCAACAAGCCGTGATGCGCTCGTTGCGTCACCATTTGCAGCTCGCCAATGAAAAGCTGGAGCGTCACTATGACGAGCCGAAGCTGGTGTATCAGCAGCGCGGTACCGCTGCCGGTACGGCCTGGCTGGAGAAATGGGAGATTCGCATCAACCCGGTGCTATTGCTGGAGAATCAGCAGGCCTTTGTGGATGAGGTGGTGCCGCACGAGCTGGCGCACCTGCTGGTATGGAAAACCTTTGGTCGCGTGCCGCCGCACGGCAAAGAGTGGAAGTGGATGATGGAGAGCGTGCTCGGCGTTCCCGCGCGTCGTACCCATCAGTTCGAAATCGCTTCGGTGCGCAGCAACACCTTCCCCTATCGCTGCCGCTGTCAGCAGCACCAGCTCACCGTGCGCCGTCACAACCGCGTGTTACGGGGTGAAAGTGAATACCGCTGCGTGCAATGCGGAACTCTGCTGCAACCTGGTGAATTTTCAGCAGGTTAATCCGTTTATCTGATATCCCATACTGCGCCATTCTGCTACCCTGCCGCCTTTTTACGCATCAGGTAATTTTTGGAATATGTCTCGCAAAACGCTGTTGTTACTCTCCTTATTAGTTGCCCCCATTAGCGCCTTCAGCCTCAGCATTACCCACTACAATCAAAATAACTTCCAGCAGGCCAAAGTGGTCGCCGCGCAGATCAATGCCGATGCTCCGGCAGAATTTTACTGCGGTTGCAAAATCAGCTGGCACGGCAAGAAAGGCGTGCCCGATCTCAGTAGCTGCGGCTACAGCGTCCGTAAAAATGCCAATCGCGCCGAACGTATTGAATGGGAACATGTGATGCCGGCATGGGAGTTCGGCCATCAGCGCCAATGCTGGCAAAACGGCGGTCGTAAAAACTGCAGTAAAGATGCCGATTACCGCCGCATTGAAAGCGACCTGCATAATCTGCAGCCAGCGATTGGTGAAGTGAATGGCGATCGCAATAATTTCCAGTACAGTCAGTGGAACGGCGGCGACGCGCAATATGGTCAGTGCGCAATGAAAGTCGATTTCAAGCAGAAGCTGGCGCAGCCACCCGAGCGCGCACGCGGCGCCATCGCCCGCACCTACTTCTACATGCGTGACCAATATCAGCTGCGTCTGTCACGCCAGCAGACCCAGTTGTTTACCGCCTGGAACAAGCAATATCCGGTAAGCCAATGGGAGTGCGAACGCGACAACCGCATCGCGCAGGTGCAGGGAAATCACAATCCCTATGTACAACAGGCTTGCCAGCGCTAAAAGCGCTACCCTACACTAGCTTTTTTCCGATTGGGCCGTGTCCGATGACACGGCATAACGCTGGCAGGAACCGCATGCGCATACCTCGCATTTATCATCCCGAACCTCTTGAAGTTAACAGTGAAGTCTTCCTCGATGAAGATGCCGCTAACCACGTCGGGCGCGTGCTGCGCATGACCGCCGGTCAACAAATTGAGCTGTTTGATGGCAGTAATCTGACTTTTAACGCCGAAATCACCCAGGCTGATAAAAAGCGTGTAAAAGTAAGGGTCCTTGCCAGTCAGCCTGATGACCGTGAATCTCCGCTCCATCTCCATCTTGGGCAGGTGATGTCGCGCGGCGAAAAAATGGAATTCACCATCCAGAAATCGATCGAACTCGGCGTGAACGTGATTACACCCTTGTTTTCGGAGCGCTGCGGCGTAAAGCTGGATGCTGAAAGACTGGCGAAAAAGATTCAGCAATGGCAAAAAATTGCGATTGCCGCCTGCGAACAGTGCGGCCGTAATCGTGTGCCGGAAATCCGTGAAGCGATGACGCTGGAAGCCTGGTGTGCTGAGCAGGAGAGTGGCTTAAAGCTCAATCTGCATCCACGTGCCAGCCACAGTATTAACACCCTGCCGCAGCCGGTTGAACGTGTTCGCCTGCTAATTGGTCCGGAAGGTGGTCTCTCAGCGGACGAAATTGCCATGACGGCGCAGCAGGGTTTCACCGATATTTTGTTAGGCCCACGCGTGCTGCGCACAGAAACCACTGCGCTCACGGCCATTACGGCACTTCAGGTGAGGTTTGGTGACCTCGGTTAAGGGATACTTTCGGGTTGTAAAACTACGCACGTGAAAAGCCGCAGCGCTGTCACGGAACGGGGCAAGAAATCCCCCTTTGAGGAGAGAATAATGATTAAGCTTGGCATCGTTATGGACCCAATTTCGTCCATCAACATTAAAAAAGACACCAGCTTCGCCATGTTGCTGGAAGCACAGCGCCGTGGTTACGAAATTCATTACATGGAGATGGGCGATCTCTCCCTGCGCGGTGGCGTGACCTACGCCCGCACGCGCCTGCTGAGCGTGGAGCAAAACTACGACAAATGGTATGAGTTAGGCAGTGAGCAGGTGATCCCGCTGGCCGATCTCAACGTAGTGCTGATGCGTAAAGATCCGCCGTTCGATACCGAATTCATCTATGCCACCTACCTGCTGGAACGTGCAGAAGAGCAAGGCACATTGATCGTCAACAAACCGCAGAGCCTGCGTGACTGTAACGAGAAGCTTTACACCGCGTGGTTCGCCGACCTGACGCCAGATACGCTGGTGACCCGCAACAAAGAGCAGTTGCGTGCCTTCTGGCAGGAGCACGGTGATGTGATCCTGAAGCCGCTGGACGGTATGGGCGGTGCCTCGATCTTCCGCGTGAAGCAGGACGACCCGAACTTTGGCGTCATCACCGAAACCCTGACCAACCACGGCCAGAACTTCTGCATGGCGCAAAACTATCTGCCAGCGATTAAAGATGGCGATAAACGCGTGCTGGTGGTGGATGGTGAGCCGGTGCCTTACTGCCTGGCGCGTATCCCACAGGGTGGCGAAACCCGTGGTAACCTTGCAGCGGGTGGCCGCGGTGAAGCACGCCCGTTGAGTGATAGCGACTGGGAAATCGCCCGTCGCGTGGGTCCAACGCTGAAAGCTAAAGGGCTGATTTTTGTCGGTCTGGACATCATTGGTGATAAACTCACCGAAGTTAACGTAACCAGCCCAACCTGCGTGCGTGAAATCGAGGCTGCATTCCCGATCTCGATCACCGGCATGCTGATGGATGCCATTGAGAAACGCCTGGGCTGATGTCAACGGCGTGTAAGCGCCGTGAGAACCCAAAACCGACGTGGCTGCGGCCGCGCCGGTTATTTTTGGTATACGAGTGAGAATGAATTTACAGCACCATTTTTTGATTGCGATGCCGTCGCTGCAGGACCCGCTGTTCAAACGCTCGGTGGTGTATATCTGCGAGCACAATGAAGATGGCGCCATGGGCTTGATCGTGAATAAGCCGATGGAAAACCTGACGGTCGAAGGCATTCTGAAGAAACTTAAAATCAGCCCAACAGAACGTGACCCTGCCATTAAGCTGGACAAGCCGGTGTTCGCTGGCGGCCCGCTGGCGGAAGATCGCGGCTTTATCCTGCACTCGGCCCAGAAAATTTACTCTTCCAGTATCCGTATCTCTGATAACACCGTGATCACCACTTCACGGGATGTGCTGGAAGCGATCGGCACCGCAGAACAGCCTGATAACGTGCTGGTAGCGTTAGGTTACTGCGCATGGGAGAAAGATCAGCTGGAGAACGAGCTGTTGGAAAATGCCTGGCTGACCACCCCGGCGAACAGCAATATTCTGTTCCAGACGCCAATCGCCGAACGCTGGCGCGAAGCTGCGCGCAGCATGGGCATTGATATTCATAATATGACCAGCGACGCAGGGCACGCCTGATGGCCAGTGAAACTTTACTGGGCTTCGATTTCGGCACCAAAAGCATCGGCGTGGCTGTTGGCCAGCAGCTGACCGGCACCGCACGCGCTCTGACCGCGCTTAAAGCGCAAGACGGCACGCCAGACTGGAAGCTGATTGAGAAGCTACTGAAAGAGTGGCAGCCTGATTACGTGGTGGTGGGCTTGCCGTTGAACATGGACGGCACCGAGCAGCCGTTAACCGAACGCGCACGCAAGTTCGCCAATCGCATTCATGGCCGATTTGGCGTGCGCGTTGAGTTGCAGGATGAGCGGTTAAGCACCGTGGAAGCGCGCGCCGACCTGTTCGAACGCGGTGGCTTCCGTGCATTGCAGAAAGGTCAGGTCGATTCACAATCGGCGGTGATCATTCTGGAAGATTGGTTCGACACGCATTGAATAAAATCCAGGTGCGCGTGAATGCGCACCTGGCAAATTATGCCCGCCCTTTTGAATCGACTCGCACACACTCAAATCAATCCCGCCTGTTGACGTGCCTGTTCGCTCTGCGCGAACGTCTGCATCCCTGCCTGCGCGCCGGTTTGCAGCACGCCAGGCAATTGATGCATCTTGCCCTCGCGGATTAAATTGACCACCGCAGGCGTGGCCACCAGCACCTCGAACAAACCAATCCGACCGCCATTTTTTGCCGGCACCAAACGCTGCGCCAGCACCGCTTTCAAACTGCCCGCCAGCTGGGTGCGCACCAGGTTTTTTTCCTCGGCTGGAAACACATCCACCAGCCGATCCACCGCTTGCGTGGCACCGCGCGTGTGCAGCGTTGCCAGTACCAGATGCCCGGTCTCTGCCGCCGTCAGCGCCAGCCGAATGGTCTCGCTGTCCCGTAGCTCACCCAGCAGAATCACATCCGGGTCTTCGCGCAGCGCCGCTTTCAATCCTTGCTGGAATGACGCCGTGTGTGTACCTACTTCCCGCTGCTGTATCAACGAGCGCTGGCTGTGATGCACAAACTCAATCGGATCTTCCAGCGTAATAATGTGGCGTGCCTGTTCGCGATTGAGGCTGTCCACCATCGCCGCCAGCGTGGTGGATTTACCGCTGCCGGTGGCACCCGTGATTAAGATCAGCCCCTCTTCCTGCTGCAACAATTGCTGTGCCACATCGGGCAGTTGCAACTGGTTGATGTTGGGTGCCTGGCTGGCAATCAAGCGCAGCGCCAGCGATAAACCGTGGCGCTGCATAAACAGGTTGGCACGCAAACGCACGCCGCTTTCCAGGGTGATGGCAAAATCAACGTGCCCGCTCGCTTCCAGCTCATCCTGCTGCACGCCGCTGAGCCACTGTTGCAAGAAGGTTTCCAGCCAGTCACCATCCAATGCGGTTTGATGAGGGATCGGCTCCAGCACGCCCTGCCGTCGCCAGTGCGGTAAATGTCCGCTGCAAAGGTGCAGATCGGCGGCGTTATGCTTTACACTAAGGGCCACAACTTCATCCAAATCCATTTAACTTCTCCTGACTATGACTTCCATTGAGCACAACCTACAGCAAGTGCGTGAGCGTATCGCCACTGCCGCTGCACGCTGCGGCCGCGCGCCAGAAGAAATTACCCTGCTTGCAGTGAGCAAAACCAAACCTGCGAGCGCAGTCGCAGAAGCGATTGCTGCGGGTCAGCAGGCATTCGGTGAAAATTACGTACAGGAAGGGGTTGAAAAGGTGGCTGAGCTGGCCGCACATCCTGATCTGCAGTGGCATTTTATCGGGCCGCTACAATCCAATAAAAGCCGACTGGTAGCGGAGAATTTTTCCTGGTGTCACACCGTGGATCGTGAACGCATCGCACAACGTCTGAACGATCAGCGTCCGGCAGCGTTAGCACCGCTTAACGTGTTAATTCAGGTAAATATCAGTGACGAGAACAGCAAATCTGGCATCATGCTGGAGGCGATTCCGGCGCTGGCGGCACAGATAGCCGCATTACCACATCTGCGCTTGCGCGGATTGATGGCGATCCCGGCACCGGAGCCTGATTACGATCGACAGTTCGCGGTATGCCAGCAGATGGCTGACGCGTTTCGCGCCCTGCAACAGAATTACCCTGACGTCGATACGCTTTCTCTGGGAATGAGCGACGACATGGATGCGGCAATCGCCGCAGGCAGCACCATGGTGCGTATTGGCACCGCCGTATTTGGCGCGCGAGATTATGCGCGACCTTCACAACAATAATTGAGGAACCTCATGTTAACAATGACGTTTTTAGTCAAAACGCTGATCGACCTGTACGTGATGGTATTGCTGCTGCGCATCTGGATGCAGTGGTCACGCTGTGATTTCTATAACCCGCTGTCACAGTTTGTGGTGAAGATTACACAGCCGATTATCAAACCGCTGCGTCGCGTGCTGCCAGCAATAGGCCCGATTGACACGGCCTCGCTGGTGTTGGCCTTTGTACTGACCACCCTGAAATATCCGGTGCTACTGTTAATTCAGGTTGGCGTATTCTCCGTGGATCCCACCAATCTGTTGGTCGGCCTGCTGTCACTGGTGAAATCCGCCGGTTATCTGGTGTTCTGGGTGATTATCATTCGTTCACTGATGAGCTGGATCAGCCAGGGACGTGGCCCGATTGATTACGTGTTGATTCAGCTGACTGAACCGCTGATGGCACCGATTCGCCGTATTCTGCCTGCGATGGGCGGCATCGATTTCTCTGCCATGATTGTGATTCTGGTGCTGTACGCGCTGAATTTCCTCGGCATGGACCTGTTCCCAGGCCTCTGGTATTTGCTGTAATTCGTTAATCTGGAACTGTTATGCAAAAAGTCGTACTCGCCACCGGTAATCCGGGCAAAGTTCGTGAACTGGCCGATTTGTTAGCGGCCTTCGACCTCGATATCGTGGCACAAACCGAGCTGGGCGTTGAGTCAGCGGAAGAAACCGGCCTGACCTTTATTGAAAATGCCCTTCTTAAGGCGCGTCATGCGGCGCAGATCACTGGCTTACCAGCGATTGCCGATGACTCTGGTCTGGCGGTAGATGCGCTCGGCGGCGCGCCAGGCATCTACTCTGCGCGCTATGCCGGTGAAGACGCCAGCGATCAGCAAAATCTCGATAAGCTGCTGGTTGCATTAGAAAATGTGCCGGAGGGGCAACGTCAGGCGCAGTTCCACTGTGTGCTGGTTTATGTGCGTCATGCTGAAGATCCCACACCGTTGGTGTTCCACGGCAGTTGGGCGGGTGAAATTACCCGTGCAGCCGCAGGTGAAGGCGGCTTTGGTTACGACCCGATTTTCTATGTTCCTGAACTAGGCAAAACCGCAGCAGAGCTGAGTAAAGATGAAAAGCGTGCTGTTTCTCACCGTTGCAAAGCATTGACGCTGTTACTGGATGCGATGCGCGATGCCTGAGTTACCTCCGTTAAGCCTGTACATCCACATTCCGTGGTGTGTACAGAAGTGCCCGTACTGTGATTTCAACTCTCACGCGTTAAAAGGCGAGGTGCCGCACATCGAGTATGTGCAGCACCTGCTCAGCGATCTTGAACAGGACCTGCCGCTTACCGCTGGCCGTGAAGTGCGCACCATCTTCATTGGCGGCGGCACACCGAGCCTGCTCAGCAGCAACGCCATGCAAATGTTGATGGATGGCGTGCGCGCGCGCCTGCCGCTGGCGGCCGATGCAGAGGTCACCATGGAAGCCAATCCGGGCACCGTGGAAGCGGATCGCTTCAGCGGCTACCAGAAAGCCGGTATTAACCGTATTTCGATTGGCGTGCAGAGTTTTAGCCCGCAGAAGCTGGAGCGCTTAGGGCGCATTCACGGCCCTGATGAAGCGGTACGTGCCGCCCATCTCGCCGCCGGTCTTGGCCTGCGCAGCTTTAACCTCGATCTGATGCACGGTTTGCCCGATCAGTCACTGGAAGAGGCACTGGACGATTTGCGTCAGGCGATTGCGCTGAATCCGCCGCACCTGTCGTGGTATCAGCTAACCATCGAACCGAATACGATGTTCAGCTCGCGTCCGCCGGTATTGCCGGATGACGATGCGCTGTGGGATATCTATGAGCAAGGCCATGAATTGCTAAGTGCCGCTGGTTATCAGCAGTACGAGACTTCAGCCTATGCCAAGCCGGGTTATCGCTGCGAACACAACCTCAACTACTGGCGCTTTGGTGATTACCTTGGCATCGGCTGTGGTGCCCACGGCAAACTGACGCAACCGGATGGCAGAATTGTGCGTACGGTGAAAACCCGTCATCCGCGCGGCTTTATGCAAGGTAAGTATCTCGACAAGCAGCACAACGTGGAGAACGATGATAAGCCGTTTGAGTTCTTTATGAACCGCTTCCGTCTGCTGGAAGCCGCACCGCGTGCAGATTTTAGCCGCTATACCGGGTTGGATGAGCAAGTGATCCGTGCGCAGATGGATGAAGCGATCAAAGCGGGTTACGTGGTGGAAACCACAGAGCAGTGGCAGATAACCGAGAAAGGGAAGTTGTTCCTGAATTCGCTGCTTGAACTGTTTATGTAGGCCAAAGCCCATACGCTTAGACCTTAGTACGAAGCTGCGCTGAGCCGCCCCTATGTTGAGACACCCTTAGTGTTCAAAAAGGCTTAGCCGTCTCCCCTGACATTCAAGGCGGCGGCTAATTCTAAACGGCTTACCCGTCTCCCCTGACATTCAAGGCGGCGGCTAATTCGAAACGGCTTACCAGTCCCCCCTGGCATTCAAGGCGGCGGCTAATTTAAAACGGCTTCGCAACCAGGCCATCAAAGCGGCTAAGCCGCCTGTGCACAGCGGCGCACCTGCTGAAGTGACCCCGTTCCCGAAGACATTCGCTGTCCACATGACGAGGCCTTTTCGAAGGCCGCGACACAACTTACTTAACGTTCTGCACCAAACCTTTACGCTGTGCTTCCAGATCCGTCACGCGATTACACACCTCATGACCGAAATTCTGGAAGTCCTGTTCCTGCTTATTCCATTCCGCCTGAACCGCCTGCTGCAGACCGCCAAGGTTGCCCATAATCGCCTGCAGTGGATTGCTGCCGCTCGCGGCCTGGCTGCTGCCCATCTCGTTCAGGCTGTCCTGCATAATGCCGCCCAGCGTGCTCTGCACCAGCTTTTCGCCATCGGCGCGCACCTGATCAATCGCCTGATGGTGGAAGGTCAAACCATCCGGGCGATGCTCAATGATACGGTTCATCTGCTGCTTTAGCTGTCCATCCAGTTTGGTCAGACGATTGCGCACGTTGCTGTTGGCACCGAGCTTTTCCACAATCACTTTATCCAGCGCTACGCGGCTGCGCTCCAGACGCGTTGATGCACCGTTATCAACCCACGGCAAATCACGGCGTAACGCATTCTGATAGTCGATGGCCTTCTGACGCGTGGCGTTATCCACGTTGGCTTTCTGCCCGTTAAAGGTCACATCGCCCTGCGGTGAGATTTCAAGATTACCGTTAGTGCCCACCACCTGCACACTCTGCGGTTTGATGATCACGTCATCCTGAGGATTAACACTGCACTGATAATCAGCCTGGGCCTGTGATGCAGCAGCCAGCAGCAGTGCGGTAAGAAGCGCCTTACGAACCATGAAATCTCCCTAAAATGAAAAGCCGCCCACGCCTTGCTGTAAGAACAGGTCAGGCACAAGCGGCGCAGCGAATTGGAAAACGGTCAGCGCACAGCAACTGGCGCGCATCGGAGTACATAAGAATGACTCGCGACGCTCGCCCCTTTAGGGGCCGCCCTGTGGGCGTTCAGATTGCTATCGCAACTTGTGCAAGCACTGCCCGGCGCCCAAAGCGCAAGTGAGCTAGCCTGAAGCGATCTCTCAGGCTGGTAAAATAGTTAGTCCCACCAGACGTCAAAGAGTTCAGTCACCTGAACATCTGACAGCTCGCGTTTCTCCAGCCATTTACGCACCAGCTCACGGTGCTCATCAGTGCACTTACCGGTTTCCTGCAGGCAAACCAGGCCTTCCCACACCAGATAACCGCTGCCGTCATACGCCAGGCCATTCGGATCAATCACTTCAGTAATAAACTGATCCAGCGTGGCATCAATTTGCTCCTCGGTGGTGCCTTCGGCAAAACGCCAGGCAACAGAGAAACCTAACTCCTGAAACTCATCGATATGCAGTTTTTTACGTAAACGACGGCTACGCTGTACGGCCATTATTTAATCCTCTCAAACATCAGATCCCAAACGCCGTGGCCCAGTCGCTGCCCGCGCTGCTCAAATTTCGTTAACGGGCGCGTTTCCGGACGCGGCACGTAATCGTTAGCTTCTGACAGGTTTTTATACCCATCCACGCTGCTCATGATTTCCAGCATGTGCGTCGCGTAATCTTCCCAGTCGGTGGCCATATGGAACACGCCGCCCAGTTTCAGCTTACGCATCACCAACTCGGCAAAAGGTACCTGCACAATGCGACGTTTATTGTGGCGCGCTTTATGCCATGGATCCGGGAAGAACAGTTGAACCATGCGCAGTGAGTTATCCGGAATCATCTGCTGCAGCACTTCCACTGCGTCGTGACACATCACGCGCAGGTTTTCCACGCCAGCTTCTTTTGCCGAAGCCAGGCAAGCGCCCACGCCCGGAGCATGGACTTCAAGTCCAAGGAAGTTCTGATGGGGATTGTTTTGCGCCATAGTCACCAGTGAGGCGCCCATACCAAAACCGATTTCCAGCACCACTGGCGCTTCGCGACCAAACAGTGCAGCTAAATCCAGCGGCTCCTGCTGGAACTCGACGCCCATCTCCGGCCAGTAATTATCGAGCGCGAGCTGCTGTCCTTTCGTTAAGCGCCCCTGGCGGCGCACAAAACTGCGGATACGGCGTAATGGCCGCCCGTTCTCATCAAATTCCGGGGTGATGACGTCATTAATCATGTTGAAGCCTGCTGGTTAGCCTTTTCTGGGAAACGGGCATTATGCAAAGTTAGATAGCAGAAGCAAGCCTTTGCAATCTTCCGGTTTACACCCCGATGTCTCTGTGCTGGAATTCCTGCCTGATTGTAGAGCAAACACGGAATATTTCCTCAAATGATGCAAGCGCCGCAGTTCGCGCAACAGGTGCTGGAGTGGTATCAGCGCTTCGGCCGCAAAACCCTGCCGTGGCAGCAGGAGAAGACACCTTATAAAGTGTGGCTCTCTGAAGTGATGCTGCAGCAGACGCAAGTTGCCACCGTTATCCCTTACTTTGAACGCTTTATGGCGCGCTTCCCGACGATTGCCGATCTGGCCGCTGCACCGCTGGACGAAGTACTGCATCTGTGGACCGGCCTCGGCTATTACGCCCGTGCGCGCAATTTGCATAAAGCGGCAAAACAGGTGGTCGATAAGCACGGTGGCGAGTTCCCGCGCAATTTCGATGACGTAGCCGCGCTGCCCGGCGTTGGGCGCTCCACGGCGGGTGCCGTGCTGTCCCTGTCGCTGGGCCTCCACTTCCCGATTCTCGATGGCAACGTCAAGCGCGTGCTGGCACGTTGTTATGCCGTCGGCGGTTGGCCGGGCAAAAAAGACGTTGAGAAACGTCTATGGCAGATCAGTGAAGAAGTGACGCCTGCCGAAGGCGTTAGCCAGTTTAATCAGGCGATGATGGATCTCGGTGCGTTAGTGTGTACTCGCTCACGTCCCAAATGTGAGATTTGCCCGGTCAGCAACGGCTGCGTAGCGTATGCCAACAATAGTTGGGCGGAGTATCCAGGTAAGAAGCCCAAAGTAACGATTCCCGAGCGCACCGGCTGGTTCCTGATGATGCAGCACGGCGACGACGTGTTTCTGGAGCAACGTCCGCCAGTGGGATTATGGGGCGGCCTGTTCTGTTTCCCGCAGTTCACTAGTGAGCAAGCGCTAACTGACTGGCTGGCCGAACGCGGCATTCACGCTAAACCGCAGCAGCTAACGGCGTTTCGTCATACCTTCAGCCATTTCCACTTAGACATTGTGCCTATGTGGCTGGCGTGGCCTTCTGCCGGGTCGCTGATGGATGAAGCGAGCGGTCTCTGGTATAACTTAGCGCAACCACCGTCAGTGGGTTTGGCAGCGCCCGTTGAGCGTTTGCTGCACGAATTGCGCCATCCCCAGCAACTGGCACTGCACACGCGCGTGATCCAAGAGGAAGAGTAATGAGCCGCACCATTTTTTGTACGTTTCTGCAACGCGACGCTGAAGGGCAGGATTTCCAGCTCTATCCAGGTGAGATCGGTAAACGCATCTACAATGATATTTCCAAAGAAGCCTGGCAGCAGTGGATGTCCAAGCAGACCATGTTGATCAACGAGAAGAAGCTCAACATGATGAATCCGGAAGATCGCAAAGTGCTGGAAAAGGAGATGATCAATTTCCTGTTCGAAGGCAAAGATGTGCACATCGAAGGCTTCACCCCGCCAGAAAAATAATCGTTCAGGGCCTTCCTTTGAGGCCCTCTTTTTCGAATCAGGCACGCATTTACAATGAATAAAAAACTGATAGCGCTGTTAGTGATTGCCCCACTTTTGGTTTCCTGCTCCGGACAAAAAAAATCGCAGTATCACGAAGAGTGGGTCAAGGACACCAACGGTTTCGACATCCTGATGGGGCAGTTCGCCGCCAACATTGAAAATATTTGGGGAATCAACGAGGTCCTGATCGCCGGACCGAAAGATTACGTCAAATATAGCGACAGCTATTACACCCGCAGTCACATCAACTTCGACAGCGGTAGCATCACCATTGAGACCATTGCCGGCACCGATCCGATGGCCAGCCTGCGTCAGGCGATCATCACCACGCTGCTGATTGGTGACGATCCCGGTAATGTCGATCTCTACTCCGATGCCAACGATATTCAGATCAGCAAAGAGCCGCTGCTTTACGGCCAGGTACTGGATAACACCGGTCAGCCGATCCGCTGGCAGGGCCGCGCCGCCAGCTTTGCCGATTATCTGATTCAGAACAAACTGCAAAAACGCACTTCCGGTCTGCACGTTATCTGGTCGGTGACCATTCCGATGGTACCGAACCACCTCGACAAACGTGCGCATAAATATCTGCCGCTGGTGCGTAAAGCCGCTGAAGAGTACGGCGTAGATGCATCCCTGATTCTGGCGATTATGCAGACAGAATCGAGCTTCAACCCTTATGCGGTCAGTAACTCTGATGCGCTCGGCTTGATGCAGGTGGTTCAGCACACCGCTGGCGTGGACGTGTTCCGCATGAAGGGCAAATGGGGTAAACCAAGCCGCAGCTATCTGCTCGATCCGGCCAATAACATCGATGCGGGCACGGCCTATCTGTCACTGCTGCAGAAGAGCTATTTAGGCGGAATTCAGGATCCAGTGTCACGCCGTTACGCGGTGATCACCGCCTACAACGGCGGCGCGGGTAGCGTACTGCGCGTGTTCTCCAGCGATAAAGATCGCGCCTTCTCGCTGATTAACGGCATGTCGCCGAATGAAGTGTATCAGACGCTGACCACCAACCACCCATCGGGCGAGTCACGTCGCTATCTGTATAAGGTGAACCAGGCGCAGCGTAGCTATCATCGGTATTAATCGTCTCCGAATGAGATGACGTATCCGTTATTGCAGAGGCAGACAGAGGGATATTGATTGAATCTGACTGCCTCTTTTTTATTGCCATGGGCGATATAAAAGAGGCATCACTGCACATGAATGGTGTCTATTCGCGTACCATCATGTTCGCCACTAAGTGTTTACGACCGCTGTCATCTTCCTCGGTGTAAACCCCTTGCAGCTCCGGCGAGAAGCCCGGCAGCAAGTTGATGCCCTCCTCCAGTGCGAGGAAATAACGCTGCACCGCGCCTCCCCACACTTCTCCTGGCACTACGCACAGTACGCCCGGCGGATAGGGCAGCGCACCTTCGGCAGCAATGCGCCCTTCGGCTTGCGCAATCGCTACCAGCTCGACCTCACCACGGATGTAAGCCTGATGCGCGTCCTGCGGATTCACTTCCACTTTCGGGAAACAGGCTTCGCGGAACATCGCTTTCTGCAGATCTTTCACATCATAGCTGACGTAGAGATCGTGCATCTCCTGGCACAGGCGGCGCAGGGTGTAGCCTTTGTAGCGTTCCATGTTTTTGCGATAGACGCTCGGCAGCACTTCAGCCAGCAGCGCATCCTCTTTCACATGGTGTTCAAACTGCTCGAGCATCGCCACCAGATGCGCCATCTTCTCCGGATTCTCGGCTGGCGTCAGCAGGAACAGGATAGAGTTGAGATCGCACTTCTCCGGCACAATGCCGTTCTCACGCAGGTAGTTCGCCAGAATGGTCGCCGGAATACCGAAGCTGGTGTATTCGCCGCTGGCGGCATCAATGCCAGGCGTGGTCAGCAGCAACTTGCAGGGATCGACCAGATATTGCTCGCTGGCATACCCCTCAAAGCCGTGCCATTTCTCGCCTGGCTCCAGGCTGAAGTAAGCCGGATCGGCGGCGATAACGTCAGTTTCCGCCGACTGCCATAGCTTGCCGTGCACCTTCTCCGGCAGGAACGGCTGAATCATCTCGCAACGTTCCAGAATCGCTTTGCGCGCATCAATGCCGATGGTGACGCATTCGTGCCACATGCTGCGCCCGGCTTCACCTTTGTGCATACGTGCGTTGATATCCAGCGCGGCAAACAGCGGATAGAACGGGCTGGTTGAAGCATGCAGCATGAAAGCGTTGTTGAGACGCTTGTGCGGACAGAAGCGTTTTTGACCGCGGATGTGGTTATCTTTTTTGTGAATCTGCGAGGTCTGCGAGAAGCCCGCCAGCTGTTTGTGCACCGACTGGGTGACAAAAATGCCGGGATCGTTCTCGTTCAGCTTCAGCGTCAGCGGCGAGCAGCCTTCCATCAGCGGGATAAATTGCTCGTAGCCTAGCCACGCAGAATCAAACAGGATGTAATCACACAGATGACCGATGCGATCCACCACCTGGCGCGCGTTGTAGACGGTGCCATCGTAGGTGCCGAGCTGGATGATTGCCAGGCGGAACGGGCGCTGATCTTTAGCACGATGCGGCGCGACTTTCTGCACCTGTTCGCGCAGGTAAGCTTCATCAAAGCAGTGCGCATCAATCCCGCCGATAAAGCCGAACGGGTTACGTGCCGCTTCCAGATACACTGGCGTCGCGCCCGCCTGAATCAGCGCGCCGTGATGGTTGGATTTATGGTTGTTGCGATCAAACAGCACCAGATCGCCGCGCGTCAACATGGCGTTAGTCACCACTTTGTTGGCGCTGGAGGTGCCGTTCAGCACGAAATAGGTTTTGTCTGCGTTGAACACTTTCGCTGCGTACTTCTGCGCATCTTTCGCTGAACCTTCGTGGATCAGCAGGTCGCCCAACTTGACGTCGGCGTTGCACATGTCAGAACGAAACACGTTCTCGCCATAGAATTCATAGAACTGACGCCCGGCCGGATGTTTACGGAAGAACGCCCCGCCCTGATGGCCCGGACAGGCGAAGGTGCTGTTCTGCATATCAACATAGCGCGTCAGGGTATCGAAGAACGGCGGCAGCAGGTCAGACTCATACGCCTGCGCGGCCTCCTCCAGCGCTTCCCACTCTTCCGCTGCACCGTTGATTTCACCGGTCACGCCCGGCAGTTTCAGCACTTCTTCATCGAACGCGTTGGCGACAAACACCGGCAGATTAAAGCCGGTCTGACGCAACAGCGTTAACACGCCACTGCGTGTATCCGCCAGTGAGACGACCACAGCCGCCACATCGGTAAAATCAGTATTGTCGAGTGTCACCACATCACGCGCGGTGTTCAGGCTCAGGCTTGGCGCTACCGCAACGCTGGCAGCGATTTTCAATGGATTCATAACACAAATCCCCGTAATGAAGGATGAGTGGGTGCCAGTGGCACAGCAATGAGGAAAATTCCCCGGCGAATAACGTCTTCGGGCGGATCAACCGCCGCAACCGATAGACATCAGTAAAGTCAGATCGCGTCTGTCTTTAGTCATGTCCAACAGCATAGCGCGTTAAGCTGGCCTCACCGCATGGTGAGCGAGAAATGCGAACAATAGATGACGGAGGGACGCTTATCGTAAAGCGAACGGAGACAAGTGCAAAAGCGCATTGTACCGAGCATGGCGGCGTCCTCAGTGTGAATGGAATCATTGAAAAACTGCGGCGCAATGATGGCATCTTTTTTTTGCTGGAACAACCCGTTGCAACGAGATTGACACGCATAAGCAACATTCAACAACCATTTGATTAATAAGTGAATATTAAATCAACCTTTGATAAAAACGCTTAAATATCCTTGTGTTATGCGAATTTATGCAAGGTGTGTCCGCCTTCGTGTTGCTCCCTGTTTCCAGAGGAGTAATATGACCCGCACTTTCCTCAATCAGCCGGAGGCTGCATGTTCAAAGCATTGGTCATTGAAAATGATGAGCAGGGATACCGCACTTCCCTGCAGGATCTGTCAGAAAAACAGTTGCCCGATCAGGACGTCACCCTCGAAGTCAGCTACTCCACGCTCAACTATAAAGACGCGCTGGCCATCTGCAATAAAGGGCCGATTGTGCGTCAGTTCCCGATGGTGCCGGGCATCGATTTTGTCGGTCGGGTGATCAGCAGCCGCCATCCGGAATGGCAGCAGGACGATGTTGCACTGCTCACCGGTTGGGGCGTAGGTGAGAAACATTGGGGCGGATTGGCACAAAAGGCCAGCGTTTCCGGTGACTGGCTGGTGAAAGTGCCTGCTGCGCTCAGCTCGTTGCAAACCATGGCCATCGGTACCGCCGGGTTCACCGCCATGCTGTGCGTATTGGCGCTGGAGAAACAGGGCATCACGCCACAGCAGGGGCCGGTGCTGGTAACGGGTGCCAGCGGCGGCGTGGGCAGCTTCAGCGTCAGTTTGCTGGCTCGTTTAGGTTATGACGTGGTGGCCTCCAGCGGTCGCGCCAGTGACAGCGACTACCTGATCAATACCCTTGGCGCCTCCTCGATTATCGATCGTGCTGAGTTGAGCGCGCCCGGCAAACCTCTGGCGAAAGAGCGCTGGGCTGCGGCGATTGATAGCGTCGGCAGCCATACCCTGGCCAATGTGCTGGCGGGCATCAAGCGCGATGGCGTGGTGGCTGCGTGCGGCATGGCGCAAGGTCTGGATCTGCCCACCAGCGTGGCACCGTTTATTCTGCGCGGCGTGGTGTTAGCCGGTGTGGATAGCGTGATGTGCGCTAAGCCATTGCGTGAGCAAGCGTGGCAGCGTCTGGCTGAACTGGTGGATGGCGCACTGCTGGAGCAGTTGACCAAAGTGATCCCACTGAGTGAAGCACGTGAAGGTGCTGAAGCCTTGCTGGCGGGCGAAGTCCGTGGCCGTTTGATTGTGGATTGCCGTTAAGAACGTATAGCGGCGCAATTTATTGCGCGTTTGTCAGCAGCATCATCGCTTCAGATATGCGCGATATATCGCGCCGCTACGATTTGAATCGGCTTTAAGCCCGCAGCTGAATTTGCGGCCTGCCCTGCTCTTGCGGCATCACCACGTGCAGCTCAGCCTGATACCAGCGCGTTAGCGTCGTTTCCGTCATCACCTCTTGCGGTGAACCTTGTGCCACCAGCTTGCCCTGATGCAACAGCAGAATGCGATCGGACCACAGCGATGCCAGATTGAGATCGTGCAGCACGGTACAGACGCTAAAGCGGCCGTTACGCGTCAGCTTATGCAGCAATCGCAAACTGTACTGCTGCCAATAGAGATCGAGTGCCGACGTCGGCTCATCAAGAAACAGCCAGCCGCGTGGACCGTCATCGTGCCATAACTGTGCCAGTACTCGCGCCAGCTGCACGCGCTGCTGTTCCCCGCCAGAAAGCGAACGATAATCGCGCTTTGCCAGTTCCAGACTGCCTGTAATCTGCATCACTTCCTCGATCACCGCTTTGGATTTGCTGGCAGGCCAGGGCGCACGGCCCATCGCCACTACTTCTTCAGCAGGCAGCGGGAAAGTTACGCTGTTTTGCTGGCGCATCACCGCACGACGTTGCGCCAGCGGTTCACGCGGCCAATCGCTTAACGGGCGATCGCCGAGCCAGCACTCACCCGCTTCGGGCGCCAGAAATCCAGTCAGCAGGCGCAACAGCGTGGATTTACCCGCGCCGTTGGGGCCAATCAAAGCGATCATTTCGCCTGGCTGTAAGGTGATAGAGACATCATCAATCAGCGCACGCGTGCCATGACTAAAGCGCAGGCCGCGAGCCTGCATTGAATCACTCATTCATCCCCCTTTTCTGGCGCAGAATCAGCCAGAGAAACCATGGACCACCGATCAGGCTGGTGATCAATCCCACCGGCATTTCCGCCGGGACCACCACCGTGCGCGCCAGTGTATCCGCCAGCAATAGCAAGATGGCTCCCGCCAGCGCCGAACCCGGCAACATCCAGCGATGATCGCTCCCGACATAGAAACGCATCACGTGCGGCACCACCAATCCGACAAAGCCGATAATCCCGCTCACCGACACCGCCGTGCCCACCAGCAGCGCACTCAGTACCAGTAACTCACGCTGGGTGCGCTTCACATCAATCCCCATGTAATGCGCGTCTTCCTCACCGAGTTGCAGCAGATTAAGACGGCGCGCACGGGTCTGGATGGCAATTAGCGCAGGAAGAATCAGTACAGCACACACCGCCAGACTCGGCCATTGTGCGGCGCTCAAACTGCCCATCCCCCACAGCGCCAGCTGGCGTAACTGCTGATCATTACTGAGCCAGGAGAGCACGCCCACTGCCGCACCGCACAAGGCGTTGATGGCGATACCGATCAGTAGCAAACGTGACAAATTCCCCAGCGCCAGCCGACTAAAACTAAAAATCAGCAGTGTGACGATCAGGCTGCCGATAAACGCTGCAATCGATGGCAGCCACAGCGCCAGTAATGGCGGCAAACTGAGCGGCACTACAATCGAAACCGCTACCGCCAGCCCGGCCCCGCTGCTGATGCCGAGCAACCCCGGATCGGCCAGCGGATTGCGAAACAGGCCCTGCATCACTGCGCCAGACACCGCCAATGCCATACCGAGCAACACCGCCAGTAACACGCGAGGCAGGCGGATGTTCAGCCAGATTTGCCACGCCATATCGCTGAGTGGCGCATGGAACAGCGTGCGCATCGACAGCGGCATGGCGCCAAAATTGGCGGCCATCAGCATGCAAATCACCATGCTGATGCCCATCAATAGCAGCCAGCGCATCACGGCACTGTTAGTCATGTTTTACCGCTTCGGCGGCTTTGCGCAGCTTCACGATAGTCTCCGGTGTATCGAGACCAAAGCTCAGTAGCGCCATCTCATCCACCACCAGCAGCGCGTGGTGCTGGCCCGCTGGCGTCAACGCCAGCCCCGGCAGCGACCAGATTTTCTCTTCGCCGCCGAGGGTGCGCAGGCCATCTTCACCCACCACCACCAGATCCGGCGCGGCAGCAACCACACCTTCCTGTGACAGCTGCTGATAATGCGGGATCGCCGCCATGGCGTTGACCAGACCGGCACTGCGGATTGCGGCATCAGCGCCCGTTTGGTTGCCTGCTGCCTGAGTGCGCATGCCACCGTGCGCCATTACAAACAGCACCTTCACCGGCAACGGCTGCTGGGGAATCTGCGCGCGCTGCTTGTTCACTTTCTCGATCAGCGCCTTCGCTTCGGCATCACGATGCAGCGCTTTGCCGATGGTGGCGATCTTTTCCGGGATGGCGTCGAGGCTGGTTTTGCCGGTGACATCCACCACCTTCACCCCAGCGCTCTCAACCTGCTGCAACACCAGCGACGGTTTCGCCAGCTCGCTGGTCAATACCAGCGTGGGCTTCATGGCCAGAATGCCTTCGGCATTGAGCTGGCGCATATAGCCGATGTCCGGCAGCTTGTTAGCCTGCGCCGGATGCTGGCTGGTGCTGTCGCGCGCCACCAGATCGGCCTGCGCATCCAGCGCATAAATGATTTGTGTCACATCACCGCCGATGGAGATCACCCGTTCAGCAGCAAATGCCGGCAGCGCCAGCGCGCCCAGCAGTAATAGGGTCAGACGTTTCATGCTGTCGCTCCCAGCGCGGTGACCTGCTCACGCCAGCGCGCCTGCTCTGGCGTCCCTTCGCTGCGCTGACCATACAGTTGCGCGATCTGCGTGCCGTCGGCGGCAAACAGTTCGAGGCTGGTGACAAAGCCATCGCCACTCGGTTTCCGCGTTACCCAGCTCTCGGCGATATGATCGGCCATCAGGTGCAGCGTAAAGGTTGGGTTGAAGATGTTGACCCAGTTGTCCATCGGCATCAGTTTCTCCACCGCACCAGTGAAGATCTGCGTGCAACCACGGTTGCCGATAAAGATCATGATTTCGTTACCATCCTGCTGCGCCTGCTCCAGCAGTTGAGCCAGTGAATCGTTGCTGACCTGGCGTGCCAGATCTTCGGGCACCGCGTGAAACGCTTGCTGGCGTGAAATATTGTGGCGCTTCAGTAGGCCAAAGAACTGATGCACATCGGTCATGGCGCGCCATTCGGCTTCCACTTTGCTGGCATCAATGGCGCGGCTATGTTCTGGCGCGGCGGCAGGTTGTGGATCGAGTGCCGCAGCGGCTTCGACGGTGAATTCTGCGATCAGCGTATCCCATGCCGCCATGTCGGTATTGTCGGTGGTGTAGATTTTCAGCACCGCATCCGCATGGCGATCAAAAATCTGGATGCTTTGACGCTCACCGCGCGCGGTCTGCTCACGCAGGAAGAAGGCGCTGTGCCACTGTGCCGGGAACAGACGCTGATCGAGCGCGCGTGGGTTAAGAATCAGTCCGGCATGTTCACCGAGGTGCAGGTTTTCATATTTGCCCACCTGCTCATGCACCGCATATTCGTTGCGGGTGATGCTTTTGGTTTCGCCGACGGCTGCCAGTGCCTTCAGCAACGCCGGGAAATCCGCTTTTAACGCTTGCGCATCCTGGTCGACGCGCGCTTCACACAGCTGCGCTTCGCCAATGCCCATCAGGGCCGCCAGATCGCGGGCATACTTCTTCGGATGTTCGCCTTTCAGCGCCAGGTAGTGATCGTAACGTGGGTTCATTGCACTTGCTCCATGAAAAGGCCCTGCGCGAACGCAGGGCGAAAATGCGATTAGAAGTCGACGTTCACACCGAGCTGGAAGGTGCGGCCTGGCTGAGTTGCCAGTGCGATATCGTTGCGATCCTGTGCGGTATCGCTGGTCATTTCGCGGCTGCTCAGGTAATCCCAATATTTACGATCTGTCAGGTTATACACGCCACCGCTCAGCTTGACGTTCTTCGCCACCTGCCAGTACGCCGTCAGATCGACCATCCCGTAACCCGGCACACGCGCGTAATCGGTGGTGGAATCGGTCAGTGCAGAACCGGTATTGGTATAGCTCTGGCGGTTGGTCGCCGTGGCCTTCTTGCCCTTCACGAAGGTTGCCGTCACCGCTGCACCATACTGGTTCTGTGGCGCATCCCAACCCAGCCCCAGCACCGCTTTCATTGGCGGTACGCTTTCCAGATCGACGTAACGGTCGCCGAGGTAGCTCGACTTCGATTTACCTTCGTTATAGCTAAAAGCAAAGCGTGCGCTCAGGCCCTGCACATCTTCATACCAGGTGCCGAAATTCACTTTTCCACTCAACTCTGCACCATAGATATAGGCTTTATCGCGGTTCTCTGCCTGATAAGTGGTGTAAATGTTGCTCGGAACGTTAGTGAATTTATTCGGGTTGCCGGAACGGGTGTAACGGTTATAGGCGATGAAGTTTTTGTAGGCGTTGTAGTAAACCGCCGTGTTCATCACCACGCCTTCGGTCGGCTGTCCTTTCAGACCCCATTCGAAGTTGTTGCTGGTTTCAGTGTCCAGATCCGCGTTACCAATCAGCGCATATTGCGCTCTACCCGCATAGCTGGAACCCAGGTTCCATGAACCATACAGCTGGCTGGCGTTCGGGAACTGCGCGCCGCGTTTGTATTGCAGATAAGTCATCAGGGTTGGCGTGAGCTCATACTGGAATGCCAGCGATGGCAGAACTTGCGTATCGCTGTTGCCAGAGCCGTACAGCGTGTCGACTCCTGATTCGGTCAGCACGGAGCTGCCGCTGGTCAGGCTGCTGAGGTTCTCGGGCTTGGTATTTTGGTACGCCACGCGCACGCCCGGCACCACCGCAAAGTTGTGGCTATCCAGGTCGAAGTTGATCTTATCCTGCACAAAACCGCCGAGCGTATAGCTGCGGCTATCTGCTTCAGGCTGCATGATCACACTGAATGTACTTGGTGTCGGTGACTGGCGGAATGGGCGTTCGGTTTTTTCCAGACATCCATTCAAACCGGCAGTCAGCTCATGACGACCCAGCGTTTTAGCCAGATTGGTTTCAAAACCGTAGCTGTCCGTGTTGTAGTCAGAGTAGACCGTCTCATAGGCTGTCGCGCTTGAAGGCATATAAGTATTGTCATGCGCTTCGGTGTGCTGCCAGTAGACACGTGAGGTCAGGCTGTCGATGAAATCGTTGTACGGCGTGTATTCGTCCGCCAGGCTCAAGCCAAAGCGACGGGTATCGCTCTGCTGTTGTGCCGTGCCGTAAACGGTATTGCCTGAAGTATCCCAGCTGTCGTAATGGGTGTGATTAGTTTTGTGATAGAAGTCGGCGGTACCGGTGATTTTGTGCGCATCATTCGGCTCCCACACCACGCTGCCCAGCAGTGCGTCAGAGTGCCAGTTGGCTGGATATGCCCCACGGCTCGCATCGTTGTTTTGCGTTTCCTGACCATCGCGGCGGCTGTAGACAAAGATACCGCGCAGTTCCTCATCACCTGCTGCCGCAGTGATGCCGTTGTGCCAGCTGCGATTGGAAGAATCGAAGTCGCTCTGGTAGCCAAAATAGGTGGTTTTATCCGGATGTAAGTAGTCGTCTGGCGTCTTATTACGGAACGAGACCGCACCACCAATCGCGGTGTTGGGCTGAGAGACAGACGTCGCGCCTTTATCGATATCCACGCGACCAAACATATAAGGGTCGATGTAATCGCGGCCAATACCAAAGGTATCTAAACCGGCGCGGCTGACGTAGCTGCGTCCGGTAGCATCCGGCAGAGAAACGCCGTCAACGTTGATATCGACGCGGTTACTTTCCAGACCACGGATGTTGTAGCCAGTGTAACCCGCACGATCGAAGCCACTTTTACCCGCAGAAGAACCACCGCTGGCACCGGTTGCTGTTACGCCGGGTTCGTAGCGCATGATGGTACCGAAATCATTGCCGCCATCACGCTGCATATCGGCGGCGGTAATGGTGCTTTTGCTACCGGCTTGTTTCTCCAGCTTCGGTGCAGTGACCGTCATGACCGACTCTGCAGTGGTGGATTTGTCAGAAGATAAAGCAAGTGTCGTGTTATCGCTGGCCGCGTAGCTGCAAGCGGCGTGAATAGCGGAAGACAAAATGGCAACTTTAAACAGACGTTGCTGGGTCATTCCCTGAAAGAGTGAAGACATGCGCGAAATACCTGGTTAATTGTTAGTATTCGCTCACTGGATTGCCGCCAAAAAAACGCGATATGCGTTAATAAACCGTAAAATGTGTGGACTTATTTTATGTAATAAATAATTTCGTCAGGAATGTAATGCAATTGGTAATCATTATCAATAAACTTTACACTAAGATGTATCTTAGACCGCACATTTTGTTAACTTGTTTATAATCAATAATTAAGAAGAGGCTCCTGATGGCGCAAAAACCGGCTGTGACCATTTACTACTGCACTCAATGCAACTGGCTGCTGCGTTCGGCGTGGATGGCACAAGAACTGTTGCACACTTTTGCCGAAGATTTGAGCGCAGTGACGCTAAAACCCGGCACCGGCGGTGTGTTCGAAATCAGCATTGATGGCACGGTGATTTGGGAGCGTAAACAGGAAGGCGGATTCCCGGATGCAGCGGCGCTGAAACAGCGCGTGCGTGATTTCTGCTGGCCGGATCGCGAGTTAGGACATGTGGATAAGAAGAAGCCGGGCTAATCCCCGAGCGGATAGATGCGCACATTCGAATGGCAATGAACATTCCAGAACGGCGATTTATTGCGATCAATGGCTTAATTATCGGCCTGCTGTTTCAGCGGCTGTGACGGGCGATTTTTCGCGATGACTAACGTGGCCATGTCAGAAAGTGAGATAGCTAATCGGCACGGAAGGCATTTATTCTGCTGGCCAGGTACGATTAGCTATTCGCGATTTTCTCTGTCGCTTCGTTCAGTGCATTTATCACAATTTCCAGCGACTCAGGCGAAATATCTTCTTGTGATAAACGATGATTCAGCGTGTGGCGAATATGATGAATGGCCTGCTCGACTTCTGGAATACTGCGATTATTGACCAATATCGCCAGCGAAGTCAGACGCTCAATAATATTGGCAATATTCTCGCCGTTCTCGGCTAATAACGCGCGACCGCCATCATTGAGCGCATAAGCTTTACGCGATGCATGCGCATCCACCACGCGGATCGCATCCATCTCTTCGAGCAACGTGAGGTTAGGATAGATGATGCCAGGGCTGGGAGAGTATTCCCCTTTGGACAGCTCTTCTACTGACTTGATCAGCTCATAGCCATGCGCAGAACCGTTGGCGAGGAAGTGCATCATTAACAGGCGGATATCACTGGCATCCAGCATCCTTTCGCGGCGCTTTTTACGCGCACCAGCACAGATTGCACGTTGTGCATTATCGGACTGCCATGGAAAATCCCGCTGCTGTTTCATTGCCTTCCCTGAGGTCAATTAAGGGAGGTTGATAGTAGTCTGCCGCCTGGCAAAATTCAACACAGGCGGCAGCGGGCGCGGCGAAGTCAGTTATTTCTGATGCCAGTACGCCACCGCACGCACGAAGTCGGTGTGGGCACCACGGCGTTGCGTGAAGTAGTCGCTCAGCAGTTTTACCGCCTCACCTTCACCCGTCAGCCAGATGAAATACTCTTCTGTTGGCAGTGAGATCTTATCCAGCTGCGCAATCAGCGGGCCGAGGTTATCCACCTGCATGCTGCCACTGCCGAGCCAGGTCACCTGCACATTCGGCAGATCACCGAGGTAATCGCGCCCGGTGGTTTCATCGGCGTAGGCCAGCAGATGGATCTGCTGCGCCTGCATCTCAGCGTAACGACGCTTAAAGGCTGGCAGCCCGGTCTCATCGCACACGTAAATCTGGCAGGCATAATCCACGGGCACTACGCAGGAGCCACGCGGGCCGCCCATGGCGATCTGATCGCCTGGCTTCGCCTCATTCGCCCAGTTGCTGGCGACGCCGCCATCATGGATATAGAAATCGAGCGTCAGTGAATCGGTGCCGTTGAACGCCAGCGGGGTGTAATCGCGAGCTGCCGGGCGTACGCCGCCCGGCCAGACGATCCCCTCTTCGGTCATTTGCGGCAAAGCCAATGCGCTGCCCGCATTGTCCGGGAAGAAAACTTTAATGTGATCGTCGAATGACGGTGAATTAAAGCCCGCCAGATCGCTGCCGGTAAACTCAATGCGCCAGAATTCACCGGCAATTAAAGTTTTGCTCGCCACGGTGATATGACGGAAGCGTAATTCGTTGCGTACGCGCTTGGGTGCGCGATCGTTAATGTTTTTTTGCAAGTGTTCTCTCCAGGCAAAGGCGTGAATGAGTGTGCCCCTGCGATGACTTATCCTGAGTGGCAAGATGCCTCCCCTAAACTGAGATTACCGCAGCTTGAGAGTCGTTCACGCCAAACGTTATCGAAAATCATTCTCATCTGACGTTGGCTAGCATAGTTATGATATATCTTCGATGCAATGCCGAAAAATGCTATTGGGAAAAGTTGCAGAATTTTCGGCGTGGCTTGCACCGGTTGGAGCAGGGACTAACGCCAACTGAGTTTTAGGGGGAGAACCGCAGTTAATGCAGTTAATGCAGTTAATGCAGTTAATGCACTTAAAGAGGATTGCGTTCGATGAGCGGGCAACGTCAGGCAACGATCGCGCCGCAACAAACGTGCGGCGTGTCATCGATAGTCATGGGGTAACGCGCGGTAAAACGAGAGGGAAATCAGGCCTGATGATTACCGCAGTTAACGAAGCTATTGTCATCCTGGCTGTGTTGCGGCAGCGGGTTATCGCCCAAAATTTCATGCTGCTGGCAGTGAGTCTGATGAGGATGCAGGCCGCCCGGCGGAGAGAAAGGCTCAGCCATCTGTGCACTTGCCAGCGAGGAAAACGCCACAAGCGCTGTCATGAGGAACAACGGTAAAAGTCGCATAATTTTTTCTTTTTCACTTTGACGGTCCAGAGCGGACCAGGAATGCAGGTGATTATCCAGCCTGATGTATGGCGGCTGGTGTTTTACGCGGCCAATCAGGTTTCGATGAAGGATTTTACGCCAGTTACGGCGAATATTTTATAAAATCGTGCGGTTAGTCACAGTTAACCGCACGATTTATGCATTAGCAGGTGGAGACCGGAATGTAGAACGTGCCCTGCAACAAATCAGGCGTGCTGTATTTCAGATCCAGTTTTAGCAGATCTTTACCTGCCCGACGCGCCACGCCCAGTGCCGGCAAGTGGTTGTAGTAAATTTCTGCGGTAAATGCATTGATCTCTTCCGGTGCGCCATGCCAGTCAATCTCGGCATACAAGCCGCTTTCTCCGGTCCAGTTCTGCACATTGCGCGGCAGCACATCGGCATACTGGCTTTCCAGCGCCTGGAATAAGCTAATGTGCTGCTGGTCGGCAGAATTCACGCCTGGGCTGAACTGGAATCCCAGCCAGCCACGGCTGACATGCTTACCGGCAAAGCGGACAAAATCGCGGGTATGCTGCGCGACCACCTGATTATGATGATCGATGTACTCGCCAAAGCGGCATTCCCACTCAATCACTTCACCACACAGTTGCAACTCCGGCTTCTCGGCCAGACGCGCGTTGACCCACGAACGCTGCGTGGAAATACGACTGTGGAAATCCTTCATCAGCATGTCCGGGATGCGGCGATAGGCGCCGGGCGTCATGGAGAAGTGGCTTTTGAATACCCTCGTGAAATTCTGCTGGTTATCGAAGCCAAAGCGCACGGCAATATCGATGAGCGGCATGCTGGTCAAACGCAGCGCCATCGCTGACATGGTCAGGCGACGCTTACGCGTATATGAGGCCAGCGTTTGGCCGGTCATCTCTTTGAACATGCGCTGCATGTGCCACTTGGAGTAACCAGATTTCAGGGTAATCAGATCGATATTGAGCTCATCGGTCAGATTCGCCTCTATCCAGTCCACCAGATCGTTGATGTACTGTTTTTTAAGATTCAGGCTGAGCATGATTTTTTCAATCGAGTGATAAGTGTGAAGGTAATGAATTTGCGCGATTAGTCACATAAATATAACAAAAACGTATTACTTACGTAAGGAAGAGTAAAGGCAGCGAGGCGGGAAAAGCATTAATTGCTTAGGTTACTAACGTTTTCAGGTCAATTTTACGCTGCGATAATGTGAATAAGGTCGCCATTACCGGCGACCTTCACGCGATTTTTGTAATGGAGTGCACACTGTTGTAAATCTTGTTACTCCGCAAACCTAGTGCGTATGCATGCCTGCTGCGTTCATCATCATACGAAACAGTGATGCCACTACAGCGAGTGCCAGCACACTGGCTCCATAGATGATGACCAGCCACATCACCCGCTTCCACCATGGAGACGGCGTTACTCCGTCTTTCATTTTGCTGACTTCGATTGGCATATTAATGGTACCCCTCATCGGCTTTGATTTTTCCGCGAAACACGTAATAACTCCAGAAGGTGTAACCCAGAATCACCGGGATAATCAGTAAACCGCCCACCAACATAAACGCCTGGCTGCTGGCCGGAGACGCGGCCTGCCAGATGGTGATCGACGGTGGCACGATGTTTGGCCAGATGCTAATGCCCAGTCCGGAGAAGCCGAGGAAAATCAGCGCCAGCGTTAAAAGAAACGGTGAGTAATGCGCCTCACGTTTGATGGCACGCACAATCCCCCACGAGCACAGCACCACCAGCAGCGGAACAGGCAGGAACCAGAACAGGTTCGGTCGTGAGAACCAGCGTTGCGCGATATCCGCGTGGGTGAGCGGCGTCCAGATACTGATAATGCCGACCACCAGTAGTAACGTCAGGGTGAGTGGCGTCGCCAGCGCTGACATTTTGCGGTGCAGGTCGTGCTCGGTTTTCATAATCAGCCAGGTGCAGCCCAGCAGTGCATAAGCGATCACTAAGCCCACACCGCAGAACAGTGGGAACGGTGCCAGCCAGACCATTGCTGAACCGACATATTCACGGCCTGATACCGGGAAGCCATTAAGGATGGCGCCCACTGCAACGCCCTGACTAAAGGTCGCCAGCAGCGAACCGGCGATGAACGACTTATCCCAGAACGGACGATGCTCTTCGGTGGCCTTGAATCGGAACTCAAATGCCACACCGCGGAAAATCAAGCCGATTAGCATCGTGGTTAATGGGATCGATAACGCATCCAGCAGCACCGAATAGGCCAGAGGGAATGCACCAAATAGCGCAGCACCACCCAGTACCAGCCAGGTTTCGTTACCGTCCCAAACGGGAGCCACAGTATTGACCATCATGTCGCGCTCAATCGGATCTTTATTGAACGGCAGTAGCAGACCAATGCCCAAATCGAAGCCATCCATTACGATGTACATCAGGGTGCCAAACACGATGATGGCGAACCAGATAATAGAAAAGTCGATCATGGTTACTGCTCCCCGCGCTTATGAGTATTGGCAGCAGATAACGGGCGAGCTGGAGTGAGCTGCTCTCCGGGACCACCGTGCGCTACTTCTCTGCCTTCTCCGGTCACTGGACCTTCTTTAATCAGCCGCATCATGTAGTGATAGCCGACCCCAAACACCGAGCAGTAGACCAAAATGAAGGCCATCAGGCTGATGCTCATGTGCAGATTGCCATGGGCAGAGACCGCATCAATAGTGCGCTGCACGCCATACACTACCCACGGCTGGCGGCCCATTTCGGTGGTAATCCAGCCAGCCAGAATGGCGATCAGTCCCGATGGCCCCATCAACAAACAGAACCACAGGAATGGTCGCGACTGATACAAACGCTTCTTCACCCGCAGCCACAGGCTGATCACGCCCATGCCGATCATTAACAGGCCTAGCGCCACCATCACGCGGAACGACCAGAAAATCACGGTAGAGTTTGGGCGATCCTCTTTCGGGAAGGTTTTCAGTGCCGGAATTTGCTTCTCCAGACTGTGGGTCAGAATCAGACTGCCAAGGTAGGGAATCTCCAACGCATATTTGGTGCGCTCCTGCTCTATATCCGGCACGCCGAACAAAATCAATGGCGTGGGCTCACCCGGCTTGTTTTCCCAGTGCCCTTCAATCGCCGCAATTTTCGCAGGCTGGTATTCCAGAGTATTCAGACCGTGCGCATCGCCGAGAAATGCCTGAACTGGCGAGACGATTAATGCCATCCACAATGCCATGGAGAACATCTTGCGCACTGCGGGATTGTCATTGCCGCGCAGCAGATGCCAGGCCGCAGAGGCGCCGACAAAGAAGGCACTGGCGAGAAAAGCCGCGGTGGACATGTGCAGTAAACGGAACGGGAATGACGGATTGAAGATGATTTTCAACCAGTCCTGCGGCACCACGACCCCATTCTCAATAATGTAACCCTGAGGGGTGTGCATCCAGCTGTTAGAGGCCAGGATCCAGAACGTTGAGAAGATGGTGCCCAATGCCACCATGCAGGTAGCAAAGAAGTGCAGCCCCGGCCCCACGCGGTTCCAACCGAATAGCATCACGCCAAGGAAACCGGCTTCAAGGAAGAAGGCGGTTAACACTTCATAAGTGAGCAGTGGCCCGGTGATACTGCCGGCAAACTGAGAGAAACCACTCCAGTTAGTCCCGAATTGGTAAGCCATTACCAGCCCGGAGACCACGCCCATACCGAAGTTCACGGCAAAGGCTTTAGACCAGAAATGATAGAGATCGCGATAGGTCTCATTACGGGTTTTCAGCCACATCCCTTCGAGCACCGCCAGGAAACTGGCGAGGCCGATGGTGATAGCCGGAAAAATAATATGGAAGGAGACAGTAAAGGCGAACTGTATCCTTGCCAGGTGAAAGGCATCTAATCCAAACATTGCTTACCTCATTGCCACAAAGTGCACTGGAATTTTTACTTATAATGAACAACAGCGTGCGGGAATCTATTTCGTCTTATCGGATGAAAGGTCGCACTAATGTAAAAGGAAGCAGTCAGAACGAAAATAAACAGAGGAAGTCTTTAAAACTATAACAGTGTTTGTTGATAACGATCATTGTCTTCATCAAAGACTAATTGATTGATATCACAGACCTAAGGTTAACAACCCTCGGTTATTGTAGCGATGTTGTTATTAATCTTCGCGCTAAGATCTCATCGTTACCAGTTAACTCTCTCATTTGATTATTTTTTAGTGCGGATAACAGGAAGGTTAATTCAATCTTTCGCCAGATAGCGTGTCAATAATTCCAGACAATATGATGTTATCTCGATTGTTAATTAAAATAGCCCTCTTTTAAAACCAAAGGATATATTTTCACATGCCTGGGCCAGACACATTTCGCTCCTCTCTCTCTTAACGCTTTGCGGCATAGCGTTTGCAAGCGTTAACCCACTGTGCTTTTTTAGAGCAGCAAAGCCATCGGTTAATCAGCGAAGGAGAGGTTATGACCCGTCTTACCGCACAAGATTTTCCCCAGGAACTGCTTGAGTTATATGACTATTACGCGCACGGCAGGATCAGCAAACGTGAATTCATCACCCTTGCAGCTAAGTTCACCATCGCCGGCATGACCGGCGCCACCTTGCTCAGCGCCATGAGCCCCAACTACGCGCTGGCGCAGCAGGTTGAATTCACCGATCCCGACATTAAACCCGAATACATTCACTATCCCTCACCACAAGGCCACGGTGAGGTGCGAGGCTATCTGGTGCGCCCGGCCAAAGCCAGCAGCAAAGTGGGTGCAGTGGTGGTGGTGCATGAGAATCGCGGATTGAATCCTTATATAGAGGATGTCGCACGCCGCGTGGCGAAGGCCGGATATATCGCACTGGCACCGGATGGCCTGAGTTCAATGGGCGGTTATCCCGGCAATGACGAAGAAGGCCGAGCGATGCAGGCCAAAGTCGATCCGACTAAGCTCATGAACGACTTTTTTGCCGCCGTCGATTTCCTGATGCACCACGAAGAGGGCACCGGCAAAGTTGGCATCACCGGCTTCTGTTACGGCGGCGGCGTGGCGAATGCTGCTGCCGTGGCCTTCCCGGAACTGGCTTGTGCGGTGCCGTTTTATGGCCGCCAGCCTAAAGCGGAAGACGTGCAGCGCATTAATGCCCCACTGCTGCTGCACTATGCCGCGTTAGACAAAGGCATCAACGAAGGCTGGCCAGCCTATGAAGAGGCGCTGAAGGCCAACCACAAAACCTATGAAGCCTATATCTATCCTGGCGTGAATCATGGGTTCCACAACGATTCGACCCCACGTTATGACAAAGCGGCAGCCGAACTGGCGTGGAGCCGGACATTGGGGTGGTTTGAGAAGTATCTGCACGGCTGATGATGCGGTGAATACATGCCCTACGACAACTTTGTATGCTTGTCGTAGGGCTTAACAACGATCGAAATTGCTTAACTAGCAGGCATTGCGCGATAAATTGCACCGTTACGCCTCTGCATTCGCCTTCACAATACGGTGCACATTGCTTTCCAGCCAGTCGGCCAGGCCAATCACATGCCCTTCAACTTCACGCCCGAGTGGCGTCAGGTGGTATTCCACATGCGGTGGCACCACTTCATAGGCGATGCGTTCGATAAACCCATCTTCTTCCATATAGCGCAGCGTTTGCGCCAGCATGCGTTCACTAACGCCACCGATCTTGCGGCGCAGTTCACTAAAACGCAGCGTTTCTTCGCGCAGCGCTAATAATACCAATACGCTCCAGCGGCTGGTGATGCGCTTGAGCACGTCGCGTGAAGGACAATTTACATTGAGCAGCTCGCCACGGATAAATTTATTACTCAATTTTTCAGACATTTATGCTGCTTCCCTCAAACTAACAAATCTGTAAGTACTTACTAAAAGTTAGTTTATCCCTTAGGCTGATTTCATTCCAGCTCAAACTGAAGGAGAACATCATGATTGCGATTACCGGTGCCACAGGCCAATTGGGCCGTTTGGTGATTAACGAGTTACTGAAAAAAGTGCCTGCCAGCGAAGTGATTGCGGCAGTGCGTTCACCTGAGAAAGCAGACGATCTCAAAGCGCTGGGCGTAACATTGCGCGCGGCGGATTACAGTAAACCAGACACGCTGAAAAGCGCGTTCAGCGGCGTCGATAAACTGCTGCTGATCTCTTCCAGCGAAGTGGGTCAGCGTGAAGCCCAGCACCAGGCGGTGATTGATGCGGCAAAAGCGGCGGGCGTGAAGTTTATCGCCTACACCAGCCTGCTGCATGCAGATACCACCATGCTGGGTCTGGGCGTCGAGCACCGCGCCACGGAAGCGATGCTCAAGGCCTCAGGCGTGCCCTATGCCCTGCTGCGTAATGGCTGGTACACCGAGAACTATGCCGCCAGCATTGCCCCAGCGCTGGCGCATCACGCCTTTATTGGTGCAGTGGGTGAAGGCCGCATCTCATCGGCCGCCCGCGTGGACTACGCCGCTGCTGCCGCTGAAGTGATCAGCCGTGACGATCAGGCAGGTAAAGTGTATGAACTCGCAGGCGATGAGAGCTATACGCTGGCCGAGTTCAGCGCCGAGATTGCTAAACAGTCTGGTGAGCAAGTGGATTACATCAACCTGCCGCCTGCTGAGTTCGAGGCGGCATTGAAAGGGGCTGGTTTGCCGGATGCATTAGCAGAACTGCTGGCGGATTCTGATGCCGGTGCTGCACAAGGCGGATTGTTCGATGACAGTCATGCACTGAGCAAACTGATTGGCCGCCCGACCACGCCCTATGCTGAAGTGATTAAAGCCACACTGGCGAAGTAATGTCTCATCAGGCCAGCGCACGCTGGCCTGATTCCCGTCTCGTATGCCACCAAATGATCAAAGCAAAGCGCGCTACTTAAGCCAAATAATGGCGATTTTCTTATTTACAGATAATTCTGTGCGCTGATTTGAACCACCATTTAAAACACTGCTTTCACTTCCTGAAATATAGCTTGTTGTAATCGCTGTAAATTCACTAAAAAGCCGGATCAATCGACAAGATTTATTACGTTCATAGATATTTCGCATTGTTGTCTCAGCTATTCAAAGCTCTATAATTTGTGCTTTGAGCAACCAGGCAATTTCAGGAGGCCGCTATTAATACTAACCACCAGCAACGTCAAGCTTTCGGGGAACACGAAGCCCATGCTGATTTGGGGTATCAATACGATCCTCACGAATTTATCCGCGAAGGCATGGAGGATTCCGAGCCGGAACCGGAGCTGATCCAGGGTCTGCCCGCGCCAGATGCGCTCACCCCTGCCGATCGCTATCTTGAACTGTTCGAGCATGTGCAGATGTCGCGCATATTTCCGGATGGAAAAACATTCCCGGACTGCGCGCCAAAATATGATCCGCTGGATATATTAATCCGCTATCGTCGCACGCGTCGCTCGGCCGAATTCGATCTCGAAAAATTCGTGCACGACCATTTTTATTTGCCACAGGTGAATGAAAGTTTTTATGTTTCCAATCCGGATAAATCGCTGACGGAACATATTGACGAGCTGTGGCCGGTGTTAACCAAAATGCCGCAACAGCATTTACCGCACTCATCGCTGCTGCCGCTGCCAAAACCCTATGTGGTGCCCGGCGGACGCTTTGGTGAGACCTATTACTGGGACTCCTATTTCAGCATGCTCGGCCTTGCCGATGCCGGGCGTGACGATTTGCTGCGCGACATGGCAGATAACTTCGCATGGCTGATCGATAACTACGGCCACGTGCCAAACGGCAACCGGACTTATTATCTCAGCCGCTCACAGCCTCCGGTGTTTGCCCTGATGGTTGAGCTGTTTGAAGAGGATGGGATTCGCGGTGCCAAGCGTTATCTCGACCAGCTGATGAAAGAGTATCAATTCTGGATGGATGGCGCGGGCGAGCTGATGCCACATCAGGCGTATCGCCACGTGGTGCGGATGCCGGATGGTTCACTGCTCAACCGTTACTGGGATGACCGCGACACGCCGCGTGATGAGTCGTGGATGGAAGACGTGGAAACCGCCAGCAAATCAAGCCGTCCGGCTAATGAGGTGTACCGCGATTTGCGTGCCGGTGCCGCATCGGGTTGGGATTACTCCTCACGCTGGTTGCGCGATCCACAGCGTCTGGCCAGCATTCGTACTACCCAGTTTATTCCGGTGGATTTGAATGCGTTTCTCTACAAGCTGGAGCTGATGATCTCCACGCTGTCACACGCCAAAGGTGAAGAGCTAACGGCGCTGGCATGGCAGAAAAAAGCCGATACGCGTAAGCAGGCGATTCATCGTTACCTGTGGGATGACACCGCAGGCGTGTACCGTGATTACAACTGGCGCGACGAACGCTTTGGTGCCTTCACGGCTGCAGCTGTGGTGCCGCTGTTCCTTGGCCTGGCTTCGCCGGAGCAAGCGCATCTGCAGGCGGTGGCGCTGCGTCAGCTGCTGCTGACTCAGGGCGGCCTGGTGACATCAATGGTAGAGAGCGGTGAACAGTGGGATAAACCCAACGGCTGGGCGCCATTACAATGGATGGCGGTGGTGGGTCTGAATCATTACGGTGAAGAGACGCTGGCGACAGAGATCGCCGTTAACTGGCTGACCACGGTGAAGAACTTCTATTCACTGCATCACAAGCTGGTGGAGAAGTATGACATCAGCGGCGATCGTGCCCGTCCGGGTGGCGGTGGTGAGTATCCACTGCAGGATGGCTTCGGCTGGACCAACGGCGTGACGCGTCGGTTGATGACCATGTACGGGCATTTGCTGGCGGATTAAAAAACACAAAGGGCGCCTCAGCGCCCTTTTTTATGACCCGCCGCGCAATGTATGGCGAATTTGATAGCAGCAACACCGCTGCCAGTTAGCGCAATCAATCGCGGCGCATCGAAACCTGCGATTATTTATTTCCCTGCAGGAACGCCAGCAAGTCGTCGTTCAGTTGGTCCTGATGCGTCACCGCAAAACCGTGCGGGCCGTTCTCGTACACTTTCAGCTCTGAACCTTCGATCATCTCGTGTACCAGCTTACCGGTGGCTTCAAACGGCACGATCTGGTCATTGCTGCCGTGGATCACCAGCGTTGGCACATCCACTTTGGCAATATCAGCGCGGAAATCGGTTTCCGCAAACGCCGTGACACAATCGATCGTGCCTTTCAGTGAGGCCAGCAGCGCGATATTCAGCGTCTGTGTCATCACGCCCTCAGAAATGGTCTGTCCGGCATTGGCGCCATAAAACGGTGTGGCGAAGTCTTTAATAAACTGCGCCCGGTCTTTACGCAGGCCCGCTTTGATGCCATCAAATACCGCTTTTTCAACGCCTTCCGGATGATCATCGGTTTTGCCGAAGATGGGCGTCACCGCACCCAATAGCACCAGCCCCTTCACCTTCGCCGTGCCGTAACGACCGATATAACGTGAAACGTCACCGCCGCCCATTGAGAAGCCCACCAGCGTGATGTCATCCAGTTGCAGATGTTCAATCAGCGCATGGATATCATCGGCGAAGGTATCGTAATCGTAGCCTTCCCACGGCTGTTCAGAGCGACCAAAGCCGCGACGGTCAAACGCAATGGCACGATAGCCACGTTCAGCGAGAAAATTGAGCTGGCTCTCCCACATATCTGCGTCCAGCGGCCAGCCGTGGCTGAACAGGACTGGCTGACCTTTGCCCCAATCTTTGTAGTAGAGGTTAACGCCGTCTTTCGTTTTGAATGTGCTCATGTTTTTAACTCCGTTAGTGAGTGATGTTGTGTCTGCCAATCAAACTACATCGGTCTAACTGAAAAACCTAAAGCAGAGATTTTGACAACTTGTTCAAAGATTTTTGCCCTGCGAGGCTGTCAAAAAAGCCTGAACAAGTTGGCCGATTTTTTCCGCTATCAAGCGTCTCACGGGCTTCGTAAGGTGCATACATCGCACATTTACAGGAACACGATGATGAGCCAGCAAAACCCTACGACGCCACGCGGCGGCGCTTTTTCTCCCTTCGCCTACGGGCTGTTCGCCTTAATCTGGACCGCCTCAGTACTCGGCAACACCGGTAGCTTTATCCGCGACGTTGCCAGCGCCTGGCTGGTGACCGGATTATCCGATAACCCGACCGCCGTGGCGTTAATGCAAACGGCGGCCACCCTGCCGGTGTTTTTACTGGCACTGCCAGCGGGTGTGCTCTCTGATATTGTCGATCGCCGCCGATTACTCATCGTGGTGCAAATCCTGATGGCCAGCGTCAGCGGCACCCTGCTGGTGCTGTCGCACAATCACTGGCTTACCGTAGAGTGGCTGATCGGCCTGACCTTCGTCGGCGGTATCGGCGCAGCGCTATTCGGCCCAGCATGGCAGGCGATTGTGCCGGAACTGGTGCCGCGTCATGAGCTGAAAAACGCGGTTGCGCTTAACTCGCTAGGCATCAATATTGCCCGCGCCATCGGTCCTGCCACCGGCGGTTTGCTGCTGGCAAGTTTAGGCGCCATGGCGGCATATGGTGCCGATGTGGCGAGTTATTTTTTCGTTATTGCTGCCCTGCTGTACTGGAAACGCCCGGCGAAAGCCAAGACCGAGCTGAATGAGCACTTCTTTGGCGCCTTCCGTGCTGGCCTGCGCTATGTCAAAGCCAGCCGCGAACTGCACCGTGTGCTGTTGCGTGCAGCAATGTATTTCGCCTTTGCCAGTGCCATCTGGGCGCTGTTGCCATTGGTGGCACGCACCATGCTGCACGGTACCGCAGGCTTTTACGGCTTGCTATTGGGTGCGGTGGGCGCCGGTGCGATTGCCGGTGCGCTGCTGCTGCCGCGTCTGCGCAGCAAACTGAGCAACGATGGTTTGCTGCTGCTCTCTGCGGTGCTGAGCGCGCTGGTCATGCTGGCATTAGCGATGAGCCCGCCGCAGTGGCTGGCGCTGCTGTTGATGCTGGTGCTGGGCGTCGGCTGGATTATTGCGCTGACCACACTGAACGGCGTAGCGCAGGCGGTATTGCCGGATTGGGTGCGCGGTCGTGGTCTGGCGGTGTATCTGATGGTGTTTAACGGCACATTGGCCGGTGGCAGTCTTGCGTGGGGCCTGATCGCACAGCAGCTCGGTCTGGCCACCACTTTGCTGATTGCCGGGGCCGGTCTGGTGATCACTGGCGTACTGCTGAAACGTCTGGCGCTGCCTGCAGGTGAAGCGGATTTGCAACCCGCTGAGCATTGGGCCGCACCGGTGGTGCACAACGATGTCGATGTGCGTCATGGTCCGGTGTTGATTCAGATTCGCTACCGCGTACCGCAGGAAGATCGCGCCGCCTTCAAAAAAGCGATTCACAAACTGGCACAGTCACGCCGTCGTGATGGCGCCTATTCATGGGGCTTAATGGAACAAACCGACGATCCGACGGCATTGCTGGAGTGGTTTATGGTGGAGTCCTGGCAGGAGCATATGCGTCAGCACCAGCGTGTGTCGCACGCCGATGCTGAGTTGCAGCAAGCGGTTTTGCAATATCATCAAGGCGAGGAAGCCCCGCAGGTCAGTCACCACATTGCGATATAACGACGCTTTACGCGGGAGAATAAATCTCCTGTAAACCCGGCAGCGTGAGCAGGTGCTCACGCCACCAGGTTGCCGCATTGCCGGTTGCTGTTTCATTCCACGCCAGATACGCCATATCGCGGCGGCATTCGCTATCCAGCTGGCGTGCCACCAGCGCCCCGCTCTCCAGATGCGGTCTCGCCAGGTACAGCGGCAGATAGCCACAGCCCAAACCATCCAGCTGCGCCTGCAGTTTCGCCGGGAAGTCATGCACGCTCAGGGTTTTCTGTTCATCCAGCACGCGTAAATCGATGCCTGCGCCATGACGAGACGAGTCGTGTACGGTAACCGCGCGGTACTGGCGGATCTGCTCACGCAGCAGCGGTTCCGGTGCTGAAGCAAGAGGATGTTCCGGCGCGACTGCAAACACATAATCCAGCCAGCCGAGCGGTTGGCAGACAATCTCTTTGCGCGTGGCGGGTTCCTGCACCGCGCCAAAGACAATGTCCGCTTCGCCATAGTTGAGCGCTTCCCAGCAGCCAGCCAGTACGTCCTGACGGAATTGCAGCTGAGTATGCGGATGCTCCTGATAAAACCGATCAATCAGCGGCGTGAGAATACGAAACGGCAGTGAGGCATCCACGCTGATCACCAGCTGGCTTTCCCAGCCACTCTCAACATAGCGCGCCTGTTGTTCTAACTCGTTGACCGCGCGAAGCAGAGTGCGGCCTTTTTCCAGCATCAAACGCCCGGTTGGGGTGAAAGTGGCGCGATGGCCGGAGCGATCGAGCAGTGTGATCTTCAGATCGCTCTCCATCTTCTGAACGGTATAGCTCAACGCCGATGCGGTTTTAAACAGTCGCGCAGCCGCAGCGGCAAAGGTGCCGTGGCGATCCAACGCATCCAAAATCAGCAGCGCCTCAAGGTTTAAACGCATTCCCCATGCCTCCCCAAAAATTGTTGAACAACAACCCAAAATCTATCCGTTATCAATAAACGCTCTCATTTCGTATTTTTTTACTCAACGACGCAAGCACTTTCACCAGCGGAAACTCAGGAACTTACGATGAATTACTCACAGCAAGCCAACCACGTGACGCTGGTGATTACCCACAGCATCCTGCCAGAACAGCAGGCCCGTTATGAGCTGTGGCTCGACACCATTATGCCGCAGGCCGCGAGCTTTCCCGGCCATCTCGGCGTCAATGTGCTGCGCCCGGTGCACGGCGACAACGCTTACACCGTGCTGATTCGCTTTACCGGGCTGGATGAGCTGTACGCCTGGCTGAAATCGGACCAACGCAACGCGTTAATCAAAGACCTGCCGACGATGCTGGCACAGCCGGAACATATTGAAGTGCGACCTGGCGCCGCGTTCTGGTTCACCCCCACGCAAAAAGGCCAGGTCAAACCGGCTAAATGGAAACAATACTTACTGACACTGGGAGTCATTTTTCCTTCTACCAACCTGGTGCCGTGGTTATGGAATCAGGTATTGCCCGCCGCGCACGGCACGCTGTGGGGCCACTTACTGAATGATGCCAGCGTGGTGGCACTGGTGGTGTTCTTGTGGATGCCGATGGTAACTCGTGTTTTAAAACAGTGGCTTATTGGCCGCAACGCGTAATCTAACTGGAGAAGAGATAATGACAACGGCCTCACTGATTTTTACCAACGGCAAATTCCACACCGTGGATCGCGCCAACCCTTTAGCCACCGCTGTGGCGATCAAAGACGGCAAGTTTCTCGCGGTGGGCAGCGAAGCGGAAGTGATGCGCTTTGCCGGCAGCGATACGCAAATTATTGATGCCAAGGGTCACACCGGTATTCCCGGCCTCAACGACTCGCACCTGCACCTGATTCGTGGCGGCCTCAACTACAATCTTGAGCTGCGCTGGGAGGGCGTGCCGTCGCTGGCCGATGCACTACGCATGTTGCGTGAGCAGGCCCTGCGCACCCCTTCACCGCAGTGGGTCCGTGTCGTCGGCGGCTGGAGCGAATTCCAGTTTGCTGAACGCCGCATGCCAACGCTGGATGAGATCAACGCCGCCGCGCCCGATACTCCGGTGTTTATTCTGCACCTGTATGACCGTGCCCTGCTGAACCGCGCCGCACTGCGGGTGGTGGGTTACACCAAAGACACGCCGAACCCGCCGGGCGGTGAAATCCAGCGCGACAGCAATGGCAATCCCACCGGTATGCTGATTGCGCGTCCGAATGCCATGCTGCTGTACGCCACGCTGGCGAAAGGCCCGAAGCTGCCGCTGGAGCAGCAGGTCAACTCCACACGTCAGTTTATGCGTGAGCTGAACCGCCTCGGCCTGACCAGCGCGATTGATGCGGGCGGCGGCTTCCAGAACTATCCCGATGATTACGATGTGATTTCGGAACTGCACGCCAAAAAGCAGCTGACGGTGCGCATTGCCTACAATCTGTTTACCCAGCGTCCCGGCCATGAGCTGGAAGATTTCGAGAAGTGGACCGACATGCTGAAGCCGGGTCAGGGCACTGATTTCCTGCGTCACAACGGTGCGGGCGAGATGCTGGTGTTCTCGGCGGCAGATTTCGAAGACTTCCTCGAACCGCGCCCCGATCTGGCCCCCGGCATGGAAGATGAGCTGGAGCGCGTGGTGCGCCATCTGGTTGAGCATCGCTGGCCGTTCCGTCTGCATGCCACCTACAACGAATCGATCAGCCGCATGCTGGACGTGTTCGAAAAAGTAAACTGCGATATTCCGTTTAACGGCCTGCACTGGTTCTTTGACCACGCCGAGACCATCACCGAAGCCAATATTGAGCGCGTCAAAGCGCTGGGTGGCGGGCTGGCCGTGCAGCATCGTATGGCGTTCCAGGGTGAATACTTTGTCGATCGCTACGGTAAAGAAGCCGCCAAACAGACGCCGCCAGTGGCGCGCATGCTGGATGCGGAAGTGCCCGTCGGTTTGGGCACGGATGCCACCCGTGTCGCCAGCTACAACCCGTGGACCGCGCTCTACTGGCTGGTTTCTGGTCGCACCGTCGGCGGCATGCAGTTGTACGATGACAATGCGCGAATTGACCGTGAGACCGCGCTGATGCTGTGGACCAAAGGCAGCGCCTGGTTCTCCAGCGAGCAAAACGCCAAAGGTGAAATCAAAGTGGGTCAGTTAGCGGATCTGGTGCTGCTGTCGAAAGATTTCTTCAGCGTGCCGGAAGAGGAGATTAAAGGGATTGAATCGGTGTTGACGCTGGTCGATGGCGAAGTGGTGTATGCCGCGGGCGGCTTCACGCCGCTGTCGCCGCCACCGGTACCAGTGTTGCCAGAGTGGTCTCCGGTGGTCACCGTGCCGGGCCACTATCGTAGCGCGCCACCGCAAGCCAGTGGTCGTGCGGCGATGATGCCGAAAGTGCACCAGTGCAGCGGCCCTTGTGGTGTACACAGCCACTCGCACGATGTGGCACGCCAGTCTTCGGTGCCGGTGTCGGATAACCATGCCTTCTGGGGTGCGCTGGGCTGTTCGTGTTTCGCGTTTTGAGTTAAAGGCGGTTTATGGCCCTCTCCTGGTGAGAGGCTTTGCTGCAAATTGGGACACAGACTTTGGCGCTGGCGCGGGTCTGTTTCCCCAACCGCAAAAGATTACCCCGCCAGGCCAAACCCTTGCTTGCCGTTCTTCTTAATCTGGTACATCGCTTCATCGGCACGCGTCAGCGCGTCATCAAAACTAAAGTTCGGCTGCACCGTCGCCACGCCAATGGAAGCACCAATCTGCGCATGGCCGTTATCGACATCGAACGGCGTCAGCGCGGCATCCAGCACCGCCTGCATCATGATGCGCACTTTGGGGAAATCGATCAGGAACGGCATCAGCAGCACAAACTCATCCCCGCCCAGACGCCCCACCACCACGTTTGGCGGCACCTGGTCAAGAATGCGCTGGCTGAGCTGAATCAGCACTTCATCGCCACTGCGATGGCCCAGCGTATCGTTAACATGCTTAAAATTATCGAGATCGATAAATGCCACGCACAGCGGCCCCTGCGTTTTCATTTTGCTGAAATGCGTTTGCAGCGCATGGCGGTTGGTCAGACCGGTTAGCGGATCGTGATGAGCCAATGAAGAGAGCTGCGCTTCATACTGCTTCTCTTTGGTCATATCGATATGCGTGCCGGTAACTTTGAGCGGATTCCCCTCTTCATCCCACTCGGTCACGCGCCCGCGATCCAACACCCAGGTAATTTTGTCGTTCTTACCCAGCATGCGATGCAGCGCTTCATAGTAAGGCGCACGCCCTTCGATGTGATCGTAAAACGCCCTGAGCACTTCATCGGCGTCCTCGGGGTGCAGGCGTTCGCGCCAGACCTCAAACTGCGCTTTGGTCTCTTTCGGCTGAAAACCCAGCATCGAACCCCAGCGTCGATTGAAAATCACCAGCTTGCCGCTGGGAATATCCAGCTGCCACAAACATAAACCGGTTCCGTCCAGCGCCGCACTCAGCTTGTTTCGCGCGTCATGCGCTATGCGCTTTAAGCGCGCATTATGCTTTTTCAGGTTCTGAATCTGCTGACGCAGCGCTTCTTCGGACATGATGGCTGACGGAGAGGAAATAAGGGTTATTCTGCCTGCCAGGAAGTTTCTGATAAATAAAACAAATGAAAAGCCGATCAGTAGCGGAAAATTGCATCAAGCTCAGAGGGAACGGCGAAGCATTGAGGTTATTTCAGCTAACAAAACTTTCTTTATTCCTGCAAAGCAGTGGAAAACGCGCCAGCAAAATGACGCATGTCTCCTTATCGTTCTCTTTGGGTGAGCGTCCGCATTAAAGTCAGGCCGCATAAATCCTCCACTCCCCCTGCCTCGACTAAGAAATTGTGTTCTGTGACGCGGATCAACAGATATTCGCGAGTCGATGCTGGGATCATGTTTACTAGAATGGTAGTTTAACAGTTATCGCAGCAACACGATGACGGTGGATGAGATTATGCAACTGACAATGCGTTGGTTTGGTCCCAAAGAAGATAAAGTTTCGCTGGAATATATTCGCCAGGTGCCGGGTGTCCGTGGCGTGGTGGGCGCGTTGTATGACGTGCCGGTCGGGGAAACCTGGCCGAAAGATAAGATTCAAACGCTGGTTGATCAGGTGCATGCCGCCGGTCTGACGGTGGAAGTGATCGAGAGCGTCAACATTCACGACGACATCAAAATCGGCCTGCCGAGCCGCGATCAATATATCGAGAACTACAAGCAGAGCATCCGCAACCTCGCCGAAGTGGGCGTGAAAGTGATCTGCTACAACTTCATGCCGGTATTTGACTGGATGAAGACCGACATGAACTACGTGCTGCCAGACGGCTCACTTACCATGGCGTTCGAGAAGAAAGGCATTGATAAGAGCCTCGACGAAGTGGTGCAGGAGGTGTTGGGCAACTCAAACGGTTTCGCACTGCCGGGTTGGGAGCCAGAGCGTCTGGCGAAGGTGCAGGATCTGTTTGCGCAATACAAAGACGTTGATGACAACAAGCTGCGTGAAAACCTCGCATACTTCCTGAAAGCGGTGATCCCGGTGTGTGAAGAAGTGGGCGTGAAGATGGCGATCCATCCTGACGATCCACCGTACTCGATCTTCGGTCTGCCACGCATTGTGAAGAATCGCGAAGACCTCGACTGGATCTGTAACGTTGTGGATTCGGAGGCTAACGGCATCACGCTGTGTACCGGATCGATTGCGGAAGATCCGCAGAATGATGTGTACGGTATTCTGGCCGAGTTCTCGCGTCGCAAACGCATTCCGTTTGCGCACGTGCGTAACATCAAGATTATACAGGACAAAGATTTCTACGAGTGTGCACACCCGACCGAATACGGCTCGCTGGATATGTACAAAGTGCTGCAATCGATGCACGACAACGGCTTCGATGGCTATATCCGTTCCGATCATGGCCGCTTTATCTGGGGCGAAACCGGTCGTCCGGGCTATGGCTTGTATGACCGCGCACTCGGTACCACTTACCTGATGGGGCTGTGGGAAGCGCTGGAAAAGCGCTAATTCACCCCGCCCTCCAGGCCGCTGTTAACAGCGGCCTTTTTAATTGCCGTTAGTCTTCCCAACACGTTAACGGATAACCTCATCCCAACCCTTAAACAGCAGGCTGGCATTCACGCCACCAAAACCGAAGCCGTTTGACAGCACATACTGCATCGCCATCGGCTGCGGTTTCAGCGCCACCAGGTTCAGTCCGGCGGCGGCTTCATCGGGGTGCAGCAGATTGAGCGTGGGCGGCGCGATTTGATCGCGCAACGCAAGGATTGAGAAGATCGCCTCCACGCCGCCCGCTGCCCCCAGCAAATGCCCGGTGGCAGATTTCGTCGAGGTGATCGCCACATTGCTGTCCGCAAACAGCGTACGAATGGCCGCCAGCTCGCCCTTGTCACCCACCGGCGTGGAGGTGGCATGCGCGTTGATATGCTGCACCTCTGCTGGGGTGATGCCCGCCTGCGCCAGTGCAGTCTCCATCGCACGACGAGCGCCTTCACCGGTTTCCGGTCCGGCGGTGAGATGATAGGCATCAGCACTGGTGCCATAGCCGACTAACTCAGCCAGCGGTGTCGCACCGCGTGCCAGCGCATGCTCCAGTGATTCAATCACCAGCAGGCCAGCGCCTTCTCCCATGACAAAGCCATCACGATCGCGATCAAACGGACGAGATGCTTGTTCAGGATGATCGTTAAAACCACCCGACATCGCTTTCGCGGCAGCAAAGCCCGCCAGACTCACACGATGGATCGCCGCTTCTGTACCACCGCACAGCGCGATATCCGCTTCGCCGCTGCGAATCAACCGTGCCGCATCGCCAATCGCCTGCGCGCCCGCCGCACAGGCTGTGACGGGTGCGCCAATCGGGCCACTAAAGCCGTGGGCAATCGATACATGCCCCGCCGCCAGGTTGGCGAGGAAGGAAGGTATGGTAAACGGCGATAAGCGGCGCGGCCCGCGATTGGCGGTGGTATCCACCGCATTGGCAATTTCGTTGAAGCCGCCGATTCCAGTGGCGATCACCGTGGCGGTACGCTGGCGCAGCGTCTCATCCTGCGGGAACCAGTTGGCTTGCGTCAGGGCTTCGTGCGCCGCCACCAGCGCGAACTCAATAAAGCGATCCATTTTCTTGCGATCTTTCGGTGCGATCACGCGTTCGGGATCGAAGCCATGCTGAGGATCTTGCTCCAGCGTGGGCACCTGTCCTGCGACTTTGCAGCTAATGTCTTGCACCGTCTCTTCCAGTAAGGCGCTGATGCCCGATTTTCCTGCCAGCAGTGACTGCCACACGGCTTCTGTGCCGCAGCCAAGCGGGGACACCATGCCCATACCTGTAATCACAATACGTTTCATTGATAACTCCTTAAGCTGCGGGCTTTTTCATAAAAGGAACCAGCAGCGCAGCGATACAAAATCCGACCATAATCAGCCAGAATGCGTCCGAAAAGGCCTGGGTGCGCGCCTCACGCAACGTGAGTGAAGCCAGAGATTGCAGCGCCGCCGTGTGCGCCGCATCCGGGCTGAGTCCGTTGAAAATCAGGGCTGCGGTGCGCGATTGCAGATAGTCGCCCAAGGACAAACTGGCGCTGTTGAGGTGATCGGCCAGGCGGCTGAAGTGCAGATTGGTGCGGTCATTTAACACGGTGCCGCACAGCGCAATGCCGATAGCACCCCCGAGATTACGCATCAGATTAAACAGTCCTGACGCTAATTTTAGTCGTGCGGGCGGTAAGCTGCCGAGCGTCAACGTCACCGTAGGCGCGACGGCAAATTGCTGTGCCATGCCGCGAAACGCCTGCGGGAACAGCAGCTCTTTCGCCCCCCAGTCATGGGTGATCGGCACAAAGAAAAACATCGATACGCCAAAACTTATCAGGCCAAACGCCAGCAAAATGCGCAGATCGACGCGATTCGCCAGCCAGGCATAAAACGTGATCGACAGGATCTGAAAGATGCCGGTAGAGAAGATCGCTAAACCGATCTCCAGCGCACTAAAACCGCGCACCTGGCTGAGAAACAGCGGCGTGAGATAGATGGTGGCGAAGATCCCCACGCCAGCCATAAACGAGAAATAACAGCCGAGGGTAAAGCCCGGATCTTTCAGGGCGCGGAGATCCATGATCGGCTTCGCGTGATACAGGGTACGGATAACGAACAGCACGCCACACACCAAGGCGATCCAGCCCGTGGTGCTGATGGTGCTATCGTCAAACCAGCCCCAGCGCGGCCCCTCTTCCAGCGTGTACTCCAGACAGCCCAGCGACAGTGCCAGTAACAGAATGCTGAAGTAATCCGCTCCACGTAGCAGGTCACGGTTGGGGCTGTCGATCTTCACCAGGATCGGCACCGCAATGGCAATATAAATGCCGGGGATGATGTTGATATAAAACAGCCAGTGCCAGCTGAAGTTATCGGTGATCCAACCACCGACCGTCGGCCCCAGCGTTGGTGCTAATGAGGCCAACGCCCCCACTGTGGCAGCCGCAATCACTCGCTGCTTGCCCTGAAAAAAGGCAAAAGCCGTGGTGAACACCAACGGGATCATCGAGCCGCCCGCCAATCCCTGTAACGCCCGGAAGGCGATCATGCTCTGGATGTTCCACGCCCAGGCACAAAGTAAACTCATCAGCGTGAAGCCACAGGCGGAGACGGCAAACAGCCAGCGTGTGGACATCACGCTCGCCAGCCAGCCGGAAAGCGGAATAATGATGATTTCCGCAATCAAATAGCTGGTTTGCACCCACACGGTTTCATCATCGCCCGCCGACAGCCCCCCGCCGATATCCCGTAACGAGGCGGAGACAATCTGGATATCCAGTAAGGCGATAAACATGCCGATGCACATCGTGGCGAAAGCAAAGACCTTTTTGCTGATCGGCATCTCCGCCGGTGCCAGCAGCGCGGCGACGCTGCTCATCGCGCGCTTCTCTCATCCACCGTCACCGTGACGGAAAGACCCGGCCGTAACAGGCCGAGCACTGCCGCATCACCGTCCAGCACAATGCGCACCGGCACACGTTGGACGATTTTGGTGAAGTTGCCGGTGGCATTTTCCGCCGGGAGAATGCTAAAACGCGAGCCGGTGGCCGGTGATAAGCTGCCAACATGACCGTCGAAGGTACGGCCGGGTAAAACGTCCGCCACGATATGCGCCGTTTGTCCGGGCCGCATATTGGCCAGCTGGCTCTCTTTGAAGTTGGCATCGATCCACAGCCCCTGCGCCGGCACCAGCGACAGCAATTGTGTACCGCTGCTGACAAAGGAACCTGACCACGCACGACGATTGCCGACTACGCCATCAAAAGGGGCGCGGATCTCGGTGTATTCGAGATTGAGCTTCGCCATCGCCAACCCCGCTTGTGCCTGGGTCAAAGCTGCTTTGGCCTGCTGCTCACGCGCATCCAGCACCTGCAACTGACGCTCGGCGACGGTTTTATCCGCACGGGTTTTGCTCTCTTCCGCCATCGCCTGATGGTAGTCCGCTTGTGCATGATCGCGGATTTGCTGTGAGACCGCTGAACTGCTGGCCAGCGCACTGTAGCGGCGCTGATCTGAGGTGGTTTTCAGCGTCACTGCCTGCGCCGCCAGCAGAGAAGCATGCGTGCCGGCGATGGTCGCGAGCTGTAGCTGCCGCGTGGCAGCAATGTCGCTTAACGCGGCTTGCTGTGCCGCCACTTCCCCTGCGGCCTGATCCACCGCGGCCAGATAATCCCGGTTATCCAGTTGTACCAGCAGATCACCCTTTTTCACCCATGCGTTATCCTGCACCGCCAGCGTGTGGATATAGCCGGAGACTTTCGCCGAGATGGCACTGATATCGGCGCCGACATAGGCATCATCGGTGGAAGGCATAAAGCGCGCGGTGTGCCACCAGTAATAGCCATAACCTGCCGCCGCTAAACCGCCGATCGTCAGCGCCAGCAACAGCGCCGATTTTTTGCGGGTGAGCGTCATGATTGCTTCTCTGACAGCGCGGGCGGCGCGAATTTCTGTGTGGTATCGCCGGCGCGTTTTTTCTGCAGGTAATCATGGCGATAGTGCATCATTGGTACCGCCGCTGGACCCGGCACCATTTGGTATTTGTCGAGCGTCAGCGGCTGGCCATTTTCACTGTCGACCAGTTGCAGCTTCACCGGACGTTGCGTGGCGGTTTCCACCAACTGCATCTGACGTCCTTCCGGCGAGAAGTGATTGCTGCCCCACTCGGCCAGCGCCAGAATCACACCGCGAAAATCACGTCCGGCCGGAGTGAGATGGTATTCGTAGCGAGCGGGCGTGGTGCTGTAGCACACCTTTTCCAGCAAACCGTCTTCCACCAGCTCTTTCAGGCGACGTGACAGGATGTTGGGTGCCACGCCGCTGCTTTTTTGGAACTCATCAAAGCGGGTGAAGCCAGCCAGTGCATCGCGCATGATCAGCATGCTCCAGCCATCGCCGACGCGGCCCAGGCTGCGGGCGATAGGACAAGGCATGTGGTAAAGCGGTTCGTTTTTCATGGGAAGTATTCCGCAAAGGTCTGATGCGGAGTACTGTTGCAGAGTGACTTTCATTTTGCAAGTAACTTGCAAAATGAAAGCAAGGGGTGTTCATTGTGAAACGCATAACATTGCGCCGCTATCAGAGAGCAGCAAGCCCGGTAGTGCGCGCAAATTTGCCAAAAAAAACGGCAGCCACACTGGGCTGCCGTTTCATCACAACTGAGCAATCTCTAGGTGCGCACGCGCAGCGCCGCCTCGATCTTGTCGGCGATCTTAGTGACCACATAGGCAATCACCATATAGAACACCACTGCAATCAGGAAGGCTTCGAGGTAGTAGAAGTTCAGTGCCGCCGTCAGCTGCGCCTGGGCAAAGATATCCACCACTTCGATGGCAAACGCCAGCGACAGGGCTTTCATGATCACCATAAAGGCATTCGCCAGATCGGGGATCGCCGCCACAATAATCTGTGGGAACATCACCCGACGGAACAGCTGTCCGCCGCTGTAGCCCAGCGATAAAGCCGCATCGGATTGTCCGCTGTCGAACGAGTTCAGTGCGCCTTTCCACACTTCGGCCTGGAATGCCGCAACACAGGCACTCAGCGCCACAATGATGATCACCCAGTTCGGCAGTGAGTGGGCATTCACCTCGACGCCAAACAGCGTGGCAACAAAGTGCAGCGCCGGTGGCAAGCCGTAATAGGCGAGGAAAATCACCACCACCATTGGCACGCCTTTGAAAGCGATTTTGTAGGTGATCACCAACTGGCGCAGCAGCGGAATGCGGCGATGCTCAATAAAGGCAAACAGCCCGCCCAATAGCGTCGAACAAATAAACACCGTGACCGCCATCAGCAGCGTCACCGGTACCGCATCGAGAATGCTCCAGAAGTCCGGCAGCAAAACCTCAGCATCAAACATGGTTTGTCTCCCCTTCTCAGACGCTGGTAGTGAACTTCACGCGTGGCGCAGACTTCGAGCTGTACTTCGCATGGCGTTGTTCAAAGAAGCGGATCACCAGCCACGCCACACCGCACAGCAGTGAATAGAGCACGGCCAACACCAGATAGGTGCCGAACTGATACTGGTTGTAATCGCGTTCCATGATCAGGTGCGCGGTTGCCATCACATCCGCCGCCCCGATGTACATCACCAGCGCCACGTTATGAATCAGATAGATAATCGCATTGCCGTAGCCCGGAAGTGCAAAATGCACCGCCTGCGGCCCAATCACGCGCAGCATTTTCTGGCGGAAGCTGTAGCCGAGGCTGTCGGTGGCATCGTGCTGACCGCGCTCAACCGCAAGATATGCCGGGCGCATCACTTCCGATAAGTAACCGCCGTGGTACAGGCTCAGGCCAATCATCGCCGCCACGTTGGCGGTAAAGAAGTCGCCAAAACCAAAGTTATCGGTAATCAGCGGCATGCCGTAGAAGGCCACAAACAGCTGTAAAACCACCGGCACGCTGCGCGCGTAGGAAACGTAGAGATCGGCCAACTGGCTGATCACGGGAATACGGCGCACGCGGAAAAACGTCGCGATCAGTGCCAGAAAGAACCCGACAATCATCGCGACAAACATGATGCCGAGCGTCAGTGGTAGCGCCGACAGCAGTTCTGGAATCATGGAGGATAGATTCACGGTGAAACACTCCTGCTAAAAAGGACAGCATGCGCCCGGCTCAACACCGGGCGCAGTGAATCTATTACTTCATGTATTTAGTGACTTCTTCGCCGAACCACTTCTGCGCCAGCTTATCCAGCGTGCCGTCATCTTTCAGTTCTTTCAGCGCTTTGTTCACGTCATCGTTCAGGGCCTGATTTTCGGCAGAACGGTGGATCAGCACATAGGTGTTGTTAATCACCACTGGCTCACTGGCTTTGATCGCCAGTTTCTGGTTGTCGATCACCGTCTGCTCACCGAGGTTTGAAGGCAGGATCAGCGCATCGTATTTACCGTTCTGCACTTCCTTCAGACGATCCGGGTAAGGCACACCCGCACTGGAAGCTTTGATGGTGATTTTGTCGTTCGGGTTATCCTGCTGCCACTGAGTGACGAACTTATACACGCCGCCGCCTGCGGTGACCGGCACGATATTCTTACCGACCAGATCCTTCATACCATTGATATTGCTGTCGCTGCGGCTGTAGATCTTCATCAGGCTGGCACCGATTGGTGCATCCGGGATCAGGAACTGTTTGCTGCGTGCTGGCGCTTTGTAGTAACCGCCGGTCGCCATGTCGTACTTGCCGGTCACCAGGCCGGTTTCCTGCGCGATATCCGCCGCGCCTTCCATCACAAATTTGTATTGTGGCAATTTAGCGTTGATGGCTTTGAGCACGTCCGGCTCGTAACCCTCAGGTTCGTGACCGATCGCGCCCCATGACAGCGGTTTAGATTCCGCAGCGGTGGCGATTTTGATGGTGCGAACCGCGTCAGCAAAGCTATTACCGCTGATCAGGGCTAAAGCTATGATGCCAGGCGCGGCCAGGCGACGTAATGTGGTTTTGATTGCAGGCATGTCTTTGATTCCTTTAATTATTAGAATGCTCGTTCTGAACTGAGGAACTGTGCAAGGCGCGGCAGGGTTGGGTTATCAAACATCTCTGCCGGACTGCCCTGCGCGGCCACGACACCCTGATCCATAAACACGATGCGATTCGAAATGCTTTTCGCGAACTGCATCTCATGCGTCACCAGCAGCGAGGTAATGCCGGATGACGCCACGTCTTTAATCACTTTCAGCACTTCACCCACCAGCTCAGGATCGAGCGATGAAGTCGGTTCATCAAACAGCATCACATCCGGACGCACCGCCAAAGCACGGGCGATACCGGTACGCTGTAACTGGCCACCAGAGAGCTGCGACGGATAGTGATCGAGCCTGGCACCCAGACCCACGCGTTCCAGCTCCTGCACGGCGATGTCGCGCGCTTGCTGTTTGGTTTTACGCTGGATGACGATCAGCGGATCCATCACGTTTTCCAGCACCGTCATGTTTTTGAATACGTTGAACTGCTGGAATACCATGGCGGTGCGCAAGCGGATCGCCTGGATCGCCGCTTTATCCGGTGACTGATAATCCATGCGGATCTGATCCAGCTGAATCGTCCCGGCTGATGGCTTCGCCAGATAGTTGATGCAGCGCAGCAGCGTGGTTTTACCGGTGCCGCTTGGCCCGATGATCGATACCACATCGCCGCGTTTTACCGACAGATCAACCCCTTTCAGGATCGGATTGCTGCCGTAAGAGAGCGTAATATTGTTGAGTTCTAACATCCGGTGCAGCCCTTATTTGTTCAGGTCAGCATGGCCGAGCACATGCATCAGACGGTTGGCCCAGCCGAAAATGGCGATGGCGTGGATCAGATCGATAATCTCCTGATCGTTCATGCCGACGGCACGCAGTGCCGCCACATCTTCCGGTGTGGCCTCAGAAGGCGTAACCGATAAACGGCGAGCAAAGCGATAGATCGCCGCATCGCGTTCACCTAATACATCCGCTCTATCAAAATAGATGGCACTGACCACGGCGTCACTGTCAGCTAACTGTGCATGACGGCGCGCATGTACCACCGCGCAATAACGGCAGCCGTTGACGATCGAAGCCCCCAGCGCGCCCAGCTCACGATCGGCGCGATCGAGGCCACCTTCGACATACATAATGGCGTTGAACAGCCCGGTACGTGCGGTGTAACTCTCGGGATCGTGCACCAGCGTGCGCACGTACTCGGAGATCTTCTTGTTGGACGGCGTGACTTTCATCGCATCCAGCTGCGCCGGTGTCGCCTGTTCTACATCGACTGGCGTGATGTACGGATGCCAGTGCAGCGGCTTGAGATTTACCGACGGAATCATGCGGACCTCATCAAACGTAAGCCAGCCGCCACGCGCGTCTGGAAGTTAACAAAGGCGATCAGCTCAGAGAGCGCAACAATTTGCGGTTTGCTCAAACCGGCCTGCTCCAGCAAGCGAATATGCTGTTCGGTAGCCTGAATGGGCTGTTGCGTGACCATGTCGGCATGGCGCGCAATCGTGGCCAGCGGCTCTTCCGCTACGGCGCAACCCGAGGCCAGCGCCAGCAGGGCTTCAGACGGATTTAACGCCGCCAGCTGCGCCTGGTAATCACGTTGCAGCGGCGCATCGTAGTTCAACACCGCCATACGCTGCGCCAGTGCCAGACGCAGATCCGCAGGCAAACCTTGATCGTCTTCCGGCGTAAGTACAGACACACGGCACGCTTCCGCACCCTCAACAAATTCGGGACGCAGGCGGCGCGTCTGATACAACGCCTCTTCTGGTGTTAATCCGGCTGCTTGATCAATAGCGTCGCTCACAACGCGTTCTCCTGTTTTAGTAACGGGGTTGAATCCACCCATTCATCGCCCTGTAGTTCAGGGGTGTCAAAAGCTTGTAAGTTGGCGTAGTGCTGCTCGACGTCCTCGGCAAACAGTGAGGCAGTGATACCGCGCACCAGGCGATCGGCCCCGGCGCTCACCGCAGGAATATCGCCGGAGACTTTGCCGTGCGTCAGCATCGCGGCATCGTTGAAGCAGTGGATGTGTGCCAGCATTGAGCAGGCATCAGGCGTCAATTCGCGGAACTCGAACGAAGGGCCGAGATCCGGCGCTTCCAGCAGGCTGTGGCGCGGATTGCCCATCTCAGGTTGATAGCGACCGTCAGACCAGCTGCGAATATGCGGCGCGATAGCGGCAAACTCCGGGCGGCCGTGGAAATCGTTGGTGAAGCCCGTCGCGGCGATCAAAAAATCGTAGTGCAGTGCACCCTGGGTGGTTTCAATCACCAGTCCGTTTTCTTCCTGTTTGACGGCGTTAATTCCGCAGTCGAGGAAGAAGCGCGCATTTTCATGGCGTGATACACGCAGGGTTGAAGAGCGCGGCGGTGGCGTTTGGGTGGCGGCGGTATAATCGACGAATTTCCATTTCCACGCGTCTGGCAACTGATGCATGCCGTGCACCACGCCCTGGCTACCAATCCCGGTCATTTTATTGATGCGCGGCATCTCTTTACGACGAATCAGCAGATCCACTGCGCCCGCGCCCTGCTCCAGCGCGGTAGCCGCGTTGTCCATCGACGATGCGCCTGCGCCAATCACGGCAATGCGCTTGCCTTTTAAGGCCGTGAAATCGATGTCATCAGCGGAGTGTGCCCAGAACTGACGATCAATGCCCTGCAGGAAATCCGGTACGGCGAAACCACCGAGACCAGAACGTCCAGTGGCGAGCACCAGGCGACGCGTGTAAACCCGATCGGTTTCGGCACCGTCCAGATCCAGCGCAATCAAATCCCCGGCCTGCGCAATGTGAGTGACGCGCACATTGTTCTGTACCGGCAGATTCAATACCTTGCGATACCAAATCAGGTAATCCATCCACTGCGCTTTAGGGATCTTGTCCAGCGCCTGCCATGCCTCTTTGCCCCACTGCGCCGTGAACCAGGCGCGGAAGGTCAGCTGTGCGAGGCCGAGTGCCGGGCCGTGCAACGTTTTCGGTGAGCGCAGGGTTTCCATACGCGCAAAAGTGATCCACGGACCCTCCAGCCCAGCGGGTGCGGCGTCATAAGCCACCACATTGCTGATGCCGGTGAACTGCAATTTGGCGAGTGCCGCCAGACCGCACATGCCTGCGCCAATCACCACCACATCGCGGACCGGCGCACTCTGAAAGGTGCGTTCCGGTACCCAGGATTTGGCGGGCAGTTCCAGAAATTCCAGATCCTGCTGAAGCTGAGCTTCTAATGCGGCAAGACCGTTGGCGGCATATGTCATAGAGAGATTTCCCTGGTGTCAGCGATCGCGTTGAGAGCGAGCGAAAACGATGAAAACACGCCGATGACCCTACCTTTTTTATTATCTATAAAACGCATAATAGGTAGCTAACAATCATCAATACGCATAGTGAGAGCTAAGTTTTCGCATAATCCTCTTGCCCTAAATGTGAGTCAAGATTTTCGCTCAGGATTTGACCAATGGATTTCTTATATCTTATGCCGAAAAAGTTATAAGCGTTGAAAATGAAGGGATTCATCACGCTGGTGAGTCAGGAAGATGCTGTGTTATATCTTGCCGCTGTAGCGAAATTGGGCTACTACGTGACGTGATGCATTCGGTTCTGATGCGTAGCGGTGCGCTTCATCTCTTGTTGAAGCGCTAATGCTGTTGGATGAACTCAATCGCCCCGCTATGACTCCTGGTTGATCACTCGCATGATGCGCGGATGTTCGCTGGCGGGCAGGCGTTCAAATCCTGGCAGCAACTCGGCCGCAACATCTGCCAACGCTTCCACCAGCGCCTGGGCCGCGCTGGAAATCTGCCGACCTTGCGGCGTGATCACGCCAAAGAAGTAAGGGATGTCTTCCTGAATCGGACGGATTGCCACCCCGGCCAGTGGCATGCCCCAGCCCGTCACCGGTTCGAGGATCGCCACGCCCAATCCGGCACGCACGCAGCCCAGAATATTCGCCGAGGAGTTGGTTTCGATGGTTTCCAGCAGAGGCGCTTTGACTTTCTTCAGCGCTTTTTCGTAACGACCACGCAGGCGTTGCGGACTCCATGGCGCAATCAAACGGCGGCCTGCAAGCTGGCTCAGCGATAGCTCGCTGTGCGCAGCCAGCTCATCCTCTTCCGGCAGCGCAATCACGCACTGTGATTGCCCAATCCAGTGCAACTCCACCGCATGATGCTCCAGCGGCAAGCTACATAATCCAATATCGGCTTCAGCGGTGATCACCGCATGCGCGGTCTGCTCCGCCGATTCACTGATAATCTGCACTTTGTTTTGCAGGTTCAATGCCGCCAGCGCCTGGGGCAGCAACCCGGCGGCCAATGCCGGCGTGGCGGCAATACTGAGCGGACGATGCTGCTGATGGGCAATCTCTTGTGCGCGTAAGCGGATCTGCTGCAATGACAGCAGCGCTTTCTGTACATACTGATGCAGCTGCAGTGCTTCTTCCGAGGGGTGAATACGCGGGCCGTTGCGGATAAACAGCGGATAACCCAGCGACTGCTCCAGCTCCTGAATCAGGCGGGAGACGGCGGGCTGCGAACGATTGAGCGCTTTGGCAGCCGCCGTCACGCTGCCCGCTGAAATTACCGCCGAGAAGGCTTCCAGCTGACGCAGATCGAGGTCGTTTAACAGAGTCATCGCGTGGTTACTTCCCTAAGTCACTGATCGTTCCCGACAATAACGCGGGAAAAAATTCATCATAGAGAGAGTTATGCGAATTAGCCACTGCGGGAAAAACTGCGCGGTGGTCGTCATGCTCGTCAGTTAAGCGACGGGTGACAACGCAGTCTGGTGCCAGCACTGAAGCTTTAGTGATTGTTGTGAAAAAGGGCGCGATAGTGGAGACCAAAGCGCCTCTGCTGCTGCAAGGGCTATCCACAGCGCGCATAATTTCAGGATGCACATTGGTCACTACCGGTCATTGCAGGGTGCGCATTAATGCGCACCGGAAGCAGCACCTTAATATTTAGCGCACCTTATTCTGCGCAAACTCACTGTAATTTTCCCGGGTAATCAGTTGATAAGGAATAAAGGTATCCTTCGCCACCTTATCGCCTTTCACCAGCGCAACCGCCGATTGCACCGCACCATCGCCCTGACCTTTTGCATCCTGAAACACCGTCAGGCTCATCTCGCCACTCTTGATGAACTGCAACGCATCCGGTGTGCCGTCAATGCCCGCCACCTGCACGTTCTTCGCGCCCGCCTGCTTGAGTGCCAGAATGGCACCGATCGCCATCTCATCATTGTTGGCGACGATGGCGTTGATATCCTGGCCGGTAAGCAGCCAGTTGGTGGTGACATCATTGGCTTCTTTGCGGAAGAACAGCGCGGATTGCTTATCCAGCACCTTCATGCCCGGATGCTGCGCAATCACCTCTTCTACCCCTTTGGTGCGTTCACGAGTATCTTCGCCCGACAGATTCCCCATCAGGATCATCACGTTGCCTTTATCCCCCATCTTCTTCGCCAGTGCTTCCATCTGCATTTTTCCAGCCAGACGTGGATCCGATCCAACATAGGCCATGCGATCACTCAACGGGGTTTCTGGCCGACGGTTAACGAATACCAGCGGCACGTTAGATCGCTGCGCCAGAGCGATAATCGGTTTCATTGCCTGGGTATCGGTAGGCGTGACGATGATGGCGTCAACGCCCTGGCCGATAAAGGATTCCACCTGCTGCAACTGCTGTGCGGAATCCCCTTTTGCATCCTCAAACTGTCCCTGAACATCACCGAGCTGTTTCATTTTGCTCGCCATCGCCTGGCGCAGGATGGTCTGAAAGTTATCGTCGAAGTGATCCATGCTGACCCCAATGCTGAGATCTTTCGCCATCACGCTCACGGGTAACGCGCACAGCAGTGCCAGCGCGGTAAGGTGTTTTTTCAATTGCATAATCTGACCTTATTGTATTGATCTGTAGGGGGCAGAATCGGCGCATCCTTACTCGGGATAAGCACCGGCAACATTCTGGTCGTAATCGATTAATGCTCCGGTCATCACACCGGCTTCCTGACTGAGCAGATAGCTGGCGAGGCTTGCCAACTGCTGCGGCTTACAAAGCTGTCCCATCGGCTGCGAGGCCTCGGCACGTTCCAGCCAGCCATCTGTCGCACCGTGATATTTTCGTTGGGTGAGATCCTCGCCTGGCGTGTCCATCCAGCCAGGCAAAATGGCATTGCAGCGAATACGGTTGCCGCGATAGGCATTGGCTACGTTTTTAGTCAGCGTGGCGAGCGCACCTTTGGAGGCGGAATAGGGTGCCAGATAGGATTGCCCACAGTGCGCGCACTGCGACAGGATATTGACGATCGCCCCACTGCCGCCCTGAGCCAGCCGATGGCGCACAAAGCCTTGCATCAGAAAGAAAGGTGCGCGCGCGTTGGTATTGAACATCTGATCCCAGAGCGCCACTGGGGTATCCACCAGTGTGCCGCGTGCGCCCAGTGCGGCGGCATTTACCAGCACGTTCACGTCGCCAAAGGCTGCGACCGCCCGTTCGGTTAATGCCAGGCACGCATCCACATCCTGCAAATCCAGCGCGACGAACTGCGCGGTGGCGCCCAGTTCAGCCAGTTCGGCACTGGCACGCGCGCCCTTCTCTGCATCACGCCCGGCAAGGATCAATCGTGTGCAACCCTCCCGTACCAGTTGACGTGCGATGGCAAAACCCACGCCCTGTGCGCCACCGGTCACGATGGCAATGGTATTCGTTTGTCGGCCCGCAGTGTTATGCATGATGGAACTCCTGATCTAATCCAGTGAGGTGCAGGGTTTTGCCGAGTCTGAGTGATTCGGTGGCAGCTTCTGCGAGCAGTGCAGCTTTCAGTCCGTCCAATGCATTGACCGGCATCGGTTTGCCGCGCTGTGCACACTCCAGGAACAGCCGCATCTCCTCCACATAGCTGGGCCCGTAGCGCTCCATAAAGAATTCAAGAATCGGTGCGGCACAGCCCGGTGCATCTGGTGAATAGCGGGTAAAGCCAGACTGGCGCGGGTTATCGGACATCACCATGCCGCTGGCACCAAAGGCTTCAATGCGTTGGTCGAAGCCATAGCTACAGCGGCGGGAGTTGAGGATAGTGACGAGTGTGCCGTCCTCCGCCAGTAACGTCACGCTGGCAGTATCCACATCCCCCAGGCGACCGATTTCGGGATCGATAATCGACGATCCGTGCGCGGTGATACTGACAAACTCTTTGCCAACAATGCCGCGTGCCATATCGAAATCGTGGATCATCATGTCGCGGAACAGGCCGCCGGAGCGTGGAATGTATTCCAGCGGTGGCGGGAAGGGATCGCGACTGGTGATGGTCAGTTGCTCAAGACGACCAATCTCACCGGCTTGTACCGCATGGCGCACCGAGGCATGCCCACGGTCAAAACGGCGATTGAAGCCAAGAAACACCCGCTGAGCGGCCTCGCTGCCGATGATCTCAATGCAATGCCGCGCATCCGCCAGGCTGCTGGCGATCGGCTTTTCACACAGTACTGGTTTACCGGCATTGACGGCCGCAATGATCAGTTCCACATGGGTATCTGACGAGGTGGCGATCACCACGGCGCTGACCTGAGGATGACTGATGGCCGCCGCCGCGCTCGATGCTACTGCCGCCCCGGTTTCTGCTGCCATCGCATCTGCTGCGGCGCTAACCGGATCGTACACCGCCACAATCTGCCCACCCGCCTGGCGAATCGCTGCCGCATGTACTTTCGCCATCCGGCCTGCACCGAGCAGCGCAATACCTGTTAATTGCGTCATGTTTAACTCCTGAAATAAAAAGTGTGGCATTGGCTGAATAATTCACGCGTTTTTATCTTTATCTTTTAAATAAAGACAGGTTTCTGCGCTGATTATTGGCCTGCGAAATTCATCGAATCGTTAAATAAACTCTACGCACATCACCCTTTGAAATTAATTGATGCATAAATGTTGATCAAATGCTGAATTGGCGGTAAACATTCACGCAATGATGGTTTCCCTTCAAAACGGATAATTAATATGAGCGACATCAAAAAAACCACGTTGGATCAGATAGCTGCCGCCGCAGGCGTCAGTTTAAGTACCGTTGATCGGGTGATGAACCGACGTGGCGGTGTCTCACCCGCGCGGGAAGCCAAAGTGCTGGAGTGGGCCAATAAGCTCAATGTGGATCGCGTGCTGTTTCGCGGTTATTTGCCGATGCTGCGCGTGGCGGTACTGATGCAGTCGCCGAAGAATCCCTTTTATCGCGGCCTGCGTAATGCCTTCGCCGATATCGGCGCCACGCTGTCGGAAATGCGTCTTAACTGTTTTATTCACTATCTCGACCTGACTAAACCGCAGGGCACCATCAAACAGATTCACCAGATTGCCTCGGTGAATGACGCGATGATTGTGGTCTGTCCCAACGATCCTGACGTTGCAGAGGCGCTAAGACAGATATCCGCCAAAACCCCGGTGGTGACGCTGGTTACGGACATTCCCACCAGCGGGCGAATCGCTTATGTGGGGCCGGACAACCGTCAAATGGGACGCGCCGCCGGGGAACTCATGGGCCGCTTTTGCGGCAGTCAGGGCGGAGAGGTGTTGGTGGTGTTGGGGATGCAACACATGATTGGGCACGAGGAGCGCGAGATGGGGTTTCGCTCAGTGCTGCGTGAGCGCTTCCCGTCATTTGCGATCAGCGAAACACTGGAGAGCGGTGAAGACCAAACCCGTGCCGGTGAAGTAGTGCGTAGAGCATTACAAAACAATCCGAATATTCGCGGCATTTACAATGTTTCAGCAGGAAATACCAATATCACCCAAGCGATTAAGTCCCTTGGGCTGGAACAGCAAATGGTATTAATTACCCATGAACTGACTACCGAGCGTCGTCGTATGCTGCGTGAAGGGGTCATCGATGTGATTATCGACCAGAATCCGCATGAAGAAGCACGCCGTGCGCTGGAAATTATTGCCGTGCATTTCAATCGGGTGGAAAGTGATAAAAGTCCGGGCAGCTATACGCCGTTTAATATATATATTCGCGAGAACTGCCCGCCGGAATCGGAATTTAGTTAAGCATTCATCACAGTTTTTCAGTCAGCTCGCGCTTGTTGTCATTTAACAGGCGCAGCATCTCACGCAGATAATCATCTTCATTGCCTTTTTGCCAGGCAATACTCAGCGGCAGACCTTTTATTTGCTCTGGCAAGGCCAATGCAATATAGCTGACGCTTTCGCTGTTCATGGTGCGATAGGATGCGGGCACCACTGCCAGCCCTAATCCCGCCCCAACCAAACTTAAAATGGTCTGTTTCTCTTCAGCGAACTGCGCGATGTGAGGCGTTAATCCCGCCTGTTTAAATAAACTCATGGTGAGATCGTGACTGTGTGGTCGGGTACGGCGGTCAGGGATAATCATCGCTTCATGCTGAAAATCTTCCACGGCGACTTGCGTTCTCCCCGCCAGCGGATGATTGCGTGGCACCGCCAGCACGCAGCTTTCGCGGGTAATAAAGCGCATGGCCAGTGAGGCATCAATCACCTGCGGCGCACGAATAATAATCATATCCAACCAGCCGGATTTTAATTTCGGGATCAGATTGATGGTTTTATCTTCGATAATATGAATATCGCTGGTGGGATGCAGTGGGATAAATAAGTTTAACAAGGCGGGCACTAATCCTCGCGCCGCGCTGTCTATCGCACCAATACGTAATGTTCGGCGCTCATCTTTTAATCCCACTTTAAAACGCAGGGCCAGCGCATCAAATTGATCGATTAATTTGCTGGCTTCGTCAAAAAATATCGCGCCCTCTGCCGTTAAAGAAACGTTGCGTGTTGAACGGTTCAACAAACGTACGCCGAGGTCCTCTTCGAGTAATCGAATGAAGCGAGAAAGTGACGCAGGCATCATTTCCATTCTTTGGGCTGCCCGACCAAAATGGAGTTCTTTACCCACTGCCACAAAACAACGCAGTTGATTTATATCCACATTTCCCTCGCCATTCGATTATTCAAATACTTTATATAATCCACTCTTGATGATCCGCCAAGTCAAAACTGCATACTGAACTCGATTACAAAAAAATAACACCACCCTACACAATCTGGAGCACTTTAATATGAACTCTCACCTCGAAAAAAGGGTGATGCGTAAAGTGACGTTACGCATTGTGCCCTTCATCATGCTGCTCTACTTCATCGCCTTTCTCGATCGCGTCAACATTGGTTTTGCCGCGTTAACCATGAATCAGGATTTAGGTTTCTCGCCCACGGTATTTGGTTTGGGTGCGGGAATCTTTTTCCTCGGTTATTTCCTGTTCGAAGTCCCGTCGAATTTAATCCTGCATAAAGTCGGTGCGCGGATCTGGATTGCCCGCGTGATGATCACCTGGGGATTGGTCTCCGGCTGCATGGCCTTTGTGCAAGGCACCACCAGTTTCTACACCCTGCGATTCCTGCTCGGTGTGGCGGAGGCCGGCTTCTTCCCCGGCATCATCCTCTATCTCAGCTACTGGTTCCCGGCGGCTAAACGGGCGCAGGTCACGGCCATTTTTATGGCTGCGGCGCCACTCTCAACCGCGCTGGGTTCGCCTATCTCCGCTGCCTTGCTGGAGATGCATGGCTTCCTGGGCTACGCGGGCTGGCAGTGGATGTTTGTGCTAGAAGCCATTCCAGCATTGGCGCTTGGCGTGGTGGTGCTGTTCTTCCTTACCGATCGTCCGGCCAAAGCCAAATGGCTGACGGACGAAGAGCGGGCGTGGCTGGAAAACACCATGCAGGCTGAGGAGCTGGCGCGTGCGGCAAAACAGAGCCACAGCAGTGCCTGGCGCGGGTTGGCGGATAAGCGTGTGTTGGCATTAGCGCTGGTCTACTTCGGCACGTCCGCAGGCTTGTACACCCTCGGCATCTGGTCACCGCAAATTATTCGCAGCTTTGGTGCTTCCTCGCTGGAGATTGGTTTCCTTAACGCTTTCCCGGCAGTGATCGGCGTCATCGCGATGATCCTGTGGGCACGTCACTCGGATCGCACCAAAGAGCGCAGCTGGCACGTGATTGGTGCCTGTTTACTGGCCGCTGTCGGGCTGATTTACGCCGGTAACGTCAGCACGCTGTTTGCCGTGATTATCGCCCTGACGCTGGTCACCGTGGGGATCAGCGCCTCGAAACCGCCACTGTGGAGCATGCCAACCCTGTTCCTCAGCGGCCCGGCCGCCGCAGCGGGTATCGCCACCATTAACTCCATCGGCAACCTCGGCGGTTTTGTCGGCCCGATGATGATTGGCGTCATCCGCCAGCAAACCGGTAGCTACACCTGGGGCCTGTATTTCGTCGCCGGACTGCTGGCGCTCTCTGCCCTCGTCGTTCTGATTCTGTCTGCCAAAGCGAATAAACCGCAAACGGCAGAGATTCCTCACCCTCATACTCATTGATTGGAGAAGTAACTATGCGTAACTACAAAATTGCCGCGATTCCTGCCGACGGTATCGGCCCGGAAGTGATTTCAGCGGGCGTGGAAGTGCTGCAGGCGCTGACGCGTCAAAATCCACAGTTGAAGTTTGATGTGCAGACGTTTGACTGGGGTTCGGATTACTACAAAAAACATGGCGTGATGATGCCGGAAGATGGCCTGAACACGCTGAAAAAATTCGATGCCATTTACTTCGGTGCGGTAGGTGCGCCGGATGTGCCTGACCACATTACGCTGTGGGGCCTGCGTCTGCCGATTTGCCAGGGCTTCGACCAGTACGCCAACGTACGGCCAACCAAAATTCTGCCGGGCGTCACCTCGCCGCTGCGCAACCGTGGTCCAGGCGATCTGGATTGGGTCATCGTACGTGAGAACTCAGAAGGTGAATATTCCGGTAACGGCGGTCGTGCGCACCGTGGCTTGCCGGAAGAGGTGGGCACCGAAGTGGCGATCTTCACCCGCGTTGGTGTCACCCGTATCATGCGTTATGCCTTTAAACTGGCGCAGTCACGTCCACGCAAACTGCTGACCGTGGTGACCAAATCTAACGCCCAGCGTCACGGCATGGTGATGTGGGATGAGATTGCCGCTGAAGTGGCGCTGGAGTTCCCGGATGTGCAGTGGGACAAAATGCTGGTCGATGCGATGACGCACCGCATGACGCTGCACCCGCAGACGCTGGATACCATTGTCGCCACCAACCTGCACGCCGACATCCTCTCCGATCTGGCCGGTGCGTTGGCGGGCAGTCTGGGCGTGGCACCGACCGCCAATATTGATCCACAACGCCGTTTCCCTTCCATGTTCGAACCGATTCATGGCTCGGCGTTTGATATCACCGGCAAAGGCATCGCTAACCCGATTGCCACCTTCTGGACGGCGGTGCAGATGCTGGAGCACCTCGGCGAACCTGATGCGGCAGCGCTGATCATGGAAGGCATTGAGTACGTGTGCGAACAGGGCATTCTGACGCCGGATGTCGGTGGCACCGCCAATACCGCTGACGTGACGCGAGCCGTCGTGCAATTCATCGAAGCCAAAGCCAACGTCGCCGAGACCGCATAATCATGAGAAATGAACAGGCCGCAGAGATCCTGCGCGATATCTTTCAGCACGCTGTCGACAGCGCCCGCGCCGGACCGGTGATCCCCCCCAACCTGCCGGAAAAGCCACGCGGACGTTGCGTGGTGATTGGTGCCGGTAAAGCCTCCGCTGCGATGGCGGCAGCGGTGGATGCGGCCTGGCCAGATGTGGATGTCTCGGGCGTGGTGGTGACGCGTTACGGCCATGCCGTACCCGCGGGCCGCATCCGTATTCTTGAGGCAGCACATCCGGTGTCTGATGCCATGAGCGAAACCGCCGCGATGCTGATTGTGGAGACGCTGCGCGGGTTAACCCCGGATGATTTGGTGCTGGCGCTGATTTCTGGTGGAGGATCGGCGCTGATGGCGCTCCCCGCACCGGGATTAACGCTGGCCGATAAGCAGACGATTACCCGCGCCCTGCTGCACAGCGGCGCCAACATCAAAGAGATGAATCTGGTTCGCCGTCATCTCTCTGCGGTGAAGGGCGGCAAGCTGGCGGCGCTGGCCCAACCGGCGCGCATCGTGTCACTGATTATCAGCGATGTGCCGGGTGATAACCCGACGGATGTGGCTTCTGGCCCTACCGTTGCCGACCAGAGTACGCCGCGCGATGCGCTCAGGGTGTTGGAGCGCTATGGCATCGCAGTGCCGGAAGCGGTGCGTAAGGTACTGAACCAGCCGACCCGCCCGGTGGAAAATGCCGCGAACAGTGAGGTCAGGCTGATTGCGGCACCTGCACTCGCGTTGCAGGCTGCAGCGTTGGCCGCCCGCGCGCAAGGGCTGACCCCCTTGATTCTCGGCGATGCCATCGAAGGTGAAAGCCGTGAAGTGGCGGTGGTGATGGCCGGTATTGCCCGGTCGGTAAAGCAGTACGGTCATCCCGTTGTCGGGCCCGCTGTGCTGCTTTCCGGCGGCGAAACCACGGTCACTGTGGCAAACGGGCGGGCGGGCAAAGGCGGACGCAATACCGAGTTTCTGCTCAATCTGGCCTGCGCATTGCAGGGTGAAAGTGGCATCTGGGCGGTAGCGGGTGATACCGATGGTATTGATGGCACCGAAGATGCGGCGGGTGCGTTGGTGTATCCCGATACGCTGGCACGCGGCAAGATCAACGGCCTAAGTGCCTCGGCCTATCTGGATGCTCATGACAGCTACAGCTATTTTCACTCCACCGGGGATTTAGTGATCACGGGCCCGACGCTCACCAATGTGAATGATATTCGCGCCATATTGATAGCCTGATATCGCCGCTACCGCGTGGAAGACAGACGGTGGGAAAGCCTTCGGCGGCGGTTTGGCGATTGCCAGCCCGATGGGGGTGATTTATTCCACCAATATCTCCCCGGATCCTAAGGCGGGTATTGGTGAATACACCGAGCAGGAGTTTGCCGATGCCGTGCGCAAAGGCGTGCGCCGCGATGGTAAAAATCTCTATCCGGCCATGCCCTATCCCGACTACCGTGGCGTCACCGATGCAGATATCCATGCGCTATATGTCTACTTTATGAAGGGCGTGCAGCCGGTAGTGGAAAAAGCACCGGAAACCTCGCTGATGTTCCCTTTCAGTCAGCGCTGGGGTATGTGGTTCTGGAATAAAGCGTTTACCGAAGATAAGCCATTTACCTCCCTGCCAACGGCACCTGAAGAACTGAATCGCGGCAAGTATCTGGTGGAAACCTTGGGTCACTGCGGCAGTTGCCACACGCCGCGCGGTATCGGCATGCAGAAAAAAGCGCTCAACGAATCCAACCCGCATTATCTGGCAGGTGGCGAACTCAACGGCTGGCCGGTGCCTGCTCTGCGCGGCATGCCGACCTGGAGCGTGAAAGATATCACCGACTATCTGGCGACCGGGCGTAACGACTTTGCCTCCGTTGGCGGCGAGATGACGGGTGTGGTGGAACACAGCATGCAGCATATGAATGATGCGGATTTGCAGGCGATTGCCCGCTACCTGAAGTCATTGCCTGCGGATGTGCCAGTGAAAAACCGTCGTGCTGCTGTCGATCAGGAAACGCAGAAAACCGCTGACTTCCTGACGCAGGGACATAATCTGAACGCGGGCCAAATGTTGTACATGAACAACTGCGAGGCCTGTCACTGGACCGATGGCAACGGGGCGAAAGGCATCTTCCCGCGCCTGAACGGCGGCGACATTGTGACAGCAGATAATCCTACTGGACTCATCAACATTATCCTGCAGGGTGCGCAGACTCCGTCTACGCCGAAAGCGCCTTCTGTGATGGCGATGCCGGACTTCTCAGGACGTCTCAGCGATGAGCAAGTCGCGCAACTGGCTACGTTTGTGCGCAGCGGCTGGAGCAATGATGCGCCGGCGGTTTCGGCAAAAGAGGTGCAGAAGGTTCGCGAGTCGCTGTCTGCGGATAAGAAGTAAGGTATTGATGCGTTTACGCTGCTGAAACGGCGTAAACGCTTTTTAAATATTCTGAACATTGCTTCTCTTAAAACATGATGGCATCACACCATCCATTCCTCACAAATTCATACTGCTAAATTTTCCAGTCAAATGAAACCGTCTCTCGATTGTAGGGAACGCATGACATTAGAAACAGAATAGTAGTACTCAAATAAGATCCCCACCTGCCAGATTGGTAAATAGAAATCCGCCAGAATAAATCAGTTAAATGCCCCCGAAAAATCAAAAAAAATATCAACATGTTGATAACTGATTTAAAATTCAACCAGGATTAAAATGAAAAAAATACCCTTTTTATTTTCGCTCATTTTCTTACTCTCTTCATTCAGCGCCCATGCTGTCATATCCATCACCAGTGCATCATACGATAGTAGTCACAACGTCACCCTTAGCTATAGCAGCACCTCAGGTGGAAACCCCACCACTGGCCCTGTTTGCAGGACAGGGGGGGCGGGATGTTTTTTTGGCATTTGGGTTATTGATAATTCTGACGGCTCAGCGCGCGTCGTAAGAGGCGTGCGCTACGTTTTCGTATCCACCAGGGCGACTTGGGCGGAGGCCAACAGCGCATTTTTAAGGACTCATCCAGGCAGTGGCACACTGACTCATTTTACTTCTGGAAGCCCGCCTTATTCTGTTTGTGTTGGTGGCGCTGGCGCACTCAGCGCATACTTCCCCGGCACTGATTATCAAAATCAGCCCGGTACTGTGTGCCGGGCAGCGTCAGCTCCTCCGGTCCCCACCAGTTGCTCATTTTCAGGTTCACCAAACATCGACCATGGCACACTGCAAGCGGGCCAGGTTAATGGTAAAAGGGATAGCGTTTCAATCAATGTCATTTGTAATCGGGCAACCTCTGCCACCATTGCAAGCCTGGGCGGCACCATCAATTTGGGAGGTGGAGTGACATCAACCCTCACCTTTGATGGCCGCAGCTCTGGAACGATTTCTTTACCCAGCGGCACGTCAGCCCATACTGTCGCTTCCACGCTCAAAGCGACCAATCCAACGCCTGGCGATAAGAGCGGCAGCGGTACGATTGTGATAAATCTTCTCTAACAACATTCACGTTATAATTCATATCCTTATAGTTACCTCTCGCAACCCGGCAATAGCCGGGTTTTTCACAATATGTTGCTTGCATGTGACGCAGTTGTGCTCAAAAATAATACGCCTTCACTTTCTTGATTTATCGAATATTCAGGGACGTTATGACACAACCTGGCACTAAGCCGAATCACACCATGCTGCTGGCACTGCTGGTCGCAGTGACCTTCTTTATGGAAAACCTCGACGCCACGGTGATGACCACCGCGATCCCTCAAATGGCGCGGGATTTCACCGCCAGCCCGGTGGCGCTGAATGTGGGTGTCAGTGCCTATTTACTGGCTGTCGCCGTAGGCATTCCCACGAGCGGCTGGTTGGCGGAGCGTTTCGGCGCACGTACCGTGTTTGCTTGCGCCATTTTGATCTTTACCCTCGCCTCGGTGCTGTGCGGCCTCAGCGACACGTTACCGATGTTCACCCTGAGCCGTATTTTGCAGGGCATCGGCGGCGCGATGATGGTGCCGGTGGGGCGTATGGTGGTGCTACGCGTCACCGAAAAGAAAGACATGGTGAAAACCATCGCCTTTATTACCTGGCCTGGATTGATCGCCCCCGTACTCGGCCCGCCATTGGGTGGGTTGATTGTGACTTACGGGCATTGGCCCTGGATCTTCTGGCTGAATATTCCTCTTGGCATCCTCGCTATTATCGCCACTGGCTATCTGGTGCCGCAGTTCAAAGCAGAGCTGTTACGCCCCTTTGATGTGCGGGGTTTCGTCCTCACGGCCACCGCCTGTACGGCGTTGATCATCGCGCTGGAAGCCCTGGGCCAAATGCATCTCAGCCTCGGTATCCCGCTGCTGTTGGCCGGGATATTGTGTAGCGTTATGGCCTATCGTCACAGCTTTAGCCATCCGCAACCATTACTGCCGTTTAACGCGCTCACCATTAACACCTTCCGCAACGCAGTGGTGGGCGGTTCGTTTTTCCGCGCGTCGATAAATGCAGTGCCCTTCCTTCTTCCGCTATTGTTCCAATTGGGATTCGGCTGGAGCGCGGCACAAGCGGGTGCCATGGTACTGTGGGTGTTTGCCGGAAATCTGGCAATGAAACCGGCCACCATCTGGCTGATGAAACGCTTTGGTTTCCGTCAGGTATTGATGGTTAACGGCGTCATCAGTCTGGCAGCGATGCTGGGCTGTTTGCTGCTCAGCTCTTCCCTTGGCTATTTCGCAATTGCTGCCATTCTTTTTATTGGCGGATTATCGCGCTCGCTTCAGTTCAGCTGTTACAACAGTTTAGGCTTTGCTGATGTGCCGCAAACCAAAATGAGTGATGCCTCCGTGGTGTTCAGCATCTTCTTCCAGTTCAGCATGAGCGCCGGCATTGCATTAGCCGCTCTGTTCTTGCGCGGTTCGATGCTGTGGCAGGAGCATGCCACCATTGAACAGAGCGATATTCGTATCGCTTTCGCGGGTGTGGCTTTGTTGGTATTGATGTCTCTGTTCGATGTCTGGCGGCTGGAGAAAAACGCCGGTGCGCAGGTGTTGAGCCGATAACAGCAACCCTGCCCACACAGGGTATGGGGGTGGGCATTCCTGTTAAGATTCAGCAAGTGAAGATATTTTTATATTATTAGCAATAATCATTAATTACTCTCGTAATAATTACGACACTGCTCACAGTAACACTCATTTCGCAATGTTATAGTTTTTAGCAATGGGTTCCATCGTTCACTCTTATTCAAAACCCTAAGAAAGCCCCCTTATTTCTTCACATGTAATACATCCCTGACAAATAGCCCATTCACTCACTACACCAACACAAAACAAATCTTATTTTCATCAAGCAACCCTCCCTCCATAATGCCCCCAACGACGCCACTAAAAATAAATAAAAGGCTGAGCAGAATGAAACATGCAGATCTGTATTTGCATGTTCCAGGAGCACCTGATAGCAGTGTGCAAATACTAATATTTTATCAGATCAAAAGCGTAAATCATCGCGCATGCGCCTGATGCAATATTAGTGAACACCATATTTATCAATAATAAAATATGGGTACTAAACCAAATGGAAGACATTAAATGAAAAAGAGTATTATTGCCTTATCTATGTTAAGCCTGTTTGCTGTTTCCTCTACCCATGCTGCAAGTGGTACCGGAAAAGTCACCTTTACCGGCTCGATTATTGATGCACCTTGTTCTATCGCGCCGGGTTCATTGGATCAAACGGTATCTCTTGGTGCTATTTCCAACGTAGCATTGGCGGCGAACGGAAATACAGGTTCATCTAGCCCAAAACCCTTCAACATTGAATTGGAAGACTGTGTTATCGCTACGCCCGGCACCAAAGACAAAGTGACTGTCACCTTTACCGGCGCAGCCTCACCTTATGATTCTGAAAGCCTGGCGCTGGTCGGTGGTGATGCCAGCGGAGCCTCCGTTGTCCTGACTGATGGCGATGGTGTAAAGGTCAAACTGAACACTGCCTCTTCAGGCCAGACGGTGATCAATGGCAACAACACCCTGGCCTTCGCAGCACGTCTTAAAGGTGGTGGGGCCACGACGACCATCGTGCCTGGTAGCTTCCAGGTACCGACTAATTTCGTGCTGAATTACAACTAATAAAACGCATGACCTATTTACCTGCGGCGTGCCTGTCGCAGGTTTTTTAATCTGTACCGTATTCTGGAGCATATTGATGTATTGGAAGCCCTTATTATTACGTTATGTGGCCCCATTCCTGGTATTGTGCAGCACCTTGGGAACGCCCTATCTCACCTTCGCGAATAACGAAGGTTTTGGTCGTGTAAATATGACAGGTTCAATTGTGGAAACGCCTTGTGCAATTGAAGTTGGCGATCGCGATCAAACCCTGTATATGGGAAACCATCCAATTAGTAAAATCATGAGGGATGGTCAAGGGCCTAAAAAAGAGTTCTCCATTCGTTTATTCGGTTGCGTCCTGACCCGCCTGGATCCCAGTAAGCCAGACTGGAAAAACTTTAAAGTCATGTTTGATGGTGAAAATGACAAAGGTCACTTTAAAACAGCAGGTACTGCCAGCGGAGTTTCCGTCAAGATCAGTGATCTTATAGGGAATGTTGCAACGCCAGGTGTACATCTGCCTGATGGCGATCTCATCGTTGAGAATATGCATCTTAAGTACACGCTCAACTTAGTCGGTAACCAGGAAATATTACAAGCTGGCGATCATCAATTAACTATCCGTTTCAGAATAGATTATAACTAACGGGGCACGCCATCATGCTGTTACGTTTTCCGCGCAATGCGGCTTCTCTTTTTTTTATCACCGCAGTTGGGACAACATTATTCATTGGGGAATTATCGACCTCTAAAGCTGCCAGTGATGTGCAGTTCAATACAGATGTCCTTGATCTCAAAGATCGAAGCAATATCGATTTAAGCCAGTTCTCGCGTAAGGGCTTTATTTTACCGGGAGCCTATACCCTCGCGATTGATCTTAATGCGAACACCTTGCCTGAGCGGCAGATTCACTTCTACCCAGCAGAAAATAACGTTAATGAGAGCGTAGCCTGCATTTCACCGGAGATGGTGGAGCAGTTTGGCCTGAAAGAGACCACATTGGCGAGTCTCACGTGGTGGCATAACCAGCAGTGTCTCAATCTGGACAGCATAAAGGGTATGGAAGCTCGTGGTGATTTAGGAAAATCAGCGCTGTTCGTTAGCATCCCGCAAGCCTATTTGGAGTACAGCAGCCCCTATTGGGATCCGCCTGCTCGTTGGGAAGAAGGCATTACTGGCGCACTCTTTGACTACAATCTCAGCCTGCAAACCCTGCAACAAAACGGGGCGGGCGAAGGCAGCGGCACAAATTTATCGGGTAACGGCACGACGGGTGCCAACTTTGACGCCTGGCGGGTACGCGCAGATTGGCAGTCCCGTTACGATCGCCGCAGCGGCAATAATCATGAATCAGGAACGCGAAGCTGGGACTGGAGCCGATTCTACGCTTATCGCGCCCTGAGCAAGCTCGGTGCAAGATTTATCATGGGTGAGGATTACCTAAGCTCGGCCATCTTCGACAGCTTCCGTTTCACCGGATTGAGTTTGGTATCCGATGACAACATGTTGCCCCCGAACTTGCGTGGCTATGCGCCGGAAGTCAGCGGCGTGGCAAAGAGCAATGCCAAAATCACCATCAGTCAACAAGGCCGCATCATCAAAGAGGTACAAGTCGCTGCCGGTCCATACCGTATTCAGGATCTGGATAGTGGAGTTTCCGGTAATCTCGATGTACGCGTTGAAGAGCAGGATGGCAGCGTAAAGCAATATCAGGTTAGCACTGCCACCATCCCGTATCTCACCCGACCGGGACAAGTGCGTTTTAAAACCGCCGTGGGCAAGCCCTCAGATTGGAAGCACCGTGTCGATGGTCCGATGTTTGCGACCGGTGAGCTTTCATGGGGGGTGAGTAACGGCTGGTCACTGTATGGCGGCGGCATTGGTGGAGAAGATTACAACGCGCTTTCCGTTGGTGTAGGGCGTGATTTACTGGCATTTGGCGCCATTTCATCAGACGTCACCCTGTCGCAAGCCAAGGTACCGGCTCAGGATACGCAACGCGGAGGGTCTTATCGCCTGAGTTACGCCAAACGTTTTGATCAAACCGGAAGTCAGGTGACGTTCGCCGGCTATCGTTTTTCCGATAGTGGCTTCCGTTCCATGGCCGAATATCTGGATGCACGGGATGGCGATATCACCGCTGGACGCAGCAAAGAGATGTATACCATCTCGCTGAATCAACAGTTTGAATCGCTGAACCTGACCGCATATGTGAATTACAACCACCAGACGTACTGGAATCAGCCTGCTAACGACCGCTACGACTTTTCGCTTTCGCGTTATTTCGATCTTGGCCGCTTTAGGAATCTGAGTCTTTCCATGACGGCCTATCGCAACAAATTCAATAACACCCATGATGACGGCATGTATATGTCGCTGTCTTTGCCCTGGGGCGCCTCTGGAACGGTAAGTTACAACGGTTCCTATGCCAGGGGGGATAACCGTCAAAGCGTGAGTTATTACAGTCGCGTGGGCGATGCTGACTCGTATCAAGTGAGTACCGGTGTTGCACGCCAGGGCGCCGACCTGAGTGGCTATTACACCCATAACGGCACGCTGGCGCAGGTAAACACCTCGGCCAGCTATCGCGAAGGTCAATACAGCGCCTTAGGTGTTTCCATGCAAGGTGGTGCAACGCTCACCCCTAAAGGCGGTGCATTACATCGCAGCAATATTATGGGCGGGACAAGGATGTTAGTGGACACCGATGGCGATGGCGTTGCCGGTGTGCCTGTCGGCGGTTATGGCAATCCAGTTTATACCAACCGTTACGGTAACGCTGTGGTGAGCGATGTCAGTAGCTACTACCGCAACAGCGTGCGAATCAACCTCGATAAGTTGGCAGATAACGTCGAAGCCAGCCAATCCGTGGTGCAAGGTACGTTGACGGAAGGCGCGATTGGCTATCGTAAATTCAAAGTCATCTCCGGTGAAAAAGCCATGGCGGTGATACGCCTGGCTGATGGCAGTGCACCGCCGTTTGGGGCCACCGTGCTGAATATAAAAAACCAGGAAACGGGCATCGTTAATGATGATGGCAGTGTGTATCTGAGCGGAATCAATGCAGGCGATAGCATGACGGTGCGTTGGAATAATGCAGAGCAATGTAAAATTTCTCTGCCAAAGAATCTGCCTGAAAATACGATGAACAATCTATTACTCCCTTGCGAAGAAATCGCAAGCTTATAAATAAACATAAACCAGTCATTTTATTCTGTAGGTCAATGATGAAAAGAAAAATATTACTTAACGTATTCACTGCAACAGCATTGAGCTTTATTGCTCACTCGGTTTCCGCTGCCATTTCATTGGACAGAACGCGCGTTGTTTTTCCCGGCTCAGAGAAATCGGTGAGTTTGACCGTCAGCAACCAAAACACCGAATTACCTTATCTCGCTCAGGGCTGGCTGGAAGATGAGCAAGGTGAAAAACTGGATAACAGCAGCCCATTAACAGTGGTACCGCCAGTACAACGCATCGAGCCTAAAGCAGAAAGCCAGGTTAAAATTCAGGCTCTCTCCTCTTCTGAAGCCTTTAAAAAACTGCCACAAGATCGGGAATCACTGTTTTATTTCAACCTGCGAGAGATACCACCAAAAAGTGATAAGCCCAATGTATTACAAATCGCCCTGCAAACACGCATCAAAATGTTTTATCGCCCTGCTGCATTAGCAGAAGCGGCGGCGGCACAACATGCGTCGCCATTCCAGGAAAATATCACGCTAAGTAAAAGTGGTGACAAATATACCGTTATCAATCCGACGCCTTATTACGTCACGTTGATTGGTGCCAGCGCGAAAAAGGAAGGCGATGTTATTAAAGGATTTGATGCATTGATGGTTTCACCAAAGAGTCAGGCGGAATTAGGCGGAAGCGCCGCAGCGTTAGGCCCAACGCCGGTATTGGTTTACGTCAATGATTACGGCGGACAAACCGCACTGACTTTTAAATGCAGCGGTAATGTTTGCACTGTTGATACCAGCAAACGCGCAACGCCAAAATAATCAGGGAAGTGATCAGATGCGAAAAATAATCATCGCTGCACATTCAGTAACGGGATGTAGAAAGATTCAGGGATCCGCATTGCTGTCCTGCGCATTGCTATTTTCTTCAGTGGCGCAGGCAGGTTTCGATGATGGCCTGGTGGATGGCAACTACGGTGTTATTCGTGCTCACGGCACTTTAACCGAAAGCGCCTGCCGGCTGGATATGCGTTCAGCCGATCAGTCTGTTGACTTAGGTAATATTGCCACGGGCAAGCTAAAGCTTCCGGGTGATAATGGCAACTTAGTCCCCGTTGCACTCTATTTGCATGACTGCCTGCGCACGTCATCGGCAAACCGTGATGTGAGAGGAAACTTAGTCTGGAATGCCGCTCAGCCTGCAGTATCCTTCACATTTACCGGAATAGAAGATGATGCGAACCCGCAACTTATAAAAGCACAGGGTGTAGACGGCATGGGGTTGCGCTTAAAAGATGCGTTTCGCCAAAACGTCGTACTTGGGCAAAAGGGTAAACCGCTGATATTGAAACCGGCCAGCAACGTAGTGATCTATTACATTGCTCCAGAGCGCACACGCGATAATCTGCGCGCCGGCAGTTATTCCGCCAATGTGAATTTTAGGTTGAATTATGATTAATTCACGTTCAAACAAAAGAACAAATGCGCTGCTTTTAAGCAGCGCGTTGGCGATATCACTCGCTTTTATTCCTTTGACCGGTTCTGTGCAAGCATTTTCAACCACCGCCACGGTGAAGGTCAAAGTATTAGCGCCGCCCTGTATCGTTAATGGTAATCGGGATATACCGATCGATTTTGGCAATGACATTATTATTTCGCGAATTGATAGCCGGATTTATGAACGCTCAATACCTTATGTACTTGATTGCTCAGCAGCCACTTCAAAAGCGCTAAAAATGCAATTACGCGGAGGCGGTGCCTCATTCGACACCACCGTCCTGGGTACCAGTAAAGCCAATCTTGCGATTGAATTAAAAAGCAACGGTACCAAGATGGCGGTTAACAGTTGGCATAACTTCACCGACCCCGCAAGACCGTTACTAAGCGCGGTATTAGTCAAAAATCGCAGCGGTGCTGTCACAGGTGGGACATTTACCGCGACGTCAACGCTGCTGGTTGAGTATCAATAGGGAAGAATAATGAGATACGTCAAATGCCTTAAGGGACAGCAGGCAATGTTATTGGCTTGTTTATATATGGCGCTTCCATCAGCACAAGCAACAGATGTCACCTTTAAGGGCACACTTGTGGAATCTATTCCCTGCGAAATAAATAGTGGCGGAACGATTACCATCGATTTCGACACCTTAATTATTCGTGGTATCGATGGCGATAAATACCGTCGTCCCGTGCCTTATTCAGTGGCCTGCACGGGTACCGGAAGCGTGCGTTTAAGCGTGCAAGGAACGCCAACAAGCTTTGATAACACCGCCGTTGTGACTAACAAAAGTGGTTTGGGAATAAGGGTTGAGCAGAATGGTTCTCCGCTGCGTATAAACCAATATATTGCCATCAACCTTTTGCGCCCTCCCACCTTAACGGTTGTTCCTGTTGCTAATCCAGCAGCGTTGCCCGATGCCGGTGACTTTACGTCGCGAGCCACAATCATTGCAGATTACCAATAGGATTAACCATGAAGCGAATCATCACATTGTTAAGCATCCTATTCACGTTAAGCTGTGGAATGCTCACATCCTCTGCGGTCAAGGCCGCGGAAAACCTCATTATGCGTGGCAGCCTTGTCGATACACCTTGTTTTATACGGCCGGGTGACGACTTAATTAAACTTGATTTTGAAGAGGTCATTGATAAGTTTCTTTATCGCTACACCCGCACCCCCAGTCGTCCGTTGCTTATTCATTTAGAAGACTGCGATGTCAGCGTATTTAAAGAAGTCGAAGTAACGTTTCAAGGCACAGAGAATTCCTCGTTGCCTGGATTATTGCGCCTTGATGCGGGTAGCACAGCACGCGGTGTTGCCATCGGCATTGAGGGTTTAGATGGATCTGCCGTGAAAATTAATAAACCTGCCCCGGCAAAAGCATTACAAGCAGGCAATATGGTGCTGGCATTCCAGGCCTATGTGCAGGGAGAGCCTGATGCCATTCTTAACCGACGAATTGGACATGGACAATTCACGGCGACCGCCACCTTCATACTGGATTACCTGTAAATTAAGTGACTGTAACGTCTGCTTTACTCAACGAGAAACGGGCAGACGTTACACGCCATTGGCTTACCTCGCCTCCCGCGTTAGATTCAAACCCTTTCCCCTATTACTGAGGGTGTTTATGCACAGTCTCTTCGTTTACGGCACGCTCGGTCCCGGCCGTCCTAATGCACATATTATGGAAAATATAGGCGGAAGCTGGCAGCCAGGTTATGTACTCGGCAATTTGCATGAAGCTGGCTGGGGCGCAGCGATGGGTTTTCCAGGTATTGAACTCTCTGCTGAAGGCACGCAGGTCAACGGCTTTGTCTTCAGTTCGAATAACCTTTCCGCGCACTGGTCGATGCTTGATGAGTTTGAAGGCGAAGGCTATCAGCGCGTACCGGTTGAAGTGCTGCTGGAAGATGGCAGCACGCTAATGTCAGAAATTTACGCATTAAAATGACGTAAGCGCCGCTTCCAGTCGATCCAGCGCGCAGAGAGTGCCATAGCTGCGCGCCTGTGGATCATCCGGCAGCGGCAACCAAATGTCGGCCTGACTCGCCAGATCCAGCTTCGTTGGGCACATTTCCGGCACGGTGTTACAGGTGGTCAACCTGGCGATCTCGATGGTGATCTACTATCCGTTCTTCCGTGTATGGGATCGTTTGAAACAGCGCGAAGAACAGCAAAGCGAACAGCAGGCTCAGGCTGTGGCAGGGAGTGCGGTGGTTTCATAGTTCCCGGTCAACCCTCGCGGCAATAGTGATACGCATAACTGCGCGCCCTGCAAAATAGGTTTAACGATTTTGCAGGGCCGCCGTGTTTCAGCACTGACCACCATTCTTCCATTTTCCGCAATAATGACTTCGCAAACCCGGCTATTCTGCCGCGACACAGGCTATGACAACCTTTAGACAGCGTTTGGGATCACCCCATCCACCACTAAAGGACATTAATGATGAAACTCTACCACTTCCCGCTTTCTGGCCATGCGCATCGTGCACGTCTGTTCCTGTCCCTGCTCGACCTGCCACACGAGGTGATTGATGTTGACCTCGCTAACGGCGAGCACAAATCCCCGGCGTTTCTCGCCATTAACCCGTTCGGCCAGGTGCCAGTATTGGAAGATGAAGGCGCGTATATCTCCGACTCCAACGCCATTCTGGTTTATCTGGCGAAAAAATCAGGCCGCAGTGAGTGGCTGCCCGAAGATGCACTGGGTGCGGCGCAGGTGCAGCGCTGGTTGTCTGTCGCGGCAGGTGAACTGGCTTATGGCCCTTGCGCGGCACGCTTGATTACCGTGTTTGGCCGCTCGTTCAACCCTGACGAAGTGATCGCCCGAGCGCACACCATTTTGGCGCTGATGGATCAACATCTTACCGGGCGTGAATGGCTGGTGGGCGATCGCCCGACCATCGCGGATATCGCGCAGTACAGCTACCTGATCGGCGCGCCGGAAGGCAATGTGGATCTCTCTGGCTATCCGGCGGTCAATGCGCTGTTACGCCGTATCGAAGCGCTGCCGGGCTTTGTTCCTTTCCCGCAAACCGCTGCCGGTCTGCGCAGCATCGCGTGAGTTAACGATCATGGGCGAGAAACTTCCGGTATGGCATGCAGGTGAAATAGCCCTGCAACAACAGGCGGGCGTTGCCGAACGCATGGCGGAAGTCGGCCAGCGCGTGATTCGCGACTACATGCCCGATCAGCATCGTGACTTCTACGCGCAGCTGCCGTTTATCGTGGCAGGCAGCGTGGACGCGCAAGGCGATGCCTGGGCTACGCTGCTGGAAGGCCCACCCGGTTTTATTTTCTCGCCCAACGCCACCACGCTGGATATTGCCGCCCAGCCCGATCCCCGCGATCCGGCTGCTGCCGGGTTCACTGACGGCGCACCGGTTGGCCTGCTCGGCATCGAGTTGCACACCCGTCGCCGTAACCGCATGAACGGTTTCCTGAGCGCGATTGGCGGTGGCTTTCGGGTACAGGTAGAACAGAGTTTTGGCAACTGCCCGCGCTATATTCAGCTGCGCGACTTCCGCTTTGCTCGCTCGCCCGATGAGCCTGCGACAGGTGAGATTGAAGTACTCAACACCCTGGATCAGCCGGCCCTCACCACAATGACCAACGCAGATGCGTTTTACGTTGCCACCTACAATGAACAGCAGGTGGATGCCTCGCATCGCGGCGGCAAACCCGGCTTTGTGCGCGTGAATGACGATGGCCTGCTGACCATTCCCGATTTTAACGGCAACCTGTTTTTCTCCACGCTCGGCAACATCCACCAGAACGGTAAAGCCGGGCTGCTGTTTGTCGATTACCGCAGCGGCGATACGCTGCAAATGACCGGTGATGCCAGCGTGATCCTCGATTCGCCGGAAATCGCTGCATTCCAGGGTGCCGAACGGCTGTGGACCTTCCGCCCGCGCCGCATCGTGCGTCGTCATGCCGCTCTCGCCTTGCGCTGGGAAACGGAAGCAGGCGGTATCTCACCGGCATCAGAAATGACCGGCGACTGGCAATCGGCCGCCGAACGCCTGCGCGCCAGCGAACTGGCCCAGCGCTGGCGGCCATTCAGAGTGACGAAGATTGTTGATGAGAGCGCGTCGATTCGCTCATTTCATCTGATGCCGGACGATGGCGCGGGTTTACTGCCGCACCAGGCCGGACAACATTTGCCGATTCGTGTGCGATTACCCGATGCTGAGAAACCACTTATTCGCCACTACACCCTGTCCGTCGCGCCGTCAGATGGTTTTTATCGCATCAGCGTCAAACGCGATGGCGTGGTTTCGCGCTATCTGCACGATCATCTTCGGGTCGGCGACCAAATTGAAACCCGTGCGCCGGCCGGTGATTTCACCATCGATGCACAAGAGACGCGCCCAGCCGTTTTGATGGCGGCGGGCGTCGGCATTACTCCGATGCTGGCGATGCTGCGCCATCTGGTTTATGAAGGACTCCGCAAACAGCGCATGCGCCCGACCTATTTTATTCAGTCCGCGCGCAACAAAGCTGAGCGCCCTTTTGTACGAGAGTTAGATTCGCTGCTGGCCGCTTCACAGGGCGCATTCAAGCTGGTGCGCGTGCTGAGCCAGACGGAAGAGGCGGAACAGGGTTTTGATTACGATATCGCTGGGCGCATTGATATGGCGCTGCTTTCCCAGGTGCTGCCGTTCAACGACTACGACTTTTACCTGTGCGGCCCGCCGCAGTTTACGCAGGCAATTTATGACGGGCTGCGCAGCTACAATATCGCCGACCAGCGCATTCACGCGGAGGCTTTTGGTCCCTCATCGCTGCAGCGCCACAAAGATGAAGCTGAGCCCGAACTGGCGCTGCCAGCGGTTGCAACTCATGACGTGCCGATTAAATTTATGGCATCACTGAAAGAGGCGCGCTGGACACCGCAAAGCGGTTCACTGCTGGAACTGGCCGAAGCGCGTGGGTTAAGCCCGGAGTACAGCTGTCGTGAAGGGCATTGTGGATCGTGCAAAACGCGGATTCTAAAGGGAGCAGTAACCTACACGACTGCGCCGAGTGCCAGTGTGGCAGAGGGGGAGATATTAATCTGCTGCGCGCAGCCGGCACAGCAGAATGGCGATATCGAGCCGATTCAGCTCGAGTTATAACGCGGGGTCATCGTTCAGATACAGCGTGAGGACGTTACACGAAAAGTTGTGCAAACCTGCGTTTATGCAGCGATATTTTTAAGCTCAATCATCGTGGACTTGCAGAAAATGCAGGTCGCACCGTGAGGATTTTTTTGGCTGACATCAAATACTGACTTACGGTATTGAGAGCCCTGACACTGAGGACATCTCATAAAATAGGTGAACAAATTAATATTAGAGACCTGTAACATTGATTGCTGAAGGGCCTTTCGGTCCATCTTGTACGGAGAATTCAACATGCTGACCCTCTTCAAGGGAGCGGAAATCACTACCATTGATAGCAGAGAAATGCACGAAGATATCTTTGCTACCATTTTCAGGGGTAATAAAACCGAAACCTTTTTCAGAATTAAACCACTTTACTGTACCGAGAATTTTATTAGACATAATTAATACCTTTTCTTTTGCCGTGAGGCTGAGTGAACTGAATCGCAGAGAAAAATCAGGACTGAGATAAAACTCAAAGAGAAAGGCTTATTTTCGGCACTGACGTAGATGAGAGATAAACTGTGAACTAACTTTGAAACTGTCTGCAAATCAGACTGGAGTTCATTTACGCATGTCTAATGCAACATTGCAAGACAAAAGAAGAATAAACTTTCCATCTTTAAAGCTAACACTCTCAAAATAAAATAAAACCACTTTAAAACAACACGATAGAAGTTTATCTTTCAGATTTTTCAGGGTTGTTAGAGGTGTTGCGACCAGTTAACTGGCGTGACTGGCCGCTAATCATCAATACTGATTATTTATCTACTGGCCCACAACCGCCTATAATTTTCGAGATAGAAACAGCCGGATGAAGCAGGTAATCGTAATCACAGTTCTTTTCTTTGTTGTACACGCTTCCAGTACATCCAGAAAGCATAGTCACTACCGCAGCGGCAATTGAAAACTTGATGAGCTTACTCATAATAACGCGTCCATTTGTTAAAAGTGTTTTGAAGAAGTTTATCGCTATTTCCGTGCACTTAAAAATCAAGTCATCACTGAGAATAGCGAGCAACAGAACATAAGAACCTTACAGCGCTTATGCGATAAATTATTAATTAAATACATAACTGAAGACAACATTACAAACCATCTTATCATTACCATTATTTGATTAAATCTTCGTAGTGAAAACCTGACAAATTTCATTAATGTCAGGATATCTTTCAGATTAATATCATTAACAATCAATTAAAGGGCTAGCAGGAATTTTAGGGAAATGACTGCGCAAGTGTTTAAACAGTTATTTCGTTATTAAGGATCAATCAACATCCATATCGAATCTGGTCGTCAGACGATTATATAATGTGGGCGACTACACAAAATTGAGAATACGTCATTATTATTACTAACCCTGAAAATTCACCATATGTAACATTACCCACAGGTATTACATGATTTTTAATTAGGGACAGGTAATGGCACTTCAGGGAACATTGATTTTAAATGGTGCAGATTATGTGCCGTTCAACCTTTATGGCGTTGGCGTTTTTATGGCGTTTTCAGGAAAAGGCGTTTATATGAATAACGCTGCATGTGGGGCAATCCCCAATGAAGGCCCAATACCACCGGGTAAGTACTGGATTGTAGACCGTGGTAGCGGTGGCCTTTTATCGAGATTGATAGCAAAGTCCCAGGATTTCTACAACAGGATGTACAACGATGCTGAGTTTGACCATGATGAATGGTTTGCTTTGTTCAGAGATGACTGGACTATTGATGATCACAGTTGGATTGATGGAGTCAAACGTGGATTATTCAGGCTTCATCCTGGCCGTGTATCGAAAGGATGCATAACTTTAGTTCATAACTCCGATTATGCATTGATCCGTGATGCATTAATGCAGACCTCATTAATACGAGTTCCCTGCATGAAATCTTTGATGGCACGCGGATGGATTGAGGTAATTGCCAGTGGCAATAACAACACTTGCCCGTAAGATATCTAAAGTCATCTTCTATTTCACTTTATCGTTGGTCGTCGGGAGGACATTAGGTAGCCCTGAAATATGGTTTGATCATGGATGGGCAACCCGTATTGCACATTTTTTTTACGGAGAGGGTGAGATTGGAGCAGACAATTTTTATGATTTATATTTCTACATCTCCGTGATCTCAGTATTTTCCATCACTACAGCAATTTACATTTTAACAATGAAGTTACTACGAAAAATAAGGAGTAGTTAAATGCCAATCCCTCCGTACATGTGGCTTAAAGACGATGGCGGCGCAGATATTAGAGGCTCTGTTGATGTGCATGACCGTGAAGGCAGTATTGAAATCATCGGATTAAGCCACGGTATCAGCCTTCCGGTTGATACCGCCGCTGGAAAAATAACCGGCACACGCCAGCACTCATCAATGCGTATTGAAAAGGAAGTTGATAGTTCAACACCCTATCTTTATAAAGCGTCAGCTACCGGTCAGACGTTGAAGAGTGCTGAAATTCGTTTTTACAATATTAGCGATGCGGGGCAAGAGGTCTGCTATTACACGGTTCTGCTGGAAAACGTGAAGATCACCAGCGTTCATTGCGGCGTACCCAATGTGAAATTGTCTGGTAACGACAAGATGAATCATTCGGAAAGTGTCAGTATGCAATATGAGAAGATTACCTGGCGCATTGTAGATGGCAACATTCAATATGCCGATGCGTGGAACGAACGTCCTACAGCTTAACGCGGGCTTTGCCTACGCAGTCGCTGGGCTACGGCAATGTCCTTAGCAACTGCGGGATGAGTCGATGGCTTTTATGGGGACAGAAAATCATCAGTCCTACAGGCAAATCACCGCACATCCGATTTGGTCTGTAAGGCGCACGCCCTCCGTGAAAACCGCGCCGGAGCTTCAGCTCCCGGAGTAACGAATACACTACCGGTCTGCGTGCAGGCCCTGAGCGCTGGCAATTGCTGGCGCTTTTTTATTTTCATTCCCGCAAAACTACTTTATCGCTGACATCCGCTTTTAGCAGCAGGACACTGGAGCGGCATTATTGTTGTTGTCTCAACAATCAGCCAATGTTTCAGCAACCTGAGAGAGACGCTTACGCGGTTGCCATCTAAAACTTCATTACCTGAGAGAAGTGCTGCTTTTGCAGTGGTCGATCCGCTCAACCTCTTAATGCGGATATCACATTGTGATGAGGTTCTTTGTACTGACCAGCCAGCGCGGCATAGCTATCAGAGCTTCCTGACGGAAAGCATTTATCCGTCAGGGATGAATGTTTCTCCGTCACTATTTCCCACTCCTGGAGTAAACATCATGACTGCTACCACTACCAACAACGCTGCAAACAACACCAACAACACTTCTGCTAAAGCTGAATACTTCAATCTCAACATCAAGGGCCTGGGTTATCTGAGCAATATTCGCAGAATTGAAACCCTCACTGGCAGCTTCCTCAGCGTGGTGATTAATGCGCTGAGCGGCCCCACTTACAACCCTACCTATGTGCGCTTTGATGCCACTGTCGCCGTTAAGGAAGCAACGGAGCTTATAAGCCGCTGCCAGAAAGCCGTAGACGAGGACAAGAAAGTGCTGCTTGGGTTTACTCTCAGCAACCTGACGTCAGACATTTTCACGCTCAACAAAGGTGATCATGCAGGCGAACAGCGGGTTAGCTTGAAAGCCAGACTGATTAAGGTCGATTGGATCAAGGTTGGTCAGGCGATGGTTTATAAAGCTGAGCGTGTGGAGTCTAACCATTCGTTACAGCCGAAGCCAAGTCAAAACTATGTGAATAATTCATTTTAACTGCAACAGCCCTGAAAAATTTCAGGGCTGATTTTTTACGTCATATATTACATAAGCCAACAGTTGACTGACTTTAAGAACTAATCTGTTTAAAACAGAACTGCAAGGTTATAATCAATGAAAATTCAACTTAACTAAAATAACCTTGCAAGCTAATTAATCATCAACCATTAAGCTAGCTCAGTTTAAATAGCCTACAATCAAATTAATCACAATCCATTCCTTGCAGTTTTTAGTTCCAAAAGGTTAACTTTATCAATTTTGGCTTCATGAATGATTATTGTCAACTTTGCTGGATGCTTAAAACGCATCTCGCTTATTCTAAAAGTCCATAGCATTATCTTTAATAAGTCTTGCTCATCAATAATTTTATGGCCTTTAATTCTAGTCAGTCCAGACCCAAAAATAGGGACGGAGACACTTTTCTGAGCATAAACGCGATTTACCTTATCCCAGAAATTAACCAAGAAACCCAAATACTCAGGCATAGTGAGATGAGCTTTATTGTGGTTATCGAATTTGGAAAGCGCAGTTAAGATATAGTCACCGTAAACGCATATGGTACCTATCTCAAACTTCTGTTTTTTTCCTTCGGCTCTGCCTACATTAACCTCTCTAACTTCTTCTGCATCAAATCTGTAATTAGTAATGTAATCATCCAATTCACTAACGGCACAAGAAAGATGCTCTTTGATAAATTTTCCGTTTAGGCTGGCTTCTGCAATAATTCGTTCATCGACCTGCGTGTCAAAATATTCATTAAAGGCAATAACTTTCAGCCCATCTTGCTCGAATATATTTCCTGTTTTAATGACGACAGTGCTCTCCTCAATAGTGAGGCTGATTTCTTTAAGGGAATTAGCTCTTTTCCATAGCCAGATATAGCCAATTATAAGTATCAACAAACAAACACCCCCAGAAAGAATCTTCTGGCTTGCAGGAATATCAACAAAAATCACAACACCACCAATGAATCCAAATAGTAATGATGCATACCCCTTGAACTCATTGAAAACCTGTTTATCACATAAACTGACTTTGGCCATTTAACATTCCTCTAGCCATGAAAAATAAAAAACATGCTAATAGTTTTAGCTACACTAGCTAAATCTAAATGTATCCGGTTCAGTTTTGGAACCAACCATGAATCGCTTATCACTAAGAGATAGCCTGATTAAGTCTTTGTTCATCGGCACATGTAATGTAGGTACTAAGTGTCTAGAGTCTCTAAATGCTGGAATTTTAGCCCATAAGTTTTGCACTTGTTGCTTTAAGATGTTATTAGCCAATAAACTTTCTTTAGTATTATAATCAGGATAAATTACAATTACGGGCAGTCCCAATGAATTAATTCCATAATCAATTTCTTCTCTTAGAGCACGAGAATTCACGGTTCTTTCACTCAAAAAAAGGATAATATTTTTGGAATTCCGCAAACGCAGCCTAAGGCGTGGCATCAAGGTTTGCTCCCAATTACTACCATCCCGAACATTATAAGTAGTATCGTGCGAATTTACGAAAGGGAACCCCGGTTCAGCTCCTTTCCACATCCGCAATGTATTGTAGTAAACAAAATCTTTCGTAGCATGAGCACCTAAATAGCTTTCATTGAAAGGTTCTGCAACATAAAATGCACAGTAATTTCCATTCATTTATTTTTCTCCTTTGTGAAGCAGTCTCAAATAGTAATCAGTTATAGACTACATTAATGCATCAGCATTGACTGTATATCCAGCGGCTTTTAACTCTCGGGCCAGATCAAGCTTCCATGCACCACGGGTATCTAAATCTATATAAACGACACCACTAATATCATTAGGAGTTTCAACACCGTCAACTACTAAAGCTGAAACTCTGGCTCGCCCTAAACGCCCAATAAAATAGCCGTGTTCAAACACTACATTTTGTCGAGCTCTAGATTTTAACTCTGGATTTTCATTTTTCCTTGCACCTATATCGCAAGGAGTATAAAGAACAACTGCGTATCCAATATCACTATTCGATTCTATTTTTTCGATTATTGTATTACTTGAACTAGCCTGCTCATGCAAAATAACTGGCTCCATCCCTGCTTTTTCTAAAAATCTAGCCATTTCAAACTTTGCAGAACTATCATGCCCATGAACGACAAAGACTTTCTTATTATTACTATTTAAATTTAATGGAGCTGCTTCTTTTTTTGAGTCATGTGCAACTTCATCCTTTATTTCTTTACTAAGTTCCCTTGTAATGTCCTGAACGTAACCATCTCCAGCTATAACATTTTCAGTTGTGATGAACATAATAACATTGTCCGGAATGTTATCATTAGCAGCTTTCGTTAATTCAGATGAATTCTTTTCTGATTTTTTCACCTTCAATGAGCGAATGTTTTCACTTTTTAAGTGTGCGCCATCAACATATATTTCTTCTTTAAAGATATAGGGTCTTAAAACGTCATTCTTAATCTCATCAAGATCATCCCTATCATATTCAAAGATTTTGATAAATCGCTTATTTGCATCTCGATCGTTGGTTTCAACGATAACATGATAATAACTCATGAAAATCCACCTTGCTGTTTAAAATTCAATCAAAAAAAGGGTTGGTCATAAAGGCACAATCACTACCAGAAAACCTTAAAAAAAACAAAAAAATCAGCAACTTACGGCTTCGGCGACTTACTAGGACGTGCGTTTCAAAAGATGGTATCAAAGGCAGGTTCAAACTATTGCACTACGTTATATACCTGAATGGGAAGTGGAGTCAATGGTATGAGTGACGCCATAATACGTCTATAGATGAATATCTTTAGTTAACTTTTATTGATAACGATTTAAATTATTTTTATGAATATTTGAGTATTAGTATTTTCAAGAAAAATAAAAAACAACCCCCTACTAATGCAGTTGTTAACGTAGGTTAGTACGTGCAATATATCACGCCAGTAATAGCAATGAAAAAAACCACTTCAAGATAAATGTTAAAGTTGAGATTTTAATTTTTTACTCATATTCCTTGCAGTGAGCATTCACATTCACATGGCTATTTCAAGGAGGGGGAAATTAGAGAAAACATTAAGCCAATATTTTATCTTACTCTTTTAATTTTTGCATCGGAATTAAAAGCTGTAGAAATTGAACATACTGAAACGCAATCTATTTCCTCTGCCATCACTGGCAGCTCCAAACAACCAAATGATTCGCTTATATATGATGAGTTAATGAATGGGTTGAGAGGGCAGTTATCTCCAAATCTTGATAAGATCACCGCCCTTGGCATTGAAGCCCGCAACGACGCCGAGCGCCGTCACTACGCAGAACTTTGGGTAAAACTGGAGTACGAGCGCACCGAAAAGGAGCTCAAATTCCAGCGCGAAGTTGATGCTGCCTGGAAGCGCCTCATGCCTAACATGCTACCGGTCAATATGGGTAATGCCGCAGGTATCGCGCATGATTCAGGTGGCCGACTCGCGCTTTTTGTTCGCGAAGCAGATTGCCAGCGCTGCGATGCCAGACTCTCAGCCGTTCTCGCCGATAAACGCCCCGTTGATATCTACCTTGTCGATAGTGAAGGCAGCGATCAGAAACTCCGTAATTGGGCACAACAGCACCGCATTCCCGCCGAACAAGTCCGCGAACGCCGCATCCCCCTGAACCACGACGCAGGCCGCTGGCTGCGGTACGGCAACGGCATCATGCCGGTACTTCTGCAACAGGGGGAAAGCGGATGACATATCGCAGCGTTCTAATCTTCGCGTTGTTGCTAAGTGCCGCCAGCTCTGTGGCGTCAACAAGCATGCAAAGCGTACCTTCGGGTTATCAGAAAGTCGCTTTGCAGGGATGGATCGCACAGCAGAATCAGGCAATGGAAATCAGCGGGAATACCGTTGCTGCCGGATTGAATGCCGGTTGCCGCTGGCTGGCATCGGAGCTGCAGGAATACTTGCTGGCGACTGTGTATGTCGCTGTGGTTACGCTGATTCGCGTGACGATTTTGGTGCTTTCAATACCATTGTTTTTAATGGTAGTGCTGGTCGCGGTGGTTGATGGTTTGGGGGGCGAGATCTGCGGCGTTATGGGGCGGCATATGAATCTAGCTTTGTTTATCACCACGCCAAACGCTTCGTTAAACCCGCCTTCTATGTGCCCTGCATGGTGTATCTGTCGTGACCATCGGCTGTGCACCCAAATCTGCTGTTGCTGCCTGCGGCGCTGATGCTGGGCATGGCGCTGGCAGTGCTGACGGCTTCATTTAAGAAATACCTGTAAGCTGGACGGCAGAGTGCAAAGCTCGACTTTGTGCGCTGTCGTCAGCAGGCAAGCCGCTTGCGGCGCGGCAGTACATTTGTTAAGAGTAGATACATCCACGAATTGACTATTTTTTTGAAAGTTATAAAAGGATATAGTTTTGGAAAAAGAGCTTGAAAATGCAGTAATTAGGATTGTGGTCAGGTTATTGATTATTAGCCTATTAATTGCAGCATTGAATTTGATTGTATTTAAAAGCAACATATTAAACGTATTCATTACTAAGACAGTGATTTCCCTAACTTCACTATGGATAATAATCCCATTAATTTCGACAGCTAAGCATTTATACCCTGATGCATCCACTTCCTTCAAATTAAAAGCCTGGCGGTCAGTTGTTTATATTAGGCGCTATTACAAACTAACTGCCATTAATAACTTTCTATTGCATGTGGGGGCTGTTGGGATTTTTCTTATTGCTATAATACAGTTCGTATTTAACATCAACATCAATTTCCTATCTTACGTTGTCGCTGCAGTATTAAGCCTCTCTTTTATTCTGGATATGTATCACAGAATTAGATATATCCTATCTAAAGTTTGGAAAGGAATTCTTGGTAAAATCATCTTGGCACTTTTTGCCGCATTAGCTTTAGTTATCACCAATTTCGCATCTCGACAATGGGTTGTGTATACAACGGGACTAGATGCAAAATACTACGGGGAGTTCATTAATTCATCGAGTATTTTCTTTACTCCATTTTCATATTTATTTCTAGCTTCATTAGTTTTTTTGGTTATTATTTTCCCTGAGATTATTGGTGCTATGATAATGATGTTTTTAAATCCTATCAAAGAAGGGGTATCAAAAAAAAGATTTAAAAACTTATCTAAGATTTCAGTAAGAATGAGAACAGGAAAACGTCTGGAACACTTGAGTCCTAAGGAGCTTTCATTACTTAACACAAAAACATTGTGGTATCGTATAGTCTCAGCTCCATTTTTTTTACTTACACTATCTTATTTTATTACTAAAGCTGACAATCTATCTGGTGATATGATTGATAAGGCGGGACGTCTTTGGTTGGTTAATTATTATTATAATGCTGGTAATAATAAAACCAGCACAATGCGATATTATAAAGTCGATGAATCTCAAACTTCAGTGGCAGTTTTAATCGATGGAAAATGGCAGTTCTTTACTCTTGAAATATAGATTCCACCCCAGAAAATCAAAACACCATGCTTTTTTGTTAACAAGGGCATGGTGATAATCAATTTAATTTAAAATCATCACCATGCCATCAAATTAATTATTTATATTGTCAATTGCTATGCTTTAAATTAATACCATCATAGAGATTTGACATTTCAAGATAATCTTTCTTAAAGTTAATGTCAGGATCTTCACCAATAAAATTCATCGAAAATTCAATAACATCATCTATTTTAGTTGTGTCTAGACAAACCAATCCTTTATCAAAACATAGTCGTTTGATAAAGGTAATGTAAGCCTTACACCATAGCGTTATAAATCTAGCAGAATCCCAGCGTTCCCAATCAATCGAATTTTCGAAAGGCCTTTGAATAATTGCTTTTGAACCTTGAAGTATTTTAAGCATCTTTGATAGGCACTGCATTTGTGTTTCAGGGGTAGAGCTTAGTAAAAAGTTAGCTGCAATCGCAGTAATAATACCTTCTCGAGATATATCAAAAGAAACATAACGTTCTTTAACTTCATTAAAGTAATTATATAATTCATCATGGATTGCAACGCAGAAGTCATCGCTTGTAATTAAACCATTTTTTATAAGTGGAGCAATATAATCATTATACCCCCAGCTTACATTCCATCCAAATCGAGTCATGTGACCCCGGACAGAGTCCATTATGTCTTTAGCTGAATATTCTTCTTTATGATCACAAAGTAATAGCGATAGCTGCTCAACTATCTCAGAAATGGAGTTATTCCCATTTCGCTCTTTCTTTATGGCATTTGCAAACCAACCTAAGTAAGCTATCTTATCACTTATGTTTTTATCTGAAATAAACCCCTTTACTTTATCAATTTTTCTTCTGTTAAGGTAATTTTTTACTATTTCATTAATTTCAAACCAAATTAACAAACCAGACCTGACATTACTTGACGTGCCGATAATTTCATTATTAAAAATAGAGGTGTAAGTTGCAATCTCACTTACACAATGATTAATAATAAAAAATGATATTTTTGTTTCATCTTTAATATTAGTTAAACAGTCATCTACAAAAATAATAAATTCTTCAGGATAGAATGTTAAGTATGATTTTATTGCATAGTAGTCACCCCATGAAAGATTTTTATCTTTCATAAAGCTACTGAAATGCTCAACATGTCTGGATGAGCTCATTAAGGTTTTAACATCTGATTTAAGCAATGATAAGGGTATCACTTCTGATGAATATTTAGCATCCACCTCAAACTTACTCAACAAAAAATCATTAATAAACTGCCTAAAATCAGCTTCAGATAACTTAGGAATTAGTAACTCTAAATTATCAAAGATATGAGACCGGGCAAAAATAGAAGATAAGCCCTCCCAGCATTTGTAAGCATTATCCGCATCCATTTCCAATATGGATTTTAGCGGTATTTCTATTGAATCTTTGAAATGGTTCCCTTCAAGTAAATCAAAACTCTCAAGACGATTTTTGATATCACCTTCTTGAATAGTTAAAAATTCTTCATCTTTAAGCCATAAAGTTAGAAATTCTCTGATCCCTGGTTCATCTGAAAGCTGACTGTTGATTTTCCCTGGTTTTTTTATACGTTCATTTATTATTTGTGGTGTAATTATATCTGTAAATTTTTTATCATCATCAACAGCTTCGTCATTGCTTACTTCATTAAATAAATATTCACAATACTCTACTACTTTCAATAAAGTGTTTTGTGGAATGGGTGTTACTAGTAATGGATAATTGATATTCGCTCTTTGTAAAGAGTTTGAAAAATGGAAACCTTTTTCAGCAAGACCATTTTCGTTTATAAGAATCAAATATCTGTCATGTAGTTTTCCATCCCTCATACCGGTAATGGTTATTTTTTTTGAATTTAATAATGAAGGATATTCATTCACAAAATTAATAATATTGTTAAGTCTGTCACTTCCCTCCTCAGGATTAGTAGTAAAGATAGTGCAATCTACCAAAGGGGAGAGATATGAGGCAAACAATCGCAACCCTGCATCTTCAAAGTAAGGATCAAAAAAAACGACGTGTCCCTGTTCAAAATGCCCTAAAGTCTTTTGCAACCATTCACTGAACTCTAACCTTCCTGAACTATCTCCAAATGAAATCCTCTGAAAAAACCCTCCATTGTCAGTTTCAGGGTATATTTTTGATACTATTTTATCACACTCCCTATCATTAATTACCCAACGTTCATCCTCTCGAGAAACAATTCTACTTGGCTTATCTCTTTTGGTATTTACTACAGATGCAGAATTTATTCTATTTTTAGGAGTATCCTTCTTTAATCCTTTAGATAGCCATTTATTTTCGATTATTGCTGAATTACCCAAGATATTGCTACTAACTGAAACCTCTCGAATGTAAGGCATATTCCATTGGGTTATTAATTTAAATTCATCACTGATACCTTTAGACGCGTACAACTCGCACTCTAAAGTATCAATCATTGCAATGATTTCTTTCTCAACTTGAATCGACATCATCACAACGCCTTCGATATTATTTACTTTTTTACTCAAAGAAGAGAATATCAACCTGTGACTATTAAATATTTTTATTGACGCTCGGTAGCATTCATCATCACAACGTTCTTGAGACTTAAAAGATACATCTATTGAATTCCCTTCTTGTCCTACTTTTACTTCCAGCGATGATTTATGATAAGCATCTGCAAGTGGGAAGTTTATTATTTCTACATCCCCAACTCTGCTAGAATTTGCCCCCCTAAAATCAATGCCAATTTGCTTTTTTAACTCTGAAAAAATATAAGATGCCTTCTGAGCTATAATCTCATTATCAAATGACAATAACTTGAATTTCTCCGATTGAGATAAGGCATAGCAATAAGCACCAGTTTTGAAATGTGGGCTTTTTATTATCTCTGAATGGGCTGCGTCACGATTAAACATATAGTATCCGGGTTTGGTTATCACCGGACCATTGAGGCAGGTATTCCCAATTTCCTTTTCAAATGAAGAAGAAACTTCAAGTCCAGAATTCCTTGTCGCAGTTGTAATATTCCATCCTTGAGCTAAACCATCCATTACCTTTAGTAAATTTACCCCTTGAGTATACAAGCTGATTCTTAGTAATTGCAGCCCTTCATTTCCAATTTGCTTGTAATTATTATTGCTTGAATAGTTCCATTTATCATTAGAGAATGAAAATAGGAATGATCGCCCATAAATTATATTATTTTTGGTTTCCTCATCTTTTGTTTTGACTATCCATAACTCAAGCGCATAATCCCCTTCCCGATCAATTACAGACATCCAGTTATTATCAAAGCAGTTAACGCACCCCTCTATTTTCATGCTCATGTCATCCTCATTTTCATAGTTGTGCGGAAAAATACATCAACGAAATTTTATTTTATCAATGCATTGTAAGAACTCAATCGACATTTTTGTACTGAAAGTAATGCCATTGAGGATATTAGTATGAAAACTGCATTAGTAATTCTAGCGTTATTTTTTACATACCCGTATTTTGCAAATGAACTCGACGAACTCGCCATCACCCAACGCCTACTAGACCAAGTCCAGCTCTCCCTCGACCGCGCCCGCACCGTCGCCGCGCAGTCCGATCCTAATAACCGCCGCCGTTACCTGTTCGACTACAAAAAAGCCAACGAAGACCTCAACACCATGCGTGCTGGCATCGACCGCTACACGCAGCCTTCGCGTGCGCAGCCACTGGATTACGGCAAAGTCAGCGGCGATTACATGCGGGGCCGTCCGCTATGGCGATGACCGCCGCGCAGATCAACGCGTTTAAAACGGCATCCGGCAACATCGATATTAGCGTTCTTTATCTGGTGTCCGTTGGGCTACTACTGTGCGTGCTGTTTCTCTGGGCAGCATGGGCGGCGGTAGATGTATGGCATGGCTGGGCAAATACCAAAGTCAGGTATGCCGCGCTTGCCCGATTTGTTATCCGTTCTGTGGCTTTACTGATCGTCTGCATCTGGATGTTCGCCAGTTAGCGCAGACATTTTCGAAGTGCCTTTACCCGTCAAAAAGGAATGTTCCATGAAATCAAAGTTTGTTCGTTTGTTTCGCTTTGAAGATGGTCTGGATAAGGGCAGATTATCAATTGGTTGTGCTGAGAACGGGTGAGGAAAAACTTGTGCATCATTAAAGCGCGGAGATTGAAATGGGGGACTGTTATTGGATTTATGCCTGAAAATATTTTAGAAACCCACAAAAGCAAAAACCCAGCCATAAAGGCTGGGTTTTCAGAATGTTGGTGCCCGGACGCGGAATCGAACCACGGACACGGGGATTTTCAATCCCCTGCTCTACCGACTGAGCTATCCGGGCAACGGGGCGCATTAAACCCTACTCAGGCCGCACCGTCAAACGCTTTTCAGCAAAAATCCGCTGACTGCTGGCTTTTACAGCAACCTTCAGACCATCCGGTAAAAAATTTCTGCAACTACCAACTTTAGCGGTGAATTTTTAACCGCCCCCGCCGATAACCGATGTGACGACAAATACCAATAATAAGGTCCACCATGTTTAGCACAATTACATCGGGAATCCTGTCACGCCTGGCGTGGCAGAAACGCGCTCGCAGCAGTGCAACGCTCAGTTCGTTGCAGGATGCGATTGCGATGGTTGAATTTACGCCGGAAGGCAACATTCTCACCGCCAATGAACTGTTCCTTGAACGGATGGGATACACGCTGAAGGAGATTGTTGGCCAGCATCACAGCATGTTTTGCACGGCTGATTTAGTCCAGTCCCCGCAATATCGCGATTTCTGGCGCCGCCTGAACCGTGGCGAAGGCTTTAGCGACAAATTCCTGCGCGTGGCAAAACACAGCCGTCCAATCTGGCTGGAAGCCAACTATGTGCCGGTGCAGGATCGCAGCGGCCGGGTGATCAAAATCGTTAAGCTGGCGAGCGATATCACCGCACGGATTATTGATGCGCAAGAGCAGCGCGCCATGACCACCGCCATTGAGCGTTCGATGGCGGTCATCGCCTTTAACCTCAAAGGCGAAGTGCTGATGACCAATGACAATTTCCTCAAAACCATGGGTTATCGCAGTGATGAGGTGATTGGCGTCCATCACAGTCAGTTCTGCCCGCCGCAGATGCGCAACAGTGACGAGTATCGCCGCTTCTGGCACAAGCTGAATCAGGGCGAATATATCTCCGGCCAGTTTGAGCGCGTCAACAAGCTGGGACGCACCGTGTGGCTGCGTGCCACCTATAACCCGGTGTTCAATGAAGCGGGCGAACTGTACAAAGTGGTGAAATTCGCTACCGATGTCACTGCACAGGTGGAGAAGAACCATCTGGAGCGCGAGGCGGCACAGCAGGCGTATCAAACGGCACTGCAAACCAGCGAAAGCACGCGCCTCGGTGCCACGGTGATTGAAAACAGTGTGCAAACCATCAATGAACTGGCGGGCGAACTGCACGGTATTTCCGGCGATATCAGTAACCTCAGCGAATCCTCAGACCGCATTGGTGCGATTGTCGAGAGCATTCGCCGCATCGCCGATCAGACCAATCTGCTGGCGCTCAACGCCGCGGTGGAAGCCGCGCGTGCCGGGCAACATGGTCGCAGCTTTGCTGTGGTCGCTAACGAGGTTCGCACGCTGGCGGCGAACATCAACCGCGCCACCACCGAGATCGAGAATATGGTGCAACATAATCACACTCTCGCCGAAAAAGCGTTGAAAGGCATCGAATCTAACCTGAAACGTGCCGATCATGGCGTCGTGTTAGCCAAAGAAGCGGGCGGTGTGATCTCTGAGATTCGCGGCAGCTCCAGCGAAGTGGTGCGCGCCATCAGTCATGTGGCTGAAGCCTTGAAAGAAGAGTGATTTTTGTCTTATCTCTTCTTCTATTGCACTGCTGTGACATAAAACTGTCATGGCAGTGCAGTAATCTAGGATAAATCCTAATCAATGCCAGAATAATTCTTATGCAGCTGCCTGATTTACGCGCAGGATTAACCTCCCTGTCGAGCCGTTCCCGTGCGCGTTCGCTGTGCATTGAGGTACCGTTTGTGAGTCCCGCCATGGACAACACAGCGGTCATGGCTTTGTTTACCGAACACAAAGATTTGATCGGTTTGCCGGTCATCGAGAACGGCACGCCGTTTGGCATGATCAACCGCCATATCTTCCTGTCACAGATGACGCGCCCGTTCTTCCGCGAACTCTATGACCGCAAAAGCTGCATCGCTTTTATGGACAAAGAGCCGCTGGTGATTGATGCCGATACCGAGTTGGATCAGGTGGCGCATCAGGTGGTGGCAACCGGTGATAAATCGGTCACCGACGGATTTATTTTGACCGAACAAGGCCGCTATATCGGCATCGGTTTGGGGATCGATTTGATCCGCACCGTCTCCGATTTGCAGGCACAACAGCATCAACAAATTTTGCAGAGTATCGATTATGCACGCGTGATTCAGGACGCGATGCTTGATCGCTCAAAACAGCAAATGGCCCAGCAACTCAATGACTGGTGCCTGCACTGGCAGCCGCGCGATGGCGTGGGCGGCGACTATTATGCATTCCATCAGGATGAACACGGCTGGCTGGCATTGATTGCCGACTGCACCGGCCATGGCATTCCGGGTGCCTTTATGACGGTGATCCTGCAATCCGCGCTGGAAAACGCGCTGCAGAAAAACCGTCGGGCACCGTCCGATCTGCTGCAATCACTTAATCGTCATATTAAACAAACTCTTGGGCAGCTCAATGCCACGCAGCAAACGTCGCTCTCCAATGACGGCTGTGATGCTATCGCGCTACGCCTTGATACTCACCAACATCAACTCAGCTGGGCCAGCGCACGTATGCATGCGCTGTTACATCCGGCTGCTGGCGAAGCGGAATCGCTAAAGGCCGATCGCGTCGGTGTGGGTTACACCGATACGCCGCAGGATTACATCTGGCCGGAACATCAACGCACGCTGCATCCCGGCGATATGTTGTTGGTGATGACCGATGGCGTGACCGATCAGCCCGGCGGTGAACGCCATATTATGTTTGGCAAAAAGCGCATTCAGACGCTGGTAACACAATATCAAACCCTGCCGATGGGCGAGCTGTCAGCGACCTTTGAGCGGGAATTTTTCAACTGGCAAGGCAACCAGCCGCGACGCGATGACGTCACCTGGTTTGGCTTCCGTTATTGAATGAGCACCCTATGAACTCAGGTTCAACCCTTAGCCGCGTACCGCCAGAAAGCGTTGCACTGCACTATACTGGCTTCTTCTCGCCGCAGAACATCACCGCCATGGGCGAGGTGATTAAGGTCTTTCTGGAGAACCAGCAGGCGCCGGTGAAAGTGCGCCGCCGCTTGTTCTCCAGCTTTGTTGAAATCGTACAGAATATCCTGCGTTATTCGCAGGATAGCCGCGTCATGAACCACGCCGAGCAGGATTTTCGCTTTGGCACCGTTACGCTGCGCGTAGATGGCGACAACTACGTGCTGGAAAGCAGCAATCAGGTCGATGAAGTCGCCTGTGAGCAGCTGCGTTACTGGCTGGATTTGCTGCGTACCATGAGCAATGAAGAGATCAAACAGGCATACCGCGTAGGTCTGCGAGCTGAGAGCCCTGCCACAAGCAAAGGGGCCAACATAGGATTACTGACACTTGCCCGCGATGTCAGTGAACCGCTGGAGTATGAACTGCGTCCGCTGGAGTCCAGTGGTTACGCCACGTTTTGGCTCAAAGCCACCATTCACCAGGATTGAATTGTTTATGCAAAACCTTGTTATTGCTGCCACAGAAAGCACTCCCGAGGTCAATTTTGACTTCGAAAGCGGCCAGTTTTCCCTGCGCGGAGAGTCCTGGCCAGAAAACGCCGCCGCCTTCTACCGTCCGTTGCTGGATGCGCTGGAAAGCTGGCAGCCCGCACAAAGCGGCCAGATCGAAGCCAATATTGCCCTGCGCTATTTCAACAGCTCCAGTACCAAAATGCTGTTCAGCCTGTTTGATCTGTTCAATCAGCTGGCGCAGAAAGGCCAGAAGGTTGAACTCAACTGGTTCTTTGATGAAGAAGATGATGTGTCTGAAGAGTTCGGCCAGGAACTGGCGCTGGACTTTACCGATCTGCAGGTCAATCTGCGAGCGGAAATGGCCTCATGATGGACCTGAATGAGCTGTTTCGCGAAGAGAGCGAGGTGCTAACGCGCGCTCAGGATGTTGCGGCTCAGACCTCGCTCAGTGCAGACGATTATCGTAATGCGTTGCTGAACGTTAATCGCCACTATCAGCGCCTGATGCGCGAGACCTATCGCATGATCTCGCGCAGTGACCGTGCTGAACGCGAGCTGAACCGCGTCAATGAGCAGCTGCATCAACTGGCTCAGGAGCTGGAATACAAAGCCAGCCACGATCCGCTCACCGCTGTCTGGAACCGCGGTGCCATCATTCAGCGTATTACGAATACGTTGAGCAATGGCCCGGCGGCGCTGATCATTCTCGATATCGACCACTTCAAGAAGATCAACGATGAGTTCGGTCATCCAATGGGTGATAAGGTGATTTGCGGCCTGGTGTCGCGTATTCAGACGCACTGTCCGGAAGATGCCAGCATTGGTCGTATCGGCGGTGAAGAGTTTACCGTGCTGCTGCCGCACTACCGTTTATCGGACGCGGTGATAGTCGCGGGCGCAATTCACGCCTCACTGAACGCCTCGCCATTGGCGGTGCTGCCGGGTCAATTAGTCACGGCCAGCCTCGGCGTGAGCTACGGCAAACCGGGTTCTGATTTCGAAACCTTGTATAACAATGCTGATGCCGCGCTATATGATGCGAAAAACCACGGTCGCAACCGGGTTTTCTTCCGATAGACGAGCCTTGTCTCGGCGGAATTTATAGCGCAGAGATTAGCATTACCGCTCAGGTTCGCGCGATAAATCGCACCGCAACGTTGGGTGCGGTCTCGCGCAAATTAATTTTTCTGCGCGGTTTCCACCGGCGGCTCAGACGGTGGCGGCAGGAAGATGTGATCGAGAATATTGCGCATCAACGGTGCTGCCGTCACCCCTTCACTTCCCCCGTTTTCCAGAATCAACGCCACCGCCACTTTCGGATCATTAAAGGGTGCGAAAGCGGTATAGAAGATGTGGTCACGCAGGCGCGTCGGGATCATTTTCGCGTTGTAGACCTGGTTCTGCTTCAGACTGAACACCTGAGACGTCCCCGACTTCGCCGCAATACCGTAAGGCGCGGTGTGGAAATACTTATAACCGGTGCCGTTCGGTGCATTGGCCATGCCGAACATCGCGTGACGCACCAGCGACCAGTACGGTGATTTTGGATCGCCAATCTGCGGCTGCGGGTCTTTCGGCTGATACAGCTGCTGCTCAGTGCCACGCTGCGATTTCTCCAGCAGGTGCGGATTAATCACCCGGCCATTGTTGAGCAGCGCCACCAGCGCTTTCACCATCTGAATCGGCGTAGCGATCCAGTAACCCTGCCCAATCCCTACCGAAACCGTATCGCCTTGGTACCATGCGTGTTTATGTACTTTCTGCTTCCACTCGCGGCTTGGCAGCAGCCCGGCGTACTCTTCATTGAGATCGATGCCGGTCGGTTTGCCGTAGCCAAACTGGCTCAGCATGGTGTGAATACGATCGATGCCCATCATAAACGCCACCTGATAGAAGAAGCTGTCCGCCGACTCCTCAATCGCCTTGGTGACATCCAGCGTGCCATGCCCCGATTTTTTCCAGTCACGATATTTACGATCGGTGCCTGGCAGTGTCCAGGTCGGTGCGCCGAAGATGGTAAAGCTGGGGGTGATCACCTTGGTCAGCAGCGCGGACATCGCCATATAAGGTTTGACCGTCGAAGCCGGTGGATACAGGCCTTGCGTGACGCGATTGATCAGCGGCAGGTTTTTGTCCGCCAGCAACGTTTTATAAGCTTTGTAGCTAATGCCTTTCACAAACGGATTGGGATCGTAGCTGGGCGCAGACACCATCGCCAGCACGCTGCCATCGCGCGGATCTTCGATCAAGGCCGCTGCACGCTGGCCCACCAGCTGGCTCTCAACGTACTGTTGCAGATGCAGATCCAGCGTCAGATAGACGTTCTGCCCGGCAACCGGCGGCACTTCTTTCAGCACGCGCACAATACGACCGTGGTTATCCACTTCCACTTCCTGATAACCGGTTTTGCCGTGCAAAATTGACTCGTAATAGCCTTCAATGCCCTGCTTTCCGATGTTGTGGTCGGCAGCATAGTTTTCGCCGACGCCTTCAGCATTCAGGCGTTTGAAATCGTTATCGTTGATCTTGGAAACATAGCCCACCACATGGGCTAAATCGGCGCCATAGGGATACTCGCGGTCCTCATAGGTGTCGATGGCCACGCCGGTGAAACGGAACTGATTGACGGAGAAGCGCGCCACCTGCTCATCGGTGAGTTCTGCTTTTAACTCGACCGGCTTATAGCGGCTGTTCTGTTTGAGTTCGTGCTCGAAGGTTTCAATTTCTTCCGGCGTCAGGTCGACAATCGGCGTCAGCTGCTTCAGCGTTTCCTGCATATTGTCGATTTTGTACGGCGTCACGAGGATGTCATACCAGGTGACGTTACGCACCAGCGGAATACCGTTGCGATCGTAGATCAACCCTCGCGTCGGCGCGATGGGGATCATTTTGATGTCGTTTTCGTTGGACCGCGTCTGGTAATAGCTGTGCTGATCCACCTGCAGACGATACAGGTTAACGCCAAGGATAATGAAACAGATGACGACCAGAGCAAAAGCGACAAGCGCACGGCGGACAAACAGTTTTTCTTCAGCTTCGAAATTACGGAAATTCATCAGGGGGGCTTAGTCTCTTTGTTATCACGCTAATGATAAGCAGAGATTGCTTTAGAGCCAGCACGAAGATGCACAAGCCTGGGTAAAAGTGTGTCAGATGTTTACGAGGAGAGGTTCAGGTCGCCCTGAGTGGAATCGCTGATTCCGAGCGGTGACTCACGAGGTCGTCATAAATGGCAGGGTGAAGAACAAGGTCGCCATCCATGACGACCCTGTGCGCTGGTGCGTTTCGTCAGGTGCGCCTTGCAGCGCACCGAACAAAACAGACGGGATTAATCCCCCAGCAGCACCGACTCCAGCGCGATCTTGATCATATCGTTGAAGGTGGTCTGGCGCTCAGCAGCCGTGGTCTGCTCGTGCGTGCGGATATGATCCGACACGGTGCAGATGGTCAACGCTTTAGCCCCGAACTCCGCTGCCACGCCGTAGATACCGGCGGCCTCCATTTCCACGCCCAGAATGCCGTACTTCTCCATCACATCGAACATCTGCGGATCTGGCGTATAGAACAGGTCAGCAGAGAAGATATTGCCGACGCGCGCGTCGACACCCAGCGCTTTGGCGGCATCAACCGCGTTACGCACCATGTCGAAGTCCGCAATCGCCGCGAAGTCGTGATCCTTGAAACGCATACGGTTCACTTTGGAATCGGTGCAAGCACCCAGACCAATCACCACGTCACGCAGTTTCACATCGGCACGCACCGCGCCGCAGGAACCGACACGGATGATTTTCTTCACGCCGAAATCGGTGATCAGCTCTTTGGTGTAGATCGAGCAGGATGGAATACCCATACCGTGGCCCATAACCGAAATCTTACGGCCTTTGTACGTCCCGGTGTAACCCAGCATGCCGCGCACGTTGTTCACTTCAACCGCATCTTCCAGGAAGGTTTCTGCGATGTGCTTAGCGCGCAGCGGATCGCCCGGCATCAGCACCACGTCCGCGAAGTCACCCATTTCTGCATTAATATGAGGCGTTGCCATGGTTATTTTCCTTTTTAAAATTGGTGGGCTGTTTTACAGCAGGCTTTTGCCGTAGTCCATGCTGGACAGGCCAAAATACTTCGCAATGGTCTGGCCGATATCCGCAAAGGTATCGCGATAACCCAGCGATCCTGGCTTCACTTTTGGACCATAAATCAAAATCGGGATGTGCTCGCGCGTGTGCTCGGTGCCCTTCCAGCTTGGGTCACAACCGTGGTCGGCGGTGAGGATCAGAATATCCCCCTCTTTCACCAGCGCCATCAGCTCCGGCAAACGACGGTCGAAGAACTCTAAACCACCGGCATAACCGGCGATATCGCGACGATGTCCCCAGGTGGAGTCAAAATCAACGAAGTTAGTGAAGACGATGGAATTGTCCGGCGCCTTTTTTATCTGCTCGATGGTGGCGTTAAACAGTGCATCCAGCCCGGTAGCTTTCACTTTCTGGGTGATGCCCTGCTCGGCGTAGATATCCGCAATTTTACCCACGGAAATCACTTCGCCGCCCTTCTCGTCCACCAGCTTTTTCAGCATGGTTGGCGCAGGGGGTTCCACCGCGAGATCGTGGCGGTTGCCGGTACGCTCGAAGTTGCCCGCTTTGTCACCGACAAACGGACGCGCAATCACACGGCCGATGTTGTAACCGCCGTTGGTCAGCTCTTCACGCGCGATTTCGCACAGTTCGTACAGACGATCCAGACCAAAGGTCTCTTCGTGACAGGCAATCTGGAATACCGAGTCCGCCGAGGTGTAGAAAATCGGCTTGCCGGACTTCATGTGCTCTTCGCCCAGCTGGTCGAGGATCACCGTACCGGACGAATGGCAGTTACCAAGATAGCCCGGCAAATCGGCGCGTTTTACCAGCACGTCGAGCAGCGCCTGCGGGAAGCTGTTCTCTTTGTCGCTGAAGTAGCCCCAGTCAAACAGCACCGGCACGCCGGCGATTTCCCAGTGGCCTGACGGCGTATCTTTACCGGATGACAGCTCACTGGCGTAAGCGTAGGCACCAATGATTTCAGCATTGGCGTCGAGGCCAGGCGGGAAGCGGCCTGTAGAGAGTTCAGCGGCTTTACCCAGACCGAGCGCGGTCAGGTTTGGCAGATGCAGCGGGCCTTCGCGACCTTCATTGGCGCGGCCTTCGAAGCACGCTTCGGCGATATGGCCGAGCGTATCCGATCCTTCATCACCGAATTTATCGGCGTCTTTGCTGGAGCCGATCCCGAAGGAGTCGAGAACCATAATAAAAGCACGTTTCATGCAAGTCTCCTGCGCAATGGCGCGATGACAAGTCAAAAAAAAGCGATCAGATCAGTATACCCGAATGGCCGCTCCCTGGCACGAAGAAGCGTTACTCGCTGACGCGGCGATAGACCACCGGCGTTTCCGCAGGCGCACTGTCACTCAACGTGATAGCCGCTTTGACCGCTTCCGCAGCCTGCTGCCACTGCGCTTCCGACGCGGCATGAATCACCGCCAGCGGGCGCTGTGCATCAACCTGCGTGCCGAGCGTGGTCATGTCACTTAAGCCCACGCTGTAATCAATACTGTCGCTGGCACGCTGACGGCCCCCACCCAACGACACCACCGCCATACCCAGCGCACGGGTATCCATGGCGCTGACAATCCCGGCGCGATCGGCATACACCGCTTTGCTCAGGGTCGGTGCAGGCAGATAGCTATCCATACGCTCGATAAAATCAACCGGGCCGTTCTGCGCCGCCACCATGCGCGCGAACACTTCCGCCGCTTTACCGTTATCCAGCACATTTTGCAGTTTCTGCCGCGCTTCGGTGTCGTCCTCTGCCAGTTTGCCGGAGATCAGCATTTCCGAGCACAGCGCCATGGTCACTTCCAGCAGGCGTGGATTACGCGCCTCACCCGTCAGGAACTGCACCGCTTCGCGAACTTCCAGCGCGTTACCGGCGGTGGATGCCAGCACCTGGTTCATATCGGTAAGCAGCGCGGTGGTTTTACAGCCCGCACCGTTCGCCACGCCAACTATCGCCTGCGCCAGATTTTCTGAAGCTTCAAAGGTCGGCATAAAGGCACCGGAACCGACTTTCACATCCATCACCAGCGCATTCAGTCCTTCCGCCAGTTTCTTGGCGAGGATCGAGGCGGTGATCAGCGGGATCGAGTCAACGGTAGCGGTGATATCACGCGTGGCGTAGAAACGCTTATCGGCAGGCGCCAGTGAGTTGGTCTGGCCAATGATGGCAATACCCACATCTTTGATGATCTGGCGGAAACGATCGTCACTCGGGAAGATATCGAAACCGGGGATCGCTTCCAGCTTATCCAGCGTACCGCCGGTGTGACCGAGGCCGCGCCCGGAGATCATCGGGACATAACCGCCACACGCGGCCACCATTGGGCCGAGCATCAGCGATGTTACGTCGCCCACGCCGCCGGTGGAGTGCTTATCAACAATCGGGCCGTTGAGATTCAACGACTTCCAGTTGAGCACCGAGCCGGAATCGCGCATCGCCATGGTCAGCGCCACACGCTCTTCCAGATTCATATCGTGGAAGTAGATGGTCATTGCCAGTGCGGCAATCTGGCCTTCTGATACGCTGTTGTCGCGCACGCCGTTGATAAAGAAACGGATCTCCGCCTCGCTCAGTGGCTGGCCGTCGCGTTTTTTTCGAATAATTTCTTGTGGCAGGAACAAGGTTGCCTCCCCGGGGGATTGCTGTGAAATGCACCAAACATTCTTTGGGTCGCCATTGATGGCGACCCTGAGGCAGGGATCAGTAGCCCGCTTTGCTGGTCGCTGTCGCGTGGCCCAGCGTATTCAGCAGGCTGGCTAACAGGCTTGATGCACCAAAGCGGAAGTGGCGCGCATCGGCCCAGCCTTCGCCCAGAATGTCATCCGCCAGCTTCAGATAGATCGCGGCATCTTCCGCCGTGCGCACGCCACCCGCAGGCTTAAAGCCCACCTGCTGCTGCACGCCTTTATCGTGAATCACCTGCATCATGATGGCTGCCACCTCTGGCGTGGCGTTCACTGGCACTTTACCGGTTGAGGTTTTGATGAAATCTGCACCGGCATCGATAGCGATTTCAGAAGCGGCGCGAATCAGCGCTTCTTCTTTCAGTTCACCGGTTTCGATGATCACTTTCAGCAGCACGTTGGCAGCGGCACAGGCTTCTTTACAGGCTTTCACCAGCGCAAAACCGATGTCGCGATTGCCGGCAATCAGCGCGCGATACGGGAAGACCACGTCCACTTCGTCTGCACCGTATGCAATCGCCGCACGGGTTTCTGCCAGTGCGATCTCAACGTCATCGTTGCCGTGCGGGAAGTTAGTGACCGTGGCGATGCGGATATCAGGCGTGCCCTGCTCGCGCAGTGCTTTACGTGCCGCAGGGATGAAACGCGGATAGATGCAAATGGCCGCGGTGTTACCGGCTGGCGACTTCGCCTGATGACACAGCGCGATCACCTTCTCATCGGTGTCATCGTCGTTCAGGGTGGTCAAATCCATCAGTTGCAGGGCGCGTTGTGCGGCCGCTTTAAGATCGGTCATGATGCTCTCCAAAAGGTGACCGGCAGACTGTGCCCACCGGGTAATGTGATAATTCTAACAAACCACACCTGAATGAATTGCGCTTCATGTCACATGAAAAAAGAAAATTCGTCATATGAATACAATTATTTAGTGATTTAAGTCACAAATAACCGCCAGCACACCCGTTTTCAGGCGCAATACAGGTTGTGAATATTATCACAAAGCAGGGCGAAAAAGGGTAATGCCGATTTTATTACTGTAGCCAATAGCCGCCAAAACCGCGGGAAATCCAGATTGTGTCGGGAGGGGATCAGGCAGGCAGGGCAAACACGCGCAGGCTGTTTTGCCACAACGTATCGGCAATGATATCGGGCGATTCACTGCGCAACTGACACAGCACATCAAACACGTTACGCGCGCGCTCAGGGCGGTTGGGCTGCCCCTGATAACCCTGCAACGGCATATCGGGCGCATCGGTTTCCAGTAACAGCGAGGTAAGCGGCAGGTTGGCAATGGTGTTGCGGGTTTTACTGGCGCGTTCATAGGTGATGGTGCCGCCCACGCCGATCGCATAGCCAAGCTGAATAAAACGTTCTGCCTGCTGCTGGCTGCCAGCAAAACCGTGTACCACGCCACGGCGCGGTAAATCATGGCGACGCAAATGCAGCGCCAACTGATCGTGGGTGCGACGCGAATGCAGGATCACCGGCAAATCATACTGTTTCGCCAGTTTGAGCTGTGCATCCAGTAACCGCGTCTGCTTATCAAATTGCGCATCTTGCATGTACAGATCGAGGCCGATCTCGCCGATCGCCACGCGTTTGCTATCCGGCGTTTTCAACCATTGTTCCAGCTGATCCAGATGCGCATCCAGATGCACGGCAATATTGATCGGATGCAGCCCTAATGCGGCATACAGCGCCTCGTGCTGTTGCGCCAGCTGGCTGACCAGTGCAAAGCGGCTGGCATCGACGCTCGGCACAATAATGCGTTTCACACCCGACTGCGCCGCGCGGGCGATGCTGCCTGTGGCGTCATCAACAAAAGGCGGGAAATCGAAATGGCAGTGGGTGTCGATAAATCTCATGCCAGCGATCCTGCATCAAAATCGGCATCATTATCCGCCAGCGGCGGCGTATGCACGGCACGATTGTCTGGCGCATTCGCCACGGCGGCCGGCGGTGTCACGGTAGTCTGGCGCAGGAACGGTTCGGCATCGCTCAGCCATTGACCCAGCGTCGCGAGGAAATAGCGGCCGCTGCGGCGCCCTAAATGGTAATCCTGATTCAGTGAGGCCAAACGGCTGCCCAGCGCCATACTCGCCAGCGGTTTTGGCGGGTAAATTTCAATGATGCGCAGATCGTCCGGCGGCTGATCGATGAACTGCTGAATCTCTCGATAGCTCTCTTCATGGTGATGCAGGATATTGATCATCGGCTGCAGCGCGCTGTCACCCAGCCAGCGCTCCATGCGTTTGAACCATTTCGGCGTGTAAGACATTTGTGACGGCACGGTGCGGATCACCACAATGGTATCAGCGCCACGCCGTGCCGCTTCGCGCACCGGAATGGCATCGCTGATACCGCCATCCAGATAGTTCACCCCATCCATCAGCACGCCGCTGCGATAGAAACCCGGAATGGCGCTGGAGGCCTTGATAACGTCATGCCAGTTCAGGTTGGTGGGATTGAAATATTCGGCGCGGTAATCATCTCCCCGGCAGGCGCACATATAGAACTCGTTGCCTTTGGCAAACAGCCCTTCGGCGTTGCTCAGGGACAATGGAAACTCTTGTTTGGTGATATCGATTAGCCAGTCGAGATCGATCAGATGGCCGCCGCGCACAAAGCGCAACGGATCAAAAAACAATTTGCTGGTGGTATAACGCGTGATGACGCGGCGCGCGTAGCCCGGCTGGGCGCAAACAAACGCAGACAGGTTTTGTGCTCCAGCGGAGGTGCCCAGCATCAATTGAAACGGGTTAAAACCGGCGCGCTGAAACTCATCAAGGACGCCTGCGGTGAAGATGCCGCGTTGACCGCCGCCTTCGCAGACCAGGGCAATTTTTTTGGATTTAAATGGGGTGAGCGCCAGTGGCTCAAAGGTGTCCAGCGACACCGGGATGCGTATTCCCAATGGATGTCCCTCAGTTTTCCTGCTCTGAGGGAGCCGCTGACGGCAGCATCCCGGAGAACCAGTCATTGTCATTCCCTGACCTATTGCATCGTGCAATCGGTGCGGCTGCCTATTATGCCGCAAATGACTGGTCTCCGCTTTAGTGACTCGCGGGTTAGCGTTGTGTTAACGCAATCGGTCAGGGTCGTTTACGCCCGGTAAACAGGCTTACGAGGAACAGAATAATACCGACAATGAAGACAATTTTAGCTGCCCATGCTGCCGTACCCGCCAGACCGCCGAAACCTAATGCTGCAGCAATCAGAGCGATGACCAGAAAGATAATACCCCAACGAAACATAAGCCTCTCCTTACCGTAGTGAAAATCGAACTGCTTATTCATACCACATTGTTTTTATTACGAAACGGCACCGAAACAGTGCCGCTTCGCTCGCGTTAAGATTTCACCTTCAGGTCATTCTTCACGCTTTTGACGCCTTCAATGGCTTTGGCGATTTTCTCAGCACGATCGGACTGTGCCTGGTTCGCCACTTCTCCTGATAACTGCACCACGCCATCGGTGGTTTCCACCTTCACGTTGCGCGATGGCACAATGTCATCTGCTAATAGCTTAGCTTTGATTTCACTGGTGGTTGCGGTATCCCCCGCATAACCTTTCAGTGTGGTCTCTTTGCTGTCTCTAACGTGCAGTTTGTCACTGACGGATTTCACACCCTCAACTTTTTGCACCAGCGCCACGGCTTTTTCCGCCTGATCCTGCGAAGCGACAAAGCCGCTCAGCGTGACCACGCCCTGATGCGTTTTCACTGAGATATCCGTACTTTTAATCGCTTCATCATCCACCAGTGCCGCTTTGGCCTTGGCCGTGATGCCGCTGTCATCCATAAAACCATCGACTTTATTCATAGAACTATCGATTTTAGAACCCGTGCTGCTGGTATCCGCAGCAAACGCCGCGCCGCCCATCAAGGCAGTAGTGGCCAGAGCCGCAATCAGGGTTTTGGCAATCTTAGTCTTATTCATCGATATCATCCTTCTATCAGTTAACTCACTCGCAACTGCGAATGCGCCAGCAACAAACGGCGTCGCTGCATTTATAGACGTAATGAAACCCTTGGGTCTCTTTTCTCGTCCGACAGGATAATCATAGTAGGGATTACAGGTTTTGCTGGCTTTTGTGGTTGATATCTCGCCAAAAAGCGATAAACGCAGCGTAATTAGGAGGAGTCTGTAGGATAAAAACAGGGCCAGTGAAAATCACTGGCCCTGTTTGTGAGGCGGGATTAATGTTCGCGCGTTTTGCGGAACGTCACGTCAGGATAGCGTTCCTGCGTGATGTTGAGGTTCACCATGGTCGGGGCGATGTAAGTGAGGTTATCACCGCCATCCAGCGCCAGGTTCACTTCGTTTTTGCGTTGGAAGTCGTCGAATTTCTTCGCATCACTGCACTCAACCCAACGAGCGGTTGCGACGTTGATAGCTTCATAAATCGCTTCAACGTTGTATTCGCTTTTCAGACGCGCCACAACCACTTCAAACTGCAGCACACCGACCGCACCCACGATCAGATCGTTGTTGTGCACTGGGCGGAACACCTGCACCGCGCCCTCTTCCGACAGCTGTACCAGCCCTTTCAGCAGCTGTTTCTGCTTCAGCGGGTCGCGCAGACGAATACGACGGAACAGCTCCGGGGCGAAGTTCGGAATACCGGTGAACTTCATGGTTTCACCCTGGGTAAAGGTGTCGCCGATCTGAATGGTGCCGTGGTTGTGCAGGCCGATGATGTCGCCAGGGAAGGCTTCTTCTACGTGCGAACGGTCGCCGGCCATAAAGGTCAACGCATCCGAGATCACCACGTCTTTGCCAGTACGCACCTGGCGCAGCTTCATGCCTTTCTCGTACTTGCCAGAAACCACACGCATGAAGGCAACACGGTCACGGTGTTTTGGATCCATATTCGCCTGGATCTTAAACACGAAGCCGCTGAATTTCTCCTCGCTGGATTCCACCAGACGCGCATCGGTTTTACGTGGCATCGGCGTCGGCGCCCAAGCCACTAAGCCATCGAGCATATGATCGACGCCGAAGTTACCCAGCGCGGTGCCGAAGAACACCGGGGTAATTTCACCGCTCAGGAACAGCTCCTGATCGAACTCGTGGGACGCGCCCTGCACCAGTTCCAGCTCATCACGCAGTTGCTGTGCCAGGTCTTCACCGACCGCCGCGTCGAGATCCGGGTTCGCCAGACCTTTGACAATGCGCACTTCCTGAATGGTATGGCCCTTACCGGTTTGATACAGGTAAGTTTCATCTTTGTAGAGGTGATACACGCCTTTGAACAGCTTACCGCAGCCAATCGGCCAGGTGATTGGCGCGCAGGCGATCTTCAACTCGCTCTCAACTTCATCCAGCAGTTCCATCGGATCGCGGATGTCACGGTCAAGTTTGTTCATAAAGGTGATGATCGGCGTATCGCGCAGACGGGTCACTTCCATCAGCTTACGGGTACGATCTTCAACACCCTTAGCGGCATCGATCACCATCAAACAGCAGTCAACCGCCGTCAGCGTACGGTAGGTATCTTCAGAGAAGTCTTCGTGCCCTGGGGTATCCAGCAGGTTCACCAGACTGTCGCGATACGGGAATTGCATCACCGAGGTGGTGATGGAGATACCACGTTGTTTCTCCATCTCCATCCAGTCAGATTTAGCATGCTGGCTGGAGCCGCGGCCTTTGACGGTACCGGCGGTTTGGATCGCCTGCCCGAACAGCAGCACTTTTTCGGTAATGGTGGTTTTACCGGCATCCGGGTGCGAGATGATCGCAAACGTACGGCGGCGCGCCACTTCATCTAAAAAGGAAGCAATAGACATGTGTGAATTCTTCTTCAAGGGCAACGCGCGGGCGGCGCGCTGCGAATAAATCGTTCCGGGCAAAGCCGGGGGATAACGGTACCAATGGTGACGCAGTGGCGTCAGTTCACAGCAAGATGTGCGCGATCTACATTGGCGGCAGTCCGGTTATCCAGTCAGCATTAAGGCGGCATAGCATACAATATTTCAGCAGGCGGGGAAATCGTGGGATGGGACCTGTATGCACCTTCGCCCTGCCGTTTTCCTGCAAGCGAGGAGAAGAGGCTATTCGAGTGAGGCTTTGATGCCAGTTGGCAGTCTTACTCAGCCGCTTTCCTGCAAATGAGAAGAAGGGACTGTTCGAGTGAGGCTTTCATTCCGGGTGACAGCCTCACTCAGCCGCTGCCCTGCAAGTGAGGAGTAAGAAGGCTATTCGAGCGACGTTTTCATTCAGGGTAACAGCCTCTCCTATTTGCGGGAGAGGCTGGATTGTGGGAAACGACACACGGCTAACCCAGCACGCGCACCACTGCCGCCTTAAAGATCTTCACCCCGATCTCCAGCGAACTCAGTTCAAAACGCATATCCGGATGATGCAGGCCCGGCACCAGATTGGTGCCCAAACCCCAGAAACCGGCTTTCACCTGCGGTCTTTTCACCGGGTAGTAGAAGAAGTCTTCACTGCCTGGCGTGGATTTGGTGTCGAGCAGCCCTTCTTCCCCAAGCACATCAACGATCGCAGCCCGGATCACCGCCGTGGCTTCCTCGTGGATTTCTGCGGCGGGCATCTCTTTCAGTACCACCACTTCAGCGCTCGCACCCAATGCAGCCACGCTGTGCTGAATCGCCTGGGTCACTTTCTGTTTCAGCACCTCCATCGGCGCGTTCTCCTGCGAACGCAGATCCCATACCACGCGCGCCTCATCAGGCACCGAGTTGGTGACACCGGCATCACACAGGAAGCGGGTGGCTTTCACGCTCCATGTCAGGCCCGGCGCCAGATGGATACTGTTCACCGCCTGTACCGCTTGTACTGCGGCATCCAGTGCATTGACACCCAAATGTGGGCGCGCGGCATGAGCAGGCACACCTTTAATTGTCGCTTCCAGCGTGCTGCACGCCGAATAGAACACGGCTGGCGTGGCTTGTCCGACATGGCACTCTTCCAGTGGACGCACATGGAAACCGAGGATCATCTCGACATCATCCAGCGCACCGCCCTCAATCATCGATAACGCACCCGCACCGAGTTCTTCCGCAGGCTGGAACAGCAGCTTTAGCTTGCCGCGCTTGATCGCGCCCTCTTTCAGCAACTCCTGTGCCGCCGTCAGCACCACCGAAGAGTGCCCATCATGGCCGCAGGTATGGCGTGCACAGGCGACGCCGTTAATGATGTGGCCGAGTGCATCCATATCTGCACGTAGCGCCAGTACCGGACCCGGCACGCCGCTGTCAATTTCCGCCACGATGCCGGTGGTGTGATTAATGCCGCGCGTCACGCTGATGCCAGCCTGCTCAAGCTGGTCGGCGATGTAGGCGGAAGTTTTGAATTCTTCGAATCCCAGTTCCGGGATTTCATGCAGGTAATGGTAATGATCTAATACGTTCGACACCGCTAAGCTCCTGACAAGTATAGGCTCGCCACAGCATCCGCCGATGTACGGCTATAATCAATCCAGCGTGAATGAAAATGAGTCAAAACTGAGAACTCCTCGCATTCAATAAATGAAATAATTCCATTTACAATCAATAAGATAATTTCAACTTTTTGACGAAAAAGCCTTCACAAAAAAGTATAGATTGATGCATAATTCACCGTACTTCACCTGACAAATTAAAAAGGACTCAGCCATGTTAACTGCTGAAATGACCTCTCGCCTGAACGATCAACTGAACCTCGAATTCTTCTCTGCCAACCTGTATCTGCAGATGAGCGCATGGTGCAGCGACAAAGGTTTTGAAGGTGCCGCTTCATTCCTGAAAATGCACTCTCGCGAAGAAATGGAACATATGCAGCGTCTGTTCGATTACGTTAGCGATGCCGGTTCTCTGCCAGTGCTGGGCAGCATTGCCGCCCCTGCCGTTAGCTGGAACTCACTGAATGACGTGCTGGAAGAAGCGCTGAAGCATGAGCAGCTGATCACGCAGCGCATCAACGACCTGGTACACACCGCGTTGATGTCTCAGGACTACTCAACCTTCAATTTCCTGCAGTGGTATGTGGCTGAGCAGCACGAAGAAGAGAAGCTGTTCAAAACCGTACTGGATAAACTGGCGCTGGTCGGCAACAAAGGCGAAGGCCTGTTCCTGGTGGACAAAGACCTGGGCCGCATGAACGTCGAAGGCCACGGCCAGTCATAATAAAGATTTCACACAGCAAACAGCACAACGCCCGGCAATGCCGGGCGTTTTTTTATGCTGAAATCTTACGCTTAGATTGCGACGAGCTTATAAACAACCAGGAGCGTATCAATGCGCCCCTGGGTTGTTACGTCGCCATTTATGGCGAGCTTATTCCAGCTCTTTCAGACGCAGTTCCGAAGGCTGCGGGCGGCCAAAGAAATAGCCCTGGAACAGCGTACAACCCTCTTCACGCAGCTTGGCGAATTGCTCGCTGCTCTCCACCCCTTCGGCGGTGATCTGAATATCCAGGCTGCGGCTCATGCCGGTGATCGCCCGGATAATCGCCAGCGCTTCGCGACTGTCACCCATATCGTTGATAAACGACTTGTCGATTTTGATCTTGTCGAACGGGAAAGATCGCAGATAGCTGAGCGATGAGTAGCCCGTGCCGAAATCATCCAGCGCAATCTGCACGCCAATCGCCTTCAGGCTTTGCAGGGTGCGGATATTGCCCAGCGTGTCATCCAGCAGCACCGATTCAGTGATCTCCACTTCGAGGCGTTGCGGAGCCAATCCGGATTCGCGCAACGCGCCTTCCACCACCGACACCAGCGAGCTGTTCTTGAACTGCAGCGGCGACAGGTTAACCGACACTGACTGCTCGGTGCCCCAACTCTGTGCCTCGCGGCAGGCTTCATACAGCGCATAAGCGCCCAGCATGTGGATCAGCCCGGTCTCTTCGGCAATCGGGATAAAATCATTTGGCATGATCAACCCCTTAACCGGATGGTGCCAGCGCATCAGCGCTTCATAACCAATGATTTCGTCCTCATTGGTAATCGGCTGATAGTAGAGTTTCAGCTGACGTCCGGTGATCGCCTCACGCAGATCGTTTTCAATCACGCGGCGGCTGCGCGCCACATCATCCATTTCCATGGTGAAGTGTTCATAGCGGTTGCGTCCGTTGCGTTTGGCTTCGTACAGCGCCATATCCGCACAGCGCAGCATGTGCTCTGGCGTGTTGGTGACCTGTGACGTCAACGCAATGCCCACGCTCAACCCAACGGAAAGGTTGTGCCCTTCAACATTGATAGGCGGACGGATCGCTTCAATCAGGCGCTGTGCCACCACCGCCGCTTCCTGCGCGTTATTGATATTCGGCAGCACGATAGCAAATTCGTCGCCGCCAATACGCGCCAGCGTGTCATGGTCGCGCAGCGCACTACGCAAGCGTTTTGCCACCACGCGCAGCAGATCGTCACCAATCTGATGACCCAGCGCATCGTTAACGTTCTTGAAGTTATCGAGATCGAGACACAGCGTGGCGCTCAGCGCATGGTGTTGGTTATCCTGACGCAGCGCTTCACTCAGCTTCTGCCGGAACAGAATACGGTTTGGCAGGCTGGTGAGGTTATCGTGGTGCGCCATATGGTGAATACGCGCATCGGCTTCACGTTGGTCGGTCACGTCTTCGACAATCAGCATCACGTAGTTTTGACGCATATCTTTGCCGCTGATAGTGGTGGCGCGGGTATGCAGAATACGGTCGCCGCCTGCGGTGAGCAGCAGCTGCTCGCGTGAATGGATGCCTTCGCTGCGCAGCGCGATATCCGCCAGGCTGTTGAAATAGTCACTCAGCTCCGCCGACATACATTCGTGCGGACGCTTGTGCATAATCAAGGGTTTACTGACACCAAACAGCTGTTCGGCTTTGTCATTGACCATCAGGATTTCGCGGCTGATGGCGTCTTCTACAATGACGCATGAAGGGATATTGCTGATGATGGTGTCGAGGAAGCCAGACAGCTCAGACATTTTGGCACTCTGCGCCTGCGCCAGATCCCGCGCGCGCAGCAGTTGCTGTTCATTCTCACGACGTTCGGTGACATCACGGGTGATTTTAGCGAAGCCGATCATCTTGCCATCTTCATTGTGGATGGCATCGATCACCACATGCGCCCAGAACGCCGAACCATCTTTACGATAGCGCCAGCCTTCATCCTCGAAGCGACCGGTCTTCAGCGCGATACCCAGGTTGGCTTCCGGCGTGTTGGCCAGCCGCTCCTGCGAACCATAGAACACCGAAAAGTGCTGGCCGACGATCTCGTCAGAAAGGTAACCCTTTGCACGCTGCGCACCGGCGTTCCAGTTCACTACGCGGCCCTGCAGATCCAGCATATAGATGGCGTAATCAGTAACGCCCTCCACCAGCAGACGGAAGGTTTTCTCGTACTCCTGCTGCTTGCGCTGCTGCTTGCGCTGCAGCTCACGCTGTTCGGTGCAGTCACGGGTGATTTTGGCGTAGCCAATCAGCTTGCCCGCATCATCACGAATCGCATCAATAATCACATGTGCCCAGAACGCACTGCCATCTTTGCGATAGCGCCAGCCTTCATCTTCGAAGCGGCCGGTTTTGAAAGCGGTGCTGAGGTTCTTTTCCGGAATATGATTTTTACGATCCTGCGCGCTGTAGAACCGTGCAAAGTTCTGACCGACAATCTCTTCAGCCACATAGCCTTTGGCACGCTGCGCGCCGGCATTCCAGTTTTCGACGTTGCCGTCGAGATCAAGCATGTAGATGGCGTAGTCCGTTACGCCTTCAACTAATAAACGGAAACGTTGCTCCTGTTCCTGTTGCTTACGCTGCTGCTCCTGCTGAACCGTGCAGTCACGCGTGACTTTGGCGAAGCCGAGCAGTTCGCCGAAGTCGTCGCGAATCGCATCAATCACCACATGTGCCCAGAAGGCGCTGCCATCTTTGCGATAGCGCCAGCCTTCCGTCTCGAAGCGCCCCACCGCTGTCGCGACGGAAAGTCCACGCTGTGGCGCACCGTTTTTACGATCGTCTTCGCTGTAGAACAGCGCAAAGTTTTTACCGACGATTTCGTCGGGCGTGTAACCTTTGGCGCGTTGTGCCCCTGCATTCCAGTTGGCGACGGTGCCATCGGGTTTGAGCATGTAAATGGCATAATCCACCACGCTCTGCACCAGCAGCCGGTACATGACGTCAGAGTTATTATTCATTGTTGTTCGCCTATTGCTGGCCTGGTAAAAATTGCTTCTTAAGAAAAATCCTAATTGCTGTGGAGACTTAAACGCAAAAGCACAGCGCTGACAAGCGTTAATCGCCCACAGACAAAAGTTGGTAGTCAGGTTATCGGCAATGGCGAAAAAACATTCAGCGGGATACTCAATTTATCTTGCTGCGTTGACGCTGCTCGTGGGGGAAACGGGGGCTATCAAGATGGCATTGCAGGGGAAAATGCGCTTGCCAGCACAAAGGGGCACGCGCCGCTAAAATCGGGCACTCCGCCGCCGCAACAAAGGCTGGTATCACGCGCTGGGCAGCGGTTTTCTCGATCAACCACAGTTGATCGTCAATCGGCGGATGAACGTTCCACGGCAGCCAGGTTGCCTGCTGATCGGCTAGCAACCTGGCTGCGCGTGTGCCGGGCGCAACGTGACTGCTGAAGATCAGCTTAAAGCCTGGCTGAGCACTCAGCTGCGCGGCTAAGCCGCTGTCGGCCACCGCATCGGCCGCCACAATCACATCTGCAGGTTGCCATTGTTGCGGCTGCGGCTGTTTCAACAAGCGCACCAATCCCAGCGCCGTGGTGGCGGGCAGCTTGTCCATCGCCAGCAGTTGCGCGACCTCACTGCGAATTTGTGGGCAGAGCTGAACCGCCAGACCCCGCGCGGTGAGCTGTAAAGCCACTTCCGGCCCGCGTCCGTGTTCCGGCACGGCAATCACCGCGCCTTGGGTGGCGGCCATCGCCAACGCATCCATTTGATCGCGCAACCGCTGCGTGCGGTCGCCGTAGGAAGCATCCGTGATCAATAGTTTTGCCGACGGCGGGCAGTCAAACGGTAACAGCAGCGCTTCACGGCTCCAGTCGCCCATGTAGGTGATGCCACCGGCGATGGGCAGATGGAACCACACCGAGCCCGGTGAATGGCCGCTGCGGCCAGTAAACAGATGCAACGGGCCAATGGCCGTTTGCCCGCGCAGCGGTAACAAACGTCGCGCATACATCGGCACCGCGACGTTAGCCAGCTGTAACCAGGTTTGCTCGGTGGCGTACACCGGCGGCGAGCCGATTTGCGCCCAGCAGTCGAGCGAGGCCGCGTGGTCAATGTGCGAGTGGGTCAAACATAACGCATCAACGCGGCCAATGGCGCGGATATCCGGGCGCACGCCGGGTTGTGGACCGGCCCCGAGATCCCACAGCAGGCGATAGCCTTCCATCTCGACCAAAAAAGCCGCGGGCAGCTTGCCACCCACACCGCTGATAACCGTTAAGCTTGCCATGGTAAAACCCCTTGCGGCAGACGCCGCGCCAGCCGCGTTGCCAGTCCCATCAGCAAACACACGACCAGAATCATCAGGCAGCCTACCGCGGCTGCCAGCGAGGCGGAGCCCCCTTCGTCAAGGAACACGATGGTGGGTCCGATGGTTTGGGTTTGCGAGGTCACCAGCAATACCGAAACCTGGATTTCATTCAGTGCGGTGAGGAACACCAGCACCGTGCCCGCCAGCGCAGAAGGCGCCGCCAGCGGCAGTAAAATATCGCGCATGCGGCGCATAAAGCTGGCACCACACAAGCGTGCCGCCTCATCCAGCGCCGGTTCCAGCTGCGCGAATCCCGCCAGCGTTGGACGCAACACTAGCGCAAGGAAGTTCGCCAGATAAGCGGCGAGGATGATCCACACCGTGCCATACAGCGACACATTGATGATCGGCAGCGGGCGCAGGAAGAACAGCATCGCCGCTACGCCGGTGACAATCCCCGGCAAGGCATAAGTCAGTTCACTCGCCAGCCACAGGCCGCGCACCAGTTTGGTCCGGCGCCAGCTGAGGAAATACGCCAGGAACAGCGCAGTGGACGTCAGAATTATCGCCGCCAGCGTGGTCAGCCCGAGGCTGGTCATAAAGGCATGGCGCACCGCCGGATAGCCCCATAGCGCGCTGCGGAAGTTCTCCAGCGTCAGCGTTTGCCAGGTGAGCGCCTGACCATATCCGCTGGTGAGTGCAGTGATCAGCAGCGCACTGACCGGCAGCAGCAGCGTTAGTGCCATCCACAGCCAGGCCGCGCCTTCAATCGCCAACCGTCCGCGTCCTAACGGTTGCTGCCACAGACGCGGCGCACCGTTGACGCGCACATCGTGACGACCGCCGAGCCAGGCGCTGGCCGCCATACCCGCCAGCGTGATCACGGCAATCAGCAGCGCGTAAACGGCGGTATTGGGTAAGGCACTCGGGCCAATGCCGTTAAGCTGCTGATAGACCAGCGTAATCAGCGTTGGCACGCGGGCTGGAATGCCCAGCATCGCCTGAATACCGAAGTTACCGGCGGCCGCAACAAAGGTCAGTGCAGCCCCGGCAAAGATCGCCGGGCGCGCCAGCGGCAGAATGATGGTCAATAACACGCGCATCCGCGAGGCACCGCTGATCTGCGCCGCTTCGACTAAATCAGCCGGTATACGACGCAAACCGGCACGCACAGTGAGAAACACCAGTGGCGCGTTGTGTGTACCGAGCAGCAGCACGATGCCGCTCAGCGAATAAAGCGGTTGCTCGCCTGGTGCAAACCATGGCAAGCCGAGTGAACCAAACAGCAGGGCTAACGGGCTGGACGGTGCCAGCGCCTGTAGCCATGCGAGCGCCGTGACCTGCGGCGGAATCATCAGCGGCAGGATAAAGGCAAATACCCAGGCGGTTTTGGCGCGCAGATCGCTCAGCGCCACCAGCCAGGCGGCGGCGGTGCCGAGCAGCACTGAAATCAGGGTCGAACTCAAGGCGATGAGCAACGTATTGCCACTGGCAATCAGCACACGGTCGCTGGCAATCAGACGCGACAAGCGCGCCAGATCCGGCACACCTTGCGGGGCAATGGCCGTCCACACCAGTCGCAGCAGTGGCGCCACCGACAATAAGCCAATCAGCAGCACCATCAGTGCCAGGATCAGCTTTTCGCTGTTGAAACGCCAGCGTTGACCGCCACGCGTCGCGTTACGCCACTCGTTGCTCACCACGCTCATGCTTAGCCGCCAAACAGCGCGGTAAACTGATCGCGCACCGTAGCATCTTCCTTGATGGCTTTCGCGACGTCAGGCGTCAGCAGCTTGATTTTATTGATGGGTGTGAAGCCCGCCGGTGCAGAAACACGATCGTCCACCGGACGGTTACCCTGCTCGACCACCAGCTTCTGACCTTCCTCAGACAGCATAAAGTTCACGAAGGCTTTAGCGGCTGGCAGGTTGTGCACCGACTTCATGATCGCTACCGGCTCCGTCACGTAAGACACGCCCTCTTTCGGGTATACCAGATCGACGGGCGAGCCTTTTTTCTTCGCCAGAATCACGTCAGCGTCAGTGATGATGCCGTACTTATCCAGTCCGCTGGCAACGGCTTTCAGCGCCGGACCGTTGCCGCCCTGCGGTGCCACGCCAATCGCTGCCAGCTTCTTGTAGAAGTCCCAGCCGATGGTTGGCGTGTTGATATCGGTGTGCAGCTTGTACAGCGCCGCGCCGGAGTAAAGTGGGCTTGGCATGGCGATCTGACCTTTATTGGCCTCTACCGCCAGCGCGTTCCAGCTGTCAATCGGCTGTGCGTGCTGGGTGTTGTAAGCAATCACCGTGGCGATGATTTTGGTACCAAAGAAGGTTTTGTCTTTGTCGTAGAAGGACGGATTGATGTGACTCAACGGCGCATCGTTGTAGCTGTAGAGCTGGTTCTGATTTTTCAGGGCACCGAGGTTGATGGCATCGGCAATCAGCAGCACGTCCGGCTTGGCACCACCGCTCATCATCTCGGTCTGCAACACGTTCATCAGCTGCGTGGTGCCGTTACGCGTCCACTCCACTTCGACTTTCGGGTACGCGGCTTTGAACGCGTCCACGGTTTGCTGCGCGATTTCCGGTGCCTGTGAGGTGTAAATCACCAGCTTGCCGGACGGGGCATCATCGGCGTGGCTGGTGGCGGCAAACACTAATCCACTGGCTAACATCAAAGCGTTAAAAGACGTGCGCATAGCAATTTCCCTAAGTATCTGAATGTTATGAAGGAAGGATCCAACCGTCGCGCAGCGCCACCCCAAGGGTCGCGTCTGCAACGGGTAAAGCGGTCTCCGCCAGCTGCAGCGTGATGCTGTGGTCTGGCGCATCAAGTGGCGCAACATCAATCTGGTAATGGCTGCCGCGATAGATCACCCGCTGCACGCGCACCGCAAACTGCGGTTCATCCGGTTCAGCGAGGCGGAAATCCACCGCATGAAAACTGGCTTTGCCGTGAGGCATCGGGCGTTGTTCGGCCGCACAGCGCAAGGTGACGCGCAGACCGCACAGCGTGGCGAGCGCTTTGCCCTCGCCTGTCGGTTCGATATCGCTGACCGGCAGCACTTTGCCGTCATCGATAAAACCCGCCACCATTGCATTCGCCGGTTCACGCCACAGGGTTTGCGGCGTGGCAAACTGCATCACGCGGCCGCCGTCCATCACCACAATGCGGTCGGCCAGCGCCATCGCTTCGTGCTGGTCGTGGGTGATGTAGAGCAAGGTGGCGTGGCTGTGGCGATGGAAGCGGCGAAACTCCTCTTCCATGGTGGCGCGCAGGTGCACATCAAGATTGGCCAATGGTTCGTCGAGCAGCACCAGCGTGGGTTTGGCAACCAGACAGCGGGCTAACGCCACACGCTGACGTTGGCCACCTGAAAGATCGGCGGGGCGGCGTGAGGCAAAGCTTTCTAATCCCACCAGTTCCAGCGCCTGCTGCGTACGGCTGTCACGCTCATGGCGCGCTACGCCGTTGACTTTGAGGCTATAGGCGACGTTTTCCGCCACCGTCATATGTGGCCACAGCGCATAGCTCTGGAACACCACGCCAAGTTGGCGATCTTCTGGCGGCAGGTGCACGCCTGGCGCAGCGAAGCAGCGCTCGCCGACGTGGATTTCACCGGCATCAGCGGTTTCAAAGCCCGCCAGCAGACGTAATAAGGTGGTTTTGCCGCAGCCCGAAGGACCCAGAACGGCGATGAACTCTCCCTGCGCAATCTGCAGCGAGATATCCTGAAGTACCGGCTGGGCAGCAAAGGCTTTGCTTAACCCGCGAAGTGTGATCGTTGCCATGTTTCTGGCCTTTATCTGACAGTCCGGCTAAGACCCTACGACAATCAGATGACGATCCCGTGACATCAACTTGACGTTTCCGTGCTCAAACAGAACGGGAGGCCCGAGAGCCTCCGTGTACCTTATTCGACGCTTTCAGCCTGCAAATGCATGCCGATATAACGCTCATAGCGCGATGGCTTCACGCGTGACAGATCCACCAGCACCAACCCGTCGATACAGTTGTTGAAATCGGGGTCGCTGCCGAAATCGATAAACTGCACCCCGCCCGGCTCACACACTTCGGAATACTGCTTGTAGAGCGTGGGAATCGCGGTGCCGAGGTTCGCCAGCAGATGCTTCAGGCGGCGCAAGTCTTCCGCGTAGTTATCACCGGTAAACTGCGCCAGCACTTCTGGCAACGAGGCCGGATAGGGACGACGCGACTTCGCCAACGGCAACTCGGTTGGGAAGTACATGCGGTAGAACGCCACTAACAGATCGCGTGCCGCCAGTGGCATACCGCCGGAGATCGATACCGGGCCAAACAGATAGCGGGTCTCCGGGTATTTGGCGATATAGGCACCAATGCCCATCCACAGATAATCCAGACCACGTTTGCCCCAGTAGGCGGGCTGGATAAAGCTGCGACCCAGTTCCAGACCCTGATTGATGATCGGCAGCATGCGCTCGTCGTAATGGAACAGGCTATCGCTGTAGATGCCTTCCAGACCACGACGTTCCAGCTGCTCGGCACCCGGAATAAAGCGATAAGCGCCAACAATTTCCAGCGCGTCGTCATCCCACAGAATCAGGTGATAGTAATCGTCATCGTATTTATCGAGGTCACGACGGCGACCGCTGCCCTCGCCCACGGCGCGGAAGGCGATTTCACGCAGGCGTCCGAGTTCACGCAGCAGCGGCACCCAGGTCGCGCCGTTACGACGCCACAGGTAGATCTGTTTGCCATCCGGCAGCGAGCCCAGACGCTCACTCTCCATCAGCGCTTTTTTCAGTTCGGCACGGTCTTCCGGACGCGCAATCGCCGCTTCAGTCTGGAACAGACCCCGACGGCCCTGACCAATGCGATACAAGTGCTTACGCAGCCGTTTCGCCAGCTCTTTGCCCGGCGTGTGGCCGTCGTGCCAGTTGGCAAACGGGATCTGCTCGCCAATGTGCAGCTTGATGCGCGATCCACGCTGGCGGAACATTTCGCGCACCAGCATCAGCAGCGCCAGTGGTGAGGCAATTTTGGCGGCGGCATAGAACGCCAGGCTATTACGTCCGACGACGTGTGCCGGAACAATCGGCGCACGAGCACGGGCGGCCAGGCGCAGGAAGCTGTGATGCCAGCGGTTATCGCGCACACCACGGCTGGAGAGACGGGACACTTCACCTGCCGGGAAGATAATCAGCGCCCCCTGATTGTCGAGATGCTGCTGCATGCGCGTCAGCTGTTCGCGACTGGTACGGTTGCCCATGTTATCCACGGGCAACATCAGGTTGTTAATCGGTTCCAGCATCATCAACATGCGGTTCGCCACGATTTTCACATCACGACGTACCTGAGAAACGGCCGCCAGCAGCGCCAGGCCGTCGAGCGCACCGAGCGGATGGTTGGCGACAATCACCACCGGGCCGCTGGTCGGGATCTGCTCCAAATCGCGTTCACTTAATTCACAGCGCACATCCAGGTGCTCCAGCACTTGCTCGACCATATCCACCCCTTTCAGGTGGCGATAACGGTCAGCAAAAGATTGGAATTCATGTTCGCGAACGGCCCATTTCAACAGGCTTTTTTGCCAGTTCGCGGGGTGATGGCCTGGCCAGTAAGTATCGAGAAGCTGATCAACAGAAAACATCATTCACCTTTTGTGCGCAGAGGTTTATGGCACCGAAGTTAAACAGGCTTGTTTTCAGATTTATGACCAGTACCGAAGCGGAACGGAAAAAGCAGGAGCGGAAAGGAGAAGCACGACAGTGCGCCGCGACTGAATTGATCAATTCATTGCAGCAACGCGGTTTATCACGCGGGACTGACGCGGCGTTATTGCGGGAAAATGTGCAAGGAGTGACGCCGCTACCGAAAGGGGCGCTTTAGGGTAGCGGCGTGATGTCTCTCGCGGCGTTGCTCTATAGTTTTAACGGCGGCAATTGTGAGAACACGCTCAACAAGCCTTTGCTCCACAGCTGACGAATCTGCGAAAAGTAAGGGTGTTGTTCGGTAATATGATGCTGTTCGTTATCTTTGAAGCTGTCGGTGTGATAGACCATCACATCCAGCGGCAGGCCTACCGAAATGTTACTCGCCAGCGTTGAATCCATGGAAATCAGCGCGCACTGCATTGCCTGGCTAAGCGGGGTTTCATAGCGCAATACGCGATCAATAATCGGCTTGCCGTATTTGCTTTCACCAATCTGGAAATAAGGCGTATCCACGCTGGCTTCAATGAAGTTGCCCTGCGGATAGATCTGGAACAGGCGCGGCTCTTCACCGCGAATCTGTCCACCTAACAGCAGCGTGCCACCAAACTCTTCGCCATCACGCTTGATCACTTCACGCAGGGTTTCCCCCACCAATAGCGCAATGTCATACAGCGAGCGCCCATTCAGCAGATTGGGCTGATCGCTGTCGTGGTTATTACGCCGTAGCAAACTCATCACGCTTTGCGTGGTCGCCAGATTACCGGCGCTTTGCAGCACCAGCGTGCGTTCATCATCCACCTGAAACACGTGTAATTTACGGAACGAGGAAATATGATCGACGCCCGCGTTGGTGCGTGAATCCGATACAAAAATCATCCCTGACGATAAACGCATTGCCACACAATAAGTCATAGTCACGCCTGCAAAAAAATATCACTGCTGCGCATGCACCTGCTGCACCGCGGCCATCGCCAGCATATCCTCACCGCCGCCGCCCAGTCGCATACCGCGCACCGGACAAGCATCGAGATAATCCACACCCACCGCCAGACGTAAATGCTGGCGCGTACTGCGCGTATTGTTGGTGATATCAAAGCTGTGCCAACTGCCATCCAGCCAGGCTTCAACCCAGGCGTGAGTAGCAACGTGTTCGACATTGTCCGTATAAAGATAGCCGCTGACATAGCGCGCCGGGATCCCGAGACTGCGACAACAAGCCAGAAACACATGGCTGTGATCCTGGCAAACGCCGCTGCCCGCCGCAAATACTTTCGCTGCGGTATCACTCACCTGCGTGCTGCCAGGCTGGTACGGCATTTTTAACAGCAGCTCATCCATCAGTTTTTCCAGGCTGGCGAGCGGTTTTTCTGCGTGCCAGTAGCGCTGTGCGAAATCGCGAATCGCCGCATCGGGCAAGGTTAATGGCGTGGCGCGCAGAAACACCAAAGGCGAAAGGATCGATTCAGGATCGGGGGAATACTCCCCTTCATCCAGAATTTCCACCACCCCGCGCGCGGCAATCTCCAGTTGCTGATGTGGCGTATCCAGCGTCAGCACGTGCAACACGTTGCCATAAGCATCCAGGGTACGCGTGGCTTCGCACGGTAAATCGAGATCCCACGACAAAATCTGCTGGTGCACCGAGTTTTGCGGCGTCAGGCGCAGATACTGGGTGCTGAGTTTGACCTGCTGCTCATAGGCATACCAGGTTTTGTGCTCGATGTTCAGTCTCATTTCGCCTCCAGATAGGTCTGATTGATGCTTTCTGCCAGCGCGTTGCTCTGCGAGAGAAAGTGATTAAGCCAGCTATACAACCCGTCACGCGTCAGACTTTCCCAGGTGCTGAAGCGCATTTCAGCCAATAGCACCGTCACCAGATAGCGTGGACGATCCTCACCGCTGCTGCCGATCTGTTCCAGCTGGTTGGCGATCTCCTCAATGCAGGAGTGCAGCGAACGCGGGCTTTCGTTACGCAGGATCAGCATCTCATTCACCAGATCCGGCATCAGCTGCTGCTTAAAGATCGCGTTATAGGCTTCACGCGCCGACACGGCACGCAGCAAGGTATCGAGGCAGTAATATTCCCGCACCGAATCGGGGTTCTGCTCCAGCAGTTGCTGGTTGACGCTCAACAAACGCGCGGTGCCGTCGCTGCGCTCCATCAGTGTGCCGATACGGATAAAACACATCGCATCGCCACGCAGCAAAGTGCCGAACATCGCGCCGCGAAACAGGTGTGAGCGCTCTTTAACCCAGTCAAAAAAGCTGTCAGCGTTGGCGCTGGTGATGCCGCGTCGCCGCATGTTACGCATCTCAATCCACGTCGAGTTGATGCTCTCCCACACCTCAGACGACAGACTGCCGCGCACCGCGTGCGCATTGTTCCACGCCTCCTGCCAGCAGCTAAAAATGCTGCTGGGGTTACGATCGTCAAGGGCGAAAAAGTTAAACAGCTGCGGCATGGTGAAACGCCCGTTGAGGGTTTCAAACAGCTGGCGCGTGCCGGTGAGGTTGAGCGGCAACAGCAGCTCATCGGTTTGGCTGTTACGCACCGGCATCAGCGAAAGCCGATTGGTGACATCCAGCACCCGGGCAAGTTGTTCTGCGCGCTCCAGATAGCGCGCCATCCAATAGAGGCCACTGGCCGTGCGGCTTAGCATGATGCGTCATCCTCCAGAACCCAGGTGTCCTTGGTGCCACCGCCCTGCGACGAGTTCACCACCAGCGAACCTTCGGTCAGCGCCACGCGGGTTAAGCCACCCGGTACTAAACGAATATCCGCTCCGCATAAGGCAAAGGGACGCAAATCGATATGACGCGGCGCCAGGCCGTTGTCGATAAAAGTCGGACAGGTAGAGAGCGATAGCGTGTCCTGCGCGATGTAGTTTTCCGGGCGTGCTTTCAAACGATCGCGGAAATCACTCAACTCTTGCTGGCTGGCCACCGGGCCAATCAACATGCCGTAACCGCCGGCGCCATGTACCTCTTTCACCACCATTTTGCTGAGATTGGCGAGGACGTAAGTCAGATCCTGCGGCTTACGGCACTGCCAGGTCGGCACGTTGTTGAGGATCGGATCTTCATCCAGATAGAAGCGGATCATGTCGGGCACGTAGGGATAGATCGATTTGTCATCGGCCACGCCGGTGCCGATCGCATTGGCCAGCACCACGTTGCCGGATCGATACACCGACAGCAGGCCCGGCACGCCGAGCATCGAATCGGGACGGAACGCCAGCGGATCGAGGAACGCATCATCAACACGTCGATAGATCACATCGACTTTGCAGGGCCCGGCGGTGGTGCGCATCATCACCGCACCGTCTTTGACAAACAGATCGGCACTTTCCACCAGCTCGACGCCCATCTGCTGCGCCAGGAAACTGTGTTCGAAGTAAGCGCTGTTGAAGCGACCCGGCGTCAGCACCACCACCACCGGATCGTTGACCGGTGAGCTTTCGCGCAGGGTTTGCAGCAGATGCGAAGGATAGCGTTCTACCGGTGCCACATGCTGCTCGACAAACAACTCGGGATAGAGGCGCATCATCATCTTGCGGTTCTCCAGCATGTAGGAGACGCCAGATGGCGTGCGCAGATTGTCCTCCAGTACGTAGTACTCGCCGTCGTTGTTGCGCACCATATCGACACCGGTGATGTGCGCATAGATGTTGCGGTGCAGATCGACACCTTGCATGCAGGGCTGATATTGATCGTTTACCAGCACTTGCTCGGCAGGCACGATCCCCGCCTTGAGGATGTGTTGTTGATGGTAGATGTCATGCAGGAAGGCATTCAGCGCCTGCACGCGCTGGCGGATGCCGCGATCAAGCATCGCCCATTCACCCGCCGGAATAATACGCGGTACGCTGTCGAACGGGATGAGCCGTTCCGCGCCGCCATCGTCACCATAGACATTGAAGGTGATGCCCACACGATGAAACAGCAGTTCCGCTTCTTCGCGCTTACGCGCCACGGCCTCTTTGTCCGCCTGTTGTAACCACTCCCAGTAATGCTGATAGTGCGCACGGTGTTCGCCGTTGCTCATTAACATCTCATCATAGAAGTGTGACGCTATCTGGTAGCTTTCTTTCATGATTTACCCGGTGCTTGTCAGAGGACCTGGATCCTCTCCTGCACAAAGTGTGCCAGAGGCTCACGCCCCAAACGGCACACGCGCCCCGATAGCGGAGCAGCGCCGAATAACCCTCAGATTGCACCTTACTGGTGCATTAACTGCTGCGCAATTGGCAGCCAGATATCCGTCATCGCCCCATCGCCCCCCGTGAAAGGATCGCGATGCGGTAAAGGTACGCGCGCGATTTGATCTTTCGCCGCGCGTAAACGAGAAGGTTCATCACGCACGGTTTCAGGCGACATCCCTTCAGGATAGGCGCCAACGGCGAAAAAATCGTCTGAGGCGAACACCTGTTTATGGCCGACACCGGCGGGGATCAGCACCGCATCGCCCTCGCGCAGCGTCACCATGCGGCCGCTATCGCCACCAAACAGCACTTCTGCCCAACCGGACGCCACACCCAGCACTTCATGGGTATTCGGATGGTAATGAGTGTAAGGAAAGATCGGTGCGCGCCACGCGGCCGGCCAGCCGTTGGCAGTGAAGGTTTTTTCAAACCATTCGGCGCTGTTGCTTTGCAGCTCTTCATCATAGTCAGGCGCGATGCCCGGCCAGATGATCAGCGGCAGCAGATTGTTAGGCACGCCGCCTGAGGGCTGCGACAGCATCAAATGCTGCGGATTATTGGATGAACCTGCAGAAAAGGTACCGGCGGCGAAAGACATCAGTAACAGCAGGCTGGAAGTGTTGGCAGTCATACTCTTTCTCCGGGAAGCCACATTGCTTAATTGTGGCAAACCCCGACGGCATTGCAATGTGCGCCCGCCGACAAAATTCACATAAAAGAATGATTTACCTTACTAAAGCCAAATTAGTTAGCAACATATTTAACATTTTGTGGAGCCGATAAAACCGCCAGCAAACTGTTATAAAAAAACACTCAGGATCTGTGTCTGATTCGCTTCACTGTTATGTGATTAACTGGCAGGCAGTAACATTTAGAGGTGAACTATGGAAGCGATCAAACAAATTCTGCTCGATGAAATCGCCACGCTGAACCGTGAAGGCCAGCGCGATAATCTGCCACGCTTTAGCTTTTCATTCCTCAAAACCCATCCGGGGCTGTGGGCGATCATGTACCTGTGCTACGCGCTGTGCGTGGCGCTGATCTTCTCCACTGAGATGCTCGGCTGGCCCGCGTTCTGGTTCGCCACCGCCTTTGTATTGGTGATGAGCTTCCTGATGCTGATGGATATCAACCCCAAATACCGCTTTGAGGATATCGACACGCTGGATCTGCGCGTGTGCTACAACGGTGAGTGGTATTACGTGCAGCCGGTGTCTCAGCAGGCGCTGGATAAAATCGTGGAAAATCCCGGCACGCCCGATCGCGTGCGCAGCGGCATCGATCGCCTGATGAAGCAGAAAGGCGAAGTGGATTTTTATGATGTTTATTACCTGACATGGGGAAATAAGCAGGCGGCATCCATCTGATTCATTGCCATTTATTGGAGGTGCGCATTAATGCGCACCCTACGAAAACCGCTCCGAACAGTGTAGCGGCGAGATTTATGGTGCGCCTTTAAAGCTGCGGTGCTACTGGCTGATGCGCAATAAATTGCGCCGCTACAGTTCAGTGCGATTCCGATACATTGTGCCGCTACGATTGCGTGCAGTTTCGATACATTGCGCCGCTACGATTCCGTAGGGTTTCGATACATTGCGAGCTCCAGTCCAGTGCGATTCCGACACATTGCACCGCTACGATTGCGGGCGATTTTTTGCCCGCAGTTCAGCAATCAATTTCCCTAACGTCTCCACCGCCGCCTCAGCGCGGGCATCCCACGGCCAGGCGGTGTTGAAGCGGAAGCAGTGGCTGAACCCTTCACTGCCCGAGAACAGCTGGCCGGGGGCGATGCTGATGCCCTCTTTTAGCGCCAGATGATAGAGCTGCGTGGTGTTGATCTGCTGCGGTAGCGCAATCCACAGGAAATAGCCGCCCGGCGTATCGCTGATCTGCGCGTCAGCAGGCAGCACGCGACGTAAAGCCTGCTGCGCCAGCTGCTTACGTTTTGCCAGCGTCTGGCGCAGTTTCTTTAAGTGCGTGTCGTAACTGCGGGTGCTGAGGAAATCGGCCAATGCCAGCTGCATCGGCGCGCTGGTGGAGAGCGTACTCATGAGCTGAATACGCTGTACGCGCTGTGCGTAGCGCCCGGCAGCCACCCAACCCACGCGAAACCCCGCCACCAGATTCTTCGAAAAACTGCCGCAGTGCAGCACATTGCCCTCGCGGTCAAAGGCTTTGGCGGGCAAAGGCTTGTCGTGGCCGCTGTAGAGATCGCTGTAAACATCATCCTCAATCATCGCGACCTGATAGCGCGCCAGCAAAGACACCAACTGCTGTTTTCGTTCAGCGCTCAGGGTAAAGCCCAGCGGGTTTTGTCGGTTGGTCATCAGCCAGCAGGCTTTGACCGGCCAGCGTTGCAGCGCCTGCTCCAGCTCGTCGAGATCGATGCCCTGCTCGACATCGCTGGCGATAGCAATCGCATTCAGTTTCAGCCGCTCAATCACCTGCAAGGCACCGTAAAACGAAGGATTTTCAATCACCACCCAATCACCGGGTTCAGTCACCGCTTGCAGGCTGAGATTCAGCGCTTCCATCGCGCCGTTGGTGATGACGATATCGTCCGGCGACAAGGTGATGCCCTGCTGGGCATAACGTTGCGCCAGAATTTTACGCAGCGCTTCGTTGCCAGGCGGCAGGTTATTCAGGGCATCGCTGGGTTTCAGATTGTGTGAGACCTTAACCAGCGAGCGCATCAGCTGACGCTGCGGAAAGAGTTCAGGATCGGGAAAGGCAGAGCCAAACGGCATGATGCCCGGATCACGCGTGGCTTGCAGCACATCAAAAACGAAACTGTTGGTGTCCGCCTGCTCGGTTTTGGCAATCGCCTGTGTGGGCAAACGTGGACGGCTTTCGGCGGCACGCGGCGCTACGTAGTATCCGGATTGCGGTTTTGACAGGATCCATCCCTGACTTTCCAGCACTTCGTAGGCGTGCATCACCGTCATCAGGCTGAGGCCGCTCTGTTCCGCCTGCTGGCGCAACGACGGCAGCTTTTCGCCCGGCGGCCAGATGCGCGCTTCAATCTGCGTCCGAAGCTGATCAACCAACTGCTGATATTTCGCCACCCTGGCTCCGATATGGGGGATAGAGGCGACCATTTTCCCTCACCCTGGGCCTGTCCCGCAAGCGAGAGAGAGCATCGTTGGGCAGGGAATCGATGCTGTACTCAGGCTTTACCGCCCATCCCCTGCTGACGGGAGAAGGGTATTGAGCTGAGAGACTCGTACAGGCGAGGGAATCACACTCAGGCACTCACTTTCTGCGCGCACAGGCGTGCACCTTCCCCGGCTTGCAGGAGAAGTTGGCATGGGGGCAATCACTGCCCCCTTACCTTAAGGTAGCTGCACCAGCTGCTGCTCGTTTTCGACAAAATTCGGCAACTCATGGATGCGTTCCGGCGGCACCGGTTTACCCAGCAGATAACCCTGCAACGTATCGCAACCCAGGCCGGTGAGAAACGCTTGCTGATCCTGTGTTTCCACCCCTTCTGCGACCACTTTGAGATCCAGTGACTGCGCCAGTGCCACAATGGCAGAGACGATGGTGGCATCTTCTGATTTCGCCTGCAGCTCATTGACGAAGGCACGGTCAATCTTCAACTCACTGGCGGGCAAACGTTTCAAATAGAGCAGGCTGGAGTAACCCGTACCAAAATCATCGATCGAGGCTTTCACGCCCATATCCGTCAGTTGTGTCAGGATACGCACACTCTCTTCTGGATCACGCATCGCGGTGGTTTCCGTCACTTCCAGCGTCAGCAATTCGGCCGGGATCTGGTGCTTCGCCAGCGCCTGCGTCACGGTTTCCACCAGGTTGCTCTGTTCAAACTGCAGCGCGGAGAGATTCACCGCTACCGACCAGTGTGGATGGCCCTGCAGATGCCTGCTATGCAACTGACGACAGGCTTCGTTGATCACCCAATTGCCGATGTTGATGATCATGCCAGTCTTCTCGGCAATCGGCAGGAATTTGTCCGGTGCCAGCAAACCGCGCGAAGGATGTTCCCACCGCAACAGGGCTTCAAAACCAAGAATCGGACCGCTCGGCGCACAGTATTTTGGCTGGTAAAACAGACGTAACTCGCCGTTATCTAATGCTTGCCACAGGTCGTTGTTCAGCTGCAGCTGCGACTGCGCGAGGGTGTTCATCGATGGCTGGAAGAAGTTGTAGCCATTACGGCCGTTGTTCTTGGTGTGGTACATCGCGGCATCGGCGTTAAACATCAGCTCGCGCTCATCTTTCCCGTCGCCAGGGTAGACCGCGATGCCGATACTCAGTGACACCATCAGTTCATAGCGCGAAATATCGAACGGGCGATCGACCGCTTTCACCAGCGCATCCGCTACCGCAGCGGCATCATTGGGCTCATCGATTTCGATCAGCAGCACAAACTCGTCGCCGCCCATGCGCGCCAGCGTGTGGTGACCTTTCATTTGGCCGATCATACGCTCGGCCACGGCAATCAGCAGGTTGTCACCGACATGGTGACCAAAAGCATCGTTGACCGCTTTGAAGCCATCCAAATCCATAAACATCAGCGCAAACTGCGACTTTTCGCGGTTGGCCTTGTTCATGGATTGCTCCAGACGATCCTCGAGCAAAATACGGTTTGGCAGGCGTGTCAGGTTGTCGTGCAGGGCCAGCTGCGCCAGTTCACGGTTGGCTTCCGCCAGCGAGTGCGCAAGGATAGAGGTGCGCGCTTGCAGCCGAGCATCCAGCATCGAAACCAGCAAGGTGATACCGAGGATCGCCAGCGTCACCACGGTGACCACTATCGCCAGCCAGTTGCTGTTGACGCCCATGTGCGTGGCATGACTCATCATCGGGAAGCTGGCAGCGGCCATACCGGTGTAGTGCATGCCGGCAATGGCGCAGCCCATCACCACCGAAGCACCGAGACGCAGCATCGTCACGCGACCATGTCCTTCACGCAGGTTAAAGGCGAGCCACAGTGCCGCGCCCGATGCCACCAGCGCAATCACCACCGAAGCGGCAACCCAGCCCCAATTCCAGACGATGCCCGGCGCAAACATCAGCGCGGCCATGCCCATGTAGTGCATGGCGACCACGCCGGAACCGAGCACCAAAGCCCCGCCCGTTAAGCGCCGCCAGGATAAATCATGGGATGAGCACACCAGCCACAAGGCAAAAATTGATGCCAGAATCGCCACCGCCATCGACGTCGCCGTTAGCAGCGGATCGTAACTCATCACCATATCCAGGCTCATCGATAACATGCCGATGAAATGCATCGCCCAGACGCCCACGCCCATGGCGAATCCACGGCCTAATAACCAAACCAGCGCCACCTTGCCGGTTGAAGAAGCTACGCGGCCCGCCATATCCAGCGCGGTAAACGAAGCCAGCATCGCCACCAGAATGGAAACGATGACGGTAAACGAATCGTACGAAGTCACTAACATAGTGATTTCCCAAGTTAAAGCCGTTGTCACTCAGCTGTGGTGTTATAAAGAAAAAGTCAATGTCATTGGTTTTATTGTGTGATTTATCGGCAGATAACCTGCCGATTTGAGTCTTTGAACGATGAAACCTTCCGATGCGGAAGAAAATAAAAATTGTTTATCAGGCGCTGGTTAAAGGCAGCGGGTGCTCAGCAAACAGCGGCGGTGCATTAAACGCAGCGGTGAATTCACCGATACGCTCCGCTGGTGTCGGCTTGCCGAGCAGATAGCCCTGCAGCGTGTCAAAACCGAGTCCGGTCAGCAAACGCTGCTGCTCCTCAGTTTCCACCCCTTCGGCGACCATGCGCAGATTGAGACTTTGGGCCAGCGTCAGCATCGCGCTCACGACGGTGGCGTCCTCGCTGTCGGCACGCAGGCTGTTAATAAAGGCGCGGTCGATTTTCAGTTCGGTGGCTTCCAGATGTTTCAGATGCAGCAAATTGGCATAACCGATACCGAAGTTATCGATAGCCACTTTCACGCCCAATTGGTGCAGTTCAGCAATGCGCTGCTGGCTGAACTGCGGGTCGCGCATCGCGATATTCTCGGTTATCTCCAGCATCAGCGCGCCCTCCGGCAGCTGATAACGTTGCAGTGCATGACGTAAGCTGTCGATAAGATCACGCTGATGGAATTGCAACGCCGAAAGGTTGACGGACACGCTCCAGTCGCGGTGACCTTCATCGTGCCACTGCTTCAACTGGCGGCACGCCTCGTTGATCACCCAATTGCCCAGCGCCACGATTTGCCCGGTTTTCTCCGCGCGCGGCAGGAACATATCTGGCATCAGCAATCCCCGACGTGGATGCTGCCAGCGCAATAACGCTTCGAAGCCCATCAGCACCGTGCCGCCCGCGCGGAATTTTGGCTGATAGAACAGGCACATTTCCTGATATTCCAGCGCATTCCACAGATCATTCGCCAGCGCCAGCTGATGCTGCGCCACCGCGCTCATCACAGGCTCAAACAGGCACCAGCCGTTTCGGCCACTGTGTTTGGTGTGGTACATGGCGGAATCGGCGTTGAACATCATCTCCTGCTGACTTCGACCGTGCAGTGGGAACACCACGATGCCAATACTGAGTGACACCCGCAGCGAATAACGATCCAGTTCAAACGGCGCATCGATGGCATTGACCAACTGTTGCGCCAGCGCCGAGGCCTGCAAATCATTGTATTGCGGACACAGCAACACAAACTCATCGCCTCCAAGTCGCGCAAGTAACACGCCTTCGCCCAGTTGTACGCGCAGTCGCTCGGCTACCGCGATGAGCAGACGATCGCCCACATGATGGCCCCAGGTATCGTTGACCGCTTTGAAGCCGTCGAGATCCATAAACATCAGCGCAAAGGTTTCATCCTGCAAAGTGGCTTGCTTGATCTGCGCCGTCAGCTGTTGCTCCAGCAGCACGCGGTTGGGCAGCGAGGTGAGATTGTCATGCATCGCCAGCTGGCGCAGTTCACTGTTGGCGCGTTTGAGTTTGGCGGCCAGACGTGCCGCGCGTAGCTGGGCATCCAGCATGGAAACTAACAGCGTGAGGCCGAGGATGGACAATGTGATAATGGTCACCCACACCGCCAATCCATCTTCACTGATGCCATGATGCTGCTGCATGGTGCTCGGCATACTGTACTCCGCCGCGGCCATGCCGGTATAGTGCATCCCGGCGATGGCAATGCCCATCACCAGCGCAGCACAAACGCGCATGATCCACACGCTCTCGCCCTGGCGCAGATGAAACGCCAGCCACAGGGCCGCACCTGAGGCGGCATAGGCAATCACCACGGAGAGCGCGACCAGCGGCATGTCCCAGCGTATCGCCGGTTCGATCATCAAGGCATTCATGCCGATGTAATGCATCGCCACGACACCGCTGCCGAGTATCAGTGTGCCACGAAGCAGCCGACGTGGAGTTAAATGGCTGCCCTGCACGCCCTGCGCGAAAGCAAAGATGGCAGAGAGGATCGCTACCAGCAGAGAAACCGTGGTGAGGGTAATGTCATAACGCATGGTCATCGGCATCATCATCGCCAGCATACCAATGAAGTGCATCGCCCAGATGCCAATGCCCATCGCGGTGCCACCGCCAATCAGCCACATTTTCGCCAGACAGCCGCGTGAAACCGCGACGCGTCCCGCCGTATCCAGTGCGGTAAACGCAGCAATGAAGGCCACGATCAATGAAACCGTGACCAGAACGCTATCCCAGGTAACCAGCAGCATGTGCGCTCCTAAACTCAGCCCGCTGCGGAGCAGGTGCTGTATCGTCAAAAAAGTTCAAAGTGTTCGAGAACATTGATTAAAGGTGAGTCATGACCGCACGCAGTGAGGCAGAGGGAGTAACCGATCCAGACAATTCTGGAAACACCGCACTATGTTTTTGGTTTTTCATCGTCAGTCGCAGTCAGAAAAATTAATAATATCTGATTAATGCACGAACATAGCATTGAACGGTTAATCGCGGTAGAGGGTTAAATCACTCGCTGTTTAGTTTTTTTAACCGGTTGTCATCCCTTGCGATTACTGCGTTATCGGCGAAAAGTGTGAATTGATTAATGAAAAATCTAAGCGCAACGCTCCCAGTGTTGATTTGCTGATCTATAGTAAAGAAAACTGATATAAATCATAAACCCATCACCTAAGAATATTCCTAGGTGTCGGGCACTTACGCGGTTAAGCCGATTGTGGCTCTTGTTTGAATTCGAGTTCATTACATAAATGAATCACCAGGTGAAAAAGCACTGACCTTGGATAATCAGTAAGGAATGATTATGAAACTCAAGCTTTTTCTTTTGGCGTCCAGCCTGAGCGTCGTGCTCGCACCTCACGCGGCTTTTGCCGCCACCACAACGGGAACCATTAATGCGACCCTGACCCTGACCACCGGTTGCCTGGTGAATGGTCAGTCTGCCACCACGGGGGTCAACTTCGGTACCCTGAACTTTGGTAGCAGCGCCGCAACCTTCGATACCCTGAACGCCACGTTGGTCGGCGCATCGGGCAACGGTATTTATGTTCGCTGCACCACCGGCCAGACTTTCAACGTGCAGGTCACCAGCAGTAATGCTGCACCGGCGACCATTTACGGCACCGTTAGCGGCCAGCCTCGCTATCTGATCCTCGGTTCCAATAACACCCAAGGCATTGCCTATACCCTGTATAGCGATGCGGCATTTACTACCGCCATCGCCAATAACACCAACATTGCCGCCAGCGGCACCACGGACCCGACCTTAGGCACCAACTACGCCATTTACGGTCGTGTCGTGGGGGGCGGGTTTAACCCACTGATCCCGGCAGGGACTTATACCGACACCATTAACGTTGCGGTGAACTACTGAGGTCAGTTGTGGGGTAATCAGGGTGGCCGTGGTGCAGCGTTGGGCGCACAGTGCAGGCGGCCTCGCCCTGCTGATAGGGAGCGTCTCTGCCTGGGGGTTGCCAACCGCAACCTTTCAGGTCTCTGCATCAGTAGTGGCAGGCTGTGTGGTCTCCGGTACCAATACCGGGGTCTTTGGCACGCTTAATTTCGGCACGCAATCGGGTGTGTCGTCCAGCAGCGTGAGCGCCAGCTATGTGCAAAGCACCACCATCATTCTCGCCTGCACGCCAGGCACCGCCGTTAGCATGAGTATCAATGGCGGCGCCAATTACTCTACTACCCGCAATCTCAAGGTCTCGGGCAACACCAATACCGTGCCCTATTCCCTTTACACCAACGCGGCACACACCACGGCGATTCCCGTGAATAGCGCCGTGGCGCTGAGTTACAGCAACGCCAATAACATTACTTTGCCGATTTATGGCCTGTTAACGCTGCCCGGCCCCACGCGCGCCGGCACTTATACCGACACCTTAACCGTTACGCTTAGCTGGTGACGGCAGTGATAAAGAAGGATGAATAATCATGAACCTGCGCGCCTTGATACTGTTGTTTAGTATGGCCCTAATGCCTGCTGCCCACGCCGCCAATTCGCTGATGATTTGGCCCATCGATCCCGCCATCAATCCCGATGATAAAGCCAGTGAGCTGTGGCTGGAAAACCGTGGGAATGCCACCACCATGATGCAGGTGCGCATCTTTAGCTGGCTGCAAGTGGGCGGCCAGGAACAGTATCAAACCCAGCAGCAAGTGGTCGCCAGCCCACCAATGGTGCGCCTCGAACCGGGTCAGAAACAGCTGGTGCGACTCATTAAGCAGGGCGCGCCGCAAGCGGGACGCGAAATGTCCTACCGCGTGGTGCTGGATGAAATCCCTACGCCACGCACACCCGGCGAAAATCAGGCGGGATTAACTTTCCAGATGCGCTATTCGGTACCGCTGTTTGTTTATGGTAACGGCGTCACCAGCGACAGTGCGAAGCCGCAACTCAGCTGGCAACAGGTGGACAGTGGTGGCAAGCGCTGGCTGGAGCTCACCAACCGTGGCAACGGCCATGCGCGGCTGAGTAACGTCACCATTGGTGGTCGCCGCCTGGGCAATGGTCTGTTTGGCTACGTACTGGCAAACAGCAGCAACCGCTGGCCATTAACCAGCAGCGTGAGCGGGGAGTTGTCAGCGGAGGTCAATAAAGGGCACTGGAGCAGCGCGGCCGCGCGTTGATGACGTTTTCGCTGCATCCTTGCACGCTGGCAGTGGCTAGCGTGCTATGCCTGTTACCTCAAATCAGTAGCGCGGAGACCTTTTCCGAGCTACCACCGCCCCCTGCGCTGGAGAACAACGCCAGCGGTCAGCAGTACATGCTGGAGCTGGTGGTGAATCAGAACGCGCGCGGCGATATCGTGCCGGTGGAACGTAAAAACGGGGACTTTTGGCTGCGCAGTGGCGATTTACAGCGTGCCGGTATTCCTGCAGAGAAACTTCAGGGCGAGCAAATCGATGTGAATCAACTGGCGGAGGTGAAAGCCGAATATGACGAGCGCCGTCAGCGCCTGTTGCTCACCGTTCCGCCCGCCTGGCTGCCCGGCCAGGTGATCGGTAAAGATCAGCGCGGTCCACGCTATCCGGGGCGTGCCAGTAACGGTGCGCTGCTCAATTACGACTTTTACGCCACCCGTACCGATAATGCCGGCTCCCGCCTGTCGAGCTGGAATGAGCTGCGCGTGTTTGGCCCCATCGGACAGTTCTCCACCAATGGCGTCTACACCCAACAACTTGAAGGCGGCGTAAGCGGTCAGCAAGAGGGATATATTCGCTACGACACCTGGTTTAGCAATGAAGATGAGAACGATGCGATCAGCTGGCGTGCCGGAGACCTGGTGACCGATGCGCTGAGCTGGAGTAACAGCGTGCGTCTGGGTGGCGTGCAGATTGCGCGTGATTTCAGCGTGCGGCCGGATTTGGTCACTTACCCTCTGCCGGCGTTTTCCGGCCAGGCCGCGGTGCCCTCTTCCGTCGATCTGTTTATTAACGGTTATCGCAGTACGCAAGCCAATGTGCAGCCGGGTCCGTGGTCGCTGACCAATGTGCCGTTCGTCAATGGGGCGGGCGATGCGGTGATCACCACCACCGATGCCGTGGGGCGTCAGGTCACCACCACGCTGCCGTTTTATGTCTCCAGCAGCCTGCTGCGACAGGGTTTGTCGGATTACTCCTTCTCTGCCGGTGCCCTGCGTGAAAACTACGGACTGGAAAACTTTGATTATGGCGCAGCGGCAGCCAGCGGATCTTATCGTTACGGGTTAACCGACTGGCTGACGCTGGAGAGCCATGCGGAAGGCAGCGACAACGTGGCCACCGGCGGCGCAGGAGGCTTAGTGAAGCTCGGCAGTTGGGGGGTAGTGAATGGTGCCCTGGCACAAAGCCAGATGGAGGGTAAACCCGGCACGCAATACAGCTGGGGTTATCAATACAACAACAGCTGGTTCAGCCTCGGCACACAGCATATTTTACGCACTGCAGATTACGGCAATCTGGCGCTGGTCGGCAGCCGGGGCGACAGCGCTAACACCAGCTATTCACTGGCGCGACGCAGTGCACAATACACCGCCAGCGTGTCACTCAATCAATATGGCAGTCTGGGTCTGGCCTATTTTGATATTGCCGGAGGATCGGGCGATCGCACCCGTTTATGGAACTTGTCATGGAGTAAAAACCTGTGGGGTAACAGTAGCTTGTATATCTCCGCCAGCCGCGATCAGGAACAGGGCGACTGGAGCGGTGCTATATCTCTGGTGATCCCGTTCGGCGAACAGAGCAGCGCTTCGGTGAGTTACGAGCGCGATCAGCAAGGCAGCAACAATCAGCGTCTCTATATGTCACGCGCCATGCCGACCGATGGTGGCTTTGCTTACGATGCGGCCTGGGCCAATCAGGGCAGCGACAGCGGTGATTATCGTCAGGCGAGCCTGCGCTATCGCAATAACAAAATCGACACCTCCGCTGGATTCTACGGCGATAACGATAACACCACGCAGTGGGCCGATTTTACCGGTTCACTGGTGCTGATGGATAACCGCGTATTTGCCGCCAACGATATCAATGATGCGTTTGTGGTGGTGAAAACCGACTACCCCGATGTCACGGTACGCTATGAAAACCAGTCCATGGGACGCACCGATAATCAGGGCTATTTGCTGGTGCCCTCGATCAGCAGTTACTACGGCGCGAAATATGACATCGATACCCTGGATTTACCGGCTGACCGCACCGCGCCAAAGGTGGAACAGCGTTTTGCAGTGAAACGGAAAAGTGGTTACCTGCTGAACTTCCCGGTAGAGCGCCTGCGTGCCGCCAGTGTGGTGCTGCATGATAAACAGGGGCAACCGTTGCCAATCTCCAGCCAGGTGTTGCGCCCTAATCAGGGTACGGAATATATCGGATGGGATGGCATTGTCTGGATGGAGAACCTGAGCGCTGAAAACCCGATTCATGTCGTGACGCCTGATGGGCGCAGTTGTGATACCACGCTGACCATTGCAGACGGCCAGCCAAAAGCGCTGGAAACCTACGGTCCGCTGACGTGCGATCTGCCGCCGCCGGCACCGGGTTCGGCGGTCAGCACGGCCAATAATTCACAGTCAGGAATCTCACCATGAGAAAGATTTTTTTGCTGCTGGCGCTGTTTATCTTGCCGGGCACCAGTTATGCGCTTTGTAGTTTATCGGCCCCAGCGGCGACCTTCGGCTCCGTGACCACCTTCGCGGTTGGCTCTACCGTGCAGAACACTTCCAGCACCACCAACGTCAACTGTGGTTCCGGCACGCTTTCGCTGTTGGGCACCGATAACGTCACATACGCCTTCACCACTGCGACCTATCTCAGCGGCACGCGCGCGGTGTTGAAAAGTTCGAGCACCGGCACCGACAGCATTCCGATTCAGATGTGCATCGACAGCGCTTGTGCCACAGAGTTGCAACAGGGCGGCAGCTATCGCTGGAGCTCGGCCTTGCTGCTGGCGCTTGGGAACAGCCTTAACTTTAATATTCCGCTCTATTTTCGCACCCTGACGGGACAGGTGATTGCCGCCGGCACTTACACCACGACGATAACCATAACGGTAAGTTACACGGTATGCGCCGGGCTGAACGTAGCAGGTGCGTGCGTAGGTACGGTGCAAACCAGTACCGGCACCGCGATGCCGATTACCGTTAACCTGATAGTGACGAATGACTGCACCACCATCACCGCCCCTAACGTGAGTTTTGGCAGCGCGCCGCTGGTGGGAAATTTCTCCACGGTGCAGCAGACCATCAACGTGGTGTGTTCAAAAGGCAGCACCTTCACTGTGGGGTTGAGCAATGGCAGTTACTACAGCGGCACCACGCGCCAGATGGCGAGCGGCACCAACCGACTGGCGTACGACATCTACAAGGGCACCACCACCTCAACACGCTGGGGACCGACCGGCACCGACCGCTGGAGCAGCGCCAGCGCCACCTCTCTGAACGCGGATCTGGTGACGCGCAACTTCACCTATACCGCGCAGATTCTGACGACGCAGAATACGCCAGCGGCAGGGAGTTATACGGATAGCGTGGTGGTGGACCTGTCGTTTTAGGCAGGGCATTGGCGACGATGTAGTGTGTTAACAAGGCCTCGATGAATGAGTCCCCCTACACAAACAAAAAAGCAGCCCCTTCAGAAAGAGGCTGCTTTATTCGAATGGCTTCTCAACGGCCTGACATGTGACCCGTTGTCAGCCAGGACGTTACAGCGAAGCCCCCACCGGCGTGCCGCCATGGCGCGCCTGATATTGTTTCACCATGCGGCCAATCAGCAGCGTGCCGATCAATCCACACACCGCAGCGAATGACAACCACACGCCGGGCATCGCTTTATCGCCCGTGGCATGGATTAGGTAGCTTGAAACTGCTGGCGTGAAGCCACCAAACAACGCGGTCGCCAGGCTGTACGCCAGTGAGAAGCCGGTGGCGCGCACTTCAGCCGGCATAATTTCCGCCAGGTAAACCACCATCGCCCCGTTATAGCTGGCATACAGGAACGATAACCACAGCTCCGCTTCCACCAGATGCGCAAAAGTAGGTGATCCCACCAGCCAGTGCAGCACCGGCCAGGTGGTGAGAATCATCAGGATAGTAAAGGTGATCAGCAGCGGACGACGCCCTATGCGGTCTGACAGCGCGCCCATCACCGGCAACCAAATCAGGTTAGAGATACCGACGAACAGGGTCACCATAAAACTCTGCTCATCGCTCATCATCAGCACGGTTTTACCGAAGGTCGGGGTGAAGGCGGTGATCATGTAGAACATCACCGTGGTAGTCACCACCATCAGCATACCCGCCAGCACCAATGCCCAGTTCTCACCGACCGAGCGCATAATCTGTCCCATAGTTGGATGCTGCTTGCGCTTGCTGAACGCTTCGGTTTCTTCCAGCATGCGGCGGATCCAGAACAGGAACGGCACAATCATACAACCGACCACGAACGGAATACGCCAGCCCCACTCGGTGACCGCTTCCTTCGCCAGTAGATGATTAAGACCGAGGCCAAGCAACGCAGCGAAGATCACCGCGACCTGCTGGCTACCGGACTGCCAGCTAACATAGAAACCTTTGCGTCCTTTTGGCGCCACTTCAGACAGATAAACCGACACACCGCCTAACTCCACGCCCGCAGAGAAGCCCTGCAGCAAACGACCCAGCAGAATCAGAATCGGCGCGGCAGCCCCCAACGTGGCGTAACCTGGAACCAGGGCGATGGTGAGTGTGCCCAACGCCATCAAGCCTAATGTCAGTAACAGCCCTTTACGGCGTCCGTGATGGTCAATGTAGGCACCCAGAATAATCGCGCCAAGTGGACGCATCAGGAAGCCCGCGCCAAAGGTCATCAGCGTGAGCATCAGTGAAGCAAAGGGATCATCCCCGGGGAAAAAGGTTTTGGCGATCGCCGTAGCGTAATAGCCAAACACCATAAAATCGTACATCTCAAGAAAGTTACCGCTGGTAACGCTAAAGATGGTCTTGGCACCGCCTTGCGATGGTTTTTGTAAAGATTGACTCGCGCTCATATTGTCCTTCCTGGGTTTTTCTTCCGTTGTAGCGGGTTGTGCCAGGAATAGATGTGATCCGCTTCACCATTGCAGTTTACAAAAGTAAGACCAAAAGTAACAAGAAATTAACATGGGCGGCGGAAGCAAACAAAAAGGGCCGCTATGGATAGCGGCCCTTGTGAGCGATCAGAGGGATGAATTATTTCTTCACCGTCTCCATGCCCATCAAACCAATCTTCAGATAACCCGCTTCACGCAATTGATCCATCACGCTCATCAACGTTTCATAATCCACTGACTTATCCGCCTGGAAGAAGATGGTGGTGTCTTTCTTGCCTTCGGTCTGCGCCGTCAGCGCATTCACCAGCGTCTCTTTGGTCACCGCATCGTTGCCGATATAGATCTGCTTATCTTCCTTAATAGAAAGATAAACCGGTTTTTCCGGGCGCGGTTGCGGTGCGCTGGTGGACGCAGGCAGATTAACGCGCACATCCACCGTAGCTAATGGCGCGGCGACCATAAAGATGATCAGCAGAACCAGCATAACGTCGATAAACGGCGTCACGTTGATTTCATGCATTTCGCCATCGCCTACCGAGTCATCGTTTAAACGCATCGCCATAATACTTATCCTACGCGCAGTTTCTGTGCCGCCGCCGGACGGGTCGCTTCTTTCGCGGTATCCACGTTGCCGAGATCCAGATCGCGGCTCTGCAGCAGCATCACCTGCGCTGCAACATCACCCAATGAGGCTTTGTAGCTGGCAATCATGCGCGCGAAGACGTTGTAGATAACAACAGCAGGAATAGCGGCAACCAGACCAATCGCGGTCGCCAGCAACGCTTCTGCGATGCCCGGCGCCACAACAGCGAGGTTGGTGGTCTGAGTTTTAGCGATACCGATAAAGCTGTTCATGATGCCCCACACGGTACCAAACAGGCCGATGAAGGGAGCAACAGAACCGATGGTAGCGAGGAAGCCGTTACCGCGGCCGGCATGACGGCAGAATGCCGCAACGCGACGATCAAGGCGGAAGCTGGTACGTTCCTTAATGCCATCAAGGTCTTCGGTACCCGCAGAGAGTTCCAACTCGTTCTGCGCATCGTTCAGCAACACCGCACTGTGGCTGTTGCTTTTGAAGCTTTCAGCGGCGCGGTAAGCATCATTAAGCGAACGTGCTTCGCCCAGCGCCTGCTGTTCGCGTTTCAGGCGACGTTTCGCCCCGCTCAGCTCAGCAAACTTGCCGAAGAAAATCGCCCAGGTGACAACCGAGGCCAGTAACAGGCCAATCATCACCACTTTTACCACGATATCGGCATGCTGATACATGCCCCAAACGGAGAGGTCCGTTTGCATCAAATCACTGGCTACCACGCTGCGTCTCCAACTTCTGTTGCACAGTTCACGATTGAAGCGTGGATCATAGCAAAAAAATTGACCGAAGTGATAGTAGTTCTCATTACTATTTACAATCCAAAAGTGTCTTGTATTTCCACAATTTGGCAAATGATTTACAGAATACTGGCGTCACTCTGATAATCCGCAATCAGGCGCAACCCACTGAGGTATTTCGTGGTAACGTGGATGTTTTGTGGTAAGTGTCAGGAAAGGCAGTGATGGCAACGAATAAAATTGATACCACGCTGGTTAGCGCGGGACGAAGCAAACGTTACACTCAGGGCTCAGTTAACAGCGTCATTCAACGCGCATCTTCACTGGTTTTTGACACGGTTGCTGACAAAAAACGGGCGACCGCGGGTCGTGCATCGGGCGAGCTTTTTTATGGCCGCCGTGGCACCCTCACCCACTTCTCGCTGCAAGACGCCATGACCGAACTGGAAGGCGGCGCGGGTTGCGCGCTTTACCCGTGCGGTGCGGCTGCAGTATCCAATGCGATCATCTCCTTTGTCGAAGCGGGCGATCACATTCTGGTGAGCGGCGCGGTCTATGAGCCAACGCAGGATTTCTGCACCAAAATTCTCAGTAAGCTGAATGTCTCCACCACCTTCTTTGATCACTGCATTGGCAGTGAGATCGGTGAACTGATTCAGCCAAATACTCGCGTGGTGTTTCTCGAATCTCCCGCGTCCATCACCATGGAAGTGCAGGATATTCCTGCCATCGTGGCAGCCGTGCGCGCCAAAGCACCAGATGCGATCATCATGATCGATAATACCTGGGCGGCGGGCGTGTTGTTTAACGCGCTGGAGCATGGCATCGATATTTCGATTCAGGCAGGCACCAAATACATTATTGGCCACAGCGATGCGATGATTGGCACCGCCGTCGCCAATGAACGTTGCTGGCCGCAGCTGCGAGAGAATTCGTACCTGATGGGCCAGATGGTGGATGCCGATACGGCGTACATGGCCAGCCGCGGCTTGCGCACACTCGGTACGCGTTTGCGCCAGCATGAAGAGAGCGGTTTGCAGGTCGCGGAATGGCTGGCAGCACAACCGGAAGTGGCGCGCGTCAACCATCCGGCGCTGGCACAGAGTAAAGGCCATGAATTCTGGCAGCGTGATTTCAACGGCAGCAGTGGACTGTTTTCCTTCATCCTGCATGAAAAATTGAGCCGTGAGCAGCTGGCTAATTATCTCGATCACTTCCACCATTTCAGCATGGCTTATTCATGGGGTGGCTATGAATCCCTGATTCTGGCCAACCAGCCGGAAGAGCTGGCGGAGATTCGCCCGGCAGGCGGCGTCGATTTCGACGGTACGCTGGTGCGTTTGCACATTGGTCTTGAACACGTTGATGACCTGCTGAACGACCTGAAAGCGGGCTTTGCGCGCTTAAAACAGTAAATATTTAAACAAAACCTAAACCATTTCGTGCCGCATCGGTGAGATCAACGTCTGCGATGCCACAGATGGTTAAAATAGAATCCTTGTGACTCGATGGGATAGCAGATGGGTGTTTTACATGAGATTGTCCACGCGCTCTGGCATCAGGATTTTGCCGCGCTGGCCAATCCGGATGTCGTGTGGATTGTCTACGGCGTGATGTTTTTAACGCTGTTTTTGGAAAACGGTTTGTTACCTGCCTCTTTTCTGCCGGGTGACAGCCTGTTGCTGCTCGCAGGTGCCATGATTGCCAAAGGCGTGATGGATTTCGTGCCCACGATGGTGATTCTGACCACTGCCGCCAGCCTGGGCTGCTGGTTGAGTTATTTACAGGGGCGATGGCTGGGCAATACGCGGATGGTGAAAAGCTGGTTGATGCATTTACCGGCGCAATATCATCAGCGCGCCTGGAATCTGTTTAACCGCCACGGTTTGATGGCGCTGCTGGTCGGTCGTTTTCTGGCGTTTGTTCGCACATTGCTGCCGACCATGGCAGGCATTTCGGGTTTACAGAATGGGCGCTTCCAGCTGTTTAACTGGCTGAGCGGCGCGCTGTGGGTCGGGATTGTGGTCGCCATGGGCTATGGCATCAGTCAGGTGCCGTTTATCAAGCGTCACGAAGATCAGGTGATGGCAGTGCTGATGGTGCTGCCGATGGTGTTGCTGTTTGTCGGTCTGACCGGCAGCATCGTGGTGATCTGGAAAAAACGCCGCCAGAAAACGAGCTAATTCGGTTCGGGTTGCCATTAATGGCAACCCTTCAATGGTTCAGTGCCGTTTCGTCGCGCGCGCATTGATGCACATTTGGCCGTTCAGATGGCGTCAAACAGCAACCCATAGCGCAGTGCCATTTCTTTCAATGCACATTGATCTGTATTTGTTCAGGCAGCGTCAAACGGCAACGTTTGGCGCACGCGGCTGGCTTCCTCTCCCGGCGTCACGCCGAAATAGCGCTTAAACTCCCGCGAGAATTGCGAAGGGCTTTCATAGCCCACGCGCACCGCTGCCGCACTGGCTTTCATCCCATCCTGCAACATCATCAATCGTGCCTGATGCAGACGATAGCGCTTCAGATATTGCAGCGGCGAGGTCTGGGTGACGGCTTTGAAGTTGTGATGGAACGCCGAAACGCTCATGTTCACTTCAGCAGCCAGCATATCGACGCTGAGACTTTCGGCGAAATGGCTTTCGATGCGGCGTAAGGCGCGCGCAATCTGACTGAACTGGGTCTGACGATTCACCAGCGACAGCAGCGCACCGCCAATCGGGCCGGTGAGCACATAGTAGATAATTTCCCGCACCAGCTGTGGTCCCAGCACGCGCGCATCACGCGGATGGCTCATCGCATCCAGCAAACGCTCGGCAGCGCACAGCATCTCTTCACTCATAAACGCCGAATGGATACCGGAAGTATGCAACTGCGGCTGAAATTGTTCGTCGTCGCCGATATCCATCAATAGATCCTGTAAGCTGGCGATATCCACGCTCAGGCACATGCCGGCCAGCGGCTCTTCCGGGGTGGCTTCGGTTTCGCATTCCACCGGCAGCGGTACGGTCAGCATCAAATACTTCGTGGCGTCGTAATGAAACACCGTGCTGCCGAGATAACCGGTTTTACGCCCCTGAAAAAGAATCACAATGCCGGGTTGATACATCATCGGTGTGCGTGGAAGTGTTTCGCAGGCGTAGATGAGCTTGACGTTTTCCACGGCGCATAGCGGCTTACGCGCATCATTCATTAGCGCGGTCACGCGCTGCGCCAGCTGGCGGCAAAGGGCATCGTTCGGCATGGATCACTCTCAGGCAGCAAAAAAATCAGTGTGCCGCAATGCTGCTCAAAGCTCCACCCTTCAGCAGAATCAGGCAAGATTCTGGCAGAAATGACCAGGGTAAAAGGGCGAGGTGATTGCCACAATGATCCTGCGGTTGAGTTTGTTGACTAGACTTAACCTCAGCGCTTTTACGGTAAGTCACTGCGACAGATAAGGAGCAACTATGGCAGAGCAACCCATTATCAAACTGCACGACGGCAATATGATGCCGCAACTCGGACTCGGTGTCTGGCAAGCGAGTATCGAGGATGCCCGGGCGGCGATTGTCGAGGCTTTAAAAGTAGGCTATCGCTCGATTGATACCGCCGCCATCTACAAAAATGAGGAAGCCGTCGGTCAGGCACTGCAGGACACCGATGTCGCACGCGAAGACATTTTCATTACCACCAAACTGTGGAATGACGATCAGCAGAACGGCCAGCAGGCGATTGAAACCAGCCTGAAGAAGCTGCAACTGGAGAGTGTCGATCTCTATCTGATGCACTGGCCGTGCCCGGAAAAAGATCACTACGTTGAAGCCTGGAAAAAGATGATTGAGCTGCAGCAGCAGGGCTTAACCAAAAGCATTGGCGTCTGTAACTTCCATGAAGCCCATCTTAAACGCCTGATCGATGAAACAGGCGTCTCGCCGGTGGTGAATCAGATTGAGCTGCATCCCATGCTGCAACAGCGCACGCTGCATGCCTGGAACGCACTGCATCAGATTCAGACCGAATCCTGGAGCCCGCTGGCGCAAGGCGGTAAAGGGGTATTCGATCAGGAGATCATTCGCGAGTTGGCGAAGAAATACAGTAAGACGCCAGCGCAGATTGTGATTCGCTGGCATCTGGATAGCGGATTAGTGGTGATTCCAAAATCGGTGACGCCGGAACGTATTCGTGAAAACTTCCAGGTGTTCGACTTCAGACTGGAAAAACCCGAGATCAGCGAGATGACTAAGCTGGATAAAGGAAATCGTTTGGGGCCGGATCCGGAGAGCTTTAACGGGTAAGTCGGCACAGTTTAAACGCCAGGCGGATACGGCTAGCGCGTGCTCGCCTGCATTGGCTTAACAACAGTCGTGCGGTCATGTGCGGATCGCTATGCATCGTGACCCTGTCAATTTGGCGATCTCTTGTAAGGTGCGCATCGCTGCGCACCTTTTTTCTTAAGGGACGGGATTGACCTGTAGCTGCCCCGCCGTGCCGCGATCGGCTAACTCCAGCGTCTGGCTGTAGTAGACAAACGGGAAGTGATCCGACGAACTCTGTGGGAAGCTCACCAATAATTCGACATCACCATCCACCCACACCGTATCTTTCCAGCCGCGATCCTCGCCCATCGGCTGTGCGCCATTGACGCTCTTGATCAGGAACATCACGCCCTGAATATGCAGCGACTGTGGACGATCGGCGTGAATAATCCAGCGTTCAAAGGTGCCCTGCTGCACCGTGGTGTCGATGCGGCTCATGTCCCAGAGTGCGCCATTGATGCCCGGCACACTGTCGCCAATGCGGAATTCGCGCGTGCGCACCGCCACACCATCCAGAATCTGATCCGCTAATAAGCGCATCGGCAGATTGTCGGTAACCAGCGGCAGTAAGCCGGTCGGGCGCAGGCTCAGAACCAGCGTGTTGGCGAGAATGGAGGAAGGTTCAAACAGACCCCGCAGGCGATCCATCAGGCCCGCCGCAGTCCCTGCCGTAATCGAGACTTCATCGCCCTGCGACATATCCACCAGCACTTCACGGCGTTCACCGGGTGCCAGCGACAGCGTTTGCACCGCAACGGGCGCAGGCAGGAAGCCTTGATCGCTGGCAATCACGGTAAACGGACGATTATCCGAGAAGCTCAAATCAAAGCGACGCGCGTTCGAAGCATTCAACAGGCGCAGACGCACCCAACCACGCGACACCTCGACATACGGATTCTGCACGCCGTTGACCAGCAACGTATCCCCGAGGAAACCGCCGTCTGAGGGTGGGTTATAAACCGGCGTGGCAAAGTTATCGAGACGCTTGTCCTGGATAATCAGCGGGAAGTCATCAACGCCATAGTGCTTAGGTAACGGCAGCGCTTTGCTGACGTCATCTTCAATCAGCCACATGCCCGCCAGGCCGTTGTAGACGTGTGGCGCCATACGATTTGGCGTATTGGCGTGATACCACAAGGTCGATGCACCCTGACGAACCGGCAATACCGGCGCCCAGTCAACGCCAGCTGACATCATGCGCGGCGCACCGCCCATTAAGGCGCCCGGCACCTGCAATCCGCTGACCGTCATCGCCACCGGTTCGTTGAGACGGTTGCTGTAAATCAGCTTCACATCATCGCCGCTGTAGACGCGCACCGTGGGGCCGAGGTACATGCCATTAATGCCCCAGACCGGCACTTTATTGCTATTACCGCTAAATGACCAATGGCTGCGTTGCAGCGTCAGAAAGAGCGGCTGGCCACGGCGAGATTCAAGCAGTGGCGGAACAGGAAGCGGCACATCGCCCATCGGGGCCGCAGCGTAGGCGGCATAAGGCATACTACTGGTCGCCAGCGCAACACCGGCGGAAAGCTGAATAAACTGACGTCTGCTGCAAGACATAAAACTTCAGACCTTTTGAGCGGGGCGTGAAGACGCCGTGTCCATGTTGTTCTTGTTAGTGAGTTTTTGCTGTGATGAGCACGGGGCAGCGTTTCTGCCCCGTGGATGGCTAGAGTTTACCGTTTTTTTCGCGTTCGGCGACTTCGGCGTTCAATTCTTCCAGCTTAGCAGACATTAATTCGCGGCAGTGGGTGGCTAATTTGCGCACCGAGGTGGTTTCAAACTGCTTGGTATCCACTGGCGGCAGCATTTCAACAATCACCAGGCCGTTGTTCCAGCGATTAAGTTTCACTTTGCCGTGGGTATTCGACACCACCACAGGGATTATCGGCACACCTGCTGCCACCGCAGCGTGAAACGCACCGGTTTTAAACGGCAGTAAACCACGGCCACGGCTGCGGGTGCCTTCCGGAAACATCCAGAATGAAATCTTCTTTTTATTAAACTGCTCGACCAGTTCACCGATGGTGCCATGCGCTTTGGCGCGGTTATCACGGTCAATCAGCAAATTACCGGTCAGCCAGTAGAGTTGACCAAAGAACGGGATCCACAGCAGGCTCTTTTTGCCGACGGTGACCGTGGTCGGCTGCACGATCTTCGCCGCCGTGATCATGTCGTAATTGTTCTGATGGTTGGCAATGTAAATCGCATTGCCATAGTTCTCCGCGTCAACGGGTTTGCGCAGTTCGACTTTGACGCCAAACACCGTCGACAGGCGACCAAACATATGGCCGAACGTCGCCACATGGCGGGGATTACGCGGTGAGAACAAACACCAGATACTGCCGAAGATGCACACCAAAATCGAATAAACGATAACAATAATCGTGCGTATAATTAGTAACATAGCTTCCTCAAGTTGGGCAATCCATTGCCTGGTCAGTCTTATTCTTCGCTACTGGCGTCACTTTTCGGGCGCGCTGGCGCATTCACTTCTACGCTATCAATGCGCTGCAGGCCACGCGACACGCTGCCACGACGACCGCGATCGGCACGCACTTTTTGCAGATCCTCATCACGCATGATCAGCTTACGTTTGCCGACATACAGGGTGATCGAACTGCCCGGCGGCAGAATCAGCAACCACTGCAGCTTATCCACGCCCGCAGCGGCATCCGCTGATGGAATAGAGATGATTTTATTACCTTTGCCTTTCGACATCTGTGGCAGATCGCCCACCGGGAACATCAACATACGTCCGGCCTGGGTAATCGCCAGCAGCATATCATCGCCCGAATGCACCGCCATTGGCGTCATCACTTTGGCATTGTCTGGCAACGTTAGCAGCGCTTTACCGGCGCGGTTGCGCGAAATCAAATCGGCAAAGGTACAGATAAAGCCGTAACCCGCATCGGAGGCCATCAACAGTTTCTGGTCGTCCGCTTCCATCAGCACCTGTTCAAACGCGGCACCTGGCGGTGGCGTCAGTTTGCCGGTTAGCGGCTCGCCCTGCCCGCGCGCCGACGGCAACGAGGTCGGATCCAGCGTATAGCTACGGCCGGTGGAGTCGATAAAGGCCACGGGCTGGTTGCTCTTACCGCGGGCGGCGGCGAGGTAACTGTCACCGGCTTTGTAACTGAGACCGGTTGGATCGATATCGTGGCCTTTGGCGCTGCGCACCCAGCCCATCTGCGACAGCACAATCGTTACCGGCTCGGCACTCACCAGCTCAGTTTCGCTCAGCGCTTTAGCTTCTTCACGCTCATGCAGCGGCGAACGACGATCGTCACCGTAGGTCTGGCTGTCTGCCAGCAATTCTTTCTTCAGCAGGTTACTCATCTTGCGTTCGGACGCCAGAATCGCCTGCAGCTGATCGCGCTCTTTCTCCAGCTCCGCCTGCTCACCGCGAATCTTCATCTCTTCCAGTTTGGCGAGATGGCGCAGTTTCAGTTCCAGAATGGATTCGGCTTGCGTGTCGCTGAGTTCAAAGCGCGACATCAGTACTTGCTTAGGCTCGTCCTCGGTACGGATGATGTGAATCACTTCATCAATGTTGAGGAACGCCACCAGCAAACCTTCGAGGATATGCAGGCGGCGCAGCACGCGCTCTAAGCGATAGTTCAGGCGGCGCGTCACGGTATCGCGACGGTACACCAGCCATTCAGACAGGATCTCCAGCAGGTTTTTCACCGCCGGACGGTTATCCAGTCCGATCATATTCAGGTTAACGCGATAGCTCTTTTCCAGATCGGTGGTGGCAAACAGATGATTCATCACCTGCTCCACATCCACGCGATTGGAGCGCGGCACAATCACCAGACGCGTTGGGTTCTCATGGTTGGATTCATCACGCAGATCTTCCACCATCGGCAGCTTTTTATTGCGCATCTGGTTGGCGATCTGCTCCAGCACGCGCGCACCGGAAACCTGGTGCGGCAGTGCCGTGATCACCACATCGCCGTCTTCTTTCTTCCATACCGCGCGCTGACGGATCGAACCGCGCCCGCTTTGGTAGATCTTACGGATCTCGCTGCGCGGCGTGATGATCTCGGCTTCGGTCGGATAATCCGGGCCCTGCACAATATCCAGCAACTCATCCAGCGTGGCGTTGGGTTTGTCGATCAGCTTCACCGCCGCTTCCGCCACTTCACGCAGGTTGTGCGGAGGAATATCGGTGGCCATGCCCACGGCGATACCGGTGGTGCCGTTCAGCAGGATGTTCGGCAGACGCGCCGGCAACATCTTCGGCTCCTGCATGGTGCCGTCGAAGTTGGGGATATAATCCACCGTGCCTTGTCCCAGCTCGCCCAGCAAAATCTCGGCATATTTGGACAGGCGTGATTCGGTGTAACGCATCGCGGCGAAGGATTTGGGATCGTCCGGTGCACCCCAGTTACCCTGTCCATCCACCAGCGGATAGCGATAGGAGAACGGCTGCGCCATCAATACCATCGCTTCATAGCAGGCGCTGTCGCCGTGCGGATGGTATTTACCTAATACGTCACCCACGGTACGGGCAGATTTTTTGAATTTGGCGCTGGCGTTGAGGCCCAGTTCCGACATCGCGTAAACAATACGACGCTGCACCGGTTTCAGACCATCGCCGATATACGGCAGTGCGCGGTCCATGATCACGTACATGGAGTAGTTCAGGTACGCGTTTTCCGTAAATTTGTGCAGGGCAAGACGCTCTGCACCATCCTGCGTCAATTCGCTCATTAAGCTCGCATCCTCACTTCGTGGCCCGCAACGGCGGGGCATCCGGCGCTCATTTGGCGAGGATAGTACCTTATTCGTGCGAGTTAGTCACAGGGAAGCCAATGACCGCAGGCAGAATCGTAGGGCATTAAATAACGTGATGTCGGTTGGAAAATGAAAAAGGAATGAGAGCAATATCACAATTAATATCCCAATTAATATGTGAGCAGGATCGCAATTAATTATTAACGATTTCAGGTGTATTAAAGCTGTCCGTAATCATGGACAACATTTAGTATTGTTGCTTACACCGTCCTTTCCTAAATTTATACTCCATAAGACATCAATATTGCGCTCCTGATTTCTGGCATGAAGAAATAGATAACGAGGAAATAATCTTAAAAACGCTTTGCCAAAATAAAGGGTGACCGAATGCAAATACTGACTTCGCGACAACACCGTTTAGTCAAACTACTGTTGCAACATGCTGCACCGCAGCCGATCAGAGAATTAGCCCTACAGTTGGGCGTGTCAGAAAAGACGATTCAGCGCGACCTGCAGTGGCTGGAAAGCTGGCTCGGAAGCTGGTCACTGACGCTGGAGAAAACCCCAGGGCGCGGCGTGCGTTTGCGGGTTGATGATATCCAGCAGCGCCTGCAACTGGAGCAGCAACTCAACGGCGATGAAAGCAGTGCCGATGCGCTGGGGCAAAACAGCCGCAGAGTAAAAATTGCCTCGCAGTTGCTGAGTGACGCGCCGCGTGCAACCTCGATCAGTAAGCTGTCGGAACGCTATTTTATCAGCCACGCCTCGATTGTGAATGACCTTAAGGTGATTGAAGAGTGGCTGCAGCCGCTGGGTTTGACGCTGCAACGTGGGCCAGGCGGCACCCATATCGAAGGCAACGAACAGGCGCTGCGTCAGGCAATGGTCTCCCTGATTAATGATGTGATGCAGCAAAACGTCGCTGGCACGCCGCTGTTACCGCGCCTAGATCCCGGCAGCCAGCAGGCACTGGTGCATTATTTTGGCGATGAGGATGTGGCTTTTGTGCAGACGCTGCTGCAACAGATGGAGCAGCAACTCAGTTACCCGCTAGGCGATGCCTGGTATCTGAATCTCTGCACCCATATTCTGATCATGATGCACCGCATGGCGCAGGGGAATGCGCTGGCATTGGCAACGCTGGCCACAATGCAGGATCTCGATCAGCGCACTTTACTGATTGCCCAGCAAATGGTGACGCAGATTGAACAGCGGATGTGCTGCGCCCTGCCCGCCGATGAAGTGGGGTTTATTTATCAATATATTGTGTCATCCGGCATTGTGGTGGAAGAGCGCGGCGATAATGCGCCGATGCATAATCAATTCTCCACCGCAGAGTCGGTAAAAATAACCTGTGAATTAATTGATCGTTTCGCAGCCTTTATTCAGCAAGATTTAGCGCAGGACCGATTATTATTTGACGGCTTACTGGTGCATATAAAGCCACTATTAAATCGACTCAAATATCACATTCATATTCGCAATCCGCTGCTGGAGGATATTCAGCAGGAAATGAAGGGCATATTTTCGTTAACGCAACAGGCGATGCAATTAACCGCTCGCACTTATGGGCTTTCGCCAGTGGCTGACGACGAAATCGGTTATCTCTGCGTGCATTTCCAGGCTGCGCTGGAGCGGCAAATTGCCCATAAACGCATTCTGGTGGTGTGTTCCAGCGGCGTGGGGACGTCGCATCTGCTGAAGAGTCGCATCTTGCGGGCGTTCCCTGACTGGGAAATTGCGGGTGTGGTCTCCGCCAGCAATCACGCCGCGTTTTGTCAGAACCAGACGGTGGATTTAGTGATCACCACTATCCATCTCAACGCCGGTCCTATTCCGGCAGTGTATGTGAGTGCATTTTTTAACGATGACGATATCCGGCGGGTGACTGACGCCATGATTGGCAGCCAGCTGCCGGACGGCGCGCACTGCGCGTTGGCTGAACATTAATTGAATGAGGTAAAACCCATGGACATTTCCCGCATTCTGACGCCACGCCGCGTTAACCTGGCGCTCACCGCCACCACTAAAGAAGAAGTGATCAACGAACTGACCGATCTGCTGTATCAGGACGGCGCCATCACCGATCGCGCAGCCTTTATTGAAGATGTCTGGCTGCGTGAAGCTGAAGGCTCAACCGGGTTCGAAAACCACGTTGCCATTCCGCATGGCAAGTCTTCCGCCGTCCAACACACCACATTAGCCATTGGTCGTACCCAACAGGATATCCCCTGGGAGACGCTCGATGGCAGCCAGGTGCGCTGCATCATCCTGTTCGCGGTGCGACTGGAAGATCAGAACACCACCCATATTCGCCTGTTGTCGCAGGTGGCCAGCGCGCTGGCCGATGATGAGGTGATTGCCCAACTGCTGGTGGAAAAAGACCCCAGCAATATCATCCGGCTGTTTAGCCAGTACGCCGAAACCGACCTCTGTTAATCCCCTAACTCTTTGAGGTGACACATGAATATCGTCTGTGTAGCGGCCTGCACGGCAGGCATCGCGCATACCTATATTGCGCGTGAAAAACTGATCAAAGGCGCTCATGCACTGGGCCACACCATCCACGTTGAAACCCAGGGCACCATTGGCACTGAAACCGCGCTGACGCGTGAAGACATCGCCGCCGCTGACGTAGTGATCCTCGCCATTGATGTGAAGATCAACGGCGAAGAACGTTTCCAGGGCAAACCCATTGTGCGAGTGAAAACCGAAGTGGTGATCAAGTCACCGGTGAAATTCCTCGAAAAAGTGGCGGATTCACTGGCGCGTGCCTGAGGAGATCCATCATGAACGACAACAAACGTCAGTACGGACAAGAGATCAAAGGCCATCTGCTCACCGGGATCTCCTGGATGATCCCGCTGATCGTCGCCGCCGGGATCTGTATCGCACTCGGCCAGGTGATTGGCGGGCCGGATGTCGGCAAGCAAACCGGCACTATCGCCTGGATGCTGAATCAGATCGGCGGCTGGGGCATGGGCTTGATCGTGCCGCTGATCAGCGCGGCGATTGCCTACTCGATCGCCGATCGTCCCGGCTTTGCGCCAGGTTTGATCGTCGGCTTTATCTGCGGGCAGATCGGCACCGGTTTTATCGGCGGTATGCTCGGCGGCTTTCTGGTGGGTTACACGGTATTGCTGTTGCGCCGCACCATTAAGCTGCCGCAATCGATGCAGGGGTTGATGCCAATTATGGTGCTGCCGGTGCTGAGTACCATCATCGCCGGGCTATTGATGATGACCTTTATTGGCCAGCCGATTGTCTGGCTGCAAAAGGCGCTGATTCATCTGCTGGAATCGATGCAGGGCGGATCGAAGTTTGTGCTGGGTGCGGTGCTGGGCGCGATGGCGACCTTTGACTTCGGCGGCCCCATCAACAAGACCATGTCGCTGTTCGCCGACGGCATGCTGGTCGACGGAATTTATGGCCCGGAAGCAGTGAAGTTTGTCGGCTCAATGATTCCACCGTTTGGCATCACGCTGTCGTATCTGCTGACGCGCCATAAGTACACCAAAGCGGAGAAAGAGGCGCTGAAAGCCGCCTTCCCGATGGGTATCTGCATGATTACCGAAGGGGTGATTCCGATTGCGGCGCGTGATCTGCTGCGTGTGGTCGGCAGCTGCGTGGTGGCCTCTGCCATCGCCGGTGGGCTGATTATGGTGTGGGGCGTGGAAGCACCGGTGCCGCACGGCGGGATGTTTGTAGTGCCGCTGTTCACCAAACCGCTGATGTTCTGTCTGGCGCTGGGAATCGGCACCGTGGTGTGCGGCGTGATGCTGTCGCTGATGAAAAAACCGGTAACGCAGGCAGATGAAGAGTTCGATGACGTGGAAGCCCCTGGCGTCCGCGACGAAGAGATCAAATTCACACTGGAATAAGGAGCCACCATGTTTGCCATGATGAATGACCTGATTCAGGCCGCCGCTAAGCAGCAGTATGCCGTGCTGGCGATCAACTGCTTCAACCTTGAAACCGCGCGGGCGGCGATTCAGGCCGCCGAGCAACAGCGCGCACCGCTGATATTAAATGTCTATCAGGGCCACAGCACGCACTTCCCACCTGCCGTCGCGGTGCCGCTGGTGCAGACACTGGCGAATGCCGCCACGGTACCCGTTGCGCTGGCGCTGGACCACGGCAAGGCCTTTCCGCTGATTGGCCAGGCATTTCGCGCCGGCTTTACCGGCCTGATGATCGATGCCTCTGCCGATCCGCTGGCCGAAAATATCCACCAGACCGCAGCGGTAGTGAAGATGGCGCACACCGCTGGCGTTTGCGTCGAAGGTGAGTTGGGGCATATCGCCGATGCACCCACCTATGAGCTGGCGGATGCGTCGGTGAAAATGACGCAGGTTGCTGACGTGCTGCCGTTTATTGAGCAAACCGATATCGATTTGCTGGCGATTTCGGTGGGCACTGCGCACGGGCTCTACCCGGCTGGCGTGAAGCCGAAGATCGACTTCCAGCGTTTGCAGGAGCTGCATGCGGTCTCAACACGCCCATTGGCACTGCATGGCGGTTCGGGCACACCCGCCGAGGATATTCGCCGCGTCAGTCAGCATGGTGTGGCGAAGATTAACGTCGGCGCCGCAGTGTTTGATGCCGGTAAAAATGCGGTTGAGCAGGCGCTGAAACAGCATCCGCACGCGGAACTGGCCGATCTGCTCGGGCTGATGGAATCCGCCTGCCGTGAAGTGGTGATTGAGTATCTGAGCTGGTCGGGATCGGCTGGCAAAGCGTAGGGCGCGGACGCCATAAATGGCACCCCTACGGGGCCCCGTAGGGTACGCGTGGAAAAGAACACTCGTGATTTGACGCATTAACACGCACCTGAAAAGCCGCTTCGATCATCGCGATGTAAAGCAGCGGCAAGATACAGCGCGATAAGTCGCGCAGCAACAGGATGCAGAAGCATTTCCCTTTTTATCCATCATCGGGTCGGCGCACGCGTCGGCTCTGGTAAAACTCACGTTGAGGAAATATTAACATGTTGATTTCTATGAAAGAGATGTTGGCACCGACTCGTGAACACCGCTTCGCCATCGGCGCATTTAACGTAGCAGACAGCTGCTTTATTCGTGCTGTGGTGGAGGAAGCCGAGGCCACCAATACTCCGGCGATCATCTCGATTCACCCGAGTGAGTTGGAGTTCGTGACCGATGAATTCTTTGGCTATGTGCGTGAACGTACGCTGAAAAGCAAAGTGCCCTTCACCATTCACCTCGACCACGGCGCATCGATTGCGCAGGTGCTGCGCGCCATCCAGTGTGGATTCACGTCGGTGATGATCGATGGATCGCTGCTGCCGTACGAAGAGAACGTGGCACTGACCAAAGAGGTGGTGAAGCTGGCGCATTCGGTAGGCGTGTCAGTGGAAGGTGAACTCGGCACCATTGGCGATACCGGCACCACCGTGGAAGGCGGCGTCAGCAAAGTGATCTATACCGAACCGGCGCAGGCGGAAGATTTTATCCAGCGTACCGGCGTCGATACCCTGGCGGTAGCGATTGGCACCGCGCACGGTATCTATCCAAAAGATATGAAGCCGGAACTGCAGATGCATATTCTGAGAGATATTGCTCAGCGCACCGATATTCCGCTGGTACTGCACGGGGGTTCTGCTAACCCGGATGCGGAGATTGCTGAAGCGGTGACCCTCGGCGTGGGCAAAATCAATATATCCAGCGATATGAAGTACGCCTACTTCGCCAAACTGCGCGAAATTCTGGCGCGTGAAACCTGGTGGGATCCCAACGTGATTTATCCGGAAGCCATTACTGCCGCCAAAGCAGTGATTCGCTACAAGATGAATCTGTTTGGTGGATTGGGTAAAGCGAGTTTGTATCGCTGAGGGCAGCAAGGGGGCAATCGCGCCCCTTTAACCTGACGTAATCCATCGCGCCGCTATCGCCATGAAGGGTAGCGGCGCGCTTCTGTCTGGAAGATATTACTTAATCACACCCAGCCACTGCGAGGCGATTTGCGCATATTCGCCGGTGGCGGTGCTGAGATGCAGCCACTGATCGACATACAGTTTCCAGCTCATATCATCACGCGGAATCATGTAGGCTTTTTCGCCATACTGCATCGGCTTATCCGGATTGATGGCGCACAGCGTCGGGTAGTGCTTCATCTGGAACAATGCTTCGGACGCATCGGTGATCATCACATCGGCTTTCTTATCCACCAGCTGCTGGAAAATACCGACGTTATCGGCCAGTTGCAGCGTCGACTGCGGCAAGTGGCTGTGCACAAAGGCCTCATTGGTACCGCCAGCCGGTTCAATCACCCGCACGCTCGGCTTGTTGATCTGCGCGACGGTTTGGTATTTGTCTTTATCATCACAGCGCACCAGCGGGATCTTGCCATCCACACCCAGCGGCTCGGCAAACCAGGCAATTTGCTGACGTTTTAAGGTAACGGACACGCCACCCAGCGCGATATCACACTGCTTCGCCACGAAATCGTCACTCATGGTTTTCCAGGTGGTTGGCACCCACTGCACTTTGGCGCCCAGGCTGGCCGCCAGTGACTGCGCCATGCTGATATCCAGCCCTTCATACTGCCCATCGCTGCGCAGATAGCTGTAAGGCTTGTAGTCGCCCGTGGTACAGACTTTCAGGGTTTTACTGCTACGAATTTCGTCGAGGTGGGATTGCGCCGAGGCAGCGCCACTCACCAGAAGTAATGCACTCAGTATCGCGGTTTTCATGATTTCTTCTTTTTTATGTTGATGTCGGTTTGCGCGCGGATTGTTGCATAGCCCTGCGCATTGTTGCTTTATTAGCAAAAGTCTTGTGATCAATCACGCATTTTTTTGTCCCGCCTGCGCGCGTAGAGTGTGCGCCATCAACGGGAAACAGAGCGAATCATCCATGAGCAATATTTTAATCATCGACGGCGGAAAAACCTTTGCCCACTCGAAAGGCGAACTGAACCATACCCTCACTGAGGTGGCGGCCAGCCAACTGCGCGATCTGGGCCATAACGTGGTGGTCACCCTTGCCGACAGCGACTACAACGTGGCAGAAGAAGTGCAGAAATATCTCGACAGCGACGTGGTGATCTATCAAATGCCTGGCTGGTGGATGGGCGAGCCGTGGACGGTGAAAAAATACATTGATGACGTGTTCACTGAAGGTCATGGCTCACTGTATGCCAGCGATGGCCGTACGCGCAGCGACGCGGGCAAAAAGTACGGTTCTGGCGGTTTGATTCAGGGCAAAAAATACATGCTGTCGCTGACGTGGAATGCGCCGCTGGAGGCGTTTACCGATCCTGAGCAGTTCTTTGAAGGTGTTGGCGTGGACGGTCTCTATCTGCACTTCCACAAAGCCAACCAGTTCCTCGGTATGGAAGGTTTACCGACCTTTATCTGTAACGATGTGATCAAGATGCCGGACGTGCCGCGCGATATCGAACGTTATCGGACTCATCTCAGCCAAATCTTTGCTTAACTGTAAGCACACCGGGAAAAGAGGAAGCGCTATGTTAACCGTCGTTGCAGAAATTTGCGTCAAGCCAGGCCGCCGTCATGTGGTGCTGGAAGCCATCAAGACACTGATCCCTACCGTGCTGGAAGAGGAGGGTTGCCATCAGTACGACGCGCTGGTTGACCATCAGGCGCAGGTGCCGTGGAAGCAGAATTCACCGGATTCGATCTTTATGCTGGAGCAGTGGGAATCACTGCGCCATCTTGAGCAGCATCAGCAGATGCCGCACATGGACGCGCATCGCGCCACGATCAAAGATGATGTGGTGGACGTGAAAATCCTGGTGTTAGAGCCAGCGCGTTAATCGCCAAAGCCTCTGCCTGTGCAGGGGCTTTTTTATAGCAGGCGATCTTGCTCTATCTTTTCGCGCAGAAAATCGAGAAAACAGGTAATGCGCGAGGTAAGAGACTGGTTGCGGTAATACACGGCGTGAATCGGCAGACGCCATTCGCGCGTTTCCTGCTCCAGCACCTGCACTAAATCGCCCCGCTCGCGATCTTTACGGCTGACAAAATCAGACAAGCGTGCAATACCCTGCCCTGCCAGCGCCAGTTGACGTAAGGTTTCTCCACTGGAAGCCGACAGGGTCGGCTTAATTTGTAAGAACTCACCTTCACGCTGCCACACTGGCCAGACGTTATGCGCATCCAGCTGGCTGAATCCCAAAAGCTGATGGGCTGACAACGCCTCAATCGTTTCAGGCTCGCCATGCTGTTGCAGATAAGCCGGACTCGCCACTAAGCGCGTAGCACTGCTGCCCAGCACGCGGGCACGCAGCGTAGAATCACGCAACTCCCCGACGCGAATCGCGATATCGGTCTGCTGCTCCAGCAAATCGATCATGATGTCGTCGGTGTTCAACTCCAGCTGAATCAGCGGGTAGCGCTGTCGAAATTCCGCCACCAGCGGCACAATCACATGCAGCATAAAGGGTGCGTTGGCATTGATGCGCAATCTGCCGGAGGGAATATCGCGGCGCTGGGCAATCTGCTCTTCCGCCAGTTCGACCGACGAGAGGATCTGGCGCGCATGATCGAGGAAGATTAACCCTTCCTCAGTGAGTGCGAGACGCCGCGTGGTGCGGTGCATCAGGGTGGTTTGTAATTTGCTTTCCAGCCGACTCAGCGCCCGGCTGATACCAGAACTGGTTTGATCGAGTTGCTCGGCCGCCGCCGTGATTGAGCCAGTATCCACCACCGCCACCCAGGCGCGCAGTTCTTCCAGTGTGATTTTCACGTTCCTTTCCCCGTAAAAAATTTTGGCTTGGCCTAAATAATCTGGGACGCCGTAGCGTCCCAGGTCATCAAGCTTCCAGGTCGGCGAGGTCGCCTTTTTCCTGTAGCCAGTTACGGCGGTCTTCAGAACGTTTTTTCGCGAGCAGCATGTCCATCACGCGCAGCGTCTGCTCAACATCATCATCGCTGACCGTCAGCTGCACCAGACGACGGGTGTTAGGGTCGAGCGTAGTTTCACGCAGCTGCAGCGGGTTCATCTCACCCAGACCTTTGAAGCGCTGCACGTTCGGTTTGCCTTTCTTACGCTTCAGCTGCTCCAGCACGCCCTCTTTCTCGTCTTCATCTAACGCGTAAAAGACTTCTTTGCCGAGATCGATGCGATACAGCGGTGGCATGGCGACATAAACATGGCCATGTTGCACCAGCGAGCGGAAGTGCTTCACAAACAGCGCACACAACAAGGTGGCGATGTGTAAGCCATCGGAGTCCGCATCCGCAAGGATACAGATCTTGCCGTAACGCAGCTGGCTCAGATCTTCACTGTCGGGATCGATACCGATCGCCACCGAGATGTCGTGCACTTCCTGCGATGCCAGCACTTCGTCTGACGACACTTCCCAGGTATTGAGGATCTTCCCTTTCAGCGGCATGATCGCCTGATATTCACGATCGCGCGCCTGCTTGGCCGATCCACCTGCGGAGTCCCCTTCCACCAGGAACAGTTCGGTGCGATTCAGATCCTGTGCACTACAGTCTGCCAGTTTGCCCGGCAGTGCCGGTCCGCTGGTGAGCTTTTTACGCACCACTTTCTTGGCCGCGCGCATACGGCGCTGAGCACTGGAGATTGCCAGTTCGGCCAGCATTTCGGCGGCTTGCACGTTCTGGTTCAGCCACAAGCTGAAGGCATCTTTAACGATAGCCGAGACAAATGCCGCGCACTGACGCGAAGAGAGACGCTCTTTGGTTTGACCGGCGAACTGCGGATCCTGCATTTTGACCGACAGCACGTAGGCGCAGCGATCCCAGATATCTTCCGCAGACAGTTTTACACCGCGTGGCAGGATATTGCGGAACTCGCAGAACTCACGCATCGCATCCAGCAAGCCCTGGCGCAGACCGTTGACGTGTGTCCCGCCTTGCATGGTGGGAATCAGGTTCACGTAGCTTTCAGTCAACAGTTCGCCGCCTTCTGGCAGCCACAGCAGCGCCCAATCCACCGCTTCAACATCACCCGCAAAGCTGCCGACAAAGGGTTTTTCCGGCAAGGTGGGGAGGCCGTTTACGGCTTCACTCAGGTAATCTGAAAGACCACCGTGATACAACCAGGTCTGCTCGGTATCGTTCACCTTGTCTTTGAAGACAATTTCCACGCCCGGACACAGCACCGCTTTGGCTTTCAACACATGCGTCAGGCGCGACACCGAGAAGCGTGGGCTGTCGAAGAAACTCTCATCCGGCCAGAAATGCACGCGCGTGCCAGTGTTACGTTTGCCGACCGTGCCGGTCACCGTCAGATCCTGCACTTTATCGCCATTTTCGAAGGCAATATCGTAGATCTCACCATTACGGCGCACGGTGACTTCAACACGTTTTGACAGGGCGTTGACCACCGAAATCCCCACGCCATGCAGGCCGCCGGAGAACTGGTAGTTTTTGTTGGAGAATTTACCGCCCGCATGCAGACGGCAAAGAATCAACTCAACCGCTGGCACACCCTCTTCCGGGTGAATATCCACCGGCATGCCGCGACCGTCATCGATAACTTCCAGTGACTGATCGGCATGCAGGATCACTTCCACGCGTTTGGCGTGACCCGCCAGCGCCTCATCGACACTGTTATCGATCACTTCCTGGCCCAGATGGTTTGGGCGCGTGGTATCGGTGTACATCCCCGGACGACGACGCACCGGTTCAAGGCCGGTTAAGACCTCAATGGCATCGGCATTATAACTTGATTGGCTCATCGTAACTGTCTGATTAGCAATAGGAATAGGGGTCCATCTCGCAGCAATCAGGGAGCATTTAATCCCAGAAAATCAATGATCTGCGCAAAATGGCGTTCGAATCCGATATAAGCATGATTGCCACCCTCTTCGACCGTTTGGCGGCATGCGCTGTAGTATTCCAGCGCCTGGCGGTAATCGAGCACTTCATCGCCGGTCTGTTGCAGCAGCCAGAGTAAATCAGGCGCTTCGAGAGGGTCAATCTGCATGACTTTCAGATCGTAAATGTGGCGTGACTCTAACACATATTGCTGGCCGGTGTAGGGATTACGGTTCTCGCCGAGATAATCCACCAGCAGCTCAAACGGCCTCACAGCAGGATTGACCACCACCGCAGGCAGCATAAAGCATTGCGACAGCCAGGTAGCGAAGTAGCCCCCGAGCGACGATCCCACCAGGCCAAGTGGCTCACCGGCGTACTGCATCACCAGCTCTTCCAGCATGCTGGCGGCTTCGGCGGGAAACGTGGGCAGCTGTGGCACCAGCACGTTGATGTGCGGATGCTGTTGCGCTACCCACTGCTGCAGTTGTGTGGCTTTGGCCGATTGCGGAGAGCTGTTGAATCCGTGCAGATAGATCAGCGCCGCCATCGCTTAGTAGCCCTCGGAATCTAAATCGGGGCGGAACAGATCGCTTTGCAAACGATTCACTTCGGTTTCCAGTACGCCATCGGCCTTCAGGGTTAACCAGCGCCAACCCGGTGCCACGTCATCGATGGCGAAGTTGGTGCAATGCGGTTTGAACTGCACGCAGGTCGAAGGAGAAGCCAGCACGCGACGACCATGCCAGTCGAGATCTAATTCCTGATGAATGTGGCCACACACCAGATTACGCGCACGCGGGAAGTGTTGCAGCACCGCTTCTAATTGATGGGGATTGCGCAGGCTATGCTGATCCAGCCAGGTACAGCCGGAAGCGAGCGGATGGTGGTGCAGCAGCACTAGCGTATGGCGCTCAGGATGCTGGCGCAGCGCCTTGTCGAGCCACTCGAGCTGGTATTCGCTCAACATGCCATGCGGCACACCAAAGACCTGGCTATCCAGCAGCACCAGCTGCCAGTGTTCACCCAGCAGCACATGTTTATCGGAAGCGATTCCGGCATCGGCAAGTGTATTCACCATCGCGGGCTGAAAATCGTGATTACCCGGCAGCCAGACACACGGCTTTGGCAGGCGTGAAATGCCCGCTACAAAGTGTTGATAAGCTTCGACGGTGTGATCCTGGGCGAGATCGCCGGTAGCGATAATCAAATCATAATCGCGCTGTTGTGCCATGATGGCGTCCAGCACCGCATCAAAACTCGACCAGGTATTTACCCCAAGCAGCGATTGATGTTTTCCTGCAAAAAGATGGGTGTCCGTAATTTGTAAAATCCTGATATCGGCCCCATTTGCCGCAGGAAGAGTAAGCAGGCTATCCAAAGCGTTTCCTTTCTCTCCACGCCATAGTTGTATGCTATCAGCAGACCGGCACTGCTACAGCACCGTGCGCCAGACAATAGCGCAACCAATCTGCAAGAAACTGGTTAATCTGATGTTTTTCATCGCGCTGATGCAGTTTTTTATTAGGGTAATCATAGCGCGCTTTGAAACGATAGATCTGCTGAGTGGAACACACTTCAGCGACCATCGCATCATGGTACAGCCGAACGGACATGGATGGCAGGCTCCAGTAACTCACTGCCGGGGCCACCTGGCGAATCTCCACCAGCGTGGTATATCGCGTCGACTCTTGAATAGTCAGCTGATAACGGGCGCCGCTCACCTGATAGATCACCGACGCGCCTGCCTCGTCATCACGCGGCAGCAGGCGACGCAGTTGGGCGAAATTGGTTTCGCACAATCGCATCATTTCGGGAAAGTCAGGGGTATAGCGCTGTTTCATTTTAGCTTCCACTCTTGTCGTAGTTTTTCATGGTGCAACGCCAGCCATTGCAGGGCGATGACAGATGCCGCGTTATCAATAATCCCCTCTTCCACCCAGCGATAAGCCTGTTCGCGGCTCACCACATGGACAAGAATATCCTCATTCTCTTCCTCCAGCCCGTGATTTCCCTCTGCCAGGCTGGCATCCACTTCGCCCACCAGCACCGACAAACGTTCAGACGTTCCGCCTGGGCTGGCTAAGTAATTCACTATCGGTTTCACACGCCCGACCTTGAGGCCTGCTTCTTCTACTGCTTCACGTCGCGCCACATCTTCCGGCGTTTCACCGGGTTCAATGATACCGGCCACCATTTCCAGCAGCCAGGGCGTTGGGCTGGAATCATAAGCCGGGATGCGAATCTGTTCGATTAGCACCACTTCGTCGCGTAAGGGATCATAGGGTAGCAGCACGGCGGCGTGTCCGCGCTCAAAAACTTCGCGTACCACCTCACCGCTCATCTCGCCATTAAAGCGGCGATGGCGGAAACGGTAGCGGACAATGGAAAAAAAACCATCGTAGCGTGTATCGCGTGCAATAATTTCTACATCGTTTTTTGTAAAAGTCACAGGGGATTTTTTTTCACCCGCCATCATCTGGTTCCTTATGCAGATTGGGATGGAGCGAAGAAAAGCCAACCCTTGTGCTCCGTCCGAGTGGTTCTTTCTGAATTATTTACGTAAATTAGGGGAAGAAGGCACGTTCAGCCAACTTATCTCTGACGCCGCCTCTGTAGAATCGGCGATTATTTTTTGGCTTACCTGCAGCACTACCAGTGCAATTTGCTGCAACAAAAGGAATGCAAATGAAAAAACTGCTCCCACTTTTTATTGGGTTGAGCCTGGGCGGATTTAGCCTTGCCAGCCAGGCAGAGAACCTGTTGCAGGTTTACCAGCAGGCGCGCCTTAGCAACCCGGATCTGCGTGCTTCTGCCGCTGACCGTGATGCAGCCTTTGAGAAAATTAACGAAGCGCGTAGCCCTTTATTACCACAGCTCGGTCTGGGCGCAGATTATACCTATAATAATGGTTACCGTGACAGCAGCGGTCTTCATTCCAACACGACCAGCGCCTCTCTGCAATTAACACAAACCATTTTCGATATGTCGAAATGGCGTGCGCTGTCGCTGCAGGAAAAAACCGCCGGGATTCAGGATGTCACCTATCAGGTCGCACAACAGGATCTGATTCTGAACACCGCAACCGCGTATTTCAACGTGTTGAAGGCGATTGATACCCTTTCTTACACGGAAGCGCAGAAACAGTCGATTTACCGCGAATTGGATCAAACCACCCAACGCTTCAACGTGGGTCTGGTGGCGATCACTGACGTGCAGAACGCCCGTGCGCAGTACGACAGCGTGCTGGCCAACGAAGTGACCGCGCGTAACAACCTCGATAATGCAGTGGAATCGCTGCGTCAGATTACCGGCATGGATTATCTGGCACTGGCTTCACTGAATATCGATCGTTTCAAAACGGCACGTCCTGATGCCGTTGCAACGCTGTTGAAACAGGCTGAAAGCCGCAACCTGAATCTGTTATCTGCACGTTTGAGCCAGGACTTAGCTCGCGAGCAAATTCGCTCTGCTGAGTCTGGTCATATGCCAACGCTGGATCTGACTGCCTCCACCGGTGTGTCTAACAGCAAATATGGCGGCAGCCGTGCTAACCAGAGTTCTGGCACTACCGACTCCATCACGGGTTCCAATCAGGTTGGCCTGAGCTTCTCCTTGCCGCTTTACAGCGGTGGTTCGGTGACCTCGCAGGTGAAACAGGCGCAGTATAACTTTGTTGCCGCCAGCGAGCAGTTGGAAGGCGCACACCGTAGTGCAATCCAGACCGTGCGTTCTTCGTTTAACAACGTTAACGCGTCCATCAGCAGCATCGATGCTTACAAACAGGCCGTCGTGTCTGCTCAGAGTTCGTTAGATGCGATGGAAGCCGGTTATCAGGTGGGTACCCGTACTATCGTTGATGTGCTCGATGCCACTACGACCCTGTTCAACGCCAAACAGCAGCTTTCTGATGCGCGTTACAGCTACCTGATTAACCAGCTGAACATCAAATATGCATTGGGTACGTTGAATGAGCAGGACCTGCAGCAGCTGAACAGCACGCTGGGCAAGGAAATCACCACCGCACCTGAAGTGGTGGCACCGGAAAACAGCCAGCAGGCTTCGCGTGTCGATAATGGTCCGAAAACCTCTGCACCTTCAGCCGCCGCGAATGCGCGCCCGGCTGCCGCTCACAGTAGCGGAAATCCTTTCAGTAATTAATCTCTTAAGGGGCTGCTTGCGGCCCCTTTCGCATTCAAACGTATAACAACGTAAAGATCCCCCAGCCATCCGGCTTCTCGCTTCATTTTCCACCACTCATCACCTATCCTAAGCCCCACCTTTGGGCACAGGATGAAAATAATGAAACGGACTAAACATATTCGTCATGCCGCTTTCCGTAAAAGCTGGCAGGCACGCCATTTAACACCAGTTGCACTCGCGGTGACCGCAGTGTTTATGCTGGCTGGCTGCGAACAGAGCGATGAGACAGTATCGCTGTACCAAAACGCGGATGATTGTGCGAAAGCTAACCCTAGCCAAAGCGCGCAATGTACTACTGCGTATAACGATGCGAAGAAAGAAGCAGAACGCACCGCGCCGAAATACGCCACGCGCGAAGATTGCGTTGCAGAGTTCGGTGAGAATCAGTGCCAGCAAACACCTGCTCAGGCCGGTGTTGGCACCACCAACAATGCCGAAGCGCAGCAGAGCGGTAGCTTCTGGATGCCGCTGATGGCCGGTTACATGATGGGACGCATGATGGGCGGCGGCGCGGGCTTTGCGCAGCAACCGTTGTTCTCACCGAAAACCCCGAAAAGTCCGGCTAACGGTCAGTTTGTCGATGCTTCAGGCAAAAACTATGGTGCCGCGACCTCAGGCCGTAGCATGAACGTGCCGAAAACCGCCATGGCACCTAAGCCAGCGACCACCTCCACCATCACGCGTGGTGGCTTCGGTGAGAGCGTTGCGAAACAAAACACTATGCAGCGCAGCAATGCCACCAGCACCAATCGCAGCAGCACTGGCAGCAGCCGCTCGATGGGAGGCTAAGCCGCAGTATGCAACGTATTGCTATCAGCGAACGTCCGGACTGGCGCGAAAAAGCCAACGAATATGGCTTCCAGTTTCACACCATGTACGGTGAACCTTACTGGTGTGAAGACGCTTATTACCAGTTCACCCTCGCACAGGTTGAGCAATTAGAAGATACCACCGCTGAACTGCATCAGATGTGTCTGCAGGCGGTGGAAAAAGTGGTGAACAGTGATGAACTGCTCACTCGCTTCTGCATTCCCAAACACACCTGGGACTTCGTACGAGACTCGTGGAAGCTGCGTCAGCCTTCGCTCTATTCCCGTCTGGATTTAGCCTGGGACGGTAAAGGCGATGCCAAGCTGCTGGAGAATAACGCCGACACGCCGACCTCTCTGTATGAAGCGGCCTTTTTCCAGTGGATCTGGCTGGAAGATCAAGTCAATGCGGGCAACCTGCCACAAGGCAGTGACCAGTTTAATAGCCTGCAGGAAAAGCTGATTGAGCGCTTTGCCGCGTTGCATCAGGAGCACGGTTTTAACTGGCTGCACTTTGCCTGCTGCCGTGACACCGAAGAAGATCGTGCCACAGTGCAGTACATGCAGGATTGCGCCACCGAAGCCGGCCTGCCGAATGAATTCCTGTATATCGATGATATTGGGTTGGGTGAAAGAGGCCAGTTTACCGATCAGCATGACCAGGTGATCAGCAACCTGTTTAAGCTTTATCCTTGGGAATTTATGCTGCGTGAAGTGTTCTCCACCAAGCTGGCAGATGCCGGTGTGCGTTGGTTAGAACCGGCGTGGAAAAGCATTATCTCGAATAAAGCGCTGCTGCCGCTGCTGTGGGAAATGTTCCCTGACCATCCCAATCTGCTGCCCGCCTACTTTGCCGACGACAAAAATGCCCCGCAGATGGACAAGTACGTGGTGAAACCGCTGTTTTCACGTGAAGGTGCCAATATTCGCATCATCGAAAATGGTCAGGAGATCGCCCGTGCTGAAGGTCCGTACGGCGAAGAGGGAATGATCATCCAGCAGTTCCATCCGTTGCCGAAGTTCGGCGACAGCTACACCTTGATCGGTAGCTGGCTGATTGACGATCAACCCGCTGGTATCGGCATTCGTGAAGATCGCGCGCTGATCACTCAGGATCTGTCACGCTTCTACCCGCATACCTTTATCGAATAAATGCTGTGCCGCCCGTCAGACGCGGGCGGCCAGTTCATTAACTTACCTGCACCGAAAGCATACTGATTGCGCCCATCTCCATCCCTTCCACAGGAATGCTGATCGACTCCTCAGCTGCACGCGCACCGAGGATATACAGCAACGGCAGATAGTGTTCTGGCGTTGGGTTGGACATCTCTGCACCTTCGTGCTGCAGATAATTCACCAACGGATGATCTGCTGCTTCACCGGCAAAGCTCAAATTCTCACGCACAAATTCATTGAAGCTTTCTGCCCATGGATAGCTTGTGGCGGCACCCTGCCAGCGCAGCATACGCAAGTTATGCACCACGTTACCGCTGGCGACGATCATCACGCCTTCGTCACGCAGTGACGCCAGTTTGCGACCTAATTCAAAGTGCCATTGCGCCGATTGCGTCCCATCGATACTTAACTGCACCACCGGGATATCGACTTGCGGATACATTTTTGCCAGCACGCCCCATGAGCCGTGATCAAATCCCCACTCCTGGTCGGCATGGACGTCAATCGGTGCCAGCAGATCGATGACTTGCTGTGCCAGCTCAGGCGAACCCGGTGCTGGATAACGCACATCAAACAGCGCCTGCGGGAAGCCACCAAAGTCATGGATGGTGCGCGGATTATTCATGGCCGTCACCGCCGTACCGCGTGTGTACCAGTGTGCCGACACAGCGAGAATGGCGCGCGGACGTGGCAATGTTGCCCCCAGATGCTGCCATGCGCGGGTATAGGTATTGTCTTCCAGTACGTTCATCGGACTGCCGTGACCCAAAAACAGGGCGGGCATACGGTTGTGGCTCATGATGGTTCCTCTGACGAAAGTGTCGCTTTATTAGCCGCTACGATACGCGCTTTCGTGCCGGGATTAACGCTGATAACTGTGATGATCTCTATCAGGGAATTTGAATAAGAATTTGTGCAGTGGATGGGCGGTGAAAATGGGGTTTAAAAACGTACTTAAGCGCTATAAAAAATCCGCAGCCTGGAGAAGCTGCGGATTTTTTGGTGACGATAACTGAGGCTTAGCTTGCCTGCCGCGTTTCACGCTCGCGGCGATAAGCCACCAGATCTTCAATAGTCACGACCGGCATATCGTGTTGTTTGGCAAACACAATCGCTTCTGGCGCATGCGCCATGCTGCCGTCGTCATTGGTCAATTCACACAGCACACCGGCGGGTTTGAAACCTGCTAACGTCACCAAATCGATGGTGGCTTCAGTGTGACCACCACGCGTCAGCACACCACCTTCGCGCGCGCGCAGCGGGAAGACATGGCCTGGACGGTTGAGATCGCTCGGCTTAGCGCCATCTGCCACAGCGGCACGAATCGTGGTGACGCGGTCAGCGGCAGAAACACCGGTGGTAACACCTTCTGCGGCTTCAATGGTGACAGTAAAGCCAGTGCCATAAGAGCTGGTGTTGGTTTCTACCATCATCGGCAGATCCAACTGCTGGCGGCGCTCTTCAGTGATGCACAGGCAGACAATGCCGCTGCCGTGGCGAATAGTCAGTGCCATTTGCTCTACGGTCATGGTTTCGGCGGCAAAGATCATGTCACCTTCGTTTTCACGATTTTCATCGTCGAGCACCATCACACCGCGACCGTTACGCAGCGCATCGATGGCGCGTTCTACACGCTGTTCCGGCGTGCCAAATTCAGAAAGAAGCGTCTGATTCATGGTAAAAAACCTTATAAAAAATATATGAGTTACCAGAACCAGGGCGTGCTTAGGAGTGCGCAAATAATACACATGGCAAAAACGTGACGCGGGCGTAAGCCCGGCTGATGTCGTTACCCTCTCCCATCCGGACTCTAACCGTCGGCCCCGGAATTACACCGGATCTGCTGACCTTTCACTTTGCAGCGAAAGCGCTCGCGGGCTTTCAGCCGAAGCTGATTTACCGCCGGTGGGGAATTTCGCCCCGCCCTGAGAATAAGCGAGCTCACTATAACGCCAATCATCTGGACGGGCAATCGACAAAAGCGCAAATGCTTTTGCATTTACTGCGATGCGGAATTCAGGTTTAACCTTTTCGTTTCAGGCATTACACTTAACCTTTGTTGAGTCGGAACACGTGCTGTTATCAGCCACCGCAACCAGGAAATCATCATGATCGACACGAAAAAAATTGAACAACTGGCTCGCCAGGTCCATGAAGCTATGCCAAAAGGGATTCGCGACTTTGGCGACGATGTCGAAAAGAAAATTCGTCAGGTATTGCAGGCGCAGTTAACCCGCATGGATTTAGTTAATCGTGAAGAGTTTGATGTGCAGACGCAGGTACTGCTGCGCACGCGTGAGAAGCTGGCCGCACTGGAACAGCGCCTGGCAAAACTGGAAAGTGAGAGCCCAGCCGCACCGGCACCTGCGGTAGTGACACCGGATCCGGCGGGTAAAATCGACACTCCGCAGTAAACCACTGACTCGCCGGGCGTATATCGCTTGCCAGCACCCGTTGAGCATACATTGCTCGCAGACAATAACAGGCGGCCTTTTGGCCGCCTGTTGAGTTTGTATCCACTTGCCCTACGCTCGCCGTGAGTGACGGCGAATCGTCTGGAATCTTCGTATTAGCCGTGAGTGACGGCAATCGTCTGAACTCTCAGAGTTTGCCGTTAGTGGCTGCGAATCATTGGAAATCTCAGTGCTCGCCTGTAGTGACGGCGAATCATCTGGGATCTCAGTGCTCGCCGTTAGTGGCTGCGAATCGTCTTGATGATGTTAGTGGTGGAGATACCGTCTTCGAAATTCAGCACCCGCACGTCACCGCCGTTGGCCCAAACCTCTTTACTGCCCGCAATATCTTCCGGCTTATAATCGCCGCCCTTCACCAGCAGATCCGGTAACACACCCGCAATCAAACGCTGTGGCGTGTCTTCTTCAAACAGCACCACCCAATCCACCGCTTCCAGCGCACCAAGCACGATCATACGGTTTTCCTGCGGGTTAACCGGACGGGTTTCGCCTTTCAGACGTTTGGTGGAAGCATCACTGTTTACCGCAACAATCAGACGGTCGCCCAGCTTACGTGCGTTGGCAAGATAGGAAACGTGGCCCGCATGCAAGATGTCGAACACGCCGTTGGTCATCACCACTTTCTCACCGCGCTGACGCGCCAGCGCCACCGCTGCTTTAAGCTCGGCTTCGGTCATCACACCAAACCCGCTGTCGGGACGAGCATGAATGGCGTTTTCCAGCTCAACGATGCTTACGGTTGATGTCCCGAGTTTGCCCACGACCACGCCCGCTGCCGCATTGGCGAGGAAACAGGCTTCTTCCAGGCTGTCTCCGGCCGCCAGCACGGCGGCCAGCACGCCAATAACGGTGTCACCTGCACCGGTGACGTCAAACACTTCCTGCGCCTGCGTTGGCAGATGCAGCGGCGCTTTGCCCGGTTGCAGTAACGTCATGCCGTTTTCAGAACGGGTGACCAGCAGCGCGGAGAGCTCATAATCGGCGATGAGCTGCATGCCGCGATTCACAATCTCTTCCACGGTTTTGCATTTACCCACCACGGCTTCGAACTCAGACAGGTTAGGCGTCAGCAAAGTCGCACCGCGGTAGCGCTCAAAATCCGTGCCTTTCGGGTCGATCAACACCGGCACGTTGGCTTCACGCGCCAGCTGAATCATGGTTTGCACGCTGCTCAACGCGCCTTTGGCGTAATCTGACAGCACCAGTGCACCGGCCTGCGCCAGCGATTGACGCATACGATCGTGGATAGGCTGTGGATCAACCTGCTCGAAACCCTCTTCGAAATCGAGGCGGATCAGCTGCTGGTTGCGCGAAAGCACACGCAGTTTGGTGATGGTGGGATGGCTTTTCACCGCGACAAAATCACAATCGACTTTGACCTTTTCCAGCGTCTCGCTCAGCACACGTGCCGCATCGTCTTCACCCGTCAGGCCAATCAAACGCGAGCCCGCACCCAGTGCAGCAATGTTCATCGCCACGTTGGCCGCGCCGCCAGGACGCTCTTCGATGGTATCGACTTTCACCACCGGTACCGGGGCTTCAGGCGAGATACGGCTGGTTGGGCCATACCAGTAGCGATCTAACATGACATCGCCAACAACCAGCACAGCGGCTTTGCCAAAAGCGGGCAGCGTTACTTTCATTCCAAAGACTCCAGACTACGGTCAAAATTATGCGCGGATAATAACATACCCCGATGATACTTCGAGCCACAGGTGCGTGGGCTGCGCGCCTTCCTGTATGCCGGGTCACTAAGGGGCGAAGCGTTATTTTACGCTTCCGCGCTATCAGATTCGGTTGCAGCCAGCCAGCGTTGCCAGCTGCGATGCACGGCAGCCCGCTCAGTAGCAAAAGATTCCGGCGCGACGTGCCCCGGCAGCTCCTGCAATGCGAGATGATGCAATGCATCACGCAGCGTGACATATGCGTGAGTCAGCGCCTGCGCTTCCTCTGCATCCATGATCTCCTGACGCGCCATCAATTCAAAAATTCGCACATTGTCCGACCAACGCGTCAACGCAGGCTGCTCTGCCGCGTAGCCTAAGACAAGATATTGCGCGATGAATTCAATATCGGTGATGCCGCCTTCATCGGTTTTGATCTCCCAGCGTCCTTTGTGTTTGTTGCTCAGATGGGCACGCATTTTCTCGCGCATCTCTCGCACTTCTTTTTGCAGTGCAGGACGCTCACGCGGCAGGCAAAGAATGCCGCGACGGATGTTATTGAAACGATCGCAGAGCGCCGTTTCACCAAACACAATACGCGCGCGCACCAGCGCCTGATGTTCCCAGGTCCAGGCTTCATTACGCTGATAATCATCGAAGGCGGCAAAGGTACTCACCAGCATGCCCGCCGCGCCAGACGGACGCAGGCGCGCATCGACTTCATACAAGATGCCAGAGGAGGTGCGCGTGCTAAACAGATGCATCACGCGCTGCGCCAGCCGCAGGTAGAACTGGCGGCCATCAATCACGCGTTCGCCATCGGTTTCCGCATCGTCCGGGCAGTCATGCAGGAACACCAAATCCAGATCCGAGCTGTAACCCAACTCCCAGCCGCCCAGTTTGCCGTAGCCGACCACAGCAAAACCACGCTCGCTGTCGCTGGTGAGGTGCGAAGGGCGTCCATAGCGCTGCACCATCATTTGCCACGCTTGCTGCACCACCGATTCGATAATGGCTTCTGCCAGCCAGGTTAAGTGATCACTCACTTTCATCACCGGCAGCGTTTCAGCGATATCGGCCGCGGCAATGCGCAGATGCTGCGCCTGCTTGAACTGGCGCAGCGCTTCCAGCTGCTGTTCTTCATCATCGGTGGGAATACGCAGCAGATACTGGCGCAGTTCATCGCGATAGGCATCGGTAGCCGTGGGTTGATACAACGTGGCGGGATCGAGCAGTTCATCCAGCAACAGCGGATAACGTGCCAGCTGGCTGGCGACCATCGGCGAGGCGGCACACAGGCGGATCAGATGGCGCAGTGCCCCGTGATATTCCGTCAGCAGCTCCAGATAGGTGCTACGCGTCAATACACCGAGCAGCAACGGTGTCAAACGGCCCAGCACCACATCAGCATCTTCGCGTGGACAGACTTCGCTCAGCAGGCGCGGCATCAGTTGATCAAGCGCCAGACGCCCACGCGGGCCGATGGTACGGCGGCTGACATCCTGGCGGAAACTGTTCAGCGATTCGAAGAGCGCATGACGTTGCGCTTCGTTCAGCTGTGGCACAACAGGAATGAGATCGCTCTCCTCCAGCGTGTCCTGCCACAGACCAGCAAATTCTGCCAGCTGCGGTTGATCGTCCACGTCTGGTGCATCATCACCAATGAGTTCATCAAAGATGCTGCGCACTCCCGCCATCTGCTGTTCAAGTTGCACCATCAGCGCATCCCAATCCGCCGCGCCCATCGCCCAGGCTAAACGCTGACGATCAAGCGGGTTTTCCGGCAGGGTTTGCGTCTGCTCATCATTGATGCTTTGCAGCAGATTTTCCAGACGACGCAGGAACAGATAGGCCGCACGCAAATGTTCCACCTGCGCCGGACTCAGCAAGGCCAGTTCACCAATCGCCTGCAGCGTTGGCAGCAGGGAACGGAGCTGAAGTGAGCGCTCACGTCCACCACGAATGAGCTGGAACACCTGCACGATAAATTCGGTTTCGCGAATGCCGCCCGCGCCGAGTTTGATGTTGTCTTTCAGGCCACGGCGCCGCACTTCACGGGCAATCATGCCTTTCATGTTGCGCAGCGACTGAATCACACTGAAATCGATGTAGCGGCGATAGACGAACGGCCGCAGCATCTGCTGCAACTCCTGGCTCCAGTGGCCTTGATCGTCGCCCATCAGGCGCGCTTTAACCATCGCATAGCGCTCCCAGTCACGCCCCTGCTCCTGGTAGTAGTCTTCCAGTGCAGCAAAACTCAGTACCAGCGGGCCACTGTCACCAAACGGACGCAGGCGCATGTCCACGCGATAGACGAAACCATCCACGGTAGGCTGATCCAGCACTTTGATCAGGCGCTGGCCCATGCGGGTAAAGAATTGGGCGTTATCGAGTTCGCGACGGCCACCTTGCGTCACGCCGTTTTCCGGCCAGGCAAAGATCAGGTCGATATCGGAAGAGAAGTTGAGTTCGCCGCCGCCCAGCTTGCCCATGCCGAGGATAAGCATGGGCTGCGCTTCACCGGCTTCATTACATGGCGTGCCGAAATCGCGGCTGCAATCCTGCCACACCCAATCACGAGCGGCAGCGATGAGAATCTCCGCCAGCGTGCTGAGTTGTGTCAGGCTCTGTTCGGTGCTGGCATGTTGTAGCGCCTGCATCCACGCCATACGCACCAGCATATGGCGGCGGAACAGACGCAGTTCGCGCATCAGGGAAGTTTCATTTTCCACGCCCGCCAGCGCCTGTTTCAGCCAGGTGCTGTAGTGCTGCCACTCATCTGGTGCAGGCGGTTGCTGCTGGAGTTGTTGCCACCACTCCGGATGCTGCTGCAGGTTATCAACGATAAAGTCACTAAAGGTCAGCGCGCCCGCCTGCTCTGCCGTAAAGGCGGAAGACGGCATATTCAGGCGCTCGGCCACGTTAGCTAACTGCGCCTGCATCAGCGCCGGTAACGGTAACAACATCTTCCCTCCCTGATTCGATTGTGCGTCCGGCTTAGCGTTTCACTCCGCTATTCAGCCAGAACGGCGATGGCCGAATGGCCAGATTAACCAGTTGAATCAACCCGCGGTCCTGCTGGATGCGGATCGCATGCTGCAGTTCCTGCCAGCCTGCAAGCCAGACATTCACCTCTTCCGCTGGGTAAGCCCCTGCCAGCAGATGCACCGCTAGCAGCTGGCGATTCAGGCGCGTGGATTTGTCCTGGAATTCGTTGAACAGCTGCACATCGACGAAGGTCTCACGCAGATCGGCAGCAATACGGCTGAGCATGATGTCGCTGAAGCGTTTGAACGAACCCTGCAGCTTGCTTTTGCTCTTATCATCCAGCCAGTTCTGCCATTGTGACTCCACTAGCCAGTAAGTAAGTGCTAACTGAGCACCAACAGAGACAGGCGAGAAACAGGCGGTTTCCGCATCAATTTCCGCATCCGCTAACAGCTCATCCAGACGAGTCAGTTTCTGACGCAGATCGCTGCTCGCCTTGCGCGGTACCAGCGCACCAAACAGCGAAAACGCCTGACGCAGGGTTTCCAGCGCATCCATCACCGCTTCTTTGGCATCGGCATTTCCGCGCAGCCAGACTTCTTCGTGATACTGCCACTGGTTAAGACCGGCGGTCATTGCATTGACCATGCCCTGCTCTACCGTGGCTTTGGCACCGATTTTTTGCAGCGCTAACGCACGCAGTGGGCGGGCAGGATTGCCCTGAGCCAGCTGATAACCGCGCGCCGCTTTGCTCAAACTGCCCAGGTGCAGGCCGCCAGCGGTGCTCAAGGCTTCTGCGAACTGCAGCATGTCGGCACGCTGGCCGCTTTTCAGCTCCAGCTCGACTTCATACAACGGCTCGCTCAATTCGCCTGCGGCGACGTCTCCGCGATCAAACGCCACTTCAATTTCGCTCTCACCAAACTGCACCAGCCAGGCTTCACGCTGGAAATGGGTGCTGAACAGCGGTTGCAGGCGCTGCTGTAATGCCGCGACATCGGTGCCTTCTGGCCAGATTTCGGCCGGCAGCTGGGCGATATCCAGCGTAGGCTCAGTGAGGTCGACGTTATATTCCGGGCGTTGATGCAGACCGCCCACGGTTTTTCCGGCGGCCTTCAGCGTCATCTCATAACGCTGATCGACACCGCGGATGCGCAGGCCCATATCCCAACGACGTAGCTGATTGTCATCGGTCTCAAAATAGATGTTAGTCAGCTCGCGTGCGGCGAAGTGCTGATGTGGCCACGCGGCAAGGGTTTCACCGAGTTTTTCGGCGGCTTGTGGTGTGGCAATGAACTTTAATTCGATTTCGATGGTCATAATTTTTTATTCAATACGCTGCTGGCACTTACGAGTTTAATCTGGCGAAGAGTAATGCACCGGAAGCCCGCTGTCTCCGCTTTCTTGTGCTTTTACGACCCTTTTCGCACCAGATTGAGACCAGGATAGTTCTCATTCAGATTTTTGAGAAGCGTCTCCAGACTGTGCCGGTAATTTTACGCCATTAAGAAAAAACGACATCGAATGAAAAAAATCACACTTGCTGCCCTTTCTTTGCTGGCATTTAGCGCCATCGCCCCCGTTCATGCTGCTGACGAAAAGCGTTATATCTCCGATGAATTATCCACTTGGGTACGCAGCGGTCCGGGCGATCAATATCGCTTGATTGGCAAGCTGAATGCCGGAGAGGAAGTCACCCTGTTGCAGGTCAACAACGATTCCCAATATGGTCAGATTCGTGATGCCGAAGGGAAAACCAACTGGATCCCACTGTCCCAGTTGAGTGCCGAACCTAGCCTGCGCACCCGCGTGCCGCAGCTGGAGCAACAGGTCAAAGATCTCACCGCTAAGCTGGCGAACATCGACAACAGCTGGAATCAGCGCACCTCTGAAATGCAGAGCAAAGTGGCGAAAAGCGACGGCACCATTGACGGCCTGAAAGCGGAAAATCAGAAGCTGAAAAATGAGCTGATTGTCGCACAGAAGAAAGTCAGCGCCGCGAACGTCCAGCTGGATGACAAACAGCGCACCATCATCATGCAGTGGTTTATGTATGGTGGCGGCGTGTTGGGTGTCGGCTTGCTGCTTGGTTTGGTATTGCCGCACATGGTGCCACGCCGTAAGAAAAACGATCGCTGGATGAACTAAACCACCACGCCGATTTGTTGTTTTCTTCAAGGGGATCGTAAGATGCCCCTTTTGGCGTGCCCGATATTTAGCCAAAGTATGCAACAATAACGCAACATGCGTGCACGGCGCGCAGAATACATTGCCTCTGGAGTGGTTGAGTGAAGACGTTTCTGGTCGGTGGCGCGGTGCGTGATGCCTTACTGCGCTTGCCGGTAAAAGATAGAGATTGGGTGGTGGTCGGTGCCACACCTGAAGCGATGCTGGCACAAGGTTATCAGCAGGTGGGCCGGGATTTTCCGGTTTTTTTGCACCCACGCAGTCGTGAAGAGTATGCACTGGCGCGTACCGAACGCAAAAATGGCAAGGGCTACACCGGTTTTGTCACACAATTTGCCCCGGACGTGACGCTGGAGCAGGATTTGCAGCGCCGCGATCTCACCATCAATGCCATTGCGCAGGCCGACGACGGCAGCTTAATCGACCCTTATCGCGGACAGCAGGATTTGGCGAATCGCACCCTGCGCCATGTCTCCGCCGCCTTTAACGAAGATCCGCTGCGCGTCCTGCGTGTGGCGCGTTTCGCTGCCCGTTTTGCCCACCTCAATTTCCGTGTCGCGGATGAAACTCAGGCCTTAATGCGTGAGATGGCGGAGAGCGGCGAGTTAGCTGACCTCACGGCCGAACGCGTGTGGAAAGAGACCGAAAAAGCCCTGCTGACCCGCAATCCGCAGGTCTATTTTCAGGTATTGCGTGACTGCGGTGCGTTGCAGGTGCTGTTCCCGGAGCTGGATAACCTGTACGGCATTCCGGCGCCGATCAAATGGCATCCCGAAATTGATACCGGCGTGCACGCGTTAATGACGCTGACGATATCTGCCGCCCTTTCAGATGAGTTGGACGTGCGCTTTGCCACGCTGTTCCACGATGTCGGTAAGGCGCTGACGCCGCCGGAAAAATGGCCGAGCCATCATGGTCACGGTTTAGCTGGCGTCCCGATTGTCGAAGCACTGTGCCAGCGGCTGCGCGTACCCAATCAGGTGCGCGACCTGGCGTTAATCGTCACCGAATTCCACGATATCGTCCACACCATTGAACGTCAGTCAGCGGAGTCATTGGTGGCTCTGTTTGATCGCATTGATGCGTGGCGCAAGCCCGATCGCGTAGAGAAGATGGCGCTAACCAGCGAAGCCGACGCGCGTGGCCGCACCGGAATGGAAAGCCTGGCCTATCCACAAGGCGATTATTTGCGTCAGGCGTTTGCACTGTCTCAGGCGGTGCCGACTAAGGATGTGGTTGCAGCAGGTTTTAAAGGTCCAGCCGTGCGGGAAGAGTTGACGCGTCGTCGGGTGATGGCAGTACAGGAAGGGTTGATCAACGTGCGGCCAGCATAACTGGCCGCACGCCGCGCTTACATGAAGATGGCGTAAACCGCCGCCGCCACGATAAAGCGATAGATAGCGAACGAGACAAACGAAATACGCTTAATCAGTTCCAGGAACACTTTGATGGCCAGCAGCGCTACGATAAAGGCGGTCACGAAGCCGACGGCGAACATCGGGAAATCCTGCATCGTCAGGAAGCCCATGCTCTTGTAGAGATCCAAGCCGGTCGCACCAATCATCATCGGCACCGCAAGGATGAACGAGAACTCCGATGCGGCATAACGACTCACGCCCATCAGCATACCGCCAGAAATGGTGGCACCCGAACGCGAGAAGCCCGGCCACAGCGCCAGACACTGGAAGCAGCCAATCATAAACGCCTGGCGGTAAGTGATATCATCGATACCTACCGCTTTAGGCTGTTTCGGCTTGAAGTACTCCGCGACCAACAGCAACACACCACCAACGACCAGCGCGTACATCACGTTAATCGGATTAAACAGGCTTTTGATTTGATCGTGGAGCACCAGACCAATCACCACCGCGGGAACCATACCTAACAGGATGTGAATCAGCGTCAGTTTCCCGGTTCCGGTGCCTTCATGCGGCTCCTTACCGAAGTGAATACCAATCAGTCCGAACAGGCGGCGCCAGAACATCACCACTACCGCTAAAATTGAACCCAGCTGAATGACAACTTCAAAGGTTTCAGCTTTATCACCCTCAAAACCCAACAGATGGCCAACAATGATCATATGGCCCGTAGAAGAGACCGGCAGGAATTCCGTGAGGCCTTCCACAACCCCCAGGATTGCAGCAACCCAAAGCTGGTGAATATCTGCCATCAAAATTTTTCCTCTATCCGTTTTAAACAGTAAAAAGGCGGTCGCAAGGTGCTACCGCCTAAAATTATGCCTGCGCCACGCTGAAGGAAACCTTAAGAAAATCGGCAACTTCGCGTCCGTTAGCGCAACGGCCTCAAGTGAGACACACCATAATTTGGTTTGGTTTCATTGTGATGGCAATCACGGATGATTTATTTAGGAATAGTCCCGCGCTCAATACGCACGCCAACGGTCGCTGCCTGGGCCACCGCGCCAGGTTTCCCGACCTTGATGCGTACACCGGGAGTTTTGAAACGATTCATCAACAGATCGGCAATTTCTTCCGCCACGCGTTCGACTAAGGCAAAGCGCTGGCCCTGCAGATGATTGAGGATAACCTCGGTGACATCGGCATAGCTCAGACAGTCGTTCACATCGTCACTCACCGCGGCACGACGGTTGTCCCACGCCATTTCGACATCGAGCACCAGCTTCTGCTGCATGCCCTGTTCCCAGTCATAAACGCCAATGGTGGTGAACACGGTGAGTTGTTCTATAAATACGATATCCATGATGTCAGTCTCTGTTTTTGGCTAAGCCGGATACCACTTCCGGCGGATTATGCGTATTATCCACGCTTATCGAGAACAAAACGACCCAAAAGGAATGGTACGACGCTATGAGTGCTATCGCGCTTGGTATGATTATTTTCGCGTATCTTTGCGGCTCGATTTCCAGTGCGATCCTGGTTTGTAAACTCGCGCGCTTACCCGATCCGCGTACCGCTGGCTCCGGCAACCCAGGCGCGACCAACGTGTTGCGCATTGGTGGCAAAGCCGCTGCGGCTGCGGTACTGATTTTTGACGTGGCAAAAGGGATGATTCCGGTGTGGATCGCCTATCTGCTGCACGTCACGCCGATGTATCTCGGCTTAACCGCGATTGCCGCCTGCCTCGGCCATATCTATCCGGTGTTCTTCCGTTTTCGTGGCGGTAAAGGCGTGGCAACGGCGTTTGGTGCGATTGCACCCATTGGCTGGGATTTGACGGGATTGATGACCGGCACCTGGCTGCTGACGGTGCTGCTGAGCGGCTACTCCTCGCTGGGAGCGATAGTCAGTGCGCTGATCGCGCCGTTTTACGTGTGGTGGTTCAAACCCCAGTTTACCTTCCCGGTTTCGATGCTCTCCTGTTTGATTCTGTTGCGCCATCACGACAACATCCAGCGCTTGTGGCGCGGCCAGGAAAATAAGATTTGGAAGCGGAAGAAAAAGAAATAAAAAAACCGGCGCGATGCCGGTTTTTTCGTTTTAGATGGCGGGCAATTCTGCCAGTGGCCAACGTGGCCGGACGCTGACGCCCAATCCACCACGCGTACCGCCCTTCAGCCGCACCATGCCCGCATAGGCAATCATTGCGCCGTTATCGGTGCAGAACTCCGGACGCGCGTAAAACACCTCACCACCGCGTTTTTGCATCATCTCGGCCATGCGCTCACGCAGCGTGCGGTTGGCGCTGACACCACCGGCAATCACCAGGCGTTTAAAGCCGGTCTGCTCCAGCGCGCGTTTGCACTTGATCATCAGCGTATCCACCACTGCATCCTCAAACGCACGAGCGATATCGGCACGCGCCTGCTCATCGCCGTTATGTTCACGAATGGTGTTAGCGGCGAAGGTTTTCAAACCCGAGAAGCTGAAATCCAGCCCTGGGCGATCGGTCATCGGGCGCGGGAATTTGAAGCGACCCGGCGTGCCCTGCTGCGCCATGCGTGACAGCATCGGCCCGCCTGGATAATCCAGACCGAGCAGTTTGGCGGTTTTATCGAAAGCTTCACCCGCCGCATCGTCAATCGATTCGCCCAGCAAAGTGTATTCACCAATGCCAGTGACGCTGATTAACTGCGTGTGACCGCCGGAAACCAGCAGTGCCACAAACGGAAACTCCGGTGGATTATCTTCCAGCATCGGTGCCAGCAGATGGCCTTCCATATGATGGACTGGCACGGCAGGCACATTCCACGCGAACGCCAGTGCACGGCCGACAGTCGCCCCGACCAATAGCGCACCGACCAAACCTGGACCGGCGGTATAGGCCACGGCATCAATGTCTTTTGCGGCTAATCCGGCTTCTTTCAGCGCAGCCTGAATCAGCGGAACGGTTTTGCGCACGTGATCACGTGAGGCCAGTTCGGGCACTACGCCACCGTAATCGGCGTGCAGTTTGACCTGGCTAAATAATTGATTCGCCAACAGACCGGACGCATCGTCATAAATCGCGATGCCGGTTTCATCGCAGGACGTTTCAATACCCAGAACTCGCATAGCTTTTATCACCCTCTTCTTGCGGCGCGCAGTGTAGCACAGGCGAATCACACGCTGGACGACTTTGCCAGGAAAAAGTGTTTTTCTGTCGCACAAAGAGTGCGCTATACTCCACGGCCTGAAAAAACCGGCAGCCGCGATGGCATATGTCTCTGTTGGTTCTAAATTGTTCATGGTGCTTTACAACTCGGCTACGGCTGGAGTAAAATGCTGCACCATTTTAAAAGTGCTGGCGCCGCAGTCAGCAGCAAAACCGAATTTATCGAGGTAAGAGTTACATGCCGGTAATTAAAGTACGTGAAAACGAGCCTTTCGACGTAGCACTGCGTCGCTTCAAGCGTTCTTGCGAGAAAGCAGGTGTTCTGGCGGAAGTTCGTCGTCGTGAGTTTTATGAAAAACCAACGACTGAGCGTAAGCGCGCTAAAGCGTCTGCTGTTAAGCGTCACGCCAAGAAACTGGCTCGCGAAAACGCACGCCGCACTCGTCTGTACTAATTTCTTTCGGAAGTTCGCTTCCGCCGCGTGTTAAACGCAGACAGAGTCAAGTAAGAGGCCGTGCTTTCCGAAAGGAAGCGCGGCTTGTTGCCGTTTATGAGCTGAAAAACCGGGGCTTATGGCTGGACGAATTCCACGCGTATTTATCAATGACTTACTTGCCCGCACGGATATCGTGGATCTTATCGATGCCCGCGTTAAGCTGAAAAAGCAGGGTAAGAACTATCACGCGTGCTGTCCTTTTCATAACGAGAAAACCCCCTCTTTCACCGTAAGCGGTGAGAAGCAGTTCTATTACTGCTTCGGCTGTGGCGCCAAAGGTAACGCCATCGATTTCCTGATGAATCACGATCGTCTGGATTTCGTCGAAAGCGTTGAGGAGCTGGCCACGCAACACGGCTTAGAAGTGCCGTATGAAGCGGGCAACGGCCCCAGCCCGATGGAACGTCATCAGCGTCAAAGTCTGTATCAGCTGCTGGAAGGCCTCGACGGTTTCTATCAGCAAAGCCTGCGTAACCCGCAAGCGACATCTGCACAAAATTATCTCGCCACACGCGGTCTCAGCCAGCAAGTGATCGATCACTTCGCGATTGGTTATGCGCCAGCAGGCTGGGATAACGTGCTGAAACGTTTTGGTCAGCAGAAAGAGGACCGCGAATCCTTAATGGAAGCGGGCATGCTGGTCAGTAACGATTCCGGCCGCACTTATGATCGTTTTCGCGATCGCGTGATGTTCCCGATTCGCGATAAGCGTGGGCGCGTCATTGGTTTTGGTGGACGTGTACTGGGCAACGATACGCCGAAGTACCTGAACTCGCCGGAAACACCGATTTTCCATAAAGGCCGTCAGTTATATGGCTTGTATGAAGCGCAAAAGAATCATCCGCAGCCCGCGCGTTTGCTGGTTGTAGAAGGCTATATGGACGTGGTGGCGCTGGCGCAATTTGGCATCGATTATGCCGTTGCCTCGCTGGGCACCTCGACCACCGCTGAGCACATTCAGCTGCTGTTCCGTTCTACCGACACGGTGATTTGCTGTTACGACGGCGACCGCGCGGGGCGCGAAGCCGCATGGCGTGCACTGGAAACCGCATTGCCTTACATGAATGACGGTCGTCAGCTACGCTTTATGTTTTTGCCTGATGGCGAGGACCCGGACACGCTGGTGCGTAAAGAAGGCAAAGAGGCGTTTGAAGCGCGGATGGAGCAGGCTTTACCGCTCTCCACGTTTTTATTCGACAGCCTGATGCCACAGGTCGATCTGAGCACGCGTGACGGTAAAACCAAGCTGGCAACGCTGGCGCTGCCGTTGATTAGCCAGATCCCCGGTGAAACTTTACGCATTTATATGCGTCAGAATCTGGGTAATAAACTCGGCATTCTGGACGATAACCAGTTAGACAAGCTGATGCCAAAGCAGGCAGAAAGCGGCACTGCGCCAACTGCTCCCCCGTTGAAGCGCACCACCATGCGCGTGTTGATTGCGTTACTGGTGCAGAATCCGCAATTTGCCGCCATCGTTCCTACGCTGGATGGGCTTGAGCAGTCGAAAATGGCGGGTTTACCGCTGTTTGTGGAGTTAGTCAGTCGTTGTACGGAGAATCCTGGCCTGACGACCGGACAGCTACTAGAGTTATATCGCGGGACAGAATTTAGCCAGCCCCTTGAAACGCTGGCCACCTGGAACCACATGATAGTAGATGAAGAAGCAGAAGCTGTGTTCCAGGATTCACTGGCGAGTCTTTACGACTCAGCCCTTGAACAGCGCCTTGAAGCGCTTATCGCACGCGATCGTACCGAAGGCCTGAGCGCCGCCGAACGCCGCGAGTTCTGGGCCTTAAGTCAGGCATTAGCGAAAAAATAAGATTTTTACCAGACCAGAACGTTGAAGGCTGTTAAAGCCGCCGTTTTGGTTTGATCGTTCGGTTCGGTTTTAAGCGCACCGTACGAGGGCCGTCGGCGTCGAAGCCAGGCCCGCAAAGAAAGAATTCAAGCGGCTTAAGTGCCGATATATGAAGGGTCGATACCCTGGCCGCGTTGAAGGCAGCGGCAAAAGAACAACGCCTTCACTGTTATAGTTGGCTCGCTGCCGACCGACACCAATCTAATTAACAGAAGTGTGGATACCGTCTTATGGAGCAAAACCCGCAGTCACAGCTTAAGCTGCTTGTCACCCGTGGTAAGGAGCAGGGCTATCTGACCTATGCTGAGGTCAATGACCATCTGCCGGAAGATATCGTCGACTCCGATCAGATCGAAGACATCATCCAGATGATTAACGACATGGGTATTCAGGTTGTTGAAGAAGCACCTGATGCCGATGATCTGATGCTGAATGAGAACAGTACTGATACTGACGAAGATGCCGCAGAAGCAGCCGCGCAGGTACTCTCTAGCGTTGAATCTGAAATTGGCCGTACTACTGACCCTGTGCGTATGTATATGCGCGAAATGGGTACCGTTGAGCTGCTGACGCGCGAAGGCGAAATCGACATCGCTAAGCGTATCGAAGACGGTATCAACCAGGTTCAGTGCTCGGTTGCCGAATATCCGGAAGCCATCACCTATCTGCTCGATCAGTACGATCGTGTGGAAGCGGGCGAATCTCGCCTGTCTGACCTGATCACCGGCTTTGTTGACCCGAACGCGGAAGAAGATATCGCGCCAACCGCCACTCACGTGGGTTCTGAACTGTCTGAAGAAGACCGTAACGACGACGATGAAGAAGACGAAGATGGCGACGACGACAGCTCTGACGATGATAACTCCATCGATCCAGAACTGGCGCGCGAGAAGTTCAACGATCTGCGCACCCAGTACGAAACCACCCGTACCGTGATCAAAGCCAAAGGCCGCAGCCACGCTGATGCCGTTGCAGAAATCAATAACCTGTCTGAAGTGTTCAAACAGTTCCGCCTGGTGCCGAAGCAATTCGACTACCTGGTGAACAGTATGCGCGTCATGATGGAGCGCGTGCGTACGCAAGAGCGCCTGATCATGAAGCTGTGTATTGAAATCTGCAAAATGCCGAAGAAGAACTTCATCACGCTGTTCACCGGCAACGAAACCAGCCCAAGCTGGTTCAAAGCGGCGCTGGCCATGAATAAGCCCTGGTCAGAGAAACTGCTTGAAGTTGAAGATGATGTGACGCGTTCACTGCAGAAATTGCAGCAGATTGAAGAAGAGACCGGCCTGACCATCGAGCAGGTTAAAGACATCAACCGTCGCATGTCGATCGGCGAAGCCAAAGCGCGTCGTGCGAAGAAAGAGATGGTTGAAGCAAACTTGCGTCTGGTTATTTCTATCGCCAAGAAATACACCAACCGTGGTCTGCAGTTCCTCGATCTGATTCAGGAAGGTAACATCGGCCTGATGAAAGCGGTTGATAAGTTTGAATACCGTCGTGGCTATAAGTTCTCAACTTATGCAACCTGGTGGATTCGTCAGGCTATCACCCGTTCTATCGCCGACCAGGCACGTACCATCCGTATTCCGGTGCATATGATTGAGACCATCAACAAGCTCAACCGTATTTCGCGCCAGATGCTGCAAGAGATGGGCCGTGAGCCAACGCCGGAAGAGCTGGCTGAGCGTATGCTGATGCCAGAAGATAAGATTCGCAAAGTGCTGAAAATTGCTAAAGAGCCGATCTCAATGGAGACGCCGATTGGTGATGATGAAGATTCACATCTGGGCGATTTTATCGAAGACACCACGCTGGAGCTGCCGCTGGATTCTGCTACCTCAGAAAGCCTGCGTTCAGCCACCCACGACGTGCTTGCGGGTCTGACTGCGCGTGAAGCGAAAGTCCTGCGTATGCGTTTCGGTATCGATATGAACACCGACCACACGCTGGAAGAGGTTGGCAAACAGTTTGACGTTACCCGTGAGCGTATTCGTCAGATCGAAGCCAAGGCGCTGCGTAAGCTGCGTCACCCAAGCCGCTCCGAAGTGCTGCGGAGCTTCCTTGACGATTAATCCTCGTTAAGACGAAAAACCCCGGCTTGCCGGGGTTTTTTATTGCCTTCAAAACGGCGTTAGCCCTTTTTCCTGCATCATTTTGCGCGCGTTATCGCTCTGCAAATACTTCACAAACTGCGCTGCCGCCTGCTTCTGCTGGGTGCTACGCGTAATCACCGCACCGTACAAAGTATCCTGCTGCACCGCCGGCGGGATTAACCCAACAATGGTAATCCCCTTCACCGCCTGCAATTCGCTGTTCTGCTGGAAGCCCAGCTCCGCTTTCCCCTGCGCCACCGCTTCACCCACCGGCGTGGCGGGGATCACTGACACTTTGCTGGCGGTCTTCGGCCCCAACGCCAGCTTGCTCAGCATCTTGCCTTGAATATATTTGCCGCTGGCACTGTCTGATATCGCGATGCTGGAGGCTTCCGTGAGGACCTGTTTGAATTTCGCCACCGTGCTGATATCCGGCGGCGTCATGCCCTGCTTCACCGCCATCGCGATATACGAGTGCGCCAGCACCTGATGGCTGTTGCTATCCACAAACTTAGCCTGCTCCAGCGGCTTGATGGCGTAATCGACCATCACCAGCACATCGGCATTATCCTGACGTTTCAGACGATTAGGGATAGCCTGTGGCGTATCGCCCATCGATGGCGCCGCTTCCAGCTGCAGGGTATTGCCGGTTTGCTGCTGATAATCCTGCTTCAGGCTCTCAATCACCGGATACATGCCACCGGAGCTAAATACTTTCAGCGTCTCTGCCTGTGCCGTCTGTTGCGCCATCACCAGCAGCGCCGCTAACGCGATTGTGCGTTTCATCTTCCCTCTCTTTATTTGCCATAAAGATTTGGGTTTAGTCAGAAACCACAGATTGAACAACTTCAGGGCCGCGTTAAGCGGAGCACGCTCACGCGTTATTCTGTAACCAATCATGAAGTTGGCGATAAGCTGCCGCCATCTCCTCTATCGTCGCGCGGTTCAAACCGCTGGGATTGGGCAGCACCCACAAACGCGTTTCGCCCAAGGTTTGCGTCTGCTCGCCCCACTCCACTTTGCGCTGTCGGAACGCCTTCTGGAACGCATCTTTGCCCAACACCGCCAGCGCACGCGGCTGATAGCTTAAGATCTTCTCCTGCAAACGCGCCCCGCCATCGCGCAGCTCATCACCCGCCAACTCGTTGGCCTGAATGGTGGGACGCTCAACCAGCATAGTGATGCCACAACCGGTTTCCAGCAGTCGCTGCTCCTGTTCTGGTTTCAGCAATTCGCGGGTAAAACCGGCCTGATGGATCACCTTCCAGAAGCGATTACCCGGATGAGCAAAGTGGAAGCCGGTGTGCGCCGATGATTTGCCTGGATTGATGCCACAAAACAGCACCTGCAAATCCGGCGCAATAATGTCCTGAATATCGTGCTCGCTCATGCGCCCTCCAGCCCCGCCCTTTGCTTCACTGACCGACGACTCACCGCCAGCATATTGCGCGCTTCCTCATCATCCGGACAGGCACGCGCCAGCGCCACCGCACCGACCATTTCGGCCAGCATGCTGACGGCGACGTCATCAGCCTGAGGATGATGCATTTCGTTAAGGGCCTGTGCCAGCCGTTGCCGCACCGCATCGCGACGTTGCGAGAACAGCGTGCGTGTTTCAATCGGCAGATGGGCAATTTCACTCACCAGCGCAGGCATTGGGCAGCCTTCTCCCGGCGTGTTGCGATGATGCTCAGAGAGATAGTTATCGATCAGTTGTGTCAGTCGCTCGGCGGGATCGGTCAGGCTGGTGATGGCCGCAAAGCGCTGCGCCGAATCAGCAAACATCTCGGCAATCACCGCCTCAACCAGCGCTTCTCGCGAATCAAAGTGGGCGTAGAAGCCGCCGTGAGTTAAGCCCGCGCGCTTCATCAGCGACGCCACGCCAATGCCTTCGGTGCCGCATTCGCGCATCACCACCGCTGCCTCATCCAGTATGCGCTGCCGCGTGCGCGCCTTGTGGCTTAGCTTTTCCATCTCTCACCATCCTGCTCATCGTTAATGGCAATCAGTGTAATTATTACGATCATCATATTCCAGCTTGACGAAAAATATGATGATCGTCATATTAAGTTCCATCAGATATGACAACCATCATTTACAGGAACCGACCATGACACAACAACTGGCTTTGATTACCGGCGCATCCAGCGGCATTGGTGCAACTTACGCGAAACAGCTGGCCGCACGCGGCAGCAATTTGATTCTGGTGGCGCGTGATGCCTCACGGCTTAACCAGCTGGCGCAATCGCTGCAAGAGGCACACGGCGTTGACGTCCGCGTGCTGGCAGCGGACCTCACGCAAACGGATGACCTGGCAAACGTGGCGCGTGAACTGCGTGACAACCACGACATTACGATGCTGGTTAACAATGCGGGAATGGTGGTGGAAGGGGAATTTACCGACGCCGATATTCAGCCGATTCAAACCATGCTGTCACTCAATATCATCGCGCTAACCGAACTGGCCCACAGCGCTGCACAAGCCTTCCGAGCACGCGGGCAAGGCACCATCGTGAACATCGCTTCAGTGGTCGCACTGGTGCATGAGGTAATGAATGGCGCCTACAACGCCAGCAAAGCCTATGTGCTATCGCTGACGCGCAATATGGATCGCGAGTTAGCAGGCAGCGGCGTGGTGCTGCAAGCCGTATTGCCCGGCTTCACGCGGACGGAGATCTTTGATCGTGCCGGGAAATCGATTAATGACATCCCGGCTGAGAAGATGATGGAAGTCGAGGATCTGGTCGCGGCTGCCTTGAGCGGTCTGGATGCGGGCGAACTGATTACTATCCCTTCCGTGGAAGAGATGAGCCTGTGGCAGAAGCTTGATGAAGCGCGTGGCGCGATGATTCCGTATATCTCATTAAATAAACCCGCATCACGTTATCTGTAAGCTTTAGACGTTGCTGAGGCAAGGTGCGTGGTGTGCCTTGCCTCATAAAAACAGCAATGGCTGGGTGTGGGCTGAGCGTTGATATGCTGTGAAAAGGGATTTTTGCTTGGAGATCAATGACTCAGATATTGTTCTAATTTTCACCAACCGATTGGCGAACGCTGGATCACCCCTCCGAGATACTTTATAATCCCCGCTCCGCTGGCCCCTTAGCTCAGTGGTTAGAGCAGGCGACTCATAATCGCTTGGTCGCTGGTTCAAACCCAGCAGGGGCCACCAAATTTAGTGATGTAAATCATGTAGTTAAGCCACATTTTGAGGTGGTTTTTTGTATGCGCGGTTCGCCATTGGCAGCAAAATGACAGCAGACTTTAGCTCGCTCACTTTTCACAATCCTCAACATTGCTCAAAAATCAAAATCAAAGCTATAAAAAGGCGATCACTTGCCTAAATTGAGCTTTGTTTGAATCATAGTTATAGCACTAGCTAATGATAAATACGTTGGCAAGTTGGTCATTTAGCATACACATCACTAAGCCGTAATTGTTTTTTACATCAACAATTGATTATTTTTAACTCCCATAGTTATAATATAAAATTGAAAAAGCATGCAGCGATATTAAATAATGGATTAATTACTATTCATGGAGAAGCTATAGTGTCACCGATAAAATTAATACTCATCTCACTATTAACCTTTTTGATACTTTCGACTATATCTGCCTTTATAGCTATTTCTCATCCAATTTGGATATTGAATGAAAATCAAATATTATACCTTTACTCGACATCTTCCCAAGTATTAGCTGGTGTATATGGACTTACTTTAACCGGATTTATATTCTTTCGGAATGAACTCAGCAGGGAAGAGTCTGATGATGAATCTTTGACTGAAGCCGTTGAAAACTTAAAAGATAGATATTTTAAACTCCTTATTTATGTAACTTTTATATCAATCTTCACACTTTTCATTGGCAATTTAGTACTTTCAATAGAGGATGAAGAAAAATCAACATTCAAAACTATTATAATGAACGTTGCACAATCTTCATTTATCGTCAGCCTACTTACAATTTCTTATTTCATATTCGACATAATCGCCCCTAAAAGAATAGAAAGCGCCAGTAAAAAATTACAACAACAACTGGATCCTATTGATGAAAATAAAAAAGAGGGGAGCCTTGAAACGTTCCTGAAAAACTTCAATCAGATTGAAGCTCTTCTTCAGAAATATGGACAAAACTTCCAAACCAAGGGATATACAATTCAATCGAGCTATCAACCAAGTTATCAACGTAGAATGTCTAATCAGAAATTAGCTCTAATAATTGCGCAAGCGGAAAAAATTGACAAAATACTGTATGATAAAATAAGGAAATTAATAACATTAAGAAATTCGATAGTGCATAGCGCCGAGCCGATTGTTAGCGAAGAAATGGTAAATGAATCGCAAGAAATATTAAATTCACTTTTTAATTTATTAAATGATGAATCAGTTGAATGGTAAAGCTTTCCAATAATTAATAATAATTCAGTATTAAAACCTGAAAAAATGAAGTCAGAAAACATGGGCACCTTAATCTTAGCAGCAATTATAACCACAATGGTTACTGCTGATTCCTTCCCGGATGCGGCTACACCGGTTTAACGCTACCCGGTTTCATAATGATTTCAGATACATTTTCATGAGATTTAAACGTGCAGCTGCAATTAATATTCTGACACTGGTTATAGCGCTCCTTAGTTGTTGCTGATACTTGAAAGCCGCTGCGTGTATGTGCGGCATTCCCGCACAAAGGGCAATTCATCATAACGTCGTCTCAAAAACCTAATTGAGATAAACATTACTCAATAAAACCATTTTGAGATGGCACTATTCCATTTCAAGTGAATCTATTTTCACTTCAAGTTCAATGCTGGTCGTGTAATGGCTTCGCCGGTGTCACGATTCATGCCGAGATACATCATTGCGGGCCTTCTAATGTGTCGCCGCCGGACTTCACGCCGCCGTGTTTATGCTTATCAACTACCACACCGTTTGGACTCATTGGGCCGCCGCCCTGTGTCACCGCGCCGTTCATCACGGTTTCGCTGTTGATAAGCATCTGGCTGGCATCAATGCCCAGCTGGTTGGTGATCAACTGGATACCGCCGGCGACCTCAATGCGCCCGCTTTTGATGTTCTTAATCAGCAGCTGGCTGGTGTCCGGCTCGTATTGGAACCAGCCGCCGTGTAGTGCTGTCGTTCTCTGAATAATCGGGCGGCGGGAAGGCATCGGAATATATGGCTGGCAGCGCAAACGCGGTTTCGAGATTGCCGCCGAGGCTCAGTAGCACAACCTGCTCGCGGATAGACGGTTGCCACCACGTGCGCGTTTTACCGGCACGGCAGGTGAGCCAGTTAATCCAGTTGGTTTCAAGACCGCCCGTTTTCACCCGGCACAGCCAGTTGACCGTATCCACATCGGACACGGTGCTGGTGCGGATCAGTTTGGTGATAAGGCGCATAATTTCGGTGAGTTTTGTGTTTATGCTCACAACGTCTCACATCTAAATTTATAAAAGTAGATGTTGATTTTGTAAGGTTCCTGACACAATAATCATCTAAATATTTTTGAATAAAACACAATGATTTCAATAACATTTATAAATATAAAAGGTTAATGCATGGACACTCAAAATAAATTTGATGAAAATGAATATCAAGAAATCTTAAGGATACTCGATAAAAGATCACGCGTAACAAGATTAACCTTAATTATTCTTGTGTACATTCTAATATTGGCGGTGGGATTGGTTTTTTTAGGCATTTTCTACACAAAGAACAATGACAACTCGCCATTTGGAAAGCTTATTTCTTCATTTATGCAATCTAAGTCAGTTCAAAGTGAATCAAGTGAGCGGCTCTTAAAAATCTTGCGCACTTTCAATGAACAAAACCAAGAATATTTAAAAGGTTTGAACGAATCAAATAGGGAAGAAAGCAAAGATAACAATAGTTATCAAGGCAACGAAAGAATTTCAAGAGGCAGTGTTATGCCTGGCGACTCGATTTTTATGCGGAGCAACAACTCACAAAATATCGCCAATTCAATAGCCTCCGTACTACTAAGCCTTTCTTTAATGATATTCGTTGGCTTTGTGATGAAAGCGATATTAGTTTTTATCAGATACTACATGCAATTAGGTACTGACTTTGAAAACCAAAAGATAGCATATCTATTAAGCAAGGGAGAGGTTGGGCCATTCAACGATATTCTAATGAACTTAAGAAAAAGCAATATAAACTTTGAGAAAACGCCAAGCCTGCCTCAAGAAAAAATAATCCTCTCATTAGTTAATGCGTTAAACTCGAACAAATCCTCCCCTGAAAAATAAAAATCCATCGTCACAAATAAAGCCAGCCAAGAATAATATATTTAATGCTGGCTTCAACCTCATAGTTAAAACCCAGCAAAGGTCTTTCTGCATATTTAACTTTTTCCCCAAGTTTATTTAATTTATCTCTTAAACTGTAGTGGTGAACACGAGCAAGTCGTTGCACTGCAGGCGCAAACGCAACTTCTGCCTGATTGGCGCTTGTCTGCGCCTTGAGATACTTCGCAGTTTTAAGCTTCGCAAACATCTTGCGGCGAATGCGGCCCGACTTGGTGCGTGCTGTGACACGCCGCGGCTCCCATGCTGTGCCGTCCGGGCTGCGTTGCAGCGTGATGTTGCCCTGCTGAATGCGTCGCACATCGCGTACCACTTCGCGCAGCATCTTTGTGCGCATCGGCGGTTTAAGCTGCGACAGCAGCGTACCCAGCCCCCTCAACATCATGCAGCTCAGCCACGGCGGACCGTCCAGGCTTCCTCGGCATCATCCGGCGCTCCCGGCTCCGGCACGGCCTCAACCGACATCACGCCGTCCACTTCCTTCACGATCACACGTTCCGTCAGCTTCAAGTTCATGCTGATGTCGCATTGGTCATTGCCGAGAATGTCCGCCTCAAAGGTGAAAAGTCGCTCCAGCTCGCTGGCGTTCTGAAGGGCGTCCGGCTGGCTGACGCCGAGCCAGAATAAAACCGGCGCCATCAGTAGATTCTAGTCACCGGTAAAGTCCGTCACCACCACATTCAGGGTGTAGCGGTACTCCCACGAAATTGACGTGGCGGAGGTGGCAACCACCGCACCATTATCAACGAACAGGTGCAGGCGGTACGGGTTATCGGCCACATAGGGCACGGCTTTATTCAGGGCGTTTCGCAAGGACTGCGGCTTGTTCATCGTCTTTATCCGCCGCGCCACCACTGCCAGCGGCAACCGCCCGACCTACGAAGCCAGCCACGCCGATCTGGCGTGGGCGACCATGCACGCGCTGGCAAATGAACCGCTACAGGGCGAATCCGCCCACACCGGCAATATTATGGAGATTTTTTAAATGAGCAAACGTAGGAACCGCCCGCGCACGTAGCCCGTGCAGCAGCAACAGATGACCAGCGGCCCGGTGGCGGAAGCGTTCACCTTCGCCGACCCGGTGCCGGTGCTGGACCGCCGCGAGTTGCTGGACTACGTGGAATGCGTTGTGATGGGCAGGTGGTATGAACCGCCGGTGAGCTTTGACGGGCTGGCGCGCACGTTCCGCGCCGCCGTGCATCACAGCTCGCTGATCAACGTGAAGCGCAACATCCTGACCAGCACCTTCATTCCCCACCCGCTGCTGAGTCAGCAGGCGTTCAGCCGTTTTGTGCAGGACTATCTGGTGTTTGGCAACGCCTATCTGATAAAGCGCATTAACAGGCTCGGCGGCGTGCTGGCGCTTGAGGCGGTTTCATCATGTATATGACCGACACCGCACAGAATCAGGAGGGCGTAAACATTATCAGCCTAGCGATGAAAAGCACCAAGGGACCGGGCAACCTCCGCAATCTGTTTATGTACTCACCGAACGGGAAGAAAGACGGGATTCAGATCATACCGCTGTCAGAGGTCGGGGCTAAGGATGAGTTTCTGAATATAAAGAACGTAAGCCGTGACGACATGATGGCCGCGCACCGCGTACCGCCGCAGATGATGGGGATTATGCCGAATAATGTTGGGAGGTTAGGTGATGTGGAGAAAGTGAGACGGTTTTTTGTGCGTAATGAGCTAAGCCCACGGCAAAAAGACTTGAAGAACTTAATTATGGTTAAAAGACGACATTAAAAATTCGACACTTAAATCTTGGAATAATGTAGCATATAAAATTAAAGAGCCGCATAAGCGGCTAATAATAATCAATCTGGCACACCTTTTCGATTAGGGTTCGTCAACCACTCTTTTACTTTACCGATAAAACCCCAAACATCGTCATCCGATGGCCTCACATAAGAATCATTTAATGGATTTTCACCCATTTTCTCAAAGATGCTGGCTAACCAAGTATTTTTATTTCTACTAATTTCCAAGCTTTGCAACCAAGACTCGATCTCACCATTAGGAACAATAAAAACGCCGTAATCTGACAATCCTTCAAAAAACGTTTCACAAGCCTCCTTATTTGCAGAACCCAGTAGATTGATGCCACCCTCAGTTTTCATGTTTTTTTCAGTATCTTTAAATGCGTTTAATAAGGCAATTCGTTCTGCATTAAGAGTTTCATGTTTTATTTCAGGAAAGAACGCTCCCGACATTGGCTTTTTCCAAACGGCCCCGCCTTCCTTTAAGATATCAATATCAACAATTCCAACACTCGGAATCCCTAACTCTCTTAAGGGCTTAATTATATCCCAGACAGTTTGTTTATTTTGGGCGTTTAGGAACAAACATCCTTCGATACCTCGTGGATCGCCCTCAGCTAACAAACGTTCATTAATTTCCTGATAAAAAGCTCTATCAGCATCGGCCTCAGTTACTATGACATAGTTATAAAAAAGAGCATTGAGCACACCTATTGATCTTAACAAAGGATTTCTCATAAGAGGAGTTAATTGCTCTTTTGTTAATAATCGTGATGTTCCTTTTTTACCATCGTAAGTTAGCCTAACTATATTTAATGGAACTTTTCCCTGTACGCAGCCCATGAGGAAATTAGCGCTGTGAGTAGCGATGAAAACATTTTTGTTACTATGAGCACACACTCGTGATATATCTTTCCCTAACTTTGAACATAAAGATGGATGCAAAAAGGCTTCTGGCTCGTCAATTAGTGTAACTTTTGGTGAACCTGCTATTAATGAGATCATCATACCGATAAAAGCATTGACCCCATCACTTGCCTCAGATACCAATGTCGCTTTGGAGTGAAACTCTACAGAGTCTGCATCCCAACCACGCTCTTCTCTTTCATCTATTGGTGGCACGTCAGACAATCTAATCCTCAGATGTCCGATGTTAGTAGGATCTATGACGCAATATTTCCCGAATGCACTAAATACAATATCCCTGAGCTCTTTCCTTGCTTCGTCATTTTTAAACAAAAATGACAAATTATTAATAGGCGGTCCTAAAAGATCATTTGCGGGTTGTTGAGAAGTTAGTGAAAGTCTACTTCTGCCATTTAAACGAAGAGTGTGCATAGAATAATATTGACTCAGTGAGTATCTAGTAATTACATTTGGATTCTGGAACTCTCTAAGTATATCAGGCAAAGATATTTGAGCTCTGATAACCCCAGTACCTTCCATACTCAGCCTGGAAATTATTATATGATTTTCATGTATGACCTCGTTATTTTCAGGCTTAACCTGTAAGAATTTAAGCTCTTCTTCGGCCTCTTTATTTGTTAAGGGTTTAATAATTACCTTATTAATTACCTCCCCCCTACTTACAGTATTTGCTTTTAATTGTGACTCTATGTCTACTAGCGCCCGTGATTTACCACTATTATTTGGGCCAACAAAGATTGTCAGGGGTGTTAACTCTAATGAAAGCGGCACGTTAGATAATGGATTTGTACCAGAGTTAAAAACAATTTTTTCAAGCATGTGAAGTCCTCTATTTTAAAATTATGGAATCAACCCCGTGTTAAAAATCAAAACTAACACACATAAAAATAATCAGATTAGAAAATGAAATGTCAGTTAGTATTCTAAATGACTATAACATTAAGGGATTTATTTTGAATAGGGTGCTTTTTTGTTGATGATCCTCTGCGCGTGCTCGTACCCCCGCCACGCCTGACCTTCTGAACTAAGTTGCGACGACATGTCGCTGAAAATCTTTTCTGGCTTACAACTCCAGCGGCTAATTGCCCGACTTCAGCAGTCGCTTTCAACACATAAGCAGGCAGGTTCTCTTGCGCCCCTTCATTGACCGGCACGCACGGCAGGAATTGCAGCTGCGCCAACATGCCATCGACCAGCGTTGAGTCTTCTGTGAGGTCGGTGAGGATTAACATTTCGCGGATCGTGAGCTGGTGAACCTGCTCCGGATTTAGCTTATTACTGATGGTCTGCGGATTTAAATCCGCCTTTTTAGCCAGCTGGATAATGCTGTGCTTTGCAGAGAATGCGCGGCACGCTTCATCAAAATGGCTATGTGTGGAAACGCTGAAATCAAACATGATAAATCCCTTTTGATATCCCAATATGGATGCATCAAGCCTGCATTGTGATTTCACTATAGGCAGCGGCTTCGATAGTGAGAGCAACCATGTTGATTTCGATAAGGCCGTTAAGCCCTTCTTTCTTGCTGATGGGTAAACGGTTTTCGCGATACATTTGGCGAACGGTACCTTCCTTGTAACCTGTGTGGCGACAGAACTCTTCTACGGTAATGTAGGGTTCTGAGATCACGAGATTGATTGAAGTGCGCATTGAAAGTTTACAGGGCATGATGCAGTATTTCTCGGTTTGGGTATTAGATCTCACTATTAAACGCTATTAATCTCATCACAGACCGAAGAATAGGATCATAAATCGGATATACCAACGAAAGAAAACACAAATCGCCATTATGCGAAGGTGGTTCGTGAAGCGGTTGAGAGCAACCGAGGCGGAAAAGACGCAATCCTGCGCTAGTTGATGCGTATGGTTTCAGTAGCCGTCAGGCACTATGCACGCATTTGGGCGTTTCACAGAGCACGCTTGCCAACCGCTCAGCCCGCGATACCTTCCCGGCAGATTGGGTAATCATCTGTCATATGGAAACAGGCGCGTCGCTAACCTGGCTAACCTGGCTAACCTGGCTAACCTGGCTAACCTGGCTAACCACAGGTAAAAGTGCACGCTTTATGGAAGTCGAGGAATCTCGAGTTGTGATCGCAACGCAGAAAAAAATCTCAAATGGGATTTTAGAGCCAATGGCAGATTATATTTTGGATAAAGGTTCACTTCCAGAAGGCCTAAATGCCCCGTTTGTGATCAACGCCGATAGAAGCACTTACTTGGTTGATACCTACGAAGGCGAGATAGTTGATGGGCTGTGGCTTATCGAGATCGATAAGTTAGTGAGCATTCGCGAGTTAGTGCGTTTTCCGGGCGGAAGAATACGTGTCGAGAACGGTAAGTCGTCGTTTGAGTGCCAATCCAGTGACATCATTGTTTTAGGCAAAGTGATCACTTGAACCGAATATCTTTAAAGGCTAAGCATGGCGATAAGCAAATTACCCAACGGAAAGTGGCAAGCTCAGGTTTTACCGAACGGCCGAGACGGCAAAAGGATTCGCCGCCAGTTCGCCACTAAAGGCGAAGCGCAGTCTTATGAGAAGTTCGTAAAAGATCAGGCTCAGGACAAACCGTGGCTGGGAGAGAAAACAGATAAGCGCCGGGTAATTGAGCTGGTTGAATTGTGGTTCAACACGCATGGCATCACGTTGGCGGATGGTGAGAAGCGGCGAACTACTGTGGCGTTCGCCTGCGAAGCAATGGGAAATCCACTGGCTACCGAATTTAACGCGAAGATTTTTGCATCATATCGTGAGCAGCGGTTAAGCGGGAAGATCACCCGCTCCAGTCGAGTGAAGACGGTAACGCCCCGCACGGTGAATTTAGAGCTGGCTTACTTCCGGGCGATGTATAACGAGCTGCGCCGGTTAGATGAATGGACCTCACCCAATCCGCTTGAGAATGTGCGCGAGTTTAAAATCAGTGAGTCGGAGATGTCATATCTTACCATTGAGGAGATCCGCACGTTACTTACCGAGTGTGAAAACAGCCGTTCTAAAGATTTAACGACAGTTGTGAAAATCTGCCTGGCAACTGGAGCGCGTTGGAGTGAAGCGGAAGGTTTGAAAGGGAATCAGATTCTCGCTGGGCAAATCATCTATGTGAAAACAAAAGGCAAGAAAAACCGAGCGGTGCCGATAACTGAAAAATTGCAGGCTGAGCTGCCATCTAGCAGGAAAGCGCAGGTGCTCTTTAAACCATGCTATTCAGCCTTTAGAAAGGCTTTGCAACGCGCCGGTATTGAAACACCTGCTGGGCAGCTAACGCACGTTTTACGTCACACTTTTGCGTCACATTTCATGATGAATGGTGGCAATATTCTGGTGCTTCAGAGAATACTTGGACATACTGATATTAAGGTCACAATGCGTTACGCGCATTTTGCTCCAGATCATTTGGCTGAAGCCATGCTACTCAACCCAATCAGTAAAATGGGAAATGATGGCAACAATTCAAATTAAATGACCATCAAATAATGAACATTAAGACATCACAGAAATCTGCATTGATAAAAAACCGTTTCTATTGAGGAGAAGGTGTAATGGATTATAAGAAAGAGAATGCATTGCGTCGAATATTGGCTAATAATCAAATGGAGCCATTCATAAGACATATCAGATTCCCCTTCTATAAAAATTTATCTGAAGGAGTTCGAATTGACTTTACATTCCCAATTACGGTGCTTGTTGGTCAGAATGGTACAAATAAAAGCTCAGTTTTAAAAGCATTATATGGCACTCCAAATGGATACAGTTTAGGTTCACTTTGGTTTTCAACCAGCGTTGACCCCATAGATGATGGAGGTCGATCAAGAATGATTTATGGTTACTTCGACCCAGACACAAATAATATCGTTGAAGTAATTAAAACAAGAATAAAAAAGATGAAGATCCAGACTACTGGGAACCTTCCCGACCTTTAACTGCTGATGGCATGATCCCGCCTCAAAAGGAGGAAGTTTCATCAAATAGAACTAAAACCAGATGGAAAGCAATTGATAAACAAGTTGTTTATATTGATTTCAGGTCGCAGCTAAGTGCATTTGATAAGTTCTTTTATCATGGCAATAGCATTGGAAGTTTATCTAAAAAAGATTTTATCAGGAGAGAATCAATCCACTTACGTAAAGTGATTGATAATGAATTAAAAACATATGCTAGATATGGAAAAAGGAAAGTTTTCGTCAATAGAATATGTACAGATGAAGAATTAAATAAAATATCCGAAATTCTGGGTAGGAATTACAGTAGTGTTAGGTTAGTAGTTCATTCTTTCTTTAATGTTAGATCTGCTACGGCTATATTAGAAACATCACACTTAGACTATTCTGAAGCGTTTGCAGGTAGTGGCGAATTTGCAGTTGCGATGCTTGTGATAAAGGTTAAAAATGCTAAACCGAATTCGCTAATCTTACTGGACGAACCTGAAGTATCCCTGCATCCGGGAGCACAAGAAAGGTTAGTAAATTTTCTAATTGATGAATGTGTAAATCAAAAGCACCAAATTATTATCTCAACACATGCTTCCAGTATTGTAAAAAACCTTCCTAAAGATGCCATTAAACTTTTCCATGTTAACGAAAAAAATAATAAAGTTGACATTACTTCCAATATAAGTCCCGATGAAGCATTCTTCCATCTAGGAGACAAACTTCACAAGAAAACTATCTTTGTTGAAGATTGCTTAGCCGTGGAAATCATAAAAAAAGCATTAAGAGAAAAGGGAAAAGCATTCTATTCTCAATTTGACATAAAATTCATCCCCGGTGGCGCTGATGCAATCATAAAAGGATATATTGCGCCATTCTCTGCCGCAAGAAATGAAGGAATAATATTTCTATTAGACGGAGATAAGAATACCGGTGTTAATTTTGTCAACTCTTTATCAATACCCTTATCGGAGAATGACACACTCAGCACGAAGATAAAAGGAATGATTGGATGTGACGTAAAATTCCTAGCTGACGGAAACGGCGGCCAGGTTAATAAAGAATCACTGTATAAAATGCAACGTGACTTCATAGATTACATTGAAAAATATGTATCTTATTTACCTATGAAAACACCTGAATCATTTATTTTAGATAACATGCCTGATGTTTATAAGTCACTTTCCGAAGAAATAGATGAAAATTCATCTGAAAAAGTATTTTTCAGAGAATTTTGCAAGCTCGACTTAGACAGCGATGAGTGTTCTTCAGAAGACATATTTAATACGCAAAGAAGAATAATAAGCCGTATGAATTCTGATTCTGAAGACTTTGTCAAAATAAGAAACATAATTACAAACTTTGCCGATTATGGTAGAATAAATAAAGATGATATTAATAAGTAAGTTGAGGGGAAGATGAAAAAAACAATAAAGGTTTTTGATTTCTTTTCTGGCTGTGGTGGAACCAGTCAGGGCTTTAAACAGGCTGGAATGGAGATAGCTTTCGGCATTGATTTAAATAAAGATGCGGGAGAGACTTTCAAATCAAATTTCCCGGACTCTATATTCATGAGCATGGATATTAGAGATTTATCTATTTCTAAAATCAGAGATATTGTAAAAACAAAAAACCCTCAAAAAGATTATATTCTCTTTTCTGGCTGCGCTCCTTGCCAGCCCTTCTCTTCTCAAAACAAAAATAAAGCGGATGATGATCCTCGAATTGATATGTTGGGAGAGTTCTCTCGATTTGTAAAAGGTATCTTACCTGATTTTGTTTTTGTAGAAAATGTACCTGGAATTCAGAAGGTTTCTAAAAAATCACGCCCCTTTCTTGATTTTATAGATACATTAAATGAACTAGGTTATTTTTATGAACATAAGGTACTTCCAGCTTTGTGGTTTGGGGTTCCCCAAAGAAGAGAGCGCTTAGTTTTAGTCGCATCTAAACATAAAATTATTCAATTACCAAAAGCCACACACGATGGTCAAGTCAACCCTTACACCACCGTCAAAGATTGGATATACGATTTACCAGAAATTGAGGCAGGGTGCACACATCCCGAAATAGCTGACCATGAGACGGCTAAATTGACTCCTTTAAATATCGAAAGGATAAAAGTTACTCCAGAAGGTGGCGGTCGAGAAAGCTGGCCGGAGCAGTTGCTACTTAATTGTCATAAAAATCATACTGGACATACCGATGTCTATGGTCGCCTTAGTTGGGATAAGCCGGCAAGTAGCTTAACTACTAAATGCATTAGTTATTCTAATGGTCGCTTTGGGCACCCGGAACAAAATCGTGCTTTATCTGTACGTGAGGCCGCCTGCTTACAAACATTCCCTAGAGACTATAAATTTTATGGAGCCTTGCAGTCTAAAGCCAGACAGATAGGTAATGCCGTCCCCCCATTAATGGCTGAAATTATAGGTAGAGAAATAATCAAACTCATTTAAAAGTATGTTTTTCTCAACTGTTAGATTTTGTCAAACCACACTATGAATTAAAAACATGGTGATTAATGCCCTTCAAATTGGCAGCAAAGTGGCAGCAGAGCTCAACGCTATGTGCCACTTTTCAGCACTATTCCACTTAGAGAAAACATAAAAATCAGTAAGTTACTGATTTTACTCGCGTCAAATTGGGACTCATAATCGCTTGGTCGCTGGTTCAAACCCAGCAGGGGCCACCAAATCTTCCTACTTTTCCTAAAAGCTTTCGCAACATCATCAACCACCTGATAGCTCACTCGAATGCCCATTCGCGTGAAGAAATTCTATTGTTCGGTTCTTAACAATCTTTACCCATTCTTCAGCTGACAATTCCCATCGCTCGGGAGCGAACTCTCCACGATAACGCGCTATTAATACGTCGTATCCATCTGACTGCTCTTCAATTTCAATCAAATTTGCTAACAACATGCGCTGATTGAATGGCATTGAGGTAGATAAATAATCATCGAGTAAATTATCGAACTCACAGTTTTTATCAATCAAATCACAATCCTGTCCAAAATGAGCGATGACCAAAGTATCGAGTTCACAAGGTTTAAGAGTATTAGTATCCATAGGTTTTCTCACGCAGCAGGATAAGCAGTTAAAATAAAATAGAGTTTGCCATTAAAGCTTTGAGCCTTAAGTATGACACGAACAGAATAAGCTTTCTTAAGCTCAGTACTACCTTTATCAATATAATTCCCGACTGAGAAGGAGAATCGGTGCTCTAAGGGTAGCTTTGATCCTGGACGCAAATATTTCACTGCTGCTTCAATTTGGCTACGTTTGACTGACAATATTTCTGAAATGATTAACTCAGCCTCTTTCACGCTGCGAAATGTACTGGCTCGGTTGGGGGCACGATCGCAGGATAATCTTGCAATTAACTGTTCTGGAGTCTGTGCAACATGCCTCGCAATCGTGTGTCCTAACGCGCTACCTTCATGCTCCACCAATCGGATGCGACCGGAATAAATAGATGCAACTCGTGATGCTCCTGCTAGCGAGGCGAAGCCAATAGGTACAATTAAATCAACGGTCGCACCTATCTTGTAAGCCATCTCGGGATCGGCACCAAATTGGCTTGCTGCTTTTCCTGCCAGTTGTGCTGTTGCCGTTTCCATTCGGCGCCCTGTCCACAGCTGTTTAATCGAAGTATTGAGCGTGTCCAGACTGTGAGATCCAACCACAACACATCCAGCTTTCGTTAACATGGTTGGCTCAGGCACGACGCACAAAACGCCAGCGCCAAAAATTTCAGCAACACCTCCCAGAACACCAACGCCGCCCCAAAGTCGGTTACTTAGTGTCTCACCTTCACTCACCGTTCCTCTTCGTAAAATGGCAGCAAGCTGCACAGGTGATATCGCTAGGGTTAAGCCGTCATCATCATTCATTTTAATCCTTTTCGGGTGAAGCTATGCGTATCGGATTAGATTCAGATTAGGTATGAAGAGATTTAAAACAATAGTAATCTTCTTAATAATACCATGAAAATGAAAGTTTCAAGTTGGGATAATAACAATCATAAATAATTATACATTCAACATTGAACCCGAAAAAAGTCACATCCATACTGAAATCAGCATGCTATAGATTGAAGTGCTTATATTCCCTGAAAATACTTATCACCATGATGTCATTTGAATAATTTCGTAATACAACTAACAGCCATCAATGAAATCGTTATTTCGTCTTATAAAGCATGAATATCAATACAGCATCTTTATTTTTTGCATTACCATTGAGACAAGAGGCTACATGATTAACACTAAGTTTTATAAGAATAAATAACTATCAGATAGATAATTACTAAAAGGACCATTCGAAAGATGAAGAGAGCACTTTTATGGTTAATTCAGTCATTTATCTATCTCATACCCCTCGCGGCCATTATGGTCGGAATCTACATTTTTTCTCGCTACATTCCAAATTACGCAGCCTTCCTCAGCATATCCTGGGTGATCGTTGTTTCCTTCATCTACATCAAATACAACAGATGGTATTGAATATTTCCAACACCATCTGTCAGCACTCTCTTCTAACATCTTACCCAAATCATCAATCTTGGAGTCACTCAACTTGAGAAGGCCGCGAAGTCGAAACCTGATCCATCACTCCCCTTCCAACCCACAAACCTGCCACCGCACCGAACTCACGCCCTTCTCCAGGCTGATCCGTCCCACCAAACTTTCCAGTTGATCCGTCATACTCGGTTTCCCCAGCACTTCCGCATTCACCTCCATGCGATGCGGCGGATTCATATCCTCGCTGTGTAATGATTGCAGGCGCAATCCGCTGCCGCCGAGGCTGTGCAGCATCAGGCTGCGCACCTGCACTTCATCCTGTGCCAGACAGATAATTTGCACCTTGTAATGCTGTACCACTTCCTCCGCAGGCACCAGGCTCTGGCGATTAATCCCCTGGGCCAAATCGCGCAGCAGAATGTTGGCGCACAGAATCACCATGCAACCTATCGTCGCTTCCAGCAGCAATCCCATGCTGCACAGCACGCCCACGGCAGCGGTGCACCACAGCGTTGCGGCAGTATTCAGGCCACGCACGTTGAGACCATCACGCATGATCACCCCACCGCCGAGAAAGCCGATGCCAGAAACCACATAGGCCGCTACACGTGAGGCATCGGTGGCGATGCCGGGTACGCTTTGCGTCATCAAAACAAATAAACAGGCGCCAGTGCTGACCAGCGCGTTAGTGCGCAAACCGGTCATACGTTGGCGAAGCTGGCGCTCGCTGCCAATCAGCGCGCCCAGAACCAGCGCGACGGTGACGCGCAGTAAAAAGATTTTCCAATCCATCATAAACCTCACTCCGCTGCTTCAGGCAGGCGGAACTTCAGGGGGTAATAAATGGATTACAGCCGGTGCCGCTACCGCTGAAACTCAGCAGCATCACGCAAAAAAACAGGGGGAGATTCTGGAAGGAAATCCACCGTCTTAACGCACGGTTAAGACAGCGTTGAGGGCTATCTTACCGCAGGGACCTTTTGTAATCGTTCGGGACAGGTGTCCAATGCAGTTATCCTCTTGGGGTAAAATTCGGCGCGATTGTAAACCTCGCGCCGGTTAATTGCTATCCAACTGCGCTTCTGTTTATCAAATGTTTACGCAGTTGCATTGCTCTCAAGCTGCATTAGCAGCTCAGGAATCGCCTCCATTTCGATGTAATGCGTGGCGTGAGGAAAATCCTTTTCCTCGCCGATAAATACGGCGACTTCCGCATGGCTAAGCATAATGAAATCATTTTGATCGTTGCCAAACGCGGTATATTTCTCGCTGCCAATCAGCTCGCTCAGGGCGCGGTGTTTATTATTCCCCTGCGGTGTGATGTCGTAGAAACCATCGCTACGATGGGTATGTACACTGACATTTTCAGCTTCAACTAATGCCAATACTGATGCTTTGTGTGCATCGGAAAGCATCAGGATTTTCGTCACGCCCTCTTCCATCAACGCTTGTTCGCTGATCTCTTCACTGCTGAGCGAGCGAATGTATTCATGGAAAGGGTGCGTTCGACTGGAGAACGAAAAACTCCATTCGCCATCCAGCACATAAGGGATGTCCAGAGCGGTCAGATGTTGCAAGACCTGCTTCACAAACGCGGGATTGAGTGTATGGCTGGTTTTAATTTCACCCGCCTGATAGGCCATGCCGCCATTGCAGCCAATGAAGGTTGCCGTATGCAGTTCATCAGAAAGCATCGGTAGCATATCGCGCACAGGTCTGGCGGAGGCGAAAATTAACTGATGTTGTTGCTGTAATCTGGCAAGGCTTTGGCAGAGTTCGGCCTCCACTTTTAAGCCACCTTTTGAGATGGTGCCATCAATATCAAATACGTAAATACCCATTAAATCATCCTTAATTCGTTGGCCATCATTAGCCGTTGGCGAAAATATCACCTCCTGATTGCCATGTAAAACTCAGGCTGTCTGAGCTGAATCTGACCGTGCTATCTTACCCACTCGCTATACCGCAATCGGATCAAGACCAATGGCAAAACAACGTGTAGGAATCGTGTTTGGTGGCAAATCGGCCGAGCATGAAGTGTCGTTACAATCAGCAAAAAACATCCTCGAAGCCATCGATAAGAGCAAATACGAGGTGGTGCTGCTGGGCATCGATAAACAGGGCGAATGGCATCTGAATGATGCTTCCGGCTTCCTGCTGAATGCCGATAATCCGGCGCTGATTGCCCTGAATCGTTCTGGCGAAAATGTTGCGCTGGTGCCGGGCAGTGCCTCGCAGCAGTTGATCACCCGTCAGCAGGCGCAGCCGCTGTCACAGCTGGATGTGATCTTCCCGATCGTGCACGGTACGCTGGGTGAAGATGGATCGCTGCAGGGCTTGTTGCGCATGGCGAACCTGCCGTTTGTTGGATCGGATGTGCTGGGCTCGGCGGTGAGCATGGACAAAGATTTCACCAAGCGTTTGCTGCGTGATGCCGGCTTAAACGTCGCGCCGTGGATCAGCGTGACGCAGGCACAGCGTGCACGTCTGGATGCGCAAGCCGTGGTCGATCAGTTCGGTCTGCCGCTGTTTATCAAACCGGCCAATCAGGGATCGTCTGTCGGCGTGAGCAAAGTGGATCATATCGACGATCTGGCGGCAGCGCTGGATCTGGCCTTTACCTTCGATCGCAAAGTGCTGATCGAGCAAGGCATCAAAGGCCGCGAGATTGAGTGTGCGGTGCTAGGCAATGATGAGCCCGAAGCCAGCCCGTGTGGCGAAGTGGTGGTGCATGATGCCTTCTACTCGTACGACACCAAATACATCAGCGCCGACGGTGCACAAGTGGTGGTCCCCGCAGCCATCAGCGAGGAAGCCAGCGAAGCGATTCGTGCCGTGGCGATTCGCGCCTTCCTGGCGCTGGAGTGCTTCGGTATGGCGCGCGTCGATGTGTTCCTGACCGAGAGCAGCGAGATCGTGGTGAACGAGGTGAATACCCTGCCGGGCTTTACCAATATCAGCATGTATCCGAAGTTGTGGCAGGCGGCAGGATTAAGCTACAGCGATTTGATTACGCGCTTGATTGAGCTGGCGCAGCAGCGCCATCAGCAGAGCAGCCAGTTGAAAAGCAGCGTTTAATCATCATTTTACAGGTGCGCAGCAATGCGCACTCTGCGACGGTTAAACCGGTTCGTCATTGATAGCGATCAAAACAAATTAGCGTCAGGCAATTGTGAAGTCGTCATTAAAGTACAACCCAGCATCAAGCCACCCTATGGTCGTCATTAATGGCGACCATCACGCACTTCACGCCACGTCATTCACCATGCTGCGCGGTTCCATCGCTGGAGAGGTTTGGTTACGGCCATTGCGTTTCGAGAGGTAGAGATTTTTATCCGCGGCCGACACCAGACGGTTAATCACGCCCGGCCATTCCCGTTCACTCAGCGCACTGCCGCGCGCCAGCCCTAAACTGGCGGTGACCGTCACCGTGTTGCCCTGAATCCAGAACTTCTCTTTGAACATCGCCTGACGTATCGCCTCGGCTAGCTGGTAAAGTTGCAGATGGCTGTAATCGAACACCACCACCACAAACTCTTCGCCACCAAAGCGACATACCATGCCGCGATTACCCACCACGCGTTGCATGCGGCGCGCAATCTCTTCCAGCACCCCATCACCGGCATCGTGACCAAAGTTGTCGTTAATGGCTTTGAAATAGTCGACATCCAGCATCACTACGCCCGCTTCGCGCTGTAAGGAGAACGGCTCCTGTTTCAGGCTTTCATACAGGCCGGAACGCGACAGCAGCTGGGTGAGGAAATCGAAATTCGCCCGCAACGCCAGACGATGATTGAGCTGGCGAATCGCATCCATGCTCACCGCCACCAGCAGCGGGCTGAGTGCCACGGTTGCCACACCCAATCGCGCCGAAGTGAGATGGCTGATCGGCAGCAGTGCATCATCGCCCTGAATATTCATTACGCCATGGGAAACGAGAACGATCTCAGTGATACCGGTAATCAGGATCACCAGACTTGTAACAGGAATCGGTAACACGATGGCGCACCAAATCAGCGCCGGCACCGGGAAGGTTAAGCTACCTGCCCCGCCAATCATCGCCCCCATGGTCAATGACAGCACCACCGCCGCCAGCGGCAACAGTTTGCCGGGATGCAGTAAGGTGCGCGGTGAGACGTTGCGCAATGAACGCGCCAGCATGACTGGCAGCAGCATCAGGGAAGTCGAGAACTGCTCGCTAAACCAGTCGCCCCACGCCACCACAAAGCGCGCGTTGAAATCGATATCCTGCGCCCACGCGCCCCAGGTGGCACAGGCTGCGGCACCCAGGAAACAGGCCGGGAAGATGCGCATGGCGTTGAACACCTGGCTGTTGGCCGAGGGCGGCTGCAGGTGTTTGATCAACATGCTGACCGAAACGAGGATAAACAGGATATTGGCGAAGTTCACGGTCACCGCAGGCAGCGCCCAGCCGGAGAACACCGTGTCGTTAAATATCATCGCGACATAGCACACCAAATAGCTGGACGTGGTATGCAGGAAGGGGTTGCGCACCATTAAACCGGCAATCAGCGCGTTCACCGGCCAAAACAGGGAGAACTCCTCCGGAATGCGCAGATGACTGCCGATAAAGCAGAAGAAAAGCGTAATCAGGAACAGCGAGAGTGCATTCTTTTTTAAATTATTCTCAGCAAACAGCTTAACGCGCATACGTCTGAACCCTGTAACCTGGAAATCGCTGCCTTCTGCCCACGGGCATCAGCAAGCATTTAACCTGAAATAACTGTGCGATGATTCGGCAATTAAGCGAGTGTTCGTCATCCTACTCTGCGGCTGGGCCGCGCTCAAAGAGCCGCATCGGCGAGATGTGAGCGCGCTAGCAGGGTTGAAACCCGAGAAACAAGGATGAGATCTGCTGCAATTATGCCCTGCAAATAAAAAAATCGGATATCCGAGATATCCGATTTTTACGAGAAAAACCAGTTTTTCAGCAAAGCGTTATTGCTATTTAACCGCAACGGGCCACTGACTCAGACGAATGCCACGATCGCGCGCGTTTTCGCCAAAATCCTGCAGTACCGCTTTGACGTCGGGATCGAGGTACTCGGCGTTATCGTGATCGACAATCACCGTGCTGTTTTCCGGGATCTCCGCCAGCAATCCCTGCAGTTTCGGGTTGTGCATAAAGGTGAGATTTTGCTGGAAGCGCAGCACGTAGTGATCGTCATAGCGCGTGAGTTGCAGCGCGTTGCGGTGGCTTTTGTAGATGCTATAGAGAATCTGCGTGGCGATACCAATACCAATCCCCGCCAGCATGCCGAACACAATGATCCCGCCGATGGTGGCGAGGAATGGCACATACTGCTGAGCGCCCATGCGGAACTGTTCAATGAACAGACGCGGCGTCGCCAGCTTATAGCCGGTATACAGCAAGACCGCGGCGAGGCTGGCTAAAGGGATGGCATTGAGCAGATCGCTGAACCACAGACCGCAAATCAGCAACAGCGCGCCGTGGATCAGAATCGACAGTTTGGTCTGCGCCCCGACACTGACGTTCACCGAGCTGCGCACGATCACCGCAGTAATCGGCATCGCACCGAGAAAACCCGCGGTCAGGTTGCCGATGCCTTGTGCGAACATCTCTTTGTTTGGCGAAGGTGCCGGATGCTGCGGACGCAGTTTTTTTAGCGCCTCCTGACTCAGCAGCGTTTCCAGGCTCGCGACCAGCGCCAGGGTGACGGCAACCACCCAGACAGAAGGATTTTGCCACGCCAGCCAGTCCGGGGTTTCCAGTTCAGCCACCAGTGCTGACAGGCTGTCAAAGGCCGGCAACGCGATACGCGGCAGCCCTTCCGCCAGGCTTGGGAACAGGCGGTCGCCAAACACTGTCGCCATGCAGCCGAACAACACGGCCACCAGCGGCCCCGGGATCCAGCCAAGCAGCTTGACCGATTTCACCATCGGCGTGGTCCACAGCCAGAGAATCACCAGACCGATGCCCGCGACCAGCATCGCACTCAGCGAAAACTGAAACTCACCATTTACCAGCGACACCAGTTCAGCATCACCTGCGGCGCCGAAAGCCACCGGGATCTGCTGCATAATCAGCAAAATACCGATTGCCGCCAGCATCCCTTTGATGACGCTGCCCGGCACCAGCGAGATAAAGCGCCCGGCACGCAATAATCCGAGCAAGCACTGCAACACGCCCGCCAGAATCAGCGCGGTGAGGAAAGCGGAGAAGCTGCCGAGCGTCTGGATTGAGGCCACCACAATGGTCACCAAACCCGCAGCCGGGCCGCTGACGGCAAAGCGCGAGGGGCTGAGCGACGTCACCAGCAGGCCACCGATCACCCCGGTAAGCAACCCGGCAAACGGCGGTAACCCGCTGGCCTGAGCGATACCGAGACACAGCGGCAGTGCCACCAAAAACACCACCAACCCGGCAGGAATATCCTGACGCAGCGTATTCAGATTCATGGCGCCCATTCCTCTGCAGATTGCTGAGTAAGCTCTTTGAGATGACCCGACTGCAGGTCATACACGCAGCCAAACACATCCAGCGTCTGTCCCGCCTGCCAGGCCTGTCGCACTGGCTCGCATGCCACCAGATGAGCGAACTGGGCGATGACGTTGGCTTCCACTAAACGGTTGAGCTTGTTGCTCTCCTCTTCTCCGGCGCGGCTGGCGTGATATTCCACCAATCCTTGTTGCAGGCCACTGCGCAACGCGGCGATGCGTCTTGCCAGCGCCGAATTCTCTTTTGCCAGCGGGCTGGCGGGCAAACCCAGCGCGGCCTGCACGCCACCGCAACCGTAGTGGCCGCACAGGACAATGCGCTCCACGCCGAGGTAGAAAATGGCGTATTGCAGCACGCTCATCAGGTTGTCGTCATCGGGCACCACCATATTGGCGATATTGCGATGCACGAACAGTTCGCCGGGATGCGAGCCGGTCAGCACCTCGGCAGGCACGCGGCTGTCCGAACAACCAATCCACAGCGAATGGGGTTTCTGCTGATGCAAATATTGTTCGAAATAATCGGGATTACGCTCGCGGCGCTGTAATGCCCAGCTGCGATTTTTCGCTAATAAGGGTTTAAGTGTCGTCACAATTATCTTCTCTCTACGTCCAGAAATATCGCTTTCAGGCAAAGTCACGGGCATTAAAACGCCAGCACGACGTTAAAAGGAGGGTGAAAGCAGAGCTTCCTCACAGAAATTGTTTATAGACGCTTAAGCATGATGTTGCATAGAGAATATTTTTACGCATCAAGAATTCACATACTTTGTAAAACAAACGTCAGGAAGTGTCGATTCAACGTAATTTAATGCAAGCCAGAGAGAATAGATAAAATCAAATACATCTCATTAAAATCAATTTATTAAATAATAAAATAAAATTTTCATCTCAGATGAATCAACAAAAATATACAAGCACTGTTAATAAGCCTTTGCACTAGTATGGTGAATTAAGGATGCAGGACTGAGAAAAATCTTAATTATAAAATTGATGATTAGCGTTATTCGCTGGGTTAATGATTTGTTCTCGACATTTTCCACTGGAGATTAATCTATTATCCGGCAAGAGATCAGGAAAATAATAAGGAGAATAATAATGACGATGAAAAGTAAATATTGCTGGCCCTGAAGCGAAGAATGAAGCGCCTGCCGAAACAGGCGCTAATTCGCTTGACGAATTATTTACCGTTCCACGCTTTCATACGCTCTTCACGCACCTGAAGCTGCTGTTCCGGCGTCAGTTTGTTGTAGTTCTCCGCCATGCCGCTTTCCCAGTCGCCGTACAGCGGGTTAGGCAGCACGATAAATTGCGTACCAAAGTGCTGATGATTGAGGCTAACGAACTGCTGGCGCTGCGCATTGCCCTGATGCCAGGTCGCGCCGCCAAAGTCATTCAGGTTATCGCCCACGTACAGCACCACGTTGTAGCCCGCATTTTTAATCGCATCGAAGCGCGCCTGCTTATTGGAGTTTCCGGTGCTGAGACGCACGGTTTTGTCGCTCACGCCGCTGAAGCCCAGCTTATTGAGGTTATCCACCGTGGCGGCGTAATCCTTCTGGTCGCGGTTCGAGACATAGAACATGGTGCCGCCGTGGCTGTTGACGTAGTTCGCGAACTCCACCGCGCCCGGCACGGCGGTGGCCTGACGCGCCTGAGTCCAGGCTGACCAGGTTTTGCCAGAGAACGGCTGGCCATTTTTCGCCTGCCATGCGCTATAGGCACTGTTATCGATCATGGTTTCATCAAGATCGACGATCACCGCCTTCGGTTTGCCCGTCAGCGATGGCGCGGCATCAAACGCCATACGCGCAGTGTTAAATGCCTGCCAGCTTAATGCCTGATACTCACCGGACTGCTGGAACCAGTTCACTGCCAATACCGATTGCTGGCCAAGCTGCTGCTGCGCCTGCTGTTTGGCCGGTTGCGCGCATCCTGTCAGCAGCAGCGCAAGAATGCCGGACGCTGCCAGCAAAGAGGTGTTTTTCATCAGATCATCCTTAAGTGATTATGGTCAGTTTGTGTAAAGCTTTAAAAATGTAGCAGTTAACGTAAGCTGTGAGCAGAAGAAAGCTGCCGCCCTGTCAAAGGAGACACTTATGTCACATGCCGGACCGCGTTCAACGCTGCTTGATGCTCTGCCGTGGCTCGATTATGCCTTCCAGCCTGCGGGCCAACCGGTGCCCACGGATGCCGCCTATGGCCAGCAGCGCCATAGCGCCCAGGTGGTACTGGCAACACAAAATCTGCCGCCGAAAAGCTGCGAATCCGATGGCGTGATTGGGGAAAACCAGCTGCCGGTGGCGGTGTATACCGCAGACTGCTTACCGGTGCTGTTTGCCGACACTCAGCAACATCAGGTTGCGGCGGTGCATGCGGGTTTGAAAGGCACCTTAAGCGGAATCCTTAACAGTGCGATTGATGCGCTGCTGGCGCGCGGTGCCCGCACTGAAACGCTGCATGTCGCCATCGGCCCGGCCATCGGTCCGTGCTGTTATGAGCTGGGCAAAGATTTAGTGTCTCAGATGCAGCAACGCGCAGATTTGCCTGCGTTGCAGTGGGCAAGCGAGCAACCGCACAATAGCGCGGCGATCCGTCCGCAGGCGCGGGCGCATCATCAGGGCGTGTGGTTTGATTTGCCGCATCTGGCGCGAGGGTTGTTGTTACAGCGCGGCATTCCGGCTGAACAAATCGAAGTGTTAAACGTCTGCACTTATTGCATGGCGGAGTCGGGATCGAGCTATCGCTACAACACCCATTTTGACAGCGGCTATCAATCGCGATTTTCGTGGATTCGCTGTCGCGACTGAGTGGCTGCACGTCCCTGTGCAGCCCGTTGCATCAGTGAATGATGGCGTTAAGTGCCAGCACACCGGCCAGACCGAGAATGGAGATCAGCGTCTCCATCACCGTCCAGGTTTTCAGGGTTTCCACCACGCTCAGATTGAAGTACCCCTTAAACAGCCAGAAGCCCGGATCGTTAACGTGTGAGGCGATCACGCTGCCCGATCCCACTGCCAGCACCATCAGTGCTGGGTCGGCATGGGTCACCGCGATAATTGGCGTGACGATCCCGGCGGTGGTGATCGCCGCCACCGTGGCCGATCCCAGCGCGATACGCAGCATCGCTGCCACCGTCCAGCACATCAGCAGTGGAGAGAGCGACGATCCTTTCATCATGTCGGCGATATAGTTGCCGACGCCGCTGTCCACCAGCACCTGCTTAAACGCACCACCACCGGCAATGATGAAGACGATCATGGCGATAGCGGCAATCGACTCGCCGCACATATCCATCACTTCTTCCATCTTGCGGCCGTTGCGCAGACCCAACGTCAGTACAGCGATCACCACGGCGATAAACAGCGCCACTGCCGGGTTACCAATGAACTCAAAGAACTGGCGCAGCGGGTTTTCTTTGGGCGTGGTCAGCTCAAACACCGCCGCAATCGCCATCAGCACCACCGGGATGATGGCGGCAAAGATACTGATACCGAAACCTGGCATCTCTTCTTCAGTGAAGATCTTCGGGTTGTACAAGCCTTCCGGCGGTGACTTCTCAAAGCTCTTGAGGAATTTCGAGAAGATCGGCCCGGCCACGATCACTGTCGGAATGGTGATGATCATACCGTACAGCAGCGTGGTGCCGAGGTTAGCGCCAAAGATGGTGGCAATCGCGGTTGGACCGGGATGCGGCGGCAGGAAGCAGTGCGTCACCGAGAGTGCAGCCACCATCGGCACGCCGACGTACAGCAGCGGCAAACCGGCCGCAGCGACGATGGTGAACACCAGCGGCAGCAGCAGCACGAAGCCCACTTCATAGAACATCGCCAGACCGACGATCAGACCGGTGACCACCAGCGCCCATTGCAGCCGCTCTTTCCCAAAGGCGGCAATCAGCGTGGTCGCCACGCGTTGTGCCGCACCGGTATCCGAGACTAATCGCCCGAGCATGGCACCGAAGCCGAGGATCATCGCTAATCCACCGAGCGTCGAGCCGATACCTTTCTGGATCGAGGCCATCACGTTGAGCGGCGTCATCCCTTCAGCGATACCCACCACCGCCGAGACAAACACCAACGCAATAAAGCCGTTGACCTTAAATACAATCATCAATACCAGCAGCAGTATCACACCCAGCACAATAATGGTTATTGGCATTTTTTATTATCCTTAGGAATACAGAGGGGTGATTAAGGTTTAGGCGCGGCCCGGCGAAAATGCCAGCCGCACCATGGCATTACACGGCGACGCGCATACCGCCATCAACAAACAGCAAGTGACCATTGACGAAATCAGACGCGCCCGAGGCGAGGAACACCGCAGCACCGATCAGCTCTTCCGGTTTACCCCAGCGCGCCGCTGGCGTGCGTTTGGTGAGCCAACCGGTAAAGGCCGGATCGTCGGCCAGCGCCTGAGTCATTTCAGTGACGAAATAGCCTGGAGCGATGGCGTTCACCTGGATGTTATGGCGCGCCAGCTCGACGCACATACCGCGCGTCAGCATGGTGACGGCGCCTTTAGAAGCGGCATAAGGCGTAATGGTGTCGCGGCCCAGCTCACTCTGCATTGAACCAATGTTGATGATCTTACCGCGCTGACGATCGACCATTTTTTTCGCCACGGTTTGTGACACCAGGAACACTGCCGTCTGGTTAACGGCAATCACATCATTCCAGTCCTGTTCCGGGAATTCGAGGAACGGACGGCGGCGCTGGATCCCGGCGTTATTGACCAGAATATCAATCGGTCCCCACTCGGCTTCGATCTCATCCACCGCCTGCTGCACCTGCGCAGACTGCGTCACATCAAAGGCTTTAGCGTGGGCACGTAAACCCAACTCACGCAGTTTCGCCGCGCCCTGCTCTGCACCCTGCTCCGTGGTGGCGTTGACGATCACTTCCGCACCGGCTTCACCTAAACCCCGCGCCAGCAGAAAACCAATGCCGCGCGCCGATCCGGTGAGTAATACTCGCTTGCCTTCGAGGGAAAATAACTGACTCATCACTGCTCCTTAAAAGGTTAACTGGACTTTCGCCGCACGGGTTTTATCGCCGGCAAACTGCAAGGCCGCGTCGATGTCCTGCAAATCGTATTCACCGCTGAACAGCGGCAGCGGATTGATCACACCGTTCGCCAGCCACTCAACGGCGGTGTTGAATTCATGGGTAAAGCGGAAGGAACCGACCAGCTGAATCTCTTTGGCAATCAGCGCCATGATCGGGAAGTTCGGGATAGTGCCACCCATGCCGACCTGCACCAGCGTCCCTTTGGCGCACACCACATCAAGGCAGCGCTGCAGCGAGGAAGGATGGCCAGAAGCTTCAAACGCCACATCGAAATAGCCTTTGTCGGCCAGATAAGGCGTGAAATCGCCCTCGGCGGCATGGATCACATCGGTCGCACCCATCTGCTGCGCCATCTCCAGCGAATGCTCGCTGATGTCGCTGCACACCACAGAGGCGGCACCGCGCGCTTTCGCTGCTGCCGCAATTAAGCAGCCAATCGGACCGACGCCGGAAATGAACACGTGCTTGCCGGTAAGATCGCCCGCCTGATGCGTGGCGTGAATGCACACCGCCAGCGGCTCGGCAAACACCATCACGGTTTCATCCGCATCCTGTGGGAAAGGCACGCACTGTTTGCTGTCCACCACTTTGTATTGGGTGAAACCGCCGTCGACATGCGGCACATACATGGCACTGCCGAAGAAGCGCATGGAGGTGCACTGGTTTTCCTGATCGCGCTGGCAATATTTGCACTCGCCGCACGGTTTGGAGGGATTGACCGCCACTTTCTGATTCGGTTTCAGGTCCGGGTTATCACTTTCCACCACATGGCCAATCACTTCATGGCCCAGGATCATCGGCATTTTGACTTCGAAGCTACCGACTTTGCCTTCCTGATAGTAATGCAGGTCAGATCCACAAATGCCGCCGCGCGTAATACGCACCAGCGTGCCTGTGCCGTCCCAATTCACCTGTTGCGGTGCGACGCTGACCTGTTTTTTCCCGGTAATCACGCAGGATTGCGTTTCGATATTCATGGTTTCCCCATTTGTTGCTGTTGCAATGGGGGCTATCAAAGCGGGATCAGGGGCTGAAAACTGTGAACCAGATCACTCTAAATCATGTTACGAAATAGCTGTTACCTGGAACGTGAACTGCTCGTACAGAAGATGGAAGCGGGATCACTGTTTGCTGGGGAAAATCAAGACCCGTCTTGGGGATCAACCACAGTGAGCTATGTCATTATCGCCGCACCCTCACCCGGGATTGAGTCTGACAGGAGTTATAACTATAGAGCTAAATCATTAGCCCTCATCTTCAAGCTGTTTCAGGGTGCACAGGTCTCTTCCCGTGCCGGGCGAAGGAGTCCGAACCTTTCGCCTGCGACCTGTCGCCCTGCTTTTTTTGAGGTTTCTCACAGCCTGAACAACACGAACTTCCATCCCAACCAATTCCCGCTAGAGTTAACTCATCCGACCACTTTCTGAGACTGTGTTCATGACTGAGCATTACGCCCACCTGTTTGCCCCGCTGGATCTGAGATTTACCCAATTAAAGAATCGTTTTCTGATGGGCTCCATGCACACCGGGCTGGAAGAACATACTGATGGCGCCACACGATTAGCAGCGTTTTATGCGGAACGCGCGCGGGGAGGCGTGGCACTGATTGTGACCGGCGGCATCGCACCCAATCCACAGGGCGTGGTGGCACACGGCGGCGCCATCCTCAACCAAGAAAGCCAGTGCGACTGGCATCGCACCCTGACCGATGCGGTGCATGCAGAAGGCGGCAAAATCGCGCTGCAAATTCTGCATGCCGGGCGCTACAGCTATCAACGCGATTTGGTTGCGCCTTCAGCGTTGCAGGCACCGATTAACCCGTTCACGCCGCGCGCACTGAGCGATGGCGAGATTCGTCAGACCATTGCGGACTTTGCCCAGTGCGCCAGGTTGGCCCAGCAGGCCGGTTATGACGGCGTCGAGATCATGGGCTCCGAAGGCTATCTGATTAATCAGTTCCTGGTAGCACACACCAATCACCGCGACGATGAATGGGGCGGCGATGTGCAGCGCCGTCGTCGCTTTGCGCTGGAGGTTACGCAGGCGGTACGGGAAGCGGTCGGCCCAGAATTTATTATCATCTTCCGTCTGTCGATGCTCGATTTGGTGAACAACGGCAGCTCACTGGAAGAGACGCTGACGCTGGCAAAGGCGCTGGAACGGCGCGGTGTGACGCTGTTCAACAGCGGTATTGGCTGGCACGAAGCGCGCATCCCGACTATCGCCACTTGCGTACCGCGTGCCGGTTTTGCGTGGGTAACGCAGCATCTGCGTGAGGCGGTGTCCGTCCCCGTTATTGCCACTAACCGTATCAATCATCCGCAGGTGGCAGAATCGCTGCTGCGCGATGGCATTGCCGATATGGTGTCGATGGCACGTCCGTTTCTTGCCGATGCGGCCTTTGTGCGCAAAGCGCAGGCCGGGCAGCCGGATGCCATCAACACCTGCATCGCCTGCAATCAGGCCTGTCTCGATCAGATCTTTGTCGGCAAAGTCACTTCCTGTCTGGTCAATCCCCGCGCCTGCCACGAAACCCTGATGCCGGTGATCCCTGCTGAGCAGCCTAAACAGATTGCGGTGGTCGGTGCTGGCCCGGCGGGCATGGCGTTCGCGCTTCAGGCGGCCGAGCGCGGGCATCAGGTTACGCTGTATGAAGCGGACGCACAGATTGGCGGCCAGTTTAATATTGCGCGTCAGATTCCCGGTAAGGAGGAGTTTAGCGAGACGCTGCGCTACTTCCGCCATCAGCTGGAGGCACAGGGCGTGGCGATTCGCACCGAGCATCGCGTTAGCGCTGACGAGCTGGAAAATGTGGATGAAGTGGTGATCGCCAGCGGTATTGCGCCGCGTCAGTTGTCGATTCCCGGCATCGACCATGCCAGCGTGCTCAGCTATCTCGATGTAATTCGCGATAAAAAGCCGGTCGGCCAGCGCGTGGCGATTATCGGCGCAGGCGGCATTGGCTTTGACACCGCCGAGTTTTTGCTGCATCAAAACGCCCACGAAGATTTCTATCAGAGCTGGGGCATCGATCAGAGCTTACAGGCGCGCGGCGGGTTAGTGCGCCCGCAGCCGCTGGCAGCGGATCGGCAAATCTGGCTGTTGCAGCGTAAATCCGGCAAGCCTGGAGCCGGGCTGGCAAAAACCACCGGCTGGATCCATCGCGCCAGTTTGCAGGCACACGGCGTGCAGATGTGGGGCGACGTCGAGTATCTGAAGATTGATGATGCCGGATTGCACCTGCGCCATCAGGGCGAGCCGATCACGCTGGCGGTGGATAACGTGGTGATTTGTGCCGGGCAGGAACCATTGCGTCAGCTGGCGGATGAGCTGGCCGCACGCGGTAAAGCGGTAAAGCTGATTGGCGGAGCCGATGTGGCGCAGGAGCTGGATGCTCGCCGCGCCACCGCTCAGGCCACTGAGCTGGCGCTCAGCGTCTGATTAACGCAGTTTGACCGAACGCAGCACCACGAACTTGGCGTTAGACGCCACCAGCTCACAGTTGCCAAACAGCTTTTTCATTTTGACGTGATAACCGAGGTGGCGGTTGCCGACAATGCGCAACTCGCCGCCATACTGCAGGCAACGTTTGGCATCACGCAGCATTTGCCAGGCGAGATGATCGGTCACCGCGTGCTGCTGATGGAACGGTGGATTGCACAGTACCGCGTGCAGACGATCCGACGGGAAGCCACTCAGCACATTGTTGACGCGGAACTGGCAGCGCGCCAGATCCTGCGGACGGTTCACTTCCACGTTCAGCTTGCTGGACGCCACGGCCATGTAAGATTCGTCATAGAACAGCACGTCCGCCTGCGGGTTCTGTTCCAGCGCCAATAGACCAATCACGCCGTTGCCGCAGCCAAGATCGAGGATTTCCCCTTCAATATCTGACGGCAGATGCTGCATAAAGAAACGCGCACCCACGTCCAGCGATCCGCGAGAGAACACGTTGGCGTGGTTGTGAATCTGGTAAGAGGAATCGTCCAGCGGCCACACCGTGGTTTCCGACACTTCTGGCAGCTGAGGTGCGCTGTATGTGCAGTAGATCAGACGGGATTTTTTCCACGCCAGGGACGTTTTGCTCTCACCGAGGATGCGATCGAACAGTTGCTGCGTGGAGTTGTGGATGTCTTTGGCTTTGGCCGCGCCGAGGATCAGCGTGTCAGCCGTCACTACTTTACGCAGTGCGCGCAGTTGATGCTCCAGCAGAGCCAGCGCTTTCGGGATTTTAATCAGTACAACAGCAGGCGCAGCAGGCAGCGGCGCCAGGCTATCGATAAAGTGCACCTGATCCTCGTCCATCTCATTAAGACGCAGATTCTGTTTCGCCGCCTGCTCGCTCAGCAGCGAGTCGCTGACGTGCCACACTTCACGGCCGTTCAGTCCGCAGGTCAACGCACCAAAGCTGTCGTTGAACACCAGCACCGGTCCTTCTGGCAGTTCTTGCTGCAACAGATATTCATCGGCGGAATCCCACGCCTGTAACGGGCTTTCTTCACGCATCGGCGGGAAGCGCTGCAAGGTCAGCGTGCGATTGGTCAGTTCAAGTTGGCTCATGGAATCTCCGGCGTGGTACACTTTGCGCGATTTTCGCCCTAAAAAGGGGGCGCAGTATACTGTCTTTCGTCGGGAATCCCAATGTCATTAATCTATCTGCAGGGTTATCCTGAAAACATCCTCGAACAGGTGCAGTTGCTGATTGATAATCAGCGATTAGGCAGCTTTTTGCAGGAACGCTATCCTGACACGCACAATATTGTCAGTGACCGTGCGCTGTATGATTACACTCAGGCAATGAAAAGCCGTTATATGCGCAGCGCACCGCCGATCAGCAAAGTGATCTGGGATAACAAAATCAAGGTGATGAAACATGCGCTTGGCCTGCACACCGCCATCTCGCGCGTGCAGGGCGGCAACCTGAAAGCCAAAGCCGAGATTCGTATTTCCACCTTCTTCCGTCTGGCACCGGAACCGTTCCTGCGCATGATCGTGGTGCACGAACTGGCGCACCTGAAAGAGAAGGATCACGACAAAGCGTTCTACCAACTCTGCTGCCATATGGAACCGGATTACCATCAACTGGAGTTCGATGCGCGCCTGTGGATGACGGATCAGGCGATGCGCGGTAACGCGGCTTAAAGAAACTCCTGCGCCTTCTGAATCAAACTGGTTTTGGTCAAGGCGCCCATAAAGCGGCGCTCCTGCGGGTTGTTGAGTACCGGCAAGCGCTCCAGCGTCACCCGTGCGAATGCCTCCCAGCCTTCACGCATGCTCTGGTTCTGATAAATGCACGGGAAGTTATCATCCATCACGCTGCTGACCGGGGAATCCAGGGTGATCTCCTGCGATAACACTTTGCGCGAGATGTCATGGATCGAGACGACCCCCAGAAACTGCCCCGCACTGTTGATCACATACACATAGCGTTCGCGCTTCAGTGAACTGACTGCCAACGCCTGACCTACCGACTCTTCAGGCTGCAACGCGGCGCCAGGGATGATCAGTTGGTCAACGCGCATATTATCGAAATCAAATTTGGCCTCTGAACGGCTAAAGTGATTGCTCACCACCGGATAGGTGCTGGCAGATTGCAGTCGATACACCACCATGGAGGCCAGCACTGAGGCGATCATGATCGGGAATAACAGGCTGCTGTTGAGCGTCATCTCCAGCACCATCAGCATCGCCATTAACGGTGCCTGACTTACGGCCGCTAATACCGCCGCCATACCAATCGCCGCGTAAAGCAGGGTATCGCCAACCGGCAGATGAAGTGCCACGCCCATCTGCGCCAGCGCCACGCCAAGCAGCGCACCAATCAGCAGCGAAGGCGTAAACAGACCACCCACCGCGTTCGATCCCACCGACAGCGTGGTGGCCAGGGTTTTGAGCACCAGCAGGCCAATCAATCCGGCCAGCACATAGTGACCATCGATGATCTTCACGATCACTTCGTAGCCGTTGCCCAGAATATCGGTGGAGATCAATGCCAGAAAACCGACGGCTAATCCGCCAAGCCCCAGGCGTGCAGGCAATGACTTAACACGACCAAATAGCATTTTGCTGCGGGCAATCAACTTGATCAGCAACCAACCGGCTAAACCGGCCACCAAACCAATCACGATGGTCATCAACAAACTGCTGATATCCATCTGGAACAAGGCTTCGGAGAGCGGATAGAGCGCACTACGAAAGCCAAGTGACCACATGGTCATCACCGCCACCGCCGAGGCGACAATTAACGGGATCAGCCGCTGTAGCGCCGAGATACCAAAGGCAATTTCAGCGACAAATATCGCCGAGGCCAGTGGTGCGTGGTACACCGAAGAGAGGCCAGCCGCAGCGGCCATGGCGACAATATCGCTGTTACGCATCTGCGGGAACCAGCGGCCCATCAGGCTGCCACTCAGCGCGGAGAGCTGCACCATCGGGCCCTCTTTACCAATCGAGGCACCGCTGCCGATACTGGCAATCGAGGAGAGTGCACGAAACAGCGAGGTTTTGGTCGGCACCGCATCCAGGCGCGCGTTGATCACTTCGAGGTAATCGGTTTTGACCGTTTCCTGTTTCTCTATCGCCACCGCATAGCGCAGGAAGAAACCCGCCAGTACGCCGCCCGCGCCCACCAGCAGCGGCCAGAAAATCCACGGCCAGACGTGCATCGCCACGGTGATTTCGCTGTCGCTGTTAAACAGCAGGCGGTTAATCAGATCAATGACGCCGCGAAAGGCTAAGGTCACCAGCGACGCGACGAATCCCACGGGGATAGCAATCAGCAGTGTGGTCCAGTTCAATGCATGTTTACTTCCACTCACCCACGCGTCCCCGCTAGCTGGTTAAAAAAATGTGCCGCATCATCATATTGGAATGCGGATCGCATGATCAAATTTCGTCTGACGAACCACCCGCTGAACATGCTACTCTGCCGCTTTACTGTTGCAGGAGAGCAAGCCCGTGATTCGTTTTGCCATTGTGGGAACCAACTGGATAACCCGCCAGTTTATCGACGCCGCGCATGAGACCGGTAAAATGAAGTTAAGCGGTGTCTATTCGCGTCAGCAGTCGCAAGCTGATGCCTTTATCGCTGACTATCCCTGTAAACTCACTTTTACTTCACTCGACGATTTGGCAGCCAGTCCGGAAATCGATGCGGTGTACATCGCCAGCCCGAACGCACTCCACGCTGAGCAAGCGATGCTGTTTATGTCGCACGGCAAACATGTGATTTGCGAAAAGCCGATGGCGTCAAACCTGCGTGAAGCCGAAGCAATGATTGCCTGCGCACGCCAGCATCAGGTGGTGCTGTTTGAAGCGTTTAAAACCGCCAGCCTGCCGACGTTCCTGCAACTGCAGAACACCCTGCCGCAACTTGGCAAGCTGCGCAAAGCGTTGATCAATTACTGCCAGTATTCATCACGCTATCAGCGTTATCTTGACGGTGAAAATCCCAATACCTTTAATCCGCGCTGGTCGAACGGCTCGATAATGGACATTGGCTTTTACTGCCTGGCCGCTGCCGTCACATTGTGGGGTGAGCCGCAGCAGGTGCAAGCGCAGGCTTCGCTGCTGGAGAGTGGTGTCGATGCGCACGGTGTGGTGGTGCTAGGCTACGGCGATTTTGATGTCACGCTGCTGCACTCTAAGGTCAGTGATTCACTGATCCCGAGCGAAATTCAGGGTGAGGCCGGTTCCCTGGTGATTGAGAAAATCTCTGAATGCCAGCAGTTGCGCTTTATCCCGCGCGGTGGTGAGAGTCAGAATCTGACGCAGCCGCAGCACATCAACACCATGCTGTATGAAGCCGAGACTTTTGCCCAACTGGTTGAGCAGCGTCAGGTCGAGCACCCGGCTCTTGAAACCTCGCGTATCACGGCAAAACTGTTGACGGAAATCCGCCGCCAGACTGGCGTGGTATTCCCGGCAGACCAGGCTTAAGTGTAAATATTGCAGAATATTTCAAACACCCCATTGAATACCTCAGCGGTTGGACGTATCTTGGTCACTGCAAAGGGGAGTAACTTGTAAGCTGATTGATCGTCATTACGATGCTGAATGCATCCGGTCATCAGGCAACCCGGAATCTATTCTGAGTTGTAAGTGAGACCTTGCCGGAAGGCGAGGTTTGCTTGCAGCTTGATCAAAGCGGCTAACGTCTTCTGACTTAGCCGCTTTTTTATTTTCCGGACAGGATTACAACTATGCACACTGTAGGCACACCGTTACTCTGGGGCAGCTTCGCTGTTGTTGTGCTCATCATGCTGGCGATCGACCTCTTCTTACAGGGACGTCGGGGCGCGCAAACCATGTCATTTAAGCAGGCCGCCGTTTGGTCGCTGGTGTGGATCTCCGTTTCCCTGCTGTTCAGCGCCGCTTTCTGGTGGTACCTCGAAGGCACTGCAGGCCGAGAAGTGGCGACCGCACAAACTCTCGCTTTCCTCACCGGCTACGTGCTGGAAAAAGCGCTTGCGGTGGATAACGTCTTCGTCTGGCTGATGCTGTTCAGCTACTTCGCTATCCCGGCAAACCTGCAACGCCGCGTGCTGGTGTATGGCGTGCTGGGCGCGATCGTATTGCGTACCATCATGATCTTCGCCGGTAGCTATCTGGTGACGCAGTTCAGCTGGATCCTCTATGTGTTCGGGGCTTTCCTGCTGTTCACCGGCCTGAAAATGGCGTTTGCCAAAGAGGGCGATGACGCGGCGGTCGGCGACAAACCGGTGGTGCGCTGGCTGCGTAAACATCTGCGCATGACCGATAATCTCGAAGGCGAGAAATTCTTCACCCGCAAAAATGGTGTGCTGTTTGCCACCCCGCTGCTGCTGGTGCTGATCATGGTGGAGCTGAGCGATGTGATCTTCGCGGTTGACAGTATCCCGGCGATCTTCGCGGTGACGACCGATCCCTTCATCGTCCTGACCTCAAACCTGTTTGCGATCCTCGGTCTGCGCGCCATGTACTTCCTGCTGGCGAACGTGGCAGAACGCTTCTCGATGCTGAAATATGGCCTGGCGATTGTGCTGGTGTTTATCGGTATCAAGATGCTGATCGTCGAGTTCTACCATATCCCGGTGGGCATCTCACTGTCGGTAGTGGGCGTGATTTTGGGCGGTACGCTGCTGATCAACGCCTGGGTGAACCACAGAAACGACCAGAAGCGCATCTCACCATAATCTTCTGCAGGGGCGGTAATCGCCCCTGCTTTGTTTCGCCAGCTGCAAATTTCACCTTTCATAGCTCTGTCACATTTCACATCGTCAGCAGATCAAAAAACCGATCTGCGCCGCACGCACAGAATTATCTCTTTCCTCACCAGGACTTTTCCTTATACTCCGCCGGGCAAACCGTTTGGCGCGGAGGAACCGCGCACAACACTCATACCGCTATAAAAAGACCGAACTATGCTAAATAACTTTATTGGACGTCTGGGCGCGCTGTTCGCAGGAAGCCTGGTAAAACAAATCATGATTGGCCTGATTGCCGGTGTGGCGCTGGCGTGGTTCTCACGTGATGCCGCTCTGGCCGTAGGTCTGCTGGGTGAACTGTTCGTTCGCGCCCTGAAGGCGGTGGCCCCGCTGCTGGTGTTGGTTTTGGTGATTTCGTCGATTGCTAATCATCAACAAGGGCAGAAAACCAACATCCGTCCCATCATCATGCTCTATCTGTTGAGCACCTTCTTTGCCGCTGTGGTTGCGGTCACCTTGAGCCATCTGTTCCCGCAAACTCTTTCAATGAACGTGGGCGCAACCGAAATTTCACCGCCGTCTGGCATTACCGAAGTGCTGCACGGTCTGTTGATGAGCATGGTGGCTAACCCGATTGAAGCGTTACTCAACGCCAACTACATCGGCATTCTGGTGTGGGCCATCGGCCTCGGTCTGGCCTTCCGCCATGCCAGCCCAAGCAGCAAGGCGTTCCTTACCGATGCTTCGCATGCGGCGACGTGGGTGGTGCGTTGCGTGATTCGCTGTGCGCCGCTGGGGATTTTTGGTCTGGTGGCTTCGATTCTGGCCTCAACCGGCTTCGGTGCGCTGGAGGAGTACGCAACGCTGCTGGCGCTGCTGCTGGGATGCATGGCTATCATGGCGTTGATTGTGAATCCGATTCTGGTGTTCCAAAAGATTCGTCGTAATCCTTACCCGCTGGTGTTTACCTGCATCCGCGAAAGTGGCGTGACCGCTTTCTTTACCCGCAGTTCTGCAGCAAACATTCCAGTGAATATGGCGATCGCTAAACGCCTGAATCTTGATGAAGATACCTATTCTGTCTCCATTCCACTTGGCGCGACGATCAGTATGGCGGGCGCGTCGACCACCATCACGGTGCTGACGCTGGCGGCGGTGCATACGCTGGGCATCTCCGTGGATGTGCCGACAGCAATCCTGCTGAGTTTTGTGGCTTCGATTTGTGCCTGTGGCGCCTCGGGTGTGGCCGGCGGTTCGCTGCTGTTGATTCCGGTCGCCTGTAACATGTTCGGGATTCCGAATGACCTGGCGATGCAGGTGGTGGCCATCGGCTTTATTATCAGCGTATTGCAGGATTCCGCCGAGACGGCATTGAACTCATCAACCGATATTCTGTTTACTGCGGCGGTGTGTCAGGCTGAAGCCGAGCGCGAACCGCGCACGTTGTCTGAAGCAGAGTAAACTGAGATTGACCAGGGCGGCATAAATGCCACCCCTACGACAATCTGCCACGGTTTTGTAAGGTGCGTATTTGCCGCCCCCCACGACAATCTGGCACGGCTTTGTAAGGTGCGCATTTGCCGCCCCTACAACAATCTGGCACAGCTTTGTAAGGTGCGCATTTGCCGCCCCCCACGACAATCTGGCACGGTTTTCGTAGGGTGCGCATTTATGCGCACCTGGCGATTTACAACGTTACTCCGCTTTTAAATATCGCTAACTCGCGGAAATCATTAGCTTCGTTACGCGCGGGTTTACCGTTGGCAATCGCCACAATCATATCAACAAAATCCTCCAGCATCTCCGGCATGCTCATGCCCTCAATCAAACGCCCGGCATTAAAATCAATCCAGTGCGGCTTCTTCTCTGCCAACTGCGAGTTGGTGGCAATCTTCACGGTAGGCACGAATCCGCCATAGGGGGTGCCGCGTCCAGTGGTAAACAACACCATATGACAACCTGCCCCTGCCAGTGCGCTGGTGGCCACCGCATCATTACCTGGCGCGCTTAGCAGATTGAGGCCTGGCGTGATCAGACGCTCGCCATATTTCAGTACATCCACCACCTGGCTCTGCCCGGCTTTCTGCGTGCAGCCAAGGGATTTCTCCTCCAGCGTGGTGATACCACCCGCCTTGTTTCCCGGAGAAGGGTTCTCATAGATTGGCTGCTGATGGTCGATAAAGTAACGCTTGAAGTCGTTGATCATCGCCACCGTTTTATCAAAGGTGGCTTCATCCCGGCAGCGGCTCATCAAAATGCGTTCTGCGCCAAACATTTCCGGTACTTCGGTCAGCACCGTGGTGCCGCCGTTGGCAATCATCTGATCGGAGAAGCAGCCCAGCATCGGGTTGGCGGTAATGCCAGAGAAACCGTCAGAACCGCCGCACTCCAGTCCAAACTTCAGTTCGCTGAGTTTGCCCGGCTGGCGCAGATCGCCGCGCATCACGTTGTACAGTGCATGCATCCGCTCCAATCCAGCTTCGACTTCGTCGTCCTGCTTCTGGCACTCCATAAACTGCACGCGGTCACTGTCAAAGCCGCCGAGCGTCTCGCGGAACACATCCACCTGATTGTTCTCGCAGCCCAGACCAATCACCAACACCGCACCGGCATTGGGATGGCGCACCATGTTTTGCAGCATGGTGCGGGTGTTTTCATGGTCCTGGCCGAGCTGAGAACAGCCAAACGGGTGGCTGAACAGATGCACACCATCAATCCCTTCCGCTTCATTGGTCTCTTTAAGGAAGCGCGACAGAATTTGCCGGGCGATACCGTTCACACAGCCCACCGTTGGCAGAATCCACAGCTCATTGCGAATACCGACTTCACCACTGGCGCGGCGGTAAATCTGCACCTCGCGATCGCCGGCCTGAGCGGGGATATCGAGAAACTCCGGCTGGTAGTCGTACTCATCCACATCGCTCAGATTAGTGCGTGCGTTGCTGGAGTGGATGATTTCTCCCATCGCAATCGGGCGCGTGGCATGGGCAATCGGCAAGCCGTATTTAATCACCAGCGCATCCGTTGCCAGCGGCGTCAGCGCGAACTTATGGCCCCGCCCAACCTCTTGCTGCAAGGTAATATACTGGCGATCAATTTCGACTTTGGTTTCGGCAGGTAAATCGCGCAGCGCTACCGCCACGTTGTCGCGCGAATGGATTCTTATCGCATCTTGCATAGCGTTATCTCAGTTGTACCAGCGCCGTCCGCATCCCGTGGACAACGATGTTTTGCAGGTGTTGGCTGACTGCGGCCACTAATCCGGGCCGCTGAGTAAGATCTTCGCCCCAGTGTGAGCTGTTGCTGAGTACCGCTTGCACCAGCTGTTCCGGGATCAATGTGTCCTGGTTTACCGCCGGCCACAGTTCTGCGAACTGCTGTAGCCAGTGGCTGTCATCCTGTAATGGCCACTGCTGGTCGCCCTGTTCACCGCGATAAAATGCCAGCAGCGCGGCAAAGGCAAAGGTCAGGCGCGGTGGCCATTGGCCGGTTTGTTGCTGAGACAGCAACAGCTGCGGCAGCAAACGGGTGCGGAATTTGGTCATGCCGTTGAGCGCAATCGAGAGCAGCGCATGGCGGATAAACGGATTGCGGAAGCGGCGTTGTACCGCATCGGCAAAGACGTGCAGTTCATCGCGAGGCAGATCCAGCGTCGGGATCACTTCCTCACGCAACAGCGCATCGACATAAGCCGTAATGGCGGCGTCATCCATCGCTTCACCGACGCTCTCCAGTCCGGCCTGAAATGCCACCGGCACCATCGCAGTGTGCGCACCGTTGAGGATCGCCACCTTCTGCGCTTTGTAGGGCGTGATGTCATCAACGAACTTCACTTCCGGTGCCAGCGCGGCGAGTTTCAGTTCCTGTGCCAGCGCATCCGGCCCCTGAATCACAAACTGGTAATAGACTTCGCCTGCCACCAGATAGCGATCCTCGTAACCCAACTGTGCAGCGATGTCGGTACCCTCGGCTGGATAGCCGGTAACGATGCGATCCACCAGCGTGTTATAGAATGCACAGTGGTCCAGCACCCAGCGGGCAAATTCTGGCGGGAGCTGCCAGTGCTTGATATAGCGCAGCACCAGCTCACGCAGTGCATCGCCGTTGTGATCGATTAACTCGCACGGCACAATCAGCCAGCCTTTCTCTGCCGCACCGGCAAAGTGGCAAAAGCGCGTCCACAGCAGTTGTGTCAACTTGCCTGGGAAGGAAGAGGCTGGCGCATCCTCCAGCCGATCCTGCTCAACAAAGGCAATGCCTGCTTCAGTGGTATTGGAGAACACAAAGCGCATCTGCGGCGCACGGGCCAGTGCGAGAAAATCCTCAAACTGCTGATAGGGCTGGATCTCGCGATTGAGGCTACGAATCAGCCGGGTTTCACTCACCTGCTCACCTGCGCCGTTCAATCCACGGATCAGCGTGGTGTACAAACCGTCCTGCTGATTCAGTGAGTCTTCTACCACGCGATTGCGCGGCCGCACCACCACCACGCCCGCATCGGTGCCCTGATGCTCATTGAGCCAGTCGAGCTGCCAGTCAATAAACGCCCGCAGGAAGTTGCCTTCCCCAAACTGGATCACGCGCTCGCTATAGCTTGCGCCGGGGAAATCGTGACGGTTTAGCCGCTGCATCATCAGGCTCCCAACTCAATGCCGAAGTAATCGCGCGCGTTGTTGAAGCAGATGTTTTGCACCATCTGTCCCAGCAGTGCTTCGTCGGCTGGCGCTTCACCGCGCTCAATCCAGTTGCCGATCATCTGGCACAGCAGGCGGCGGAAATACTCGTGGCGGGTATAGGAGAGGAAACTACGGCTGTCGGTGAGCATACCGACAAAGCGACTCAACAGGCCGATCTGCGCCAGCTGCGTCATCTGACGGTGCATGCCATCGAGCTGATCGTTAAACCACCAGGCGGAACCAAACTGCATCTTGCCTGGCTCACCTTCGCCCTGGAAGTTGCCCGCCATGGTCGCCAGCACTTCGTTGTCGCGTGGGTTAACGCAGTAGAGGATAGTTTTAGGCAGTGCGTTGTTACGGTTCTGCGCATCCAGCAAACGACCCAAAGGAATCGCCATCGGCGCATCATTAATGGAGTCAAAGCCCACATCCGGGCCGAGAATATCGAACTGCCGACGATTCGCATTACGCAGCGCACCAATGTGATATTGCTGCGCCCAGCCGCGACGCGCATATTCGCTGCCCAGCCACACCAGCACCGCCGTTTTAAACTGTGCCACCTCCTCTTGCGACGGTGCAATACCTTGCAGGCGACGCGCCAGAATACCATCCAGCGTGCTTTCGTCGGCCTCGGCAAACAGCACCACATCCAGCGCATGGTCGGAGATTTTGCAGCCGTGTGCGGCAAAATGATCGAGACGCAGGCTCAACGCGCGGCGCAGATCATCAAAACGTTGCACGCTGACATCGGCTACCTGTTCCAGACGCTGAATCCACGGCAGGAAGGTATCCAGCTCAATATTGAAGGCTTTATCCGGACGCCAGCTTGGCAGCACTGTCACGCTGAAGCTGGCATCGTCCGCCAGCGTGCGATGGTGCTGGAGGTCATCGAGCGGATCGTCAGTGGTACCGACCATTTTCACTTTCATCTGCTGCATGATGCCGCGTGCGCTAAAGGCATCCTGCGCCAGCAGTTCATTGCACTGCTGCCAGATGCGGTCCGCGCTCTGTTCATTCAGCAATACATCGGTAATGCCAAACGGGCGGCGCAGCTCAAGGTGCGTCCAGTGATACAGCGGATTGCCGATGGTATGCGGCACCGTGCGCGCCCAGGCGTTGAATTTATCGCGATCGCTGGCGTCGCCGGTGCACAGCGCTTCGGGTACGCCATTAGCACGCATCGCACGCCATTTGTAGTGATCGCCTTTCAGCCAGATGTCATAGAGATTGCTGAAGCGGTAATTTTCGGCAATCTGCTGCGGCGGTAAATGGCAGTGATAGTCGAAAATCGGCTGGTTTTTGGCGTAGTCATGGTACAGACGACGGGCGAACTCGCTATCGAGTAGAAAATCCTCACTCATAAAACGCGACATACCTGCTTCCTCATGTTTGGGGCCAATTGGCTTCTGACTCAAAGTTATCATACCAATTTTGACGATCGGCAAAATTGTTTGCGATAGACCTCACAATAATGACAGTTTCCCTGTGGGTATATGGACAAAACAGTCAGCTATATTGCACTAAATTGCTGTTATAACGCCCGTTTCTCGGATCACACAGCACATACAGGGTTTTTGTGATGGCATTCAACTTTTAAAGTTGTATAACAAGTTAATCTCTCGCCTCGTTGATGCCGAACCTCATGGCACATCTCATAACAACAAGGCGGCAGGTCTGATTCGTCATCGCCGCCAGCGGGAGTACTTAAATGCTCCCCTACCTTTAATGGCAAGTGTTACGACAGACTGGAAGAGGTAAATGATGCGTAAGATCAAAGGGCTACGCTGGTACATGATTGGGCTGGTGACGTTGGGCACCATTCTTGGTTACCTGACACGTAATACCATTGCCGTGGCCGCGCCGACGCTGGAAACGCAGCTGGGCATTACCACACAACAGTACTCCTATATCGTCGCCGCTTATTCGGCGTGCTACACCGTGATGCAACCTGTGGCGGGTTATGTGCTTGATTTACTGGGCACCAAAATTGGCTACGCCGTGTTTGCCATCCTTTGGGCGATCTTCTGTGCCGCCACCGCCATGGCCGGCAGCTGGGGTGGTTTTGCGCTGGCACGTGGCGCGGTGGGTGCGGCAGAAGCGGCAATGATTCCTGCTGGCCTGAAAGCCAGTAGCGAATGGTTCCCGGCCAAAGAGCGTTCCGTCGCGGTAGGCTATTTCAACGTTGGTTCATCGATTGGTGCGATGCTGGCGCCACCGCTGGTGGTATGGGCGATTCTGGCACACAGCTGGCAGCTGGCCTTTATCATCACTGGCGTGCTGAGCATGGCGTGGGCGTTGTGCTGGTTAATATTTTATAAACATCCTAAACAGCAAACCAAACTCAGCGAAGAAGAGCGTCACTACATTATTTCCGGTCAGGAAGTACAGCATCAGACCGGCAATAACAGCAAAATGTCAGCCCGTCAGATTCTGCGTAATCGCCAATTCTGGGGTATTGCCCTGCCACGTTTTCTCGCGGAACCGGCATGGGGCACCTTTAACGCGTGGATCCCGCTGTTTATGTTCAAGGTCTACGGCTTCAACCTGAAAGAGATCGCCATGTTCGCCTGGATGCCGATGCTGTTTGCCGACCTCGGTTGTATCGTCGGCGGTTACCTGCCGCCGCTGTTCCAGCGCTGGTTTGGCGTTAACCTGATTGTGTCGCGCAAACTGGTGGTCACCATGGGCGCGGTGCTAATGATTGCACCGGGCACCATCGGCTTGTTTACCAGCCCTTATGTGGCGATTGGTTTGCTGTGCGTCGGTGGCTTCGCCCATCAGGCACTGTCCGGTGCGTTGATCACCCTCTCCTCGGATGTATTTGGCCGTAATGAAGTGGCCACGGCGAATGGCCTGACCGGCATGGCTGCCTGGACTGCCAGCACCCTGTTTGCGCTGGTGGTGGGTGCATTGGCTGATACGCTGGGCTTCAGCCCGCTGTTTGCCGCGCTGGCGGTGTTCGACCTGCTCGGTGCCTGTGTGATCTGGACCGTGCTGAAAAATCAGCCGGTATCTGAGCTGGACGTTCAGCACGTGGCTCAACCGGCGACGGCCCGCACTTAATCTGCACACTTTGGGCTGGCGCACGTCAGCCCATTTCCTCCACCCGGTCAAAGTGGTATAACAACTCATCCTTCCCTGCCACAGCGAACCGCGCAATGGATCTGAACGAATCCCGTCGTCTTTACCAACAACTCGCCAGTGAACTCAAACGTCGTATCGAGGCGGATGATTATCGCGTGGGCGATAAGCTGCCTGCTGAACGCCTGATCGCTGAGGAGATGGAGGTCAGCCGCACAGTGGTTCGCGAAGCCATCATTATGCTGGAAGTGGAAGGATATGTTGAAGTACGTAAGGGCTCCGGCATCCACGTCATCAGCAATCAGCAGCAAAACCGTGAGACCACCCCCAGCCAGCTGGAATTTGCCAGCTTCGGACCCTTTGAGCTGTTACAGGCGCGCCAGCTAATTGAAAGTAACGTGGCCGAGTTTGCCGCCACCCAGGTCACGCGTCAGGACATCATGGCATTGATGGCGATTCAGGAAAAAGCCCGCCAGGAAGACCATTCACGTGATTCAGAATGGGATATGCATTTCCACGTCCGCATCGCGCAATCCACGCAAAACAGCGCGCTCGCCGCGATTGTCGAGAAGATGTGGTTGCATCGCCTGCACAACCCTTATTGGCTCAAACTGCACGAACATATTGATGCGCGCAACATCACCAGCTGGTGCGACGATCATGACCAGATTCTGAAAGCACTCATGCGCAAAGATCCCGCCGCCAGTAAGCTGGCAATGTGGCAGCACCTGGAAAATACTAAACAGATGCTGTTTAACGCCACCGCCGACGATTTTGAATTTAATGTCGACCGTTACATGTTTGCGGAAAATCCCGTCATCCTGCCGGAAGGTAGTGACAATTCTTATTGATTCTGCTGCATTTCCAGGCGAATAAGTCAGTTAATCTGCAATAGTGTCAGCTCATGTAAAGCTCCTTTTGAGCATCTGCGTCAAAAGGTAAAACTCCTGTGCGAGAGCCACTTTACACTGTCTGACCTGCATGATTTTTGTTACAGTTATCGGCCTTTTCTTACCCTTTGCGACAGGGCTTTAAAAAGTCGCTGATTTAACAATCAATTCTGGATGGATCCGGAAATCCCGCAACGGCTGCATACCAAAAATGTATAACCAAGCCAGCCTGCGCCTCAGTCCCTTACGGGCACGTTTAACAATGATGTTCAGGAATGATTGATGGATATTTTGAAAGCATTGCTGCATGCCTTGTGGCAGCAGGATTACGAAATGCTCTCCGACCCGACACTGGTTTGGGCCATTTATGGCGTGCTGTTCTTGATCCTGTTTCTCGAGAATGGCCTGCTACCCGCCGCGTTTCTGCCCGGCGATAGTCTATTGATTTTAGTCGGTGTTTTGATTGCCAAAGGCACCATGGGTTTCCCGCTGACCATCCTGATTTTGACCACCGGCGCCAGTCTGGGCTGTTGGGTAAGTTACATTCAGGGCCGATGGCTGGGGAATACGCCTACGGTACAGAAGTGGCTCTCGCACCTTCCGGCGCAATATCATCAACGCGCGCATAGCTTATTCCATCGCCATGGGCTTTCGGCCTTGCTGATCGGTCGATTTATTGCCTTTGTGCGCACCCTGCTGCCGACCATTGCCGGGCTTTCTGGTCTGAGTAATGCACGCTTCCAGTTCTTCAACTGGATGAGCGGTTTCCTGTGGGTGCTGATTCTGACGGTACTGGGCTTCGCGCTGGGTAAAACGCCGATTTTCCGCCGCTATGAAGATGAACTGATGTTCTGCCTGATGCTGTTACCGCTAGTGTTGCTGGTGATTGGTCTGGTGGGCTCTCTGGTGGTGCTGTGGCGTAAACGTCAGTCTTCACGCAACGGGAATTCACAGCCATGATCAGATTCCGTGGGTTCCCCAGGCGCTTTGTGCCCTGGGCACTTGGCGCTGCGCTGGCGCTGCTGGCAGTGATCTTTGTACCTTCGATGTTGCAGCACGATACCGTGGTACAGATTCGCGTCGCACACAATGGTACCAACTTGCCGGATGGCTTTTATCTGTATCAGCAGCTCAGTGCGCAAGGTGTGCGTATCAAAAGCATTACACCTGCGGGCGATGCGCTGGTGATTCATTTCGAAAATGAAGAACAAAGCCTTGCCGCCCAAAAAGTGCTGAAACGCTTGCTACCACAGGGCTTTGTCGTCGCAAGCGGACCGCAAGCTTCGCAGCAAGTATCTGACAGCAACCGCCCAACTTATAGCTGATTTTCACCGTCTGGCGATAAGCCAGACGGTGAATCAATCCTCGCTATCCCCGCGTCTTCGTTGAATTTTTTCGTCTGCTGTCTATGCTTAAAGGTAGCGCGAGTTAAGACAAGCTGGGACGCTTCTCCTGCCCGGTTTGCGGCAGGTCATCAACAATGGAAGGTAAAACCTGATGAAACATCAATTACTGCTGGGTGCTATTCTGTTCTCTCTCTCGGGATCTCTGATGGCAGCTGAATCGCTGTGTCAGCAGAAAGAACACGATATTCAGCGTGAAATCGACATGGCTAAACAGCACGATAACCAGCGCCGTGTGACCGGGCTGGAGCGCGCGCTCACTGAAGTACGTGCGAATTGTACTGATGAAAGACTGAAGTCAGCCCACAGCGAACGCATTGCAGAGCAAAAACACAAAATTGCGGAACGTGAGCGTGAGTTGAAGGAAGAGCGTCAGGATGGCGACAAAGATAAGATTGAGAAGCGCGAACGTAAGCTGGAAGAGGCACAGCACGAGCTGAAAAAGCTTGAAGCTGAGCCTTACTAATCGGACTTAAATAAATGATGTAATGGAGAACTTCATGTCTAAAGACACCACATCTGAACATCTGCGTGCGGAACTGAAAAACCTTGCTGACACCCTGGAAGAAGTACTGAGCAGCTCGGCGGATAAATCGAAAACCGAGCTGGACAAACTGCGCAGCAAAGCGCGCGGCGCGATTGAAAGTTCGCGTGAGCGCCTGGGCGATTCCGGTGAACGCATCGCGCAATCCACGCGTGAAGCGGCAGAGAAGGCCGACGAGTATGTGCGCGATAATCCGTGGCACGGCGTAGGCATCGGTGCAGCTGTCGGTGTACTGATCGGCATCCTGATCTCACGTCGTTGATATGAGCGATAGTCAGAGCCACGGCCCAGGCAAAGGGGTCTTCAACATCGGTCAGCGCGTCATCACTACCTTAGTGAGTATGGTGGAAACGCGCGTCCGTCTGGCGATTGTCGAGCTGGAGGAGGAGAAAGCCAATCTGATTCAGATGCTGATGATGGTTGGACTGACGATGCTGTTTACCGCTTTTGGTTTAATGAGCCTGATGGTGCTGATCATCTGGGCGGTGGATGCGCAGTATCGGTTAATGGCGATTGCCATTACCACCGCCGTGCTGTTTGCGCTGGCGCTGATTTTTGGTGTGTGGACACTGTATAAGTCACGCCAGTCAACGTTGCTGCGTCATACCCGCAAGGAGCTGGAAACCGATCGCAGCTTGCTGGAGGAGCATCGCTCATGAGCCGTCGTGAACGTGAAGCACGCATTCATGAACTGTTGAATCAGGTTCAGCAGCAGCGATTGGATCTCAGTGCTGCACGCCGTGACTGGCTGGATGGCACCGCTCACTACGATCGCGGCTGGCTAACGTTTCTCAGCTTACGCCGCTATCTGGCGATTGGCAGCAGCGCGCTGGCCATCTGGTCAATCCGCAGTCCTAACCGTATTTTGCGTTGGGCAAAACGCGGTTTTGGTCTTTGGAGTACCTGGCGCATGATTAAATCCACGCTCGAACCTCGCTAACGCCTTCATTTGAAACCGGATCTAAAAGATTCGGTTTTTCTTTATCAAAATCCCTGAACAACATTGACAGTTTAACTCGCTTACAACTGTTGCAACCTGCGACTATCATCTTCCTCCATCAGCCCAACGAATTGCGACCTGCGATTCAGCGGGATCAAAACCTTGCAGGCCATCAACCTGCTTCTTAATTCTTGTTGGAGTAAATGATGAAAAAATTCGAAGACTCAGGCCTGCTGCTGGCACGTGTATTAATGACCATTCTGTTCATCACTGCGGGCTGGGGCAAAATCACCGGTTATGCCGGTACCGCACAATACATGCAGGCGATGGGCGTCCCGGGCTTCTTATTGCCGCTGGTTATTCTGCTGGAGTTCGGCGGCGGTCTGGCAATTCTGTTCGGTTTCCTGACTCGTTTTACCGCACTGTTCACTGCGGGCTTCACTCTGCTGACTGCCTTCCTGTTCCACAGCAACTTTGCTGAAGGCGTTAACCAGCTGATGTTCATGAAAAACCTGTCCATCGCCGGTGGTTTCCTGGTGCTGGGTCTGGTAGGTCCAGGTGCTTACAGCATCGACCGTCTGATTCGTGCTCGTTTCGCACCAGCAGCCGCACGCTAAGCACACAAGCGCTGCCAGAACACATATACTGATTTGCAGGGGCGGGGATTTTCCCCGCCTTTTTTCTTTATGGAGGGCTTATGGGACAACTGATTGACGGTGTCTGGCATGACACCTGGTACGATACGAAGTCAACCGGTGGCCGCTTCAAACGCACAGAAGCAGTCTGGCGCAACTGGGTCACCGCAGATGGCAGTGCAGGCCCAACTGGCAAGGCGGGTTTCGCTGCCGAGCGCGATCGCTATCATCTTTATGTTTCTCTTGCCTGTCCGTGGGCACACCGCACGCTGCTGATGCGCCAGCTTAAAGGGCTGGAAGAGATGATTTCCGTCTCAGTGGTGCATCCATTGATGCTGGAAAACGGATGGACCTTCGACGACGATTTCCCGGACGCAACTGGCGACTCGCTGTATCAAAACGAATACCTTTATCAGCTCTATCTGCACGCCGACCCGCAATACACCGGCCGCGTGACCGTTCCGGTGCTGTGGGATAAAACTCAGCACACCATCGTCAGTAATGAATCGGCTGACATCATCCGTATGCTCAACACGGCCTTTGATGCACAGGGTGCCCGCGCCGGAGATTATTATCCGCCGGCGTTGCGCGATAAGATTGATGAGCTGAATGGTTGGATTTACAACACGGTTAACAATGGCGTGTATAAGAGCGGATTCGCGACCTCGCAGGCGGCGTATGATGAATCAGTCACCGCGCTGTTCCATTCGCTGGCACGACTTGAGCAGATCCTCGGCCAGCATCGCTATCTGGCTGGCGATCGCCTGACAGAAGCGGATTTGCGTTTATGGACCACCTTAGTCCGCTTCGACCCGGTGTATGTAACGCATTTCAAATGCGATCGTCACCGCATCAGTGATTACCGCAATTTGAGCGGCTTCCTGCGTGATATCTATCAGATGCCGGGCATCGCCGACACGGTGAATCTGCCGCATATTCGCCATCACTATTACTGTAGCCACAAGACCATCAACCCGAGCGGCGTGATTTCGCTGGGCCCGGCGTTTGACTGGGATGAGCCACACGGCCGAGGTTAAGCACGTTGCGCTCAACACACTCTTTTCCTGAAGGAGTGCGTTGAGCGCGGATTACCGATTGAATGCGAGGTGTAAAAACACCCGATTGACCATTTCTGTTGTGCACAACCCGGGACAGCTCGTGCCGCTAAAGCCAGGTTTAAGCGAACTTGATCAACAGCATCCCCGCAATCAGCAACCCAACACCAAGCCAGCCGAGACGGTTCAGACGTTGACCAAATAGCACCCATCCGGCTGCCACCGTTGCCACCAGACCAAAACCGCCCCACAGCGCATAAGCGACTGAGAGTTCGATCCCTTTAACCGCCTGTGACAAGGCGCTGAACGCCCCCAGCACCGCGACCAGTGAGAGCACGCCGTAAATTACACGGCGGAAACCATCGGAGTATTTGAGAAAGATATTAGCGACGATCTCCAGCCCAATCGCCAGTGCCAGCCAGGCAACGTGTATCGCATTAAACGTGGCCATGGTGCAGCTCCTTGCGTGTCAGCGTGCCAGATTTGATCAGCGCAATTCCCGCCACCAGCGTGATTAAGCCAGCCACTTTCATCAGCGATAGGGTTTCATCGAACAGTGTGACACTGAACAGGGTGATAAACAGAATGCCGATACCTTCCCACATCGCATAGGCCACGCCTAAAGCGATACGTTTTACGGCGAAAGACAGGAAAATATAAGAGAGCGCGATCATCACCAGCATAAAAATAAAACCCGCGTTGTCTTCATTGACGCTAGCCCATTTCATTGAGAGCGTGCCGGTTATTTCAGCCAGGATAGCGAGAGCTAACAAAAACCAATAGCGCATACTTTCTCTCCTTAAGAGAAATAAAGAGCCATCACGCGGAATAGACGCGTGAAAAATTTTAAGAATATTTTTAAATAAGGAGAGTGTGGCGCTACAGCGCGAAACGCCAGTGCTGGTCGCAGATCGAGCAGTGGAAGTGTTCGGAGAGATAAATAGAGGTTGCCATCATTGGGGCGAGCATTTTGTCCATAATTTTACAACTTATCCACGTTGTTGCTTTTCGTCGATGTGGATGAATAATTGTCCTCGGTAGTTAAACACGCGCCTATTCTGGCATAAGGTCTATTTTATTATGCGGGATTTTCATTTCTTTACGCTTTGGCGTTTTTTATTCTCTGCGAACGAGAATTTATTTAATTATCGGTATGCCGGGTTCTTTTCATAAAGAGTGTAGTGGATAGCAAAAACCCCGCCGGAGCGGGGTTTTTCCATAAAGAAGTCGAAACTGACCGATAAGCCGGGTTCTGTCGTGGACAGTCATTCATCTAGGCCAGCAATCGCTCACTGGCTCAAGCAGCCTACCCGGGTTCAGTACGGGCCGTACCTTGTGAACCCCTATTTGGCCTTGCTCCGGGTGGAGTTTACCGTGCCACGAACTGTTGCCAGTCGCGCGGTGCGCTCTTACCGCACCCTTTCACCCTTACCTGATCCCATTACTGGGCCATCGGCGGTTTGCTCTCTGTTGCACTGGTCGTAGGCTTGCGCCCCCCAGGCGTTACCTGGCACCCTGCCCTATGGAGCCCGGACTTTCCTCCCCTCTGCCCGTCTCCCCCGAAAGGGACGACGACAAAGCGGCGACTGTCTGGTCAGCTTCGGCGCGGGATAATAGGCGATCCGCCCGCGTTTGTCACGCCTCTTGCTGCTCCAGCGCGTACTTATACAGGGCGTTCTTCTTAACGCCATGAATTTCCGCCGTTAACGCAGCGGCTTTTTTCAGCGGCAGCTCAGTTTGCAGCAACGCCAGGGTGCGCAACGCTTCGGCAGGCAGCGCTTCTTCATCGGCCTTGTGCCCTTCAACAATCAGCACCATCTCGCCTTTGCGACGGTTTTCATCTTCCAATACCCAGGCCAGCAGCTCGCCCACCGGCGCGCCCTGGATGGTTTCCCAGGTTTTGGTAATTTCGCGCGCCAGCACCACATAGCGATCGGCACCCCATACGCTCACCATATCTTGCAGGCTATCGATCAAACGGTGAGTGGATTCATAAAAAATGAGGGTACGTGGTTCATTCTCGAGGGAGCGCAGCACATCGCAGCGGCCTTTACTCTTGGCGGGCAGAAATCCTTCGTAACAGAAACGATCTGACGGTAACCCCGCCGCACTTAATGCTGTAATCGCCGCGCAGGCACCCGGCAACGGAACCACGCGCACACCTGCTTCACGGCAGCGACGTACCAGATGATAGCCAGGATCGTTGATTAATGGCGTGCCCGCATCCGAGACCAGCGCAATGCTCTGGCCTTCTTGCAGCCTGGCTAACAACACTTCTGCTTTCTGTTGTTCGTTGTGGTCGTGAAGTGCGAACAGTCGCGCATTGATGGCGAAATGTTGTAGCAACAGCCCGGTATGACGTGTATCTTCCGCTGCGACCAGATCGACGCTCGCAAGCACCGTCAGCGCACGCTGCGTGATATCACCCAGGTTACCGATCGGGGTAGGAACGATATAGAGCGTGCTGGCAGAAATCTCTGCCCGATCGAGTTGTTTCATTGTTTCATCCGAATTGCCGATTTAATATTGAGCATCTAGAAAAAAACATCACTGGATACAGTATGCTTCCTTCAAAAGTCGTACGTCATAAAGCAGGACGCTTTGTACCTGTTCTTCTCGCTGGACTGATTTTAGCCGCCTGTAGCGGCCAGGGACCGCAGCAAACCTCCAACGTCAATATTCAGGGGCCTGCTACTGGCCGGTCTGACTATTATCTGCAGCAGGTGCAGCAAAGCAGCGATGATAGCAAGACCGACTGGCAATTACTTGCCATCCGTGCCCTGTTGAAGGAAGGAAAGTATCCGCAGGCTAACGATCAGATCTCGCAACTGCCACAGCAGCTCTCTGCAGTGCAGCAGCAGGAACTGCAATTATTGCGCGCGCAGATGCAGATTGGTCAGCAGGATTTCGGCGGCGCTCAGCAGACGCTGGGTCAGGTGAAGACTGATGGCCTGTCTCAGGATCAGCAGGTACGCTACTACGCACTGCAAATCGCTGCGGCACAGAATCGCCCTTCACTCGCGCTCTTACGCGCCTATATTGCTCAGGAACCGCTGCTGCAAGGCGCCGACCACCAGAGCAATATTGACGCCACCTGGCAAGCTCTGACGCAAATGACGCAGGATCAGCTGAACAGCCTGGTGATTAACGCCAATGAGAACACCCTGCAAGGCTGGCTGGATCTGCTCAATACCTGGCACACCAATAGCCAGGACCCGCAGATGCTGAAAGCCGCGATCAAAGACTGGCAGACGCGCTATCCGCAGAATCCGGGCGCGAAAACGCTGCCGACGCAGCTTAGCCAGGTGCAAAACTTCACCAAAGCCTCGACCAGCACCATCGCGCTACTGCTGCCGCTGAATGGCCAGGCACAGGTTTTTGCCAATGCGATTCAGAAAGGTTTTAACGATGCCAAAAATGGCGTGTTAACTGCCCCAGCCCCGCAACCCGCCCCTGCTGCGCCAGCGGCAACCGATGCCAATGGTCAGCCGTCAGCACAACAGACTGGCGATGCCAATGCACAACAGCCTGTGGATGCTAACGCTGCCGCTAACACGGTTGTCAGCCCGGCCATGGCAGGTAATATGCCGCCACAGACCGAACAGCCGCAGCCCGCCGCACAACCGGCGACAACGGCTGCTCAGCCGGACAGCAGCGCTCAGGTTAAAGTTTATGACACCAGCAGCCAGCCGATTGCTCAGGTGATGCAGCAGGCACAGCAGGATGGCGCGACCATCGTGGTGGGTCCACTGTTGAAAAACGACGTCGAGTCGGTGGTGAATAGCCAGACACCCCTTAACGTGCTGGCGCTGAATGAGCCAGAACAGATCCAGAACCATCCGAATATTTGTTATTTTGCGCTTTCTCCTGAAGACGAAGCGCGCGATGCCGCGCACCATATCTACGAGCAAGGCAAACGCAAGCCATTACTGCTGGTACCGCGTAGCAGCTATGGCGATCGCGTCAGCAAGGCGTTCGCACAGGAGTGGCAGAAACTCGGCGGTTCAACCGTACTGCAACAGCGTTTCGGTGGCGTTTCTGAGCTGAAACAAGGTATTAATAGCGGGGCCGGTATCGCATTGAGTGGCACGCCGCTGACGGTTGAACAGCCGCAGTCTGCCGGCGTGGCTGTTGCGGGCCTGACCATTCCGGCGCCGCAAACCACCCCGCCAGCGCCAACGGCCGATGCCAGCGGCGGCAGTGTGGATGCAGTGTATATCGTGGCCAGCCAGGACGAGCTGCAACTGATCAAACCGATGATTGCGATGCGCACCAGCAGCCGCAACAACATCGCACTGTATGCCAGCTCCCGCAGTGCGCAGGCGGGTGCCGGTCCAGACTTCCGTCTGGAAATGGATGGCCTGCAGTTCAGTGATATTCCGCTGCTCTCCGGTAACAATCCGGGTCTGATGCAGCAGGCGGCGAAGTCGTTTAACAACGATTATTCGCTGGTTCGCCTCTACGCGATGGGCATTGATGCCTGGACGCTGGCGAATCACTTTAACCAGATGCGCCAGGTGCCTGGCTTTGCCATTGACGGCAACACCGGCAAACTGAGCGCCGACACGGATTGCGTGATCAACAGGAAGTTGGCATGGAACCAGTATCGTCAGGGACAAATCGTTCCGGTGCAATAAACCGCCAGCGCATTGGCGCTGAGCAAGAGCAGCAGGCGCGTGGCTATCTGGAGCGCGCCGGGCTGCGATGGATTGCCAGCAACGTGCGTTGCCGCAGTGGGGAAATTGACCTCATTATGCGAGACGCCGATTGCTGGGTGTTTGTCGAAGTGCGCTATCGACGCGATGCGCGCTACGGCGGTGCCGCCGCCAGCGTGACGCGCCAGAAACAACAAAAGCTGCTGCGTACCGCTGCATGGTGGTTGCTGGCACGCGGCGGCAGTTTTGATACGGTGAATTGCCGTTTTGACATCATTGCCATTACCGGGCGTGAGCTGGAATGGCTGCCCGATGCCTTTAATGCCGATGGATAGAACCAGGTGGTCTTGTGCAGGACAGAATTAAAGCGTGTTTTACCGAAAGTATTCAGACTCAAATCGCCGCTGCGGAGGCACTGCCGGACGCGATTTCTCGCGCCGCTATGACGCTGGTGCAGTCGCTGCTGAACGGTAACAAAATCCTGAGTTGTGGTAACGGTGCCTCATCGGCCAATGCTCAGCATTTTGCCGCCAGTATGATTAACCGTTTTGAGACCGAGCGCCCCAGCCTGCCTGCGCTGGCACTGAGCGCCGACAATGTCATGCTGACGGCAATCGGCAACGATCGTCTCCACGATGAAGTTTATGCCAAGCAGGTTCGCGCGCTTGGTCAGGCCGGTGATGTGCTGCTGGCTATTTCAACCCGTGGCAACACCCGCGATATTGTTAAAGCGGTTGAAGCTGCGGTGACTCGCGATATGACTATCGTCGCGCTGACCGGCCATGATGGCGGTGAGCTGGCGGGCCTGTTGGGTCCGCACGATGTGGAAATTCGCATTCCGTCACATCGCAGTGCACGCATTCAGGAAATGCATATGCTGACGCTGAACTGCCTGTGTGATTTGATTGATAACACTTTGTTCCCACACCAGGAATGACTGAAGGAGCTCAAATGAAAGCATTGAACGCTGTCGCCATTCTTTTAACTGCCATGATGCTGCAGGGCTGTGTTGCCGTTGTGGCAGGCGGCGCCGCTGTGGCGACCAAAACGGCAACGGACCCGCGCACTGTGGGTACGCAAGTGGATGATGGTACGCTGGAACTGCGTGTCACTAACGCACTGGCTAAAGATGAACAAATTAAAAACCAGGCGCGCGTCGTGGTCACCGCTTATCAGGGCAAAGTACTGCTGACCGGCCAATCACCATCGGCTGATTTGGCGAGCCGCGCCAAGCAGATTGCGATGGGCGTAGAGGGTGCCACCGAAGTGTATAACGAAATCCGTACCGGCCAGAAAGTGAGCCTCGGAACGTCATCATCCGATACCTGGATCACCACCAAAATCCGCTCGCAGCTGCTGGGTAGCGATCAGGTGAAATCGTCGAACGTGAAAGTGACCACGGAAAACGGTGAAGTGTTCCTGCTGGGTCTGGTGACACAACAGGAAGCCACTGCGGCGGCCGATGTGGCCAGTCGTGTGAGCGGTGTGAAACACGTAACGACCGCGTTCACCATCCTAAAGTAATCTGCATCTGACGGGCGCAGTCAGTTGCGCCCCGACCACAGACAAGGGCAGCCTCAGCGGGCTGCCTTTTTTTATGCCGGTAAATCGATGACGAGGGCACGCAGCGGCGATTTCGCCTGCAACGTAATCTGCTGTTCTTCACTCAAGAACGCGCCGTCACCGCAGCTCAGTAACTCCTGATTGGCGCTACTTGCCTGCAGATCCAACGAACCGTGGATGGATTGCAGATAGGCGCGAGGACCGTTCAGTTTCACCGTATGCTGCTCACCGGGTGCGAGTATCACCTGATGGACCCAAACTTGCTGACGCAGTTGCAGGCTGCCATCCACGCCGTCTGGCGAGGCCAGCAAGAAACGGGTCTGCTGCGGCACAGCGATTTTCTGCAGCAGCGGATTCTCGCGATCCGGGCAGGCCGCCAGCCACAGCTGCATACGTGTTAGTGGGTGATCTTTGCTGATATTGATTTCACTGTAGTTCACGCCCTGCCGCGCCGACAGCAGCATGGCTTCGCCTTCCCGCGCGATCAGGTGGTTACCTTCGCTATCGCGGTACTCTGCTTCGCCCTGCAACACCAGGTTCAGCACATCCACCTGCGGATAGCTGCGTGGCTGGAACGCCGCACCAGGTGCCAGCACTTCCTGATTAAGCACACGCAATGAAGCGTAGCCCATTAATTTCGGGTCAAAATAGTGGCCAAAAGAGAAGCTGTATCGCGCCTGCAACCAACCGAAATCGGCCTGGCCACATGCTGACGCGCAGCGGGTTGTCATCATGATTTACCTCCGACGCACTGCGGTGAGATTCGACCACAGGCTTTATACGTTAATGGTAAAAGGCTGGACGCCGGATTGTTAGCCAGTTAATCTGCCTGGCATATTCAAATTTACTGACAGAGAACCGGCATGGCAAAAGACCGCGCGTTAACACTCGAAGCTTTACGTGTGATGGATGCTATTGATCGTCGTGGTAGCTTTGCTGCGGCAGCCGATGAACTGGGCCGCGTTCCCTCTGCATTGAGCTACACCATGCAGAAGCTGGAAGAGGAACTGGACGTGGTGCTGTTTGACCGCTCCGGCCATCGCACCAAGTTCACCAATGTCGGGCGTATGCTGCTGGAGCGTGGGCGCGTGCTGCTGGAAGCGGCCGATAAACTCACCACCGATGCCGAAGCGCTGGCACGCGGTTGGGAAACCCATCTCACCATCGTGGCCGAAGCACTGATCCCCACTAATCTGCTGTTTCCTGTCGTTGAAAAGCTGGCGGAGAAAGCCAACACGCAGATTTCGCTGGTGACGGAAGTGCTGGCCGGTGCCTGGGAGCGTCTGGAACAGGGCCGCGCGGACATCGTGATTGCGCCTGATATGCATTTCCGTGCATCAACCGAGATTAACACCCGTAAGCTCTACAGCATTATGAGCGTCTACGTGGCCAGTCCGGATCACCCGATTCATCAGGAAGCCGAACCGCTGTCTGAAGTGACGCGCGTGAAGTATCGCGGTATCGCGGTGGCGGATACCGCGCGCGAACGCCCGGTGTTAACGGTGCAATTACTGGACAAACAGCAGCGCCTGACGGTGAGCAGCATGGACGATAAACGTCGCGCCCTGCTGGCAGGATTGGGTGTCGCCACCATGCCTTATCCGATGGTGGAACAGGATATCGCCGAAGGCCGTCTGCGTGTGGTGAGTGCCGAATACACCCGTGAAGTGGATATTATTATGGCGTGGCGCCGCGATAGCATGGGTGAAGCCAAAGCGTGGTGCTTGCGTGAGATCCCGCGATTGCTGGCGAAGCAGCGTAGCTGATTAAGATCTGGTCGGCATAAATGCCGACTCTCCCCTAAAAGTGTAGCGGGAGATTCATCCCAATCATCACAGCCCGGCACCCAGCCCGAATAGTAAAGCGTCGACATGCTTCCCAAACATCCTGGGGCGGGATGCATGCCGGACGTTGTCGTGTTGGCATTCATCCCAAACCTCGTCAGCCGGGTGCATGCCGGACGTTGTCGTGCTGGCATTCATCTCAAACCTCGTCAGCCCGGATGCATGCCGGACATTGTCGTGCTGGCTTCATCCCACCCAGGTTTACCATCACATCCGGCTGAGACAATCGATCGCCACCGCTTTAAAGCTGACGAAATCCGCGCAATCGCGCAATCGGGTCATCGCCCTCTCCCGCAGGAAGGTGACGAACAGATCGTAAATCGCCATCGCCTCTTCGTATTCGCTTTTGCTGATCGCCAGCAGGAAAATCACCGAAGCGGTTTCATCACCCCAGCTCACGCCATGCGGTGCCAGCACGGTATACACCACGGTTTTCTTCGCCAGCAAACCCAGTGAGTGTGGCAGCGCAATGCCTTCGCCGAGCAGGGTGCTGACAATCGCTTCTCGCTCTTCAACGGAGGGATAAAAGTCCGCATCCACACAGCCTTCTGACTCCAGCTGATCGCACAACACGCGGAACAGCGCGGATTGCGTCATTGGCTTATCCAGCACCATAAAGTGCTGTGCATCGAAATATTTTTCCAGCATGTAAGGCCGCGTGCGATCCACCAGCACCAGCTTGCCCAACTGCTCCAGCTGGAACTCGGTCGGGAACGGTGACATCACCGCAATTGGCTTATTCTTCTCACTCAAACGCACGGTGGAAATCACGAAATCTTCGTCGATGTGTTCGCGCATCTCATAATCACGCTGCGACAAACGCGCCGTGACCACCAACTGCGGATATTTACGCAGCAGCAGCGCTTCAATCATGCGCAGTGTGGAGTTGCCGCTGTCGCACACCAGCAGCACCTGCGGATGGCGTTGATAGCCGACATCGTAATGCCGCTCCAGCCCGACACCGATGTGCAGCACCAGAAAACCGATTTCGTTCTCGCTGATGCTATAGGGCGTGTATTTTCCCCAACTGGTCACCGCCGCCAGCGTCACGTCATACGCCATCGGATAGTGCTGTTTTATGTTACTCAGCAGCGGATTGGGGATGTGAATCTGGTAGCGCACCCGGGTGATCATGGTTTTGATATGGGTGAGCAGATCGGCCCGCAGCTGCTCATCCTGCTGCAAGCGGTAGTTGTAATGGGTGTTGATGTAGTTCAGCAGGTAGTCGACCAGCGCATCGGCATCATCAGCATTAATGGTGCTGGGCGACAGCGCCTGAATCTGCCGGGCGGCGATATTCACACGCAGCCAGTTCTCTTCCGCCTGCGAGATCGGTTTGCCGACCAGCGGCTGCATCAGATTCACCAGATGATGCGCGGCTTCCCGCACCTCTTCACCGACATCTTCCGCGCCAGGATCGTTGAGCGGGAAACCTTCGCTGATGCGTCGCACCGCCACCGCACAGTAAATTTGCAGATAGCGCTCGCCCTCATCGCTCAGGCGAATCGCATACTGATTAAAGCAGTGCTGCAACAGCGGTTCCAGCTGTGCCAGGATGCCGCTGTGCAGCGCTTCCACCGTCAACAGCGGGCTATCAGGCATCTCCTGATCAATTTGCCACAGCAAATCCGTCAGACAGGTGCGGATCGCCGCTTCGCTGCCGAACAACTTCATGCCGTAATGCGGTTTGGTTTCGATATTCAGATGATAGCGGCCCAGCCACTCGCGCACTTCCGCCATATCGCTTTGCAGGGTGGCGCGGCTGACAAACCACTCTTCCGACAGGTCTTCCAGCTTGAGTGAATAGGCGGCGGTGAGAAAACGCGTGAGCAAATAGCGCACGCGATCCTGAGAAGTGCGCGGCACGCGCAGCGGCGCGGCGCTCTCTTCCTGCAGACGGTCAAAAAGCGCCACATCGTCGATCTTCAGCTGATATCCCGCGCCGCGCGCCAGTACGAACTGTGCGCCGTGTTGCTCCAGCAGTGCATTCAGCGCGGTGATATCGGTGCGCACCGTGCGCGTTGAAACAGAAAAGCGGCGCGCCAGCTCATCCTGCGGCAGCGTTTCGTTTTGCAGCGCAGCGAAAAGTTGGGCCAGACGCTGATTGGGAAATCTCACGGAGCTTCACCTGTGACTCGTTTGTTACAGCAGTTTCTTGCACGTTGCCAGAAGCTGACGCACATCGTCAATGCGCGTGTCGCCAGTGGCACTGTCGATGATCGAACTATAGACGTGTGGAATCACTTTGCTGACGCCCGCATCGAGTGCAATCTGCACAATGGCTTCGAAGTTATTGAGATCGATGCCGCCGGTCGGTTCCAGCCAGAAGTCGTGACGCGCACAGGCTTCAGCAACGGCACGGTACTCATTCACCGCTTTTAAGCCGCCCATCGGGAAGTATTTCACCGAACTGCCACCCATGTCCTGCAGCATGGCGATGGCGCTGTCGATCGGCACAATCGCATCTTCCAGCTGCGAGCTGCGCGGTCCGGTGGAAATTTTCACCAGGCCCGGCGTGCCGGTTGGCGAAATCAGACCGTTGACCACGGTGTGATTCTGCCCGAGCAGCGCGCGGCTGGTCGCCACACCGGTAAACACCTGGTTCACGTGCTGCGGTTGCAGCACCGCTGAGATCTCACTCACCATCGCCGACTGATTAGGATCGCCCGCGCCCAGTCCGACGGACAGCGCGTTGTCGATCAGCGCCGCGTACTCGCGCATATCAGCAATCGCTTCTTCATTGCTCGCGTAATTTTTTGATAACACGCCCACCAGCACATGGCCTTCTGCGGCCTGCCAGATCTCTTTGGCGTTCTGCTTAGAACCGGCCAGCACGTTGAGGCACAGACGGCCCTGATAAAAATTCGGGTTCAGACTCATGCGCGTTTTCCTCCGCTGAGTAACGCCTGGATACGGCTAAAGATAATATGCAACTGATCGGCGCTGACGCTGCGCACGTCGGCTTCGATAATGCCTTCATTGGCCTTGTAGCCACGGAAGTAGATAGCGATGTCGCCGGTTTTCAACGCCTGCACCAGCTCGCCGGTTGGCCATTGTGTGACGGCTTCATCGAACTTGATCTCAGCACGGGCGATATCTCGGCCTGCCGCATCCCACACTACGCGTGCGGACACACCATTCAGCGTATTGAGGTTGTCGATAAACGGCGTCATGTTGGCCACCATCTCAGCGCCGGTGGTTTTCGGCTGCACCAGATAGTTTTCAATCGCCTGCGTCAGACCGAGAATGCCCTCTTTACCGACTTTCATCGCGCGGCCAATACCGTTGCTTTGACGTTTTACCCACTCAACGTACTGAGTGCGGCCAATCACCAGACCGCTGGTCGGCCCTTCAATCGCCTTGGCGCCGCTGTAGATCACCAGGTCCGCACCCATCTGGTAGTAGCACTGCAGTTCTTCTTCTGCCGCCGCATCCACGATTAACGGGATACCGTGTTGACGCGCGACCACCGCCGCCTGCTCCACACTCAGGTGGCTCTTCTGCACACAGTGGTGTGATTTGATGTACAACAGCGCCGCCGTGGTGGGCGTGATGGCGGCAGCCAGCTGTTCAGGCGAACATTCGTTGCTGTAACCAGCCTCCACCAGACGTCCGCCGCCCAGCGCCACCATCGCACCTACCGGCGCACCGAAGTTCACGTTATGGCCTTTCGGCACCACGATATCGTGCGGCACCGTCAGCGGCGCGGCATGCAGGTTGTCCAGCAGCCAGTCGTTATCTTTGACGATCACCGCCGCCACGCTCTGTGCGATGCCCGCAGAGGCGCAGGAAACCACCACCGCATTTTCCACATCCAGCAATTTAGCGATGTAGGCGCCGGTTTTGTTGACCAGATCTTTGATCTCGAAATAGTGATTCAAACCGTAGCTGACGGTCTCCACCACATCGGCAGACGGCGTTGAAACACCCAGAATGGTCATACGACCGGAGGCATTGATGACCTGTTTCAGGTCATATTTTTCATAAATCGAAGACATGATTAGCTTTCCCTTCATCAGTCAGATGCCACTTACCCGCGATAACCACGGCCAGCGGCAGCAAATGTTGCTCACCCAAAACCCGTTCGCCTTCAGCATCGACGAACGGGCGGGCTTCCTCTTTGACGGTAAAAATGGTCAGGTCGGCGTCATAACCTTCTGTTAAGCGCCCTTTGCCCGCTAAGCGCAGGCCAGCCGCGGCATTGCCGGTGACGCAGTCGATAACCTGCGGCAGCGTCATGCCAATGCTGAAGAATTTCGACATCACGTGCGCCAGGCTATGTACCGGGCCGTTGATGCGGTTGCGACAATAAATGTCCGAACTGATGGTGTCGGGCAGAATGCCCTGCGCGATGGCCTGACGGGCCACTTCAAAGCTGAAGCTGGCACTGCCGTGGCCGATATCCAGTTTTACGCCACGCGCGATGGCGTTTTTCACTGCCGCTTTCAACTCACCCTGTGGTGAAAGAATGCGGTTTGGTTTGCCGTTAAAGCAGTGAGTAATGATGTCGCCGGAAGTGAGCAGATCGGCAATCTCTTCCAGCACCGGCGGATTGTTGCCGATATGCACCATCAGTGGCAGATTTCCCGCCGCCTGCTGAATAGCTTTGGCGCGAATCAGCGGCTGAATGCCATTCTCACCCACCACGCTGCTGCTCATGCGCGCTTTCAGCCCCACGATAAAGTCCGGGCGACGTTTCACCGCCTGCACCACGGCGTCACCGTCAATCTGCGCCATATCGGCCAGCTCGTTCTGGGTGATGATGCCGGTGCGTGAGATGTTGATCAGCGCGCGCACTTCGGTGATGGCGGAACGGGTGAGCTGATAGAAATCGTCGATATGATCCGCGCCGGTGCTGCCTGCATCAACCACGGTAGTGACGCCCTGCGCCATGCCAATCGCATCGGCTTCATCGTGATAGATGGGGGATTTGGGATAGCAGTGCACGTGGCTGTCGATCCAGCCTGCGCTGACGTAATAGCGCCCCTCTAAATCGCGCTCCTGCTGAGCTGAACCGCTGACGTCGCCGACCGCGACAATTTTGCCCTGCTGGATGGCGATATCCACCAGCTGTTCGTCGCACAAACGCGCGCGGCGCAGAATCAAATCAAACATATTTACTCCTTAACAACCTGCATTCAGCCTGGTGCACATAAATGCGCACCCTACAGAATCTGCATCACATCTGTGTGGGGGCATTAATGCGCCCCCCACAGAATGTACTGTTCAATCGTAGGGTCGCCATGAAGGGCGACCGTTAAATCGATGACAGCTTTACAGCGAAACCGGGAACATCGCGCCTAACGCCATGGCACCTAAAATCGCGCCACCGGTGATCGGTTTGTTCCACAGATAAAACAACAGCGCACCCACCAGCGAACCGAGGCCGATGGGAATCGATGCCGCCATCGCAGACAGAATAATCAACGGCCCAAGGAAGCGGCCGGAAGCATTACCTGCACCCATCATCACGTCCGCACCGTAAGTGGAGTCGCTCTGATTGATGGTGAACTTACGCGCCAGGATAATCAGATAGCCAATGGCTAAACCCACCACCAGGCCCGTTGCCAGTGATGCCGCAAAGTTCGCCACCGGGAACACGATGCCCGCGCCCAGCAGTAAAGCGGGAACGCCCAGCCCGACTCCGGTTTGAATCGCGCCGCCGATATCCAGAATCCCGACCAGCGAACCTTCGATGATGCGAGCAAACAGGAAGCTGGCACCAAACGCCGCCACGGCGCCATACACGCCGGTTTCCATGCCGGAACGCAGCATTGAAACAAACGCCACTTCGTTAAATGCGCCGATGCCGTACAGGTAGTACATGTGCGTACCGGCAAACACCCCGGCGGACAGCAGGCCGACAAAGATCGGGAAAGACCAGTCGGCGTACCAGAACCCTTTGTTTTCGGTCTCGTTCATTCTCAAGGCTCCTTATTTGCCGCTCAGGCTGTTGTGAATCATGTCCAGCCAGCCAGGAATGCCAAGTTGGAAGGATTGCAGCAGCTTCATATCGAAGCCACGGAAGAAGCCGCTCAGAGCGAACAGCAGCACAATCGCGAACATCATCACTTTGGTGACTTTGTTCCAGCCGCTCTCTTCCACGCCTTTACCAATCAGGATACCCAGCACCAGACCCGGTACGGCATTGCCCATGATCAACTGCGCCAGACCACCAAAGATGGTCGCCCAGAAACCGGATTTCTTACCGGCATCAATCGCTGCCAGCCAGAAGATCACCGGCATCACGGTGTTCACCAGCAGGTTGGCCGCCGGCACCAGCACTTTAACCGCCGTAACCTGCAACGCTGCAGGCACCGCAGAAGCCGTGCTGTTGAGGAACGCCACCACGATCATGCCGATGATGCCGCAGGCAATCGCCATGCGTTTTGGGTTATGCAGGGTTTCGGCGACGTTGCGGTTTTTCACCATCAACGCGGCTGCGCCCCAGTTAGGCAGAATGCGGTGATCAACGTCCTGAGTGAAGGAACCTGCAGCCACAGACGATGCCCAGGCGTTAAAGAAGAAGCCAAGACCAAAGGAGAAGTGCGAAGCGGGATCGCCCTCACAGGAATTGAGTTCACCCAAGGTACGAAACGCGCCCATACCTTGCGTGGTCGGTGCATGGAACATGCGCGCTGCGCCCGCTCCTACCCCAACGCCAACCAATCCACCAATGATCAACGACTTAAACAAAATGATTAAAAACATGTTGTTGTACCCTTTGTTGTCGTTTTTATTTCGTCGCGATGAAATCCACCTTGTCGGTGTCGATCACGGTGACGCTGACGGTGATTTCCAGCTCGACGCTGTAATTCCGTCGTTCGCGCGCCAGAAAGAAGAACAAGAACTTCTCTGTGCGTACGCTCTCCTGCGCGCGCAGCACCCGCACATCTATGGGTTCAATGCGCAACAGAATCTTTTGGCTGGTGCGCAGCACTTGCTGCTGCACCTTGCTCAGTGCATCGGAAAAGGCTTTCGCTTTGCTATCGCCTTTGCCCTGCACCGTAACCTGCGTCTCGTATTGCTGTTTCATGCTTAGCTGCCGTGTTTTTTATTCCAGGCCTGCACCAGACGTTCACCCAGCTCTTCTTTATCCATAAAGCCAAAGCCCAGCACGGTGGCGCCTTCGTTGATGGCGGTCACGCCTTCATCAATCGAACGCATACCGTGTTTGGCTTTGTAGCCATATTTGTTTTGCGCAGTGATGGCACCGGCACCGCCGCTGCCGCAGAAAGAGATGCCGAAGTCAGCGTTTTCCGCTTTCATCACATCGCCCAGCTTCATGTCCGCTGCAACGCCCGGCACCACAACAGCACGGCCGCCTGCTTTCTCAATCCCTGCTGCGACTTTCTGACCTTTACCCAGACGATCACCAATCACGACTGTTACCATGTTCAATTCCTCTCGATTTATGCTTCGTTGGATTTCGCCACTTCGATATGCACCGATAGCAGCCAGGCTTCTTCTTTTGGCAGATTGCCAAACAGATCGACCACCTGCTGTGCCAGCGCCATGGTTTCTGGCGAGATGTCTTCAAACAGTTCGGCTTCCACTTCCGGCAAGGCTTCACCTGTGAGCGAACGCGCTGCCATCGCCCGCACATGCGAGGCCAGCATCTGCTGCTGCACGGCGTTGGCTTCGATGTGGTGCGCAGCGTAGATCGCCGCAATTTGCTTCATCACGTTATCCGCCAGCGCCTGAATGGCTTCCGGCGTGCTCTGTTTCAGTGGGACAGCTTCACTCCTCACCTTGCTACTCCTGTTTACTGCGGACAATTAGAGATAATTCGCGTTGAAAAGAAATTACGCTTTCCGCTTCAGGCTGTGGAGACGCATCTTTTCCACCTCAAAGTGGAAATCCCACGGGCGTGTGTGCGCCAGATCGCACTACGCATGAAGTGTGCGAAACAGGTCACAAAAATGCAGGTTATGCCGGGAATCTATGCGTTTAAACGGAGGAAATGCGAGGGGAGATAAGGCCAGCCACAGGGCTGGCCGGGTTATCAGCGGAATTTCTTATGGTTGGCGTTACGAATATCTTCCAACTTCTTCGCTTCAGTTTTGGCTTCGTCGAGCTTGTTGGCTTTCGCCAACTGATCGACGACATCAATCTGCGCAATCAGAGAATCAAGACCGGCGTGATAATCCTTAATCTGGGCGCTATCGGCAGCCTGACCTTCCAGTTTTTCCGGCGTGGATTTTTTAGCATCCTCCGCCGCCTGGCGCATCTTGCCGAGCGCGGTTTGCATTTCCTGAGCATCAGAGGTTTTCTTCACCACGCTCAGGCCATCTTTCAGGGTATCCATATCACTCTTCAGGTCAGCAGCGAATACGCTAGCTGAAGAGAACAACAGCGAGAGAGACAACATTGCAATCACATGCTTACGCATAAATATTCCTTATTTCCCGTCATATTTCAGGTTCCAGACACGTTGGCTACGCTCACTCACCCCAGTCACTTACTGATGTCATATCCTGAGGATTCATTCACTTGCCGCCTTTCTGTCACGCGAATAATTTTGGGGGTTTTATTGTCGGGCTAAAAAAAAAGCAGCCTTGCGGGCTGCTTTCATGAAGCGATGTCTTTATTGTCCGGCGATTTTCATCTCCGGCAGCAGCACCGACCCGCATTGTATATTGCTGCGCGTTTCAATGTCGTTACCGAGCGTTACCATATTGAGCCACATATCCTTGAGGTTGCCCGCAATTGTGATCTCGCTCACAGGATATTGGATTTCACCGTTTTCAACCCAGAAGCCTGAGGCACCGCGCGAATAGTCACCGGTCATGGCGCTGACGCTGGAGCCCATCATTTCGGTGACCACTAAACCACGGCCCATCTGCTTCAGCATATCTTCAAAGCTATGCCCCTGGCCCGCAATGCGCCAGTTGTGAATACCGCCCGCATGGCCAGTGCTCTGCAGGCCAAGCTTGCGTGCCGAATAGCTGGTCAGCAGCCAGTTTTGCAGCACGCCATCTTTGATGATGTCGCGCGCCTGGGTGCGCACGCCTTCGCTGTCGAACGGCGTAGACGCCAGCCCTTTCAGCAGGTGCGGCTTCTCTTCAATCGTCAGCCACTCAGGCAGGATCTGCTTGCCGAGTGAATCCAGCAGGAAGGTCGCTTTGCGATAGACGCTGCCGCCGCTGATCATGCCGACCAGATGACCAAATAGACCCGTCGCCACTTCCGGCGCGAAGATCACCGGCGCTTTCATGGTCGGCAACTTGCGCGGCGCTAAACGGGATAGCACGCGACGCGCGCACTCCTGGCCCACCCAATCCGCAGTTTGCAGATCGTCAATGGAACGGCCAATGGTGTAGGCGTAATCACGCTCCATGTTGCCATCCTGCTCGGCAATCACGCAGCTGGAGAGCGAATGGCGGCTGGAGCAGTAGCTCTGCAACATGCCGTGGCTGTTACCGAATACTTTGATGCCGACGTGACTGTTGAAGCTACCGCCTTCGGTATTGGTAATGCGCTTGTCAGCCTGCAACGACGCCTGTTCTGCCTGAGCGGCCCATTCGATAGCGCGATCGGCATCGATCTCCCACGGATGGTAAAGATCGAGATCCGGCGCTTCAAATGCCAGCAGATCGGGATCGGCCGGGGCACCAAAAGGATCAACCGAGGTGTAGCGCGCAATGTCGATCGCCGCCTGCACGGTGCGTTTAATCGCATCCGGGCTGAGGTCGGTTGAAGAAGCACTGCCTTTGCGGTTCTGATGATAGACGGTGATGCCAAGTGCACCATCGCTGTTGAATTCGACGTTTTCCACTTCGCCATAGCGGGTACTGACGCCGATGCCGGTGGTTTTGGTCACCGCAACTTCTGCTCCATCGGTGCTGGCTTTCGCCAGTTCCAGCGCCTGCGCGACAGCCTGTTCTAACACTTTACGTTGTTCTGCAACCTGAGTAGATACGTTCATCGACCTGCCGTCTAATCTTAAGTATGAATTTATTGAGTCTATCAGACTCAGAGAACAATTTCGCAGTCGCCCGATAAACTGGTAGGATTAGCCTCTTTTTTTTAGGGAGCCAAGAGATGACCAAGCAGCCCGATGACTGGCTCGACGATGTGCCAGATAATCAAAACGAAGAAGATGAAGACGAAGAGATTATCTGGGTCAGCAAAAGCGAAATTAAACGCGACGCCGAAGAGCTGAAACGCCTGGGCGCCGAGTTAGTGGATCTGGGGAAAAACTCCCTCGACAAAATTCCACTCGACGATGATCTGCGTGCCGCCATTGAGCTGGCACAGCGTATTAAAAAGGAAGGCCGTCGCCGCCAGTTGCAGCTGATCGGTAAGATGTTGCGCGCGCGCGATGAAGATCCGATTCGTCAGGCACTGGATAAGCTGAAGAACCGCCATAACCAGCAGGTGGCGCTGTTCCATAAACTCGAGCAATTGCGCGATCGCATGATCGAGAAAGGCGATGACGCGATCGCGGAAGTGATTAACCTCTATCCGCAGGCCGATCGCCAGCAGCTGCGCACCATGATTCGTAATGCGCAGAAAGAGAAAGCCGCTAACAAGCCACCGAAAGCCACCCGTCAGATCTTCCAGTATCTGCGCGAACTGGCCGAGGCGTGAGTTTACCGCGAGCATAAAAAGGGTCGCCAACAGGCGACCCTTTTTAATTTGGGCGGTTAACAGAGTGTCTTCAAACCCAGTGGCAACCCCGATTTAAGGGGCGCCACGCCATCAACGTCCCAATCTCTCCAGCAGTTTCTGGTGAATGCCACCAAAGCCGCCGTTACTCATCACCAGAATGGAATCACCTGGCTGGGCTTCTTTTGCCACCATTTCCACCAGCGTATCGATATCCGCGCTCCACTTCGCCGGCTGGATGCAGGCTTCCGCGACATCAGATACCTGCCAGGGAATGTGGTGCGGCTGGAACAGGAACACGTTATCGGCGCGACCCAGTGACGGCGCCAGCTCGTTTTTGCTTACGCCCATTTTCATGGTGTTGGAGCGCGGCTCCAGCACTGCCAGAATACGCGCGGTGCCGCCCACTTTGCTGCGCAGCGCAGCCAGCGTCGCCAGGATTGCAGTGGGGTGATGGGCAAAATCGTCATACACCTTGATGGCATTCACTTCACCACGCAGCTCAAGACGACGGCGAGCATTGATAAAGCTGCTGAGCGCCTCACCGGCATCCACCGGCTTCACGCCGACGTGCCGTGCGGCCGCAATCGCCATCAGGCCATTGTGCATGTTGTGCTCGCCGACCAGCGCCCAGTTCACTTCACCGACTTTCTCGCCATCCAGCCAGATTTCCCAGTGGGAGGAGTCCGGTGTCAGCTTTTTCGCCTGCCAGTGGCCGTTGTCGCCAACCGTTTCCTGTTCGCTCCAGCAGCCCATCGCCATCACCTGCTTGAGGTTGTTATCGTGTTCCGGCAGCAGAATTTTGCCCTGGCCCGGCACGATGCGAATCAGGTGATGGAACTGCTTCTGGATCGCGCGCAGATCGTCAAAGATATCGGCGTGATCGAATTCGAGATTGTTAAGGATCAGCGTGCGCGGGCAGTAATGGACAAATTTGGAACGTTTGTCGAAGAACGCGCTGTCGTATTCATCCGCCTCAATCACGAAGAATGGACTTTTTCCTAATTTTGCCGAAACCTCGAAGTTTCCGGGCACACCACCAATGATGAAGCCCGGTTCAAGGCCACAGGCCTCCAGAATCCACGCTGCCATGCCTGCGGTGGTCGTTTTGCCATGGGTTCCGGCCACGGCCAGCACCCAACGGTCACGCAGCACGAAATCATGCAGCCACTGCGGGCCAGAGAGGTACGGAATGTTGCGTTCCAGAACCGCTTCCACACACGGATTTCCGCGCGTCATGGCATTGCCAATGATCACCAGATCCGGCTGCGGATCGAGCTGACTGGCATCGTAACCTTCTGTCAATTCAATGCCTTGCTGTTCCAGCAAGGTGCTCATCGGCGGATAGACATTGGCGTCAGAGCCGGTCACTTCATGCCCTAGCGAACGGGCCAGCATTGCCAGTCCGCCCATGAAGGTGCCACAAATCCCAAGGATGTGAATGCGCATATAGAGATCCATTACTCAAAAGTTCGGCGCACAGTGTAACCCCGAGCAGAGTGGGAAGAAACGGATTAGGACTATGGTTTTTAAAGTTCAATCGGCTAAACTGCGCTCATACGTTGGTAGCGTGTTACATCTGCTGCCACTCCACCGTAGATTCAGGGAATGTGTTATGAAAACGTTAGGCGAATTCATCGTCGAGAAGCAACACGACTTTCCACACGCCACAGGTGAACTGACGGCGCTGATTTCCTCCATTAAGCTCGGAGCTAAGATTATCCACCGCGACATCAACAAAGCGGGTCTGGTGGATATTCTCGGTGCCAGCGGTGTGGAAAACGTGCAGGGCGAACAGCAGATGAAGCTGGACCTCTTCGCGAATGAAAAATTGAAAGCTGCTCTGAAAGCGCGTGGTGTGGTTGCCGGTATCGCTTCCGAAGAAGAAGATGAGTTCGTGATCTTTGAAGGCTCAGAAGACGGTAAATATGTGGTGTTGATGGATCCGCTGGACGGCTCTTCCAACATCGACGTGAACGTTTCCGTCGGTACCATTTTCTCTATCTACCACCGCATCAGTGAGCCGGGTACGCCGATCACCGAAGCTGACTTTATGCAGCCAGGCAACAAGCAAGTTGCGGCAGGCTATGTGGTTTACGGTTCTTCCACCATGATGGTCTACACCACCGGCGTGGGCGTGCATGCGTTTACTTACGATCCGTCACTGGGCGTATTCTGCCTGAGCCATGAGCGCATGACCTTCCCGGAGAAAGGCTACACCTACTCCATCAACGAAGGTAACTACATTCGCTTCCCTCAGGGCGTGAAGAAGTACCTGAAGTTCTGTCAGGAAGAAGATATCGCCACCAAGCGCCCATACACCTCGCGCTATATCGGTTCACTGGTGGCAGACTTCCACCGTAACCTGCTGAAAGGCGGCATCTATTTGTATCCAAGCACTGCAAGCCACCCGAAAGGCAAGCTGCGTCTGCTGTACGAATGCAACCCGATGGCATTCCTGGCTGAACAAGCCGGCGGTAAAGCCAGTGATGGCGAGCATCGTATCCTCGATATCCAGCCAGAAACGCTGCACCAGCGCTGCCCGTTCTTCTGCGGCAACGATGCGATGGTGGATGACGTTGAGCGCTTTATCCGTGAGTTCCCGGACAGCCACGAATAAGCTGATGTGATGTGAAAAAAGCCCGCGACTTTGTCAGCGGGCTTTTTTATTGGCTTATTTTCGGCGCTTTGCCTGCCGATCGATAAGCTCCCCCTGCAGGGAGTAGTAGCGGCTGGGCCAGATTTCATGCGGTGCAACGCCAATCGCTTCAGCAATCAGCCATTCGCCCTTAGGCCAGGGGCGAATTAACGCATTCCCCAACGTAGTGGAACACAAGCCCGCCGCACGGGATACGGCGGCTAATGACGTCCCTCTCTTGCGTAAGGCAGCAATAATATCGGCCTGATGCCAGTCCTGTTTGCTTTCACCCACGTCACTCTCCTTAGTTCTCGTTATAGGTTGCCATAACGATACTACGTTACTCGTAGTATCTGACAAGCAGTAAATCTACGATTCTCGTAGCTATGAAACCGACCTCTTCCCTGCAAAATACCTTCTGCCGACGCCTGAAACAGGCACGTCTGGTGAAGGGTTTTTCGCAAAAAGGGTTAGGGATTGCCGCTGGTATTGAAGAGTTTTCCGCCAGTGCGCGCATCAATCGTTATGAAGTCGGTGTGCATCAGCCCGATTTACTGACGCTGCAACTGCTGGCGAAAGCGCTGGAGATTCCTGCGGCCTACTTTCTTGCAGAAGATGACCAGTTAGCCGAGATGATTCTGCGCTTTGCTGAAGAGGTGAGTGGCAACGTGCAATAACGCACGTTGCACCCGGTTTACGCGGTGGCCACGCGGAATTGCGCCATCGATTCCTGCAACTGCTGTGACTGCGCTTCCAGCGACTGCGTGGCGGCACTGGCTTCTTCCACCAGCGCGGCGTTTTGCTGCGCGGCTTCATCCATTTGCGTCACCGCCTGATTCACCTGTTCAATCCCGCGGCTCTGCTCTTCCGAGGCAATAGAGATCTCTTTCATCAGTGAGGTGACACGCATCACTTCGCTGGAGATTTCATCCATGGTTTCACCGGCGCGTGTCGCCATGTCGCTGCCCTCTTTGACGCGCGTTTGTGATTCGCTGATCAACTCACGAATCTCTTTGGCGGCGGTAGCACTGCGACCGGCCAGCGTACGCACTTCGTTGGCGACCACAGCAAAGCCACGGCCCTGCTCGCCAGCACGCGCGGCTTCCACTGAGGCGTTCAGCGCGAGGATATTAGTCTGGAAGGCGATACCATCAATCACGCTGAGGATGTCGCCGATGCGGTTAGAGCTTTGGGTGATCTCCTGCATCTTCTCCATCACGTAACCCACCACCTCTGCGCCACGCTCGGCGCTGGTCGACACATTGCTGGCCAGCTGATTGGCCTGCTGAGCGTTACTGGCGTTAAGACGGACGGTGGCGGTCAGCTGCTCCATGCTGGCGGCAGTTTGCTCCAGCGAAGCGGCAGACTCTTCGGTACGCTGCGACAGATGCACCGTGCCCGCCGCCAGTTCACGGCTGCCCACATCAATCTGCATGCTGGCTTCACGCACCTGACTCACCGAATCACGCAGCGCCAGCTGCATATCGGAAAGGGCTTGATTCAGGCGACCAATTTCATTTTTACCTGCGGCAGGTAAAGGCTGCGAGAGATCGCCCGCCGCAATCTGTTCCAGATGTACGATTGCGTTGTCCAGAGGACGCAGCAGCGAGCGACGCAACAACTGCCAGGCCAGTACAATCAGCACCAGTGTCAGTACCATCACCACGCCAATCATCACCTTCATCCGGACTTCGTTGTCAGCCGCCTGCTTGAGGCGTGCCGCAGAGACTTCATCGGCGTAAATACTGAAATCATTTACCGCCTTCGAATAGTTTGCTGCCAGCTGTGATTGTTTGCCTTCCAGCACCTGATAGTACTCATCGGTGTACTGTTTTTTTAAGGCATCCATCATGGGCGTGATGCCTTCTTTATCGTAGACGCTGTAGGTCGCCACAATCGCATCGGCCAGAGTTTTACCATGCGCTGTTACAGTGCCCGCATCGACAAACGCCTGCAGCAATTTGTGTGAGCTGTCCACTGCAGCCTGCGCCTGCTGTGTGACTTTGGCGCCATCATCCAATAGGCCAATCTCGATTTTGCGCACCGCCAATGCCGCGTTAGCACGTGCGCGCATCAGCTCAGAGCGGCTCTGATACAACTTGTTCAGCTCAATCCCCTGAATGCGGTTCAGCGCGTCCAGAGATTGATTTCCAGCATTAATGGCATAGATGCCCATGGCGCTGACGGCTAACAGCATCACCGTCATGATGGCCAACAACGCAAGTAAAGCGGTACGTATTGATAGTTGTCTGATCATGATCATTCCCGTGTGTATGAAAAGGCAGAACTCCACTGGCCCTAAAACGGAGAGATTATCGGCAGCTGATCGCAGAAACTTTATCCAATGTTGATGGTCAATCTGCCGACGTTCGCTTACCCTTCAGCTTTTCTGAAGTCCGCTGCGCAAAAATGAAGGAATGAAATGATGAAAAAGTGGCTCCCGATTGCCTGTTTGTTCGCCAGTAGTATGGCTATGGCACAGACGCATCCGCTCGACCAGCAGCTGCAGCAGTGTCTGGACAAGGAATCCAGCACCGCAGGCATGTCCCAGTGCTACGGCAGCGCCAATAAGGCCTGGGATAAAGAGATGAATACGCAGTACAACCAGGTGATGAAAAAATTAACTGGCGAACCTAAAGACAAATTACGAGCTGCCCAGCGCGCGTGGCTGGCCTATCGCGACAGTTGGATGGAAGCCAGCCGCAGCTACTTCCTCAGCAGCCAGGGCAGCATGGCAGCGCTTTCTGTTGGGGCGCAGGGGGTAAATCTGGTGCGGAATCAGGCTCTGATGTTGCAATCAATGAACAAAGGCAGTTGCGCCAATCCCGATGATTGTTGATAAATGGTGGCGTTAAAAAAACGTCAGCGCAGGCACTGACCTGCGCACCCATCCATCTTCAGGGAGAAATCATGGCTGCTTATGCCTCTACCATCATTCTGGTCTGCCTCGCCGTCCTGAGCTATTTCGTTCATAACAGTGCCGTTACCATTTCCATTCTGATCCTGCTCGCCATCAAGCTGACACCGCTGTCGCAGTTCTTCCCGTATGTGGAAAAACAGGGCATTCAGATCGGTATTATTATTCTAACCGTCGCGGTGATGGCGCCACTGGCGAGTGGGACGTTGCCCGCTTCATCCTTGCTGAAGTCATTTGCTAACTGGCAATCGATCGTGGCGATTATCGTCGGGGTGTTTGTTGCCTGGCTGGGCGGGCGCGGCGTAAGTTTTATGAGCGTGCAGCCTTCAGTGATTGGTGGATTGTTGATCGGTACCGTGATTGGCGTGGCCTTTTTCCGTGGTGTGCCGGTCGGACCACTGATTGCTGCAGGGATTGTCTCGCTGTTTGTCACCGCGAAGTAGGCCGTTGGAGCATTCCGAAACGCCAAAAAGGGGGCATACTTTCAGAGTCAGTTGGCTATAATAGCCGTCACTCAACATATGACCAATGAAGGAAAGCCAGATGAGTTTGAACCAGGTGCCTGCAGGTAAAGAACTGCCAGAAGATATCTATGTCGTTATCGAGATCCCAGCCAATGCTGATCCGATCAAATATGAAGTGGACAAAGAGTCTGGCGCCCTGTTTGTAGACCGTTTCATGTCTACCGCCATGTTCTATCCGTGCAACTACGGTTACATCAACCACACCCTGTCTCTGGATGGTGATCCGGTTGACGTGCTGGTACCAACCCCGTATCCGCTGGTGCCGGGCTCAGTGATTCGCTGCCGTCCCGTTGGCGTGCTGAAAATGACCGACGAGTCTGGCGAAGATGCCAAGCTGGTTGCGGTTCCGCACACCAAACTGAGCAAAGAATACGATCACATCAAAGATGTGAACGACCTGCCAGAACTGCTGAAAGCGCAGATCACCCACTTCTTTGAGCACTACAAAGATCTGGAAAAAGGCAAATGGGTTAAAGTTGATGGCTGGGACAACGCTGAAGCGGCCAAAGCTGAAATCATCTCTTCTTACGAGCGCGCACAGAAGAAATAATCTTATCTGCCTCGCAAGCATAAAAAAACACCGTCCTATGGACGGTGTTTTTATTTATGCCTCGGGTGCGTCGTCGCGCTTTAGCCAGTCACCGCTCGCAATGCGGGTACGACCCGCAATCGAACGCTGATAGACATACAGCCAGGCACTGCCGTAAGGCGTCTGGATGAGTTGGCGTTTGTATTCGCCATTCTTGGTGCGCAAGGCATCAAGTTCGCCAAGCGTGCTGGCGTCGATGCGATACACTTCGCAGAAGACGGTTCCCTGATCTTCAACGACGCCCGGATAGTGACCCAGATTGTAGAGCGCAAACCCCTCAATCTGATGGTCGCCGAGCCATTGCGCATTCGTCATCCAGTGACTGTTTCCCTGTTTGCGCCGTAAACTGCCGTAGACAATTATTCGCATTGCTAAAACTCAAACTGATAGAGCAAATCCAGTGCCTGATCGAGACCGGACACGGCTTCCAAATAGAGTTTGGGCATCAGGCGGTAACGCAAGGTTAACGTCGCCAGTGAATCAAATATGCCAACACCGTATTTTACTTGTAGACCCGGCAGCACATAACCACTCACCTGCACCTGCTGGCTGTCGCCCACACCGGTGGTATCAAGTGCGAGGTTACTGACGCCGAATGTCTCGCCGATTTTACCCATAACCTGACCAATTTGTGCAACCCCTAACCCCACAAGTGCTGAAGTTAATGCATTACTGTCGCCATCGCTGCTGAGTCCCTGACCGCGTAATAAGTAAGAAAGCGCTTCCTGCTGCGACATGGCGGGGTCAGAGAACACCTCGACTTTCGGCTCATCGGCCAGGCCGGTGACGCGAATACCGGCGGTGACATCATCTTCGGTGGCTTCCGGGTTACGTATCGCTTCAAGGTTGACGTACGGCTGATCTGGCGGCCCGGCAAACTGTAGCTCGCCTTTACGCACAATCAAATCCTGCCCGTAAGCGTGGAAGCGGCCATCAGGAATATTGATCTGTCCGTTTAAGCCCAGACCGGTTTTATCCTGCACCAGTTTAAGATCGCCATTCAGCTTGGCTTTCAGACCAAAGGCTGACAGCCGTACATCGTTACCGACGTGGATCACCAGGTTACTGTTGATCGGAATGGCGGCGGTCTTCGGCTGAATCGGCTTGAGATCTTTATCCAGCATCACCTCATCCGAGGAGACGCCAGTGGCGCTTTCTGGTACTTCCTGCACCGTAATACGCGCCCACGGAATATCGACCTTACCATCCAGATTAAACGCGGCTGGCGTGGCTTCAAACACCAGGTCTGGCGAAACATCCATACGCACCATCGGCGGCACGGTGACGCGAATACGGTTGCCCTGCGCAGTGATACGCGCTCGCCAGTTATCCAGCTGGCTCCAGTCGGCATTGCCGCCCAGATTGAGGTTGCCCTGCGTCGTCTGCAACAGACCGTTAAGCGTCGAGCTCATGCCATTGAACACCATGTTCAGATTGGCGGAGGTGAGTGTGACCGGCATAAAGCTGGCCTGCACGTTGACATCGCTCAATCCCAACTGGCCAAACACCTGCGGCTGTTGCAGTGTGCCGCCCAGACGCAGGTTACTGTTGAGATTGCCTTTGATCTTCTCGCCCTGCATCAACGCCGGGTTGAACATCGCCAGCGACAGATTGCTGATGCCGATGTTGCCGGACAGCTGGCGACGGGTTTGCGGATCGGCAATCTGCACGTTACCGCTCAGCTGGCCGTTGTTGACGATGTGAATCAGCCAGTCGAGTTGGGCACGACCGTTGCGCATCGCGGCATTCAGGTTAAGCGTGTCAAAGGCGATCGGCAGCGTGTTGCCCTGCACGTCTTGTTCGACTTTCACGCCGTTTCCTTTCAGCGATACGGTACCGGTTGGCAGCGCGCCGTCGGCGGTCCAGTTCACACGCGCATCGCCACTGAATACGCCATTAAGCTTGGTCGCATCGGTGAGGAAAGGTTTGATCATCGCCAAATCGAAGCGGTTCAGCACCACATGGGCATGACCGCTGGCCCCTGCTTCAATCGGCTCCGGTACACACAGTTGCGCATTCGGATTTTGCCAGCAGTGCGGACCGATGGTGGCTGTCTGCTTAGTGTTGAGGTAATCAATCGCCATCGCACGCGTCAGACGCCATTCGCCGACCGGGGTATCAAAGTGCGTGTTGTTGAGATTACCCTGCCAGCGTTCGGTTTTGCGATCAAAGCTGCCGTTGAGTGCCAACTGACCGGAGACCGGTTCGCCTTCCACGTTCAGCTTGAGCTGATGCTGCTTCTCGTTGCCGTCAGCGTTCAGCGTCAGCAGATTGATTTTCAGTGCGTCCTGTTGCAGTTGCTCGACGCGCAGTTGCAGCTTACCGGCGATCTGATCGCTGGATTTCACATCGCCTTCCAGCGCCACACGACGGATCTGCAATTGCTGCCAGCGCAAGCCGGTTGCGGTGAGATCGGCCAGCAGCTGCGGTGCCTGTAAGGTACCACGCGCTTTTACCGTCCCTTTCGCCACACCGCCGAGTCCTGGCAGTGCGTTATCCAGATGCGGTGCATCGATATTGGCATCCAGGTTGAGCGTGTCGCCCAGTTCACCTTTCACGTCCAGATGGTTACGGCCCAACGCGAGGTTGATACCCGGGATTTTCCACTGGTTATAGCTGTTGCCGGTCAGTGAGCCATTGGCGCTGACGGCGTTCTGCTTCACGTTCCCTTTCAGCTCCAGCTGTGGCACGCTCAGCTGCCAGCTTCCGCCGTACAGGCTGCCACGCGTGGCGATTTTGCCGTCGAGTTTGGCAGGCCAGTCCGGGTACTGTTTGGCGGTGTTGATGCCGGAGAGCGTCAATTCGCTGCGCCAGCTAATGGCTTTGCTCCAGTCCACCAGCGCGGTTAAATCAACGTTACCCTGCAGTGCCGCCACGCGCAGCTTGTCCAGGCTGAACTGCTGCACGTTGCCTTTGCCATCAAGTGAAATGGTCGCCGGTGGCACGGCTTCGCCTTTCACAGCGGTGCGCAGTGACATCACATAATCAGTGGCTTTGCCTTTGAACTGATAATCGAGGTTATCCGCCTGATACTGCACCGGGCCGGTCAGCGGCCAGCGCAATTCCGGGCTGGTGAGTTTCAGTGACAGTGGCAGCCCCGCCACCGCCGGTTGCGCGGCGGCATCCAGCTGTGCGCGCACCGGGCCAGAGAGATTCAGCCCCAGCTTCAGCTCTTCACGCATCGCCCCGCTGAGATTCATTTTGATCTTCTCGCCCTTGATCGGATCGAGATTTAACGATCCGCTGAGCGCGAAATTCACCGGCCAGTTATCCGCCAGCTGCGCATCACCGCTGGCGTTCAACTGCCCTTGCGGTGAATCGATGTCAAAGGTTTCTAACTGAAGATGGCGGTCAGCGGTTTTGGCTTTCAGCAACAGACGGGTAATCGACACATCGGTATCGCCGGTCAAGCGCAGCTGTTCGCCGAGCAGCTCCTGTACGGTGATATCCAAAGGCAGCTGGAAGTCAGGCAGTTCGGGTAAAAGCGGTTTAGCGAACATCTCTTGCAGCGTTTCACCCAAGGGTTTCTCATCCGGCTGCGGCTGTTGCACTTTCGGCTGCACCACTTGCTCATCAACCACTTTCGCCGCCTTCGGCAGCGCAATCAGCAGACTTTGAATATGCGTTGGGGTTAACGTCAACGCGCGCCCCTGCCAGTTAAGGCCGGTGGTGAAGTCCAGCAGCGAGATGGACGTGTCATCCACTTTGACATTGATGTTATGCAGGCCGATCTTGCTGAGCGTAATCGAATACGGCGTGGTCAGGTTGGTGCTACCGCTCTCTTCCTGCGGCGGGGGCGCAGCGGCCGGGGCCATTTTCTTGCTGTCGACCACCACACTCACATCCTGCAAACCGATGTCATTCACGCACACCGACGAGTGCAGCAGGCAGTTAAGATTGAGCGCCAGATGGAAGCGTCCAGCATCCACGCTCACGCCCGGCATCTCATACTTCACACCACTCAGCGTCAGATCGCGCCAGCCGCCTTCGACTTTGTTGATCGATAAACCGGGTACCCAGCGATCGGCACCTTTCAGCACCAGATGCAATCCGGGTGTGGTGCCAATCAGAAACGCCACACTGCCAAACAGCACCACCAGAAAAATACCGAATCCAATCAGGACCTTTTTCCACAGCTTCATAGTTCAGGCCCCAGTCCTACATAGAATTGCAAACCATGTTCCTTGTCATCGCCAATCGGCCGCGCGATATCAAATTTGATTGGCCCGACCGGAGAAGCCCAACGCACGCCAACACCGGCACCAGTTTTAAAATCACTCTGTTTGATGTCATTTACCGCTTCACCGGAATCAACAAACACCGCGCCCCACCACTTGCCGGTCACGTTGTATTGATACTCCAGCGAGCCGGTGGCCATTTTGGAGGCACCGGTCAGCTTGCCGTCGCTATCACGTGGGGAGACATCTTTGTATTTATAGCCGCGAATACTGCGGTCGCCCCCGGCGAAGAAGCGCAGGTCTGGTGGGACTTTGTCAAAATCGTTGGTTTCGATCCAGCCAAGGTTACCGCGTACTACAAAGCGATTTTTCTCGCCCAGCATGCGGATCCAGACGTTTTGCGCCTGCAGGATCAGGAAGTCGACATCCGATCCCCAGGTAGTATCGGAGACATCGACGGAATAACGCTGCGAGTCGCCCCAGGTTGGCATCAAGCCACCGCGCGAACGCGTGCGGCTCAAACTCACGCCTGGATAGAGCAGCATGGTGGTGTTGGTGACACTGCCTTGGGTGAAGTGATCGAGGCTCCACTTCAGGTTAACCGCGCGCTGCCAGCCGGAGCTGCTGTCCCAGTTACGCGAAACGCCCAGCGTGGTGGTGTCCGCTTTGGTGTCGTTGAGATCGGTACGCTTCAAACCACCCGAGAAGGTGTAATACTGCTCCAGCGGGCTTTTCAGCAAGGGCACTTTATAGCTGAGATCGAGCTGTTGTTCAGGCGCGGAAATATAGGAACTGGCAGTCAGGCTATGACCGCTGCTGTTAATCCACGGTTTTTTCCACGTGCCTTTCAGGCGCGGGCCGACGTCGGTGGAATAGCCCACACCGGCTTCGATGGTATTCTCAACCCGTGGCGATACCGCCGCATTGAGCGGCAGCACTTTGGTCTGACGACCTTTGTCGAATTCAGGAGCCACGACCACCGAGTTAAACCAGCCCGTGGCGGATAAACGACGGTTTAATTCCGCCAGATCGCGCGAGCTGTAAGGGTCGCCCTTTTTGAACGGCACCAGATTACGCAGATAGGCTTCGTTGATTTGCGAGCCCTGGAAACTGACATCGCCAAAACGGTAGCGCGGGCCACTGTCGTAGTCGATATCCCAGAATGCTTCGCGTCTTTCGACCGAAACGCCAAGCTGGCTTTGCTTAAAGTCACCGTCGAAGTAACCATTACGCAGTGCCAGGCTGGAGAAGCCATTTTTAAATTTGTCGTATTCGCCGTGATTGAGTTGGGTGCCAACTTTCGGCGTGCCCTGCTTCACCCAGGCTTTATAATCATCATCGTTTTTCGCCGCCCCTTCGACCACAATGTGGCTGCCACCGATCTTCACCGGTTCACCCGGTTTGACGTGGGCGATCAGCACCGGTCTGCCACCCTGCGGCGGTGCGGGACGCGACTCAAAATCGATTTCCGGTTCGTAATAACCGAGTGCCCGCAAACCTTCTTTAATTGCCTGTGAAACACGCGCCTGGAAGCGCCCATCGCTCGACACTTCGTCAGTACCAATGGTGGACAAGCGTGCCCTGACGTTCTTTTGTAAATCCCCGGTTAGCCCTTCAAGCTGCAAGCGCACTTTCGCTGCCTCAACGGCAGGTGCAGCAAGCAACAGGCTGGCCAAACAATAAATATGCAATCGCGGCACGCGTACTCCTGTTAATAATGCCTGCCCCTTATTCCGCAGGGGCGTTATTTCTCATCGGAGGCTATCACCACCACTCGCTTACCCATCAGCATAGCCGCTCTTTTTGGCGGATGGCTGAGGAAAAATGGTCACTAAGCCAAATCATTTCCTATTGTCGGTAAATGGGGGGATCGATACAACACCGAAGCCGCACTTCTGCGATAGAGAGGGGCGCACTCGGATTATTCCGACCTCCTTGTGCGCGCCTCTGGCGGCGGCATAAGCGCTGCTGCTATAATCAGCACCCAGCAGGCATGACCTGCTTTCCTTTCTGCCCCGACGTTAACGTTCCTTGTCGAAATGGCGCAGACATTTTTGGCACGGATAGCTCTGTATGACAGGTGAATACTGGATGTTCTCCTGCGCTGCCCAGGCCAAAAATGACAAGTGATTAACCCAACGGATCTTTTATGCTCGATAGCTTACTTGTCATTCTTTTACTGATTGTGATCAGTTCATTCTTTTCTCTTTCTGAGATCTCGCTGGCGGCTGCCCGTAAGATCAAACTTAAACTGCTCGCCGATGAAGGCAACATCAATGCGCAGCGCGTGCTGAAAATGCAGGAACAGCCTGGCATGTTCTTCACCGTGGTGCAGATTGGCCTCAATGCCGTGGCCATCCTCGGTGGTATTGTCGGTGATGCCGCGTTTTCCCCCGCCTTCAGCAGTTTATTTAGCCGCTTTATGGCCCCTGAACTGGCCGATCAGCTCAGCTTTATCTGTTCCTTCACCGTCGTCACCAGCCTGTTTATTTTGTTTGCCGATTTAACGCCGAAGCGCGTGGGGATGATCGCGCCAGAAGCGGTGGCGCTGCGCATCATCAATCCGATGCGCTTCTGCTTGCTGGTGATGCGCCCGCTGGTGTGGCTGTTTAACGGGCTGGCCAACGTGTTTTTCCGCATCTTCAAGCTGCCGATGGTGCGTAAAGACGACATCACCTCCGACGATATTTACGCGGTGGTGGAAGCCGGTGCGCTGGCTGGCGTGCTGCGTAAACAGGAACACGAACTGATCGAAAACGTGTTTGAGCTGGAATCGCGTACCGTGCCGTCTTCGATGACGTCACGCGAGAACGTGGTGTGGTTTGATCTGCACGAAGATGAAAACAGCCTCAAAACCAAAATCGCCCAGCATCCGCACTCTAAATTCCTGGTGTGTGATGGCGACATTGACCATATCGTCGGCTATGTCGATTCCAAAGAGTTGCTGCTGCGCGTGCTGGGCAATCAAAGCCTGACCCTGAGCAGCGGCGTGCAGATTCGCTCTGCGCTGATTGTGCCGGACACGTTAACGCTCTCTGAAGCGCTGGAAAGCTTTAAAACTGCGGGCGAAGACTTCGCGGTCATCATGAACGAATACGCGTTGGTGGTGGGGATCATTACCCTCAACGACGTGATGACCACGCTGATGGGTGATTTGGTCGGCCAGGGTCAGGAAGAGCAGATTGTGGCGCGTGATGAGAACTCATGGCTGGTTGAAGGCGGCACACCGATTGATGACGTGATGCGTGTGCTGGATATCGATGATTTCCCACAGTCCGGCAACTATGAAACCATTGGTGGTTTCATGATGTACATGCTGCGCAAAATCCCGAAACGCACCGATTTCGTCAAGTTCTCAGGTTACAAGTTTGAAGTGGTGGATATCGACAGTTATCGCATCGACCAGCTGCTGGTGACGCGTATTGACGATCGTCCGCCGGTGCTGAGTGTGACGAAGAGCGCCACTGATGAGCTGGAGTCGCCATAGTACCGGGCGGCAGAAAAAAACAAGGCGCGATTTCTCGCGCCGCTACTGAGGGCGCCGGATTGCATGGCGCCCTTTCTTTTTACTGCTTAGTTGTACTCGGCTTGCAAACGCAGAACCTGGCGGTTGATCTCGGACATCACGCTAAGGTGCTGTTTATCTTTGACGCGGGGCAACATCACTTTGCCTTTATCGAACTCAAACGCGCCAACATCCTTGATATACAACCTTCCTTTAAAAAGCGTTTTTACGTATTTCGCAATTTGCAGCGGATTATAGCGCTGGAAGATTTTCATACTGTCTAACTCCTGAACAGATGTACTACGCTTCGTCGCTGCCAAATCCGGTACGAACCCATGAAGCGCAAATGAGGCATAACTATAGAACACCAAACGTTACGTATGTTCCGAAAAGGTGAATTTTTTACTGAATTGACACATTATTACAGAACACTCTGTTATGACGTTCACAAAACCCAGTATAAACCTTCACTCATTAAGGAATTGTGGCGTGGGTTGCAAAGCTGTTAACTCATCGCGACAGGCGCATCATCCACACCTAATATTGCAAAAACATGAATAACTGGTCGGATCACTAAGGAGCATCACCATGCGTTTGGCACACTCAGTCTTAGCACTGGCACTGCTGGTTCCCAGCCTTGTCTCAGCTCATGCTTTTAAGATCGGCGATCGTGTTCCGCCAGTAGGCGTGAGCGACAGGGGCGAACTGCTTTATCAACAAGATAAGTTTAGCTACCAACCGTGGAATAGCGCGCAGCTGAGTGGAAAAGTGCGTGTCATCTTACATATTGCCGGGCGTTCTTCGGCTAAAGAACAGAATGCCGCGCTGATTGAAGCGATAAAAGCGGCAAAATTCCCGCATGACCGTTATCAGACCACCACCATTGTGAACACTGACGATGCGATTCCTGGCACGGGGATGTTTGTGCGCAGCAGTATTGAGAGCAACAAGCAGCAATATCCGTGGTCGCAGTTTATTGTCGACAGCAATGGCAACGTGCGTAAAGTCTGGCAGCTGGAAAAAGGCGGTTCAACGATTGTGGTGCTGGATAAGACCGGGCATGTGCGTTACGCCAAAGAGGGTGCACTTACGCAGGATGAAGTGCAGCAGGCGATGAAACTGATCCGTGAGCTGTTGCAGTAAAAACAGTGGTCGCCATCAAGGTACGACCCTATGTTGCCCGACTACACGTCCACCTCATCCCGCATATTAAAAGCACAACGACTGGCTGGGATTTGTTAACTGATTGGGATATTTACGGCGAAAATGCAGGATGATCTTCCATTGCTCATCGCGGACTTTTACAGGGAAAATACCGGGTAGCATTGTTAAAGGGTGCGCAGTGATGCGCACCCGCAATTAAAACAGCGAAACGCGGAACCCCGGATTCAGGAAAGATTCGCGCGGCGTGTAGTCCAGGGTTTTGCCCTGCCAGTCATGTACGTGGGCACCCGCCGCAATGGCCACCGCGTGACCCGCTCCGGTATCCCAAATGTTCGTTGGCCCAAAGCGTGGATACAGTTGCGCTTTGCCTTCCGCCACCAGACAAAATTTCAGCGAAGAGCCAATCGCCGTGGTTTGATGTTCGCCTAACTGCGTCAGATACTCTTTCAGCTCTTCATCTTTATCTGCATGCGAACGGCTGACCACCACCAGCAGTGGACGCGCCTCGCGCACCTGAATCTGCGTTTTATGGCCGCCCTCTTCTTTCCAGGCCTTGCCTTCAGCTGCCGAATACATCACACCCAGCGCGGGCGCATAGACGACACCTAATACCGGCTTGCCGTTTTCAATCAAGGCAATATTGACGGTAAATTCGCCATTGCGCTTGATAAACTCTTTGGTGCCATCCAGTGGGTCAACCAGCCAATATTTTTTCCAGTTCTGACGCACAGACCAGCTCGGCGGATCTTCCTCTGATAATACCGGCACTTCTGGGGAGAGCGCGGCAAGCCCTTCCACGATGACTTTGTGCGCCGCGAGATCGGCAGCCGTCACCGGCGAATCATCCGACTTGCTCGTCACATCCATCGGCTGCTCACCCGCATAAACATGCATAATGGCATCACCCGCTTCACGCGCCAGTTGGCTAATTTTATCTAACATTCTTCACCTCTTTTCCGCTGATTCTGCCTGTCAGACATCAACAGCTCACCTCAACACATTTTAGCAGTTGTGTTCCCATGCTTTGCGGCTGAACTGTCTGAAACGGCAATCTATATGATTATCAATACCATAGTTCATAGATGGCGGCTATGGCGCGATGCTGATTCCCTTTTCACCACGCGACTGCGGCAGTTAAGGCTTAAAAGTCCGAGCTTCATCACAAATTGAAATGATAATTCGTCATTGTTTTACATTATTTTGAGAGGCCCATTCGAACGAACAAGGAGCAAGCGATGTTCAAAGCGAGCATGTCGTTATTGGCGCTGTGTGTATCTGCTGCAACGGTACAGGCTGCTACCGTGGATCTGCGCATTCTGGAAACCACCGATCTGCACAGTAATATGATGGATTTCGATTACTACAAAGATACGCCAACCGAGAAATTTGGTCTGGTGCGCACCGCCACGCTGATTCAGCAGGCGCGCGCGGAAGCGAAAAACAGTGTGCTGGTTGATAACGGCGACATTATTCAGGGCAGCCCGCTGGGCGATTACATGGCGGCTAAGGGGCTGAAAAAAGGGGATGTGCATCCAGTATATAAAGCGATGAACACGCTGGATTACGCAGTGGGCAACTTAGGCAATCACGAATTCAATTACGGCTTACCCTATCTGCAGAAGGCGATTGCCGGCGCGCGTTTCCCCTATGTGAATGCCAATATTATCGATGAAAAGAGCGGAAAACCGCTGTTTGCCCCCTACTTAATCAAAGAAACCACCGTTACCGACCGCAGCGGCAGCGCGCACCGCTTAAAAATTGGCTACATCGGCTTCGTTCCACCACAGATTATGGTGTGGGATCGCAACAATCTGCAGGGTAAGGTGCGTGTTGATGACATCACGGAAACAGCGAAGCGCTATGTGCCGGAAATGCGCGCAAAAGGTGCTGAAATAATCATCGCTATTCCGCACTCAGGTTTAAGCAGTGAGCCTTATCACGCCATGGCGGAGAATTCGGTCTACTACCTCAGCCAGGTGCCGGGCATTAGCGCCATTATGTTTGGTCACGCGCATGCGGTATTCCCCAGTAAAGAGTTCGCGGCCATTCAGGGCGCTGACATCGCACAGGGCACGCTGAACGGTGTTCCGGCAGTGATGCCCGGCATGTGGGGCGATCATCTCGGCGTGGTCGATTTGGTGCTGAATAATGAAGGCGGGAAATGGCAGGTCACCCAGGGTAAAGCTGAAGCACGGCCCATTTACGATCCGGTTGCCAAAAAAGCACTGGCAGCAGAAGACGCCGATCTGGTGAAAGTGCTGGAGCCTGATCATCGTGCCACGCGTGAGTTCGTTGCTAAGCCGATCGGTAAATCGGCTGATGTGATGTACAGCTATCTGTCGCTGGTGCAGGACGATCCTACCGTACAGATCGTCAATAATGCGCAGCGCGCCTATGTTGAGCACTTTATTCAGGGCGATCCCGATCTCGGTCGCCTGCCAGTGCTTTCCGCTGCCGCACCGTTTAAAGCCGGTGGCCGTAAAAACGATCCTGCCAGCTACACCGAAGTGGAGAAAGGTGAGCTGACTTTCCGTAACGCCGCCGATCTTTATCTCTATCCCAATACGCTGGTGGTGATGAAAGTGACGGGTGCGCAGGTGAAGGAGTGGCTGGAATGCTCGGCCGCGCAGTTTAATCAGATCGATCCACACACCCGAAAACCGCAAGCACTGATTAACTGGGATTTTCGTACCTACAATTTCGATGTGATTGACGGCGTGGATTATCAAATTGATGTCACGCAACCTGCGCGCTACGACGGTGAATGTACGTTGATTAATAAAGACGCTTCACGCATTAAAGATTTGACGTGGCAAGGTAAGCCCATCGATCCCAACGCGGTATTCCTGGTCGCCACCAACAACTATCGCGCCTATGGCGGTAAATTTGCCGGCACCGGCGATAAATATGTGGCATTTGCCTCACCGGATGAGAACCGTTCAGTGGTCGCGGCTTATATCAGTAGCGAAACCAAAGCACACGGCGAAGTGAAACCGCAGGCCGATCACAACTGGCGTTTAGCGCCGATTCACAGTGATACGCCGCTGGATATTCGCTTTGAAACCGCACCAGGCGAGAAAGCCACGCAGTTTATTGAGAAGTACGCAGATTATCCGATGAAAGCGGTGGGCAGTGACGAGATTGGTTTTGCGATTTGGCAGGTAGATTTGCAGAAGCAGTAACAGGCTATAGCCGGGCTGCCAAATGAATGGAAGGCACCCGGCTTTGATGCATAACCGCGAGCACAATAATTCCCTGGTGCATTACCTGGTAATAAATCATATGGCTAACAAAGGGAAAACTGAGTACGCCTTCGGCAAGATCGGACGTTCTGCTGATCCCCATGGCTGGGAGTTCAGACAGCGTGTGTAATGTGCGCTGCAAACGCCTCAAGTATTGATGAGACTGCGCTTCGCCCCAGTGCTGTAAGGTGAACTGACGAATATCGACAAGATCCTGCCGCGCTTCATCCGTGAGCTGAAATTTGGCCATTTAATCCAGTAATTGATTGAAAAATGTTTCACCATCGGTCAGTCGTCCGTTGGCAACGTCTTCTCTGGCTCGGGCAATTTTTTCCTGTAAAAACTGCTGCTTCATGAGTTCAATTGCCTGAAACTCTTCAGCAGATATGACAACGGCGACAGGTTTTCCGTTCCGACTGATTTGTACCGGTTCACGCTGAGCTTTGAGAAGCATATCCCCAAATTGCGTTTTAGCTTCGTTGGCAGAGAGTAAATACATTTCGCACCTTCCGCTTGAATCGTTCGATTCGCTCATTGTATTAGCCAATCGGGTAAAGATCAGCCAGATTTACAAACAAAAAAACCGGCATTTATGCCGGTTTCAATGAATTGCTGAATGATTACAGAATTTCCAGCAGCTCGACTTCGAACACCAATGTGCTGAATGGCGGGATGGATGCACCTGCACCGCGCTCGCCGTAGGCGAGGTTTTGTGGAATCACTAATTCCCACTTAGAACCCACTGGCATTAGGGTCAGCGCTTCAATCCAGCCAGCGATAACGCCGCTTACCGGGAATTCAGCCGGTTCGCCACGTGCCACTGAGCTATCAAACACCGTACCGTCGATCAGTTTGCCTGTGTAGTGCACACGGACACGATCCTGACGTGATGGAATCGGGCCATCACCTTGAGCGATTACGCTGAACTGCAGACCAGATTCCGTGCTGCTCACGCCTTCACGCTGCGCATTCTGCTCCAGGAATTTATGGCCTTCAGCCGCCATGGCTTCCACACGCTCACGACGTACGCCTTCTGCACGTTCGTGCACTTCACGCAGCGCGCGATGTACCACATCAACAGGCACAGCCGGTGAGTTCCCTTCCAACGCATCGCGCAGACCCGCGAGCAGTGCTTCCGGCTGCAGACCCTGCAGTCCAGATTCCTGCAGCTGCTGGCCGACCTGTAAACCGATACCGTAACTTGCTTGTGATTCGACGCTGTCGAATGAAGGGGTGGTCATCTTGATTCCTTAATCCCGGAGAAAATAGAAACGGCAGCATAACAGCGCAGGCGGCTGGCGTAAAATCTGCAGCGCCGCAGATGACATTTCTCAGCGAAAGAGAAACAATACGCAGGTCAAATTTTTCAATGCTGGCAGGCACTTCGTGCCCGCATTGCCCATACTATAGCTGTGGCAACGTTTTCGTCGTACAGCGCTAAGAAAGAGAGAATACATGGGCCAGATTGCCCCACGACGCCGCAGGACGCGCGCACCGCGTGCTGTTACTTTATCGAGGTTGCAACGTTGGCTGCCGCAATTTCCGAGCAAGGCCGCCAGCGAGGAGGATTCACGAATGGCTTCTGATACCCCTTCCCGCGTTCCCGCCGTGCTGCTGCGCGTCTGGCATCTGCTGGATGATGTGCGCTGGATGAACCCACTGCCGGCCTTCCATCGCCGTGGCATTGTGATTGCCTTGCTGGTTCTGCTATTGGCGTTTCTCTGGCCGAGCAGTACGCCGCAATATCCGATTGAGCGCCCGGCAGATAACAGCAGCAAAGAGGTGCCGTTGCAGGCGGAGATTTACGACAACAAGCAGCCGCAGAACACCCAACCGAAAACCGATTCTCAGGGTGAGTGGCACAACTTTACCGTGGCATCAGGTCAGACGCTGGCACAGCTGTTCCGCGACAATAATCTGCCGGTCAATGATGTGTTCGCCATGGCACGCGTTGAGGGCGACGATCAGCCTCTTAGCGCACTGAAGAATGGACAACAGGTGAAGATTCGTCAGAACGCGCAAGGCGTGGTGACAGGATTAACGGTGGATGGCAGCAACGGCCCGGTGCTGTTTACCCGTCAGCCCGACGGCAGCTTTATCCGCGCCCAGTAAATCGCAGAAACAAAAACGCCGGCACAGGGCCGGCGTTTTCGCGTTACCGAGTATACTCGTCATACTTCAAGTTGCTGATGCGTTGGCTTCGCTCATTCACCTCAGTCACTTACCTAAGTAAGCTCCTGAGATTCATTCCCTTGCCGCCTTCCCGCACCTTGAATTATTTAGAGTAGATTACTCAGCCACTACATTCACAACCAGTTTAGCGAACACTTCGCTATGAACCTGGAAGTCAACTTCGTGCTCACCGGTAGAACGCAGAACGCCGTTTGGCAGACGCACTTCGCTCTTAGCCACTTCAACGCCAGCTGCAGTCACTGCATCAGCGATGTCGCGAGTACCGATTGAACCGAACAGTTTACCTTCGTCGCCTGATTTAGACGCGATGGTAACGGTGCCCAGTGCGTTGATTTTCTCTGCACGTGCGTTAGCAGCAGCCAGAACGTCAGCCAGTTTGGCTTCCAGTTCAGCGCGACGTGTTTCGAAGAACTCAACGTTTTTCTTGGTAGCAGGAACAGCTTTACCCTGTGGAACCAGGAAGTTACGAGCGTAGCCCGCTTTAACGTTAACCTGATCACCCAGGCTGCCCAGGTTTGCTACTTTATCAAGCAGAATAACTTGCATTACCTTATCCTCTTAAAGTCGTTAATGGACAACTACCAATTACTGATGACGATCAGTGTATGGCAGCAGGGACAGGTAGCGAGCGCGCTTGATGCAACGAGCGAGCTGACGCTGGTATTTTGCACGAGTACCGGTAATACGGCTCGGGACAATTTTACCGCTTTCGGTAATGTAGTTTTTCAGTGTAGCGATATCTTTGTAATCAATCTCTACAACGCCTTCCGCGGTGAAACGGCAGAATTTGCGACGACGGAAATAACGTGCCATTTGGCTAGTCTCCAGAATCTATCAATTCAATCTGCTCGGCATGTAACACCATTCTGCTCTGACCATTGCGTGCCTGATGGCAGCTAATGAAACCTTCGAGAACGAGTTGCGTACCGACCGTTATATGTTGAGTAATCACCTGATGGGTGCTGCCGCTGATAATCACCGGCATCTGACACCAGGCTTGCCGGTGAAAACCGGCTTCCTCCTGCACAGAACGGTGCTCAAGCACGAACTGGCAGTGAGGAATCCCTGACGGACTGACTTTTCGAACTGGCGTCTTGCACACAGTGCCTGACAGGCGCAGTCGATTTGCCGTCATGTCGGATTACTCTTCAGAATCCCCAGCATCTGAGTCATCTGATGATTCGTTAGCGAAGTCTTCGCGACGATCACGACGCTCATCTTTCGCTTTAACCATCGGAGATGCTTCAGTTACCGCGTGCTTAACGCGCATAACCATGCTGCGGATAACGGCGTCGTTGAAGCGGAAGTTAGTTTCCAGCTCGTCAATCACTTCCTGCGGTGCTTCTACGTTCAGCAGAACATAGTGAGCTTTGTGCAGTTTGTTGATTGGGTAAGCCAGCTGACGGCGGCCCCAGTCTTCCAGACGGTGAATCGTGCCCTGTGCACCGGTGATAGCACCAGTGTAACGCTCGATCATACCTGGAACCTGTTCGCTCTGGTCAGGATGGACCATAAATACGATTTCGTAATGACGCATCGATAGCTCCTTACGGATTATTCAGCCTCCTGTCGGGGTCAGCTGCGGCCCATGGAAGCAAGGAACGTTATAGGTTGTGAATCATTTAAATGAAACACACCTCTGAATGCAGCTGAAAAATTGACGCGTAATCATACTGGCGTCCCCCTGGAAACTCAAGCGCACAATTCATCAAATCCCTTGGGTCATGCCAGTTAAGCGCACCTTTTGTGCTAAGGATTAAGATTCAGCAGGTTAGCGAAGGTTTGTTCAAAATCGCTGATGGAGGCGTTCAACAGGGCGATCTGGCATCAATGTGGCGAAGAACTAAACTATTTACAGGCGCAACGGGTTGGCTTATTCGCGGCGTCTGAGAGTGCAATCCCTGGAGTGAGGAGTCGAATATGAAAACCATCATTTTCGCCACTTTACTGGGTCTCTTCCTGTCTCCACCCGCTTTCGCCAGCTCCGCTGACTACGCGCAGCAGATGAGAAGTAACAGCAGCAATGCGGCTTCAGGCTATGTCTATGTCAACCGGCTGGATACGCCTGGCAGCAACCCAGTCAGTGCGAATACCAGTGCAGCAGATCGTCTGTCTTCACAGTTGTAAAATCGGATGACGTAACGGGCTGGCATCTTTGCCAGCCCGAGTTGTTTCTACAGCTGATGCTTGAAAAAACTCACCAGTGCAGTCAGGGCTGAAGGCGTGATTTTGTGGCCGATTTGCTTTTCCGACAGGTAAGTCATTTTTTCATTCAACGCGGCTTCACGCAGCGCTTTCTCCAGCCGGACGGTTTCAGCGAACGGCACCACCTCATCGGCTTCACCGTGCCATAACAGCAGCGGGCGATTGGCCAGTTTATCCAGTTGCTGGCTGGGGTCGTAAGGTGCCAGCGGTGCGAGGCGGGCGGCTAGCGTCTCTTTCTGCTCTGGCGTGCGCGCCACCAGCGGTGGGAACAACGTATGGCTGAGCTGCATAAAGTAACCGGAGCCCATCATACAAGCGACGCTATGAATCTGCGGATAGCGCACCATCGCGCCCAATGCGGTCATGCCGCCCATCGAAGCACCAGCCACCGCAAAGCGCTCATCGGCAATCAAATCTTTCTCACGCAGCGCCGCTTCTAACAGCGGTACTTCGTCGATGTTCTGTTTGAGGATCTCCCAGAAGTGCGTCATACGCGTTTCAGTATCCCCGTTGTAGCGCGCTCCGTGCATATCGGCATCCGGCATCACTACGCGAAACCCAGCCTGCGCTAGCGCCACCGCGAAGTAGCTGTAGACTTCTTTGGATGAGGTAAATCCGTGGTAAAACAGGATGGTGGGTAAACGTGCCTGCCGCTGTCCTGCGGGAGCCGCATGAATACACTCAATACCTGCCAGGTTTTCCGTTGCCAACTCAATCATACCGCCTCCGTTGAGAATGATTATCACCCGTCACAGTGTAAGCGCTGAGCGGCAAAACGCGAGCGACTTCACATTTAATCAGAATAATTTCTGTACTAAACCTTTTGCCGCAATTGCCGTTGATCTTGTACCCCTCCAACAATCATCAAATAGGTACTTTATGAAGCGTCTCTCTCTCAGCGCCATGGGTCTCGGCATTAAACTGTCTGTATTGACGTCTTTAAGCGTGGCAATTGTGCTGTTTACCCTGACCTTAACCCTGAGCCATAACGCGGCTCGCCAACTGGAACAGCTGGCGACCGATGATATGCAGAATCAGGTGCTGGGCATTAATGAAATGGCCACCATGTTTAACGCCACGTTGTCTGAAGAAGTGGCGAACTACACCAAACTGTTCCAGAGTTTCCTGCCCAAGCGCTTTAGCCGTGATGAGAATGAGCGTATTCAGGTCGGCGAACTTAGCACGCCAACCCTGCGCGCGGGGCTGAAAACCCTCAATCTGGATCAAATCGCGGTGGATGATTTTCTCGATCGTACCGGTGCAGTGTCGACCATCTTTGTGCGTGATGGTGAAGACTATGTTCGTATTGCCACCTCGCTGAAAAAAGAGGATGGCAATCGCGCCATTGGCACCCGACTTGACCGCAGCAGCGCAGCCTGGCGCAGCGTTAATCAGGGCGAAGTCTATCGCGGGCTGGCCACGCTGTTTGGCCATCGCTATATCACTCAGTATCAGCCGGTACAGGATGAGAGCGGCGCGGTGATCGCCATTCTGTTTGTCGGCGTGCAGATCGATGCGCAATATGCCCTGATGCGCGACAAAGTGCTGGCACGCCATCTCGGCGACAGCGGCACCTTCTTTGTACTCAACGGCGCCCCCGGCAGCACGCAAGGACAGTATCTGTTTGATCGTCAATCCGAAGGCAAGCTGCCGAGCTGGGATCAGTCTGTCCAGCAACAGCTGTTAACCCAGTCCAAAGGGTTGCTGAGTATTCAACTGGATGGCGAGACTAAGCTGCTGGCGTGGCAGCAGCTGCCGGGCTGGAACTGGATTATCGCTGGCGAAGTGAGTCGCGCCAGCCTGCTGACACCGATTACCCAGAGCCGTAACCTGTTTATCGTCATTGGGCTTGCCCTGGTCATCGCTTTCGCCGTGGGCTTCATCTGGTATAGCCGACGCGCCATTACGCGCCCGTTGCAGCAGGTGATTCATCTGGCAGAGCAGTATGCGGCCGGTAATTTGCAGGCGCATCTGGATTCCACCCGCCGTGATGAAATTGGTCAACTGGTCGCGGCCATAAACGGTATCGGCGATGGACTGGAAAAAGTGGTGAGTCAGGTTCGTCATGCGGCACGCGATATCAGCCGTGGCACTGACACTATCGCCGCCAGCAGCTCCAGCATCAGCGAACAGATCAATCGTCAGGCGAGTAGCGTGGAAGAGACCTCTGCCAGCATGGAGCAGTTTGGTGCCACCGTGGCGCAAACTGCGGCCAACGTCCGCCAGGCGATGGCGCTGGTCGGTGAGGCGGCCAGCACCGTCAATCATGGCGGCAGTACGGTGGCACGCTCGGTCGAAACTATGGCGGAGATCCGCGTGGCTTCACAAAGCATCGCTGATATCACCCATGTGATTGAATCCATTGCTTTTCAGACCAATATTCTGGCGCTGAACGCGGCAGTGGAAGCGGCGCGTGCCGGTGAGCATGGCAAAGGCTTTGCCGTGGTCGCAGCGGAAGTCCGCGCGCTGGCGCAACGCAGTGCCAATGCGGCTAAAGAGATCGATAACTTGATCGCCACCTCCATCGATAAAGTCGCGGCCGGCCATGCGCTGTCCGAGCAAACGCGCGATGCAATGCAGCATATTGTTAGCCATATTGACCAGGTGAAAACGCTGATGGGCGAAATCAATATCGCAGCACAGGAACAGGCGGCGGGCATTGGTCAGGTGAATCTGGCGATGAATCATATTGGCCAGGCGACGCACCAAAGCAGCGATATGGTTACCCAATCGGAAACCACAGCGCAGACGTTGAGCCAGCAGGGTCATCATTTAACCCAGCTGGTGAGTGTTTTTCATTTGAAAGACTGATGTGAACGGGGAAGATGGCCTAAACTGGAGCCATCTTCCTTATCAGGAGCGTATTATGCGTCGCTTTTTACTGGTGTTGAGCCTGTTACTAACCGGTTGTGCCGCGTTTAAAACCACACCGGAAGCCCCACCGCCGCCGACCAGCCACGCGCAGGAAATCAGCCGCGCGCAAAGCTATGGCTTGCGCAAACTGGGCAATATCACGGTCTCCACCCGTGGCTCACCGGATGATGCCGAGCGCGCATTAGCCGCACGAGCGAATCAGGCGGGCGCGGTTTACTACCAAATCCTGATGCTGGATGAAACCACACTGCCTGGCTTTTGGTACGGCACCGCCATTCTCTATGGCGCGCCGTCAGCCAGTGCTGGCTCGCAGCAGTAAGCGCGTGCTGAGATCGTCACTCAGCGAACGTCGCCCCCGCATATCCAGGCGTTGATCGCACCAGCCATCGGCCAACGGCGGTTCAGCCACTTTCAACAGAATCGCCGCGCTCGCCAGTTGTAACAGTTCCTGCGTCACCTCGCGCGCCATACCTTCTCGCACATGGTTAAGCTGCAGCCTTAACTGGCGCCAGCGACGATCAAAGTGGCGATTGCTGCCTTTTACCGCTTCAAATTCATCGTTAAGCATGGTCATCACATCGGCCTGGCGACCCAGCACGCGGAGCACGTCGAGGCACATCACGTTACCTGAGCCTTCCCAAATGCTGTTGACTGGCATCTCGCGGTACAGACGTGGCAGTTCACTCTCTTCGCAGTAGCCGATACCGCCCAGCACCTCCATCGACTCTGCCACAAACGGTATGCCGGCTTTGCAAATGCCAAACTTGGCGGCGGGCGTGAATAACCGTGCGTACAAACGTTCGTGCTCGCTGGCAGGCGTGGACCATGCGCGTGCTAATCGCATCAGTAGCGCGGTTTGCCCTTCCAGCTGCAAGGCCTGCTGCGCCAGCACGGTGCGCATTAGCGGTTGATCGCTAAGGTTTTTGCCCATCACCTGACGCTGCTGCGCATGATGCAGGGCAATCGATAAGGCGCGGCGCATCAAGCCATGGCTGCCCAGCGCGCAATCAAAGCGCGTCATGCCGCCCATCTTTAAGATCAGCCGCACGCCATCGCCCTCTTCGCCCATCAGCCAGCCAATCGCATCCTGGAATTCCACCTCGGCGCTGGCGTTGGATCGGTTGCCGAGCTTGTCCTTCAGGCGCTCAATGCGAATCGCGTTGCGCGTGCCATCAGGCAGCAGACGCGGCAGAAAGAAACAGCTCAGCCCTTGCGAAGTCTGCGCCAGAATGAGATGCGCATCGCTTTGCGGCACAGAGAAAAACCATTTGTGACCGGTGATGCGATAAGGTTCACCCGTACCGCGTGACCCAATGGGTTCCGCGCGCGTGCTATTGCTGAGCACATCGGTTCCGCCCTGCTTCTCGGTCATGCCCATGCCAATCAACAGGCCGCGCTTTTTATTGCCCGGCTGATGATGCGCATCGTAGCGATCGCTCAGCAGCGCTTCGCGCCAATCAGCGTAGGCTTCCGGCAGATGGTTTTGCAGTAGCGGAATGGCGGCGTGCGTCATGGTGACCGGGCAGAGTGAACCCGCTTCGACCTGAGCATGCAGAATAAAGCGCGCGGCACGCGCTACCATCGCATTAGGCTGAACATCGGGCTGCCAGCTGAGGTTGTGCAAGCGGCTGGCGCATAATCCCTGCATGAGCAGATGCCAGGCGGGATGAAAGCGCACTTCGTCCAGCCGCTCACCGCGTGCGTCATAGCGCTGTAGCTCAGGCGGTTGGGTATTCGCCAGCCGACCTAATTCCAGCGATTCAGCGCTGCCGAGTTGCAGTCCAACAGAAGCCAGCCATTCGCGATCCCAGCCTGCACCTTCGCGCACGACGGCCTCGCACAAGGCGATATCGCGGGTGAATAAATTGCTATGACTAAGAGGATGGGGCTGATTGAAAACGCTGTGGGTTGTCCAGGTCATAATGTGGCATCTCCCTCATAAAACGCATGGTTCAAGTATGAGGGGGATGTGCAGTTATGCCTGGCTCAGAAACACTTTTGCGGCGGGGATCACGCCAAACGCTGACGCACCGCTTCGAACAGGCAGACGCCGGTTGCGACAGAGACGTTCAGAGAAGAGACGCTGCCCGCCATTGGAATGCTGATCAGTTCATCGCAGTGTTCACGGGTCAGACGACGCATGCCTTCGCCTTCCGCGCCCATCACCAGCGCCATCGGGCCGGTCATTTTGCTCTGGTACACGGTGTGATCGGCCTCACCTGCGGTGCCCACCACCCAGATGTTGTACTCCTGCAGTAAACGCAGTGTACGCGCCAGGTTGGTGACGCGGATCAGTGGCACGTTCTCAGCTGCGCCGCTGGCGACTTTTTTCGCCGTGGCATTCAGCGGTGCGGCACGATCTTTCGGCACGATGACGGCATGTACGCCCGCAGCGTCGGCGCTACGCAGGCAAGCACCGAGGTTATGCGGATCGGTGACGCCGTCCAGTACCAGCAGGAAAGGTTTATCCAGACTTTGCAGCAGATCAGGCAAATCACCTTCCTGATAATTTTTACCCTGCTTTACGCGTGCCACGATACCCTGGTGCACACCGCCTTCCACCTGGCTGTCGAGCCATTGGCGATTAGCCACCTGAACCACAATTCCCTGAGCTTCCAGTGCGGCAATCAGCGGCTGCAGGCGACGATCGTCACGGCCTTTGAGAATAAAGACTTCCTGGAAACGCTGAGGATCACGTTCCAGCAGCGCCTGCACGGCATGAATACCAAAAATTATTTCACTCATTTGTTTGCTCAAGGTTGGATGTATATATCTGAATATAAGGGTATTAATTTCGATGCACATTAATGCGCACCCTACAAAACGCGCCGATTTAACGTACGCTCGTCGTCACAACACGCTGAACTAACTTAGGGCCGCCATCACTACGCACTTATCTATGATCTGCCCTACGGGCGCCATCACAGCACGCTGGCCTGGCTTAGGGTCGCTATCACTACGCACTTATCCATGATCTGCCCTACGGGCGCTATCACAGCACGCTGGCCTAACTTAGGGTCGCTATCACTACGCACTTATCCATGATCTGCCCTACGGGCGCCATCACAGCACGCTGGCCTGGCTTAGGGGCGCCGTTTAAGGCGGCCCCAGCTTCACAGTGCGATCAGGTCTTCAGGCTTCGCGAGCCAACCCTCAAGCTTCGTTAAGTTTCTTCTTCGACCCGCGCTTGGCCTTGGTGGCGGCGGCGATTTTACGGGTTTTCTCAGAGATTTTTTTGCCTTTTTTCTCATTTTTTGCCGATTTTTCAGCAGACGCAGGCTGCTTCTTCTCGCTGCGGAACGCTGAATCTGGCTCGAAGGTGCCCTTTTTGCCCGCATCACGACGACGTCTTGCGGGCGGCTTGCCGCCGCGCTTCTCACGTTCGCGCTCGGTTTTACCCTCGCCGCGCGGTACGCGCTTGCTGGAGATCAGCGCAAAGTCGATTTTGCGCTCATCCATGTGCACCGCTTCCACACGCACTTCCACCGTATCGCCTAAACGATAAGTACGGCCACCAGATTCGCCAATCAGACGCTGACCAATCGGATCGAAACGATAGTAATCGTTGTCCAGTGAAGAGACGTGCACCAGGCCATCGATAAACAGATCGTTGAGACGCACGAAGAAGCCAAAACCGGTCACGCTGGAGATCACGCCGCTAAACACGTTGCCAACCTGATCCTGCATGAAGTCACATTTCAGCCAGTCCGCGACATCACGCGTGGCTTCATCAGCACGGCGTTCAGTCATCGAGCAGTGCTGACCGAGCTGCAACATCTGCTGCATATCGTAGTGATAACCGCCGTTTGGCGTGGTGTTACCTTTCAGCGTGCCCTGCTCTTTCGCCAGCAGGTATTTGATCGCACGGTGCAGCAGCAGATCAGGGTAACGACGAATCGGTGAGGTGAAGTGCGCATAGGACTGCAACGCCAGGCCAAAGTGACCACGGTTTTCAGGATCGTACACCGCTTGCTTCATTGAGCGCAGCAACATGGTTTGCAGCATTTCTGCATCGGGGCGATCGGCCACTTGCTTGAGCAATTCGGCATAGTCGACAGGCTGCGGTTTCGCGCCACCTGGCAGGCTCAACCCCAGCTCGTTCAATACAGTGCGGAAGCTTTTGATGCTGTCTTCGGTTGGACGATCGTGATCGCGGAACAGTGACGGTTCCTGATGCTTCTCAACATAACGCGCCGAGGCGATGTTGGCGAGAATCATGCACTCTTCGATCAGCTTGTGCGCATCGTTACGCACGGTACGTTCAACGCGATCAATACGGCGCTCCGCATTGAAGATAAATTTGGCTTCTTCAGTTTCGAAGGAGATGCCACCACGCTGCTCACGTGCGGTTTCCAACTCCTGATACATGTGATGCAGCTCTTCAAGGTGTTTCACCTGAGCGGCATACTGCTCACGCAGTTCGGTATCACCCTGCAGAATGTTCCACACTTTGGTGTAAGTCAGACGCGCATGGGAGTTCATCACCGCTTCGTAGTGCTTATAGCCAGTGAGTTTGCCGCTGGAAGAGATGGTCATCTCGCATACCATGCACAGGCGATCAACCTGCGGGTTCAGCGAGCACAGTCCGTTGGAGAGGATCTCCGGCAGCATCGGCACCACTTGCGATGGGAAGTAGACCGAGGTGCCGCGTTGATGCGCTTCGTCATCTAACGCTGTGCCAGGGCGCACGTAATAACTGACGTCAGCAATCGCCACCCATAGACGCCAGCCACCACCGCGCTTTTTCTCACAGTAGACGGCATCGTCAAAGTCACGCGCATCTTCACCATCAATGGTAACGAGCGGTAATTCACGCAGATCGACGCGGCCTTTTTTTGCCGCCTCTGGCACCTGCTCTTTCAGTTTCGAGATCTCTTTCTCAACTTCTTCCGGCCAGGTATGAGGGATCTCGTGGGTGCGCAGCGCCATATCGACCGCCAGACCGGTGCCCATGTTATCGCCGAGAATTTCGGTGACCTTACCGATGGCTTTGGTGCGACGAGTTGAGCGCTGAACGATCTCTACAACCACCACCGAGCCCATGCGCGCGCCCTGGGTTTCTTCCTGCGGGATCAGGATGTCGAAGCTCAGGCGGCTGTCATCCGGCACCACAAAACCGGTGCCGGCATCGGTAAAGTAACGGCCAACAATCTGGCTGTTGCGTGGTTCCAGCACGCGCACCACGCGCGCTTCACGGCGACCTTTACGGTCTGCACTGCCCGGCTGTGCGAGAATCACATCACCGTGCAGGCAAAATTTCATCTGCTCAGCAGACAGATAGAAATCATCTTTCTGGCCTTCGACGCGCAGGAAGCCATAGCCATCACGATGGCCAATCACTTTGCCGCGCAGTAAGTCGAGGCGTTCTGGCAGGGCGTAACATTGACGACGAGTAAACACCAGCTGACCGTCACGCTCCATGGCGCGCAAACGACGGCGCAGCGCTTCAAGCTGCTCTTCGCTGGTGATATTTAATTCCTGGGCAATTTCATCGCGATTGATGGGTTTCTCACGCTTTTCTAACAGCGCCAGAATAAATTCGCGGCTTGGAATGGGGTTGTCGTACTTTTCTGCTTCTCTATCCTGGTAAGGATCTTTTGACATTACGGTTCCTCCGATGTCATTTAATTTGGATTGCCACCGGCGGTTCGGACAATAAAATTTGGTACAGTGAATCGTTATCTTTGACCAGATCGGCCAACGTATAGTTATCCAGCTCTTTGAGGAATAACTGGACCGCATCGTGCAGCGCCTTACGCAGACGACAGGCCGGTGTGATGGCGCACTCCTCACAGTTCACTAGCTGCAAAGGCTCCATTTTTCTCACGACCTGACCAATCACGATTTTTTCCGGGTCCATGCCTAAACGAATTCCGCCGTTTTTACCGCGTGTTGCGGCGACAAAGCCGGCCCGGCTTAGTTGGTTGATGATTTTAACCATATGGTTACGCGACACCCCGTAGGTATCGGTGACTTCGGTAATGTTGGTCTGCTTACCTTCCGGCAACGTCGCCATGTAAATCAGCGCACGCAGACCATAATCGGTGAAACTCGTTAGCTGCACATATACCTCGGTGAATCATCGGGCGTTAGGGTTATGCGCCGGTCGGCGTGGTATTTAAGTATGATGATAAACCAGAGCGTGGAAGCCGGTGCGTTTTTTCTTAAGCAAGTATCGATAATTGCAAGAAAAAAGAGAGTGAGCGGAGTCAAAGAGCGGATAAACAAAGGCCGGACAGTGTCCGGCCATGTAAGATTATGCGTCGAACGGGTCGCGCAGAATCATGGTCTCACTACGGTCCGGGCCAGTTGAAATAATATCAATCGGCACACCGGTCACTTCTTCTACACGCTTGATGTAGTCACGCGCGGCCTGCGGCAGACCTTCCAGCGTTTTCACACCAAAGGTGGTTTCGCTCCAGCCTGGCATGGTTTCGTAGATTGGCACAATACCTTCCCAACCTTCCGCTGCCAGTGGCGTGGTGGTCATCTCGCGGCCATCCGGCATGCGATAAGCCACACAGATTTTCACTTCTTTCAGGCCATCCAGCACGTCCAGTTTGGTCATGCAGAAACCTGACAGGGAGTTGATCTGTACTGCGCGACGCACGGCAACCGCATCCAGCCAGCCGGTACGACGACGGCGACCGGTAGTCGCGCCAAACTCGTGGCCCTGAGCACACAGGAACTCGCCAGTTTCATCAAACAGCTCGGTAGGGAATGGACCCGCACCAACACGCGTTGAGTAAGCTTTAACGATACCCAGCACGTAATCAACATAACGTGGACCAATACCGGAACCCGTCGCCACGCCACCTGCGGTGGTGTTAGACGAGGTCACGTACGGATAAGTACCGTGGTCAATATCCAACAGCGTACCCTGTGCGCCTTCAAACATGATCAGATCGCCACGCTTGCGCGCACCGTCCAACAGGTCAGAAACGTCAACCACCATGCTGGTCAAAATGTCAGCCACAGCCAACGTATCGCTCAGCACTTTTTCGTAGTCAACCGCATCAGTTTTGTAGTAGTTAACCAGCTGGAAGTTATAGAAATCGACGATTTCTTTCAGCTTAACGGCGAAGGTTTCTTTGTTGAAGAGATCACTCACGCGCAGACCGCGACGTGCAACTTTATCTTCATAAGCTGGGCCGATACCACGACCGGTGGTACCGATCGCTTTGGCGCCACGCGCTTTTTCGCGCGCTACGTCCATCGCGACATGATATTGCAGAATCAGTGGACATGCTTCAGAGATCAGCAGACGTTCACGTACCGGCACACCGCGCTCTTCCAGACCTTTCATCTCTTTCATCAGCGCTTCAGGCGACAATACTACACCATTACCAATGATGCTGGTCACGTTATCACGCAGGATGCCAGATGGAATTAGGTGGAGGACGGTTTTTTCACCGTTGATGACAAGTGTATGGCCTGCATTGTGGCCACCCTGGTAACGCACAACGAAATTCGCGCGTTCAGTCAGAAGGTCTACGATCTTACCTTTACCTTCGTCACCCCATTGGGTGCCCAGTACGACGACGTTCTTACCCATTTTTTCAAAATCACCGATTGCTTAAAAATGGATTCTACCATCGGTTTTGCTCACTTTCAGCACTTTTAGCATACGATTGCGCGGTTTTTTGCCCGCGTTTTGATCAATACAACATGTTGGGGGAAACATCGACCGCAAGACACAATTTAGCCGTGTGTTACCGCTCAAATTTAACGCTATGCGCTCGCGTGCACGCTCAGCATGTAATAAATCACCACGCCCGCGACCACTAATCCACCACCAAAACGATGCAGGATGCGATCGGGCAACTGCGCCATCGACAGAATCATGCGGCGCCAGACACGCGGCAGAAACATCGGACCCAGCCCTTCCAACACCAGAACTAATGCCAGCGCCATCCAGATGGTTGTGTTCATTCTATTTTTCCCAAAAAAAAGGCCGACAACATTGTCGGCCTCAAGGTTATATCAGTTCTTAACGCGCGGTGTTAGTCGGTGCCTTCATAAAGCGGAAGAAATCGCTATCCGGGCTCAACACCATCACATCCTGGTTATCAGAGAAGCTATTCTCGTAAGCACGCAGGCTGCGGATAAAGGCATAGAAATCAGGATCCTGACCGAAAGCATCTGCAAACAGTTTTGCTGCCTGCGCATCACCTTCACCACGTGAAATCAATGCCTGACGCTGAGCTTCAGCCAAAGTACGTGTGACCTGGTAATCCGCCTGTGCACGCAGTTTTTCTGCCTCTTCCTGACCTTGTGAACGCTGGCTACGGGCAACCGCTTCACGCTCTGCGCGCATACGGTTGTAGATAGCATCAGACACTTCCGCCGGCAGGTTGATCTGCTTGATGCGCACGTCAACTACCTGGATACCCAATGCAGCCATACTGTTCGGGTTCGGTGCTGGCTCGCTGCTGTTGGTTTCACGCTCAACGCGGGCTGCCGCGCTGGCAATCGCATCATCAGCAGCTGGCGTTTGTACTTCGTCATCACTGCCTGCAGTACCGGTGTTCAACGCATCACGCACGTCGGTGGTCAAACGACCACGTGAATCCGTCACGATGTCTTTCACATCCAGGCGACCCATCTCAGATCGCAGACGGTCACTGAACTTACGTTTCAGCAGCACTTCCGCCTGAGAAACATCACCACCGCCGGTTGCCAGGTAGTAGCGGCTAAAATCACTGATACGCCACTTGATGTAGGAATCAACGATCAGGTCTTTCTTCTCTTTGGTAACAAAGCGATCGGCCTGGTTGTCCATGGTCTGGATACGCGCATCCAGCGACTTCACGGTTTCAATAAACGGGATCTTGAAGTGCAGACCCGGCTCGTAAACCTGCGGCTTGTTCTCGCTATCGCGCAGAACTTTACCGAAGCGCAGCACGATACCGCGCTCACCTTCCTGCACCACGAACAGTGATGCGTACAGCGCCACCAGGACGACAATAATTACGGCAATAATTGGCTTACGCATCGATCACTCCCTCCCTGCGCGCTGGGTATCGTTGCGTAACGCATTGGCGCGACGCTGGTCCATGATGCTGCTCGGACTGTAAGACGAAGAGTCATCATTGCTGGCACTGCTGCCAGACGAAGGCAGCTTCATCAAATTAGTGTTTTTCTGGCCTGCCTGGCTGCCAGAAATCTGACCACCACGCATCAGTTGATCCAGCGGCAGCACCATCAGGCTGTTACCACGGTCGTTAACCAGAACTTTGCGCGTATGGCTCAGCACACGTTCCATGCTTTCGATATACAGACGCTCTTTGGTGATTTGCGGTGCGGCTTTGTATTCCGGCAGCAGTAAAGCAAAGCGTGCCACTTCACCCTGCGCTTCTAACACCGTGCGCTCTTTGTATGCGCGGGCCTCTTCCAGAATACGCTGCGCCTGACCGTTCGCACGCGGCTGCACTTCATTCGAATAAGCTTCTGCTTCACGCACGTACTGCTCACGGTTTTCACGCGCGGCGATGGCATCGTCAAACGAGGCCTTCACTTCTTCCGGTGGACGTGCCGCCTGGAAGTTAACGTCAAGCAGCGTAATCCCCATGTTGTAAGGGCGGATGGTTTCATCCAACTCACGTTGCGTCTCGCTACGCACCACGGTACGACCTTCAGTGAGGATACGGTCCATGGTAGAACGACCAATCACCCCGCGCAGTGCACTGTCGGTGGCCTGACGCAAACTGTCGTCAGCGCTTGTAACCGCGTACAAATACTGCTCAGGATTGGTTACGCGGTACTGCACGTTCATTTCCACGCGCACCACGTTTTCGTCCGAAGTTAGCATTACGCCAGAAGCAGCCAGCTCACGCACCGCTTCAACGTTAACGGCACGCACCTGATCGATAAAGGTTGGCTTCCAGTTCAGGCCCGGCTCAACCAGATGGCTGAACTTACCAAAACGAGTCACAACCCCACGTTCTGCTTCTTTAATGGTGTAGAAACCGCTGGCAGCCCAGATGACCACTGCAGCTACGGCAACGATGCCAACCAGTTTGCCACCGCTACCGCCGCCGCGCTGGCCGTTGTTGTCACTCTGTTTGCCACCGCCCAGTCCGCCGAGTTTTTTACTCAGCTTACGGAAGATATCATCCAGATCAGGAGGCCCCTGATCGCGCCCTCCCTTATTTCCCCCAGAGTTGCCGCCTTGATTATTGCTGCTTCCCCACGGGTCGCGGTCCTGTCCGTTATTTCCGGGCTGATTCCACGCCATGTCTCTACTCCATTTATTGTATTTACGTTTTTTACCCTTCTCTTGCGAATTGCAGCTGCGTTGGCTGTCTTCGCGCACTCCGGTCACTGACTGACGTAAGTGCCCGAAGATTCACTCAGTTGCCGCCATGCTGAAATCCGAAATAGTCGGGTATAACCTGCTAATTTGCGGTTCACAGCAATCATCACTGCATTTTTCAATAAGTTGGGTAAAGGCGTTAGGGCAATATCAAACAATATAACTGGCTAATGACGGCTCCTGTTTGCACAAACGACGCCAGTCAACGATCGGCATTCGCACATGCATACCGACAGAACCATCATCTTCATTCCATTCTTTCTCAATCGCCTGCAGTTGGTAGAAGCGGCTGCGCAAACGGCCCGCTTCTGGCGGCAGACGTAAATCATACTGCGCAATTTCACCGGCTAAGCGTTCAGACAGCGCCTGCCAAAGTAAGGGTAGACCTTCACCGCTCTGAGCAGAAAGCCAGACGCGTGTCGGCTTATTCTCTTCATCACGATCAATACGCGGCACAAAACCGTCCAGCATGTCGATTTTATTCATAATCAACAGCGCGGGAATTTCATCCGATTCGATTTCTGCCAATACTTCATTAACAGCGTCGATGTTGTCGTTGACGCGCAAATCGGCAGCGTCAATCACGTGCAGCAAGAGCGTCGCCTGACGTGTTTCCTGCAGTGTGGCTTTAAAGGCCGCCACTAAATCATGCGGTAAGTGGCGAATAAACCCAACGGTATCCGCTAAAACCACCTCACCCACGTCTGCCACATTCAGGCGACGCAGTGTCGGATCGAGGGTCGCAAACAGCTGATCTGCCGCATACACATTGGCTGACGTCACCGCATTGAACAGGGTAGATTTGCCGGCGTTGGTGTATCCCACCAGCGAAACGGTCGGCACATCGGCTTTGGCGCGTGCTTGTCGGCCCTGTTCGCGCTGCTTCTCTACACGCTCAAGGCGAGAAAGGATGAGACTAATGCGATTACGCAGTAAGCGGCGGTCCGTTTCCAGCTGCGTTTCACCGGGACCACGCAAACCAATACCGCCTTTTTGGCGCTCAAGGTGCGTCCATCCACGCACCAAACGGGTTGCCATGTGGCGCAACTGTGCCAGCTCGACCTGTAATTTACCCTCATGGGTACGGGCGCGCTGAGCAAAAATATCGAGAATTAAGCCAGTGCGGTCGACAACGCGACATTCACACACTCGCTCGAGATTACGTTCCTGGGCAGGCGATAAGGCATGATCGAATAATACGACCGATGCTCCACTCGCTTTCACCGCATCGGCAATTTCAACTGCCTTTCCTTCACCGACAAAATATTTGGGATGTGGCGCTTTACGGCTGCCCGTAATGACTTGCAGCGCTTCGACGCCCGCAGAAGAGACAAGAGTTTCGAACTCCTGCAAATCTTCCAGCTCTTTGTCTTGGGAGAACCAGATGTGTACCAGTACGGCCTGCTCACCGGCATCATAACGGTCAAACAAGCTATAACCTCGCTAAAATAAAATAACCAGGACGGGAAAACGCTTTCGCTCCCCAGCCCTGGCTTTACGGCAGCGCAAAATTATTCTGCGTTATCGCCGTCTTGTTGTGGCTGCGACTGAGCGCCCTGGTTGCTTCCGCTATGGTGGTAATTGCTGCTGCCACCGCTACCGCCCGGGTTGTTGCTATGGTGCGAAACCGGACGAGAAGGAACCACTGTAGAGATGGCGTGCTTGTACACCATCTGGCTAACCGTGTTTTTCAACAGAATGACGAACTGATCAAAGGATTCAATTTGTCCTTGCAGCTTAATACCATTCACCAAATAGATCGAAACCGGTACACGTTCACGACGCAATGCGTTCAAAAACGGGTCTTGTAATGATTGCCCCTTAGCCATTCTATCTTTTCCTTATATGCTTGTTGTTTGTTACTTTAAGAACCGTGGTTCAGAAAAACTGCGTAAAAATTTGCGCACGATAACGGACCAATTGTACACAATCATCCCTGCTACGCACTAACTACCTGAAGCACCGCATTACGGGCTAATTCTGGCTCGTCACTGTCTAACCAGTGGACGTTGGACCAGCCACGTAACCAGGTCATCTGGCGTTTAGCGAGCTGCCGGGTGGCGCAAATTCCCCGATAAACCATTTCGTCGTAATCGATTTCACCAGAGAGATAAGACCACATCTGGCGATAACCTACACAACGAATGGAAGGCATATCCGTATGCAAATCACCTCGTGCAAACAGTTCACGAGCCTCCGCTTCAAATCCTGACGCTAGCATCTGGTCGTAACGCAACGCAATGCGTTGATGTATCAGTTCACGATTCGCCGGAGCGATAGCAAACTGGTACACGTCGTAGGGTAACGCTTCGCCGGATGTTTTTGTCAGTTCCGTTAAAGTTTTACCCGAAATAAAAAAAACTTCCAGTGCTCGCGAAAGTCTCTGCGGATCATTCGGATGAATACGACTACCGGCGACCGGATCGATTTCACACAGCTGGCGGTGCAGGGCATCCCACCCTTTCTCCGCCGCCATTTGCTCTATCCGCTGACGCACCTCGGGATCGGCCGAGGGCAGCGGCGACAATCCTTCAAGTAACGCCTTGAAGTAGAGCATGGTTCCACCAACAAGCAACGGAATCTTACCCTTTTGAGTAATCTCCGCCATTTCTGCCAGCGCATCGCGACGAAACTCAGCAGCGGAATACGCTTCCGCTGGATCGCGAATGTCCAGCAAACGATGGGGCGCCTGTGCTAACTCCTCTGCCGACGGTTTCGCCGTGCCAATATCCATCCCGCGATAGATTAAGGCAGAGTCAACGCTGATAAGTTCCACCGGAAGTTGCTGACGCAGCGAAATCGCTAATGCCGTCTTACCGGAGGCGGTAGGCCCCATCAAAAAAATTGCCTTAGGCCGGCTAGCCTGGTTTAGTTCACTCATGCTTCAACGCGTTCATCGCGCTCTCAATCTCAATGGTCTGTAACAGACCTGAAGGCGGCGATTTAAGCAAGTGCGGGCAAAGTCGTTCGAGCTCTGCCAACAGTGCAATCGCCTGCGAGTGATTCCAGTGAGCGTTTTCTGCATCATCACGACGTGCCAGCCATTGGGCCAGCGCCGATGCAGAAACCTCTTGCTGCCGGGCGAGATAGCCTAACAGTTCTGGAATCAAGATTTGTAAATTTTGTGTGCGTAACGGTAAAGGGACAGCGCGCAAGGTGACGTGCTGACCTTCTCGTTGTAAATCAATGCCCATCAGCCGTAACAGTCCGCCCTGAGTATCGATCACATTCAACTCTTCTTTGGCAATTTTCAGCCGCACCGGAATAAGTAAAGGTTGGGGTTTTAAGCCCTCTTCTCCCGGTTGTAACTGGGCCTGTTTCAGCCAGCGTGAGGCCACACTGAGTGACAACAACTGTAATTGTGGGCCACGTTCTAACAGCGCATATTGCTCATGCATCACACTCAGCACGCGACCAAAACTTTGTGCATGTGCGGCCAACGGCGCTTCCCGTGCTTCAGGTTGACGCACAGGTGCCGGTTGCGGCGCGGCGGCGCGAGGCGTGTCGGCCGCAGGCGTTTTCATGAGCTGCTGATAAGCAGCACCTTCACGTGCGCGATAGACCGGCTCTTTATTCTGCCAACCCGCGTGTGTTCCCGCCGCAGCCGCACCGCTGCTGATGGAGCTGGTGCTACTGCGTGGTGTGCTCGCCGGTTGCGCAAAATGATTCGTCCCCGCAGCCTGTCGGTTCTCTGGTTGCCACTTCGGCGCGGGCTCTTCCGCATGCGCGATTGGCAACTCTGCGACACGGCTCGCCTGCAAAGCGCTCATCACGCCTTGCCAGATGAAATCATGCACCAGTCGTGACTGATGAAAACGCACTTCGTGCTTGGCGGGATGAACGTTGACATCCACCTGATGGGGATCGATCTCCAGATAGAGCACATAAGCGGGCTGTTGATCTTCCCCCAACTGCGTCTGATACGCCTGCCGAATCGCATGGTTGATCAGCTTGTCACGCATCATGCGTCCATTGACGTAGCAATATTGCAGGTCTGTGACCTGACGTGACCCGGCGGGATCGGCCACCCATCCACGTAACGCCAGATCGTCATGTTGCCAGTCAATGCGCAGAGCATGCTGCATAAAGGGGGTGCCACAGATGGCGCCAAGACGGCGTTCACGCTGCGCTTCCTGATCCACCGCGCGATACTGGCGAATCATCTTACCGTTGTGGGTCAGCGAAATTGCCACGTCAAAGCGCGCCAACGCGATACGGCGAATCACTTCATCAATATGGGTAAATTCGGTCTTCTCAGTGCGCATGAACTTGCGCCGCGCCGGGGTGTTGTAAAATAGATCGAGCACTTCCAGCGACGTCCCGACAGGATGTGCTGCGGGTTTCACCGTGACATCCATATCACGTCCTTCCGCATAGGCTTGCCAGGCTTCGTGTTGATCCGCGGTGCGAGAAGTTAGCGTGAGGCGTGAAACCGAACTGATACTGGCGAGGGCTTCGCCGCGAAAACCGAGGCTCATAATCGCCTCAAGATCATCCAGCGAAGCAATTTTACTGGTGGCATGGCGAGCCAATGCCATGGCCAGTTCGGCTTTGGCGATGCCACAACCGTTGTCGCGGATGCGAATCAATTTCGCGCCGCCTTTTTCGATATCAACGTCGATGCGCGTTGCTCCGGCATCAAGACTGTTTTCCACCAGCTCTTTTACGACCGATGCCGGGCGCTCAACCACTTCGCCGGCGGCAATCTGGTTCGCCAGCTGCGGGGGTAAAATCTGTATTGGCATGGTGGTGATCCTTTAAGCAGACTGGCGCCGCAGCGCCAGCAATCAGGATTGTGGAATCTTTAAGTTTTGCCCCAGCATCACGTTGCTCGACTTCATATTATTCGCCTGCATGATGGCTTTGGGGCTGACACCATAATGAGCGGCAATCCCAGTGAGTGAGTCACCGCGTACCACTTTGTGTCGGGTAGGACGACTCGCAGCGGTCACGCTAACGCCCGATTTTGCCGGGACTTTCAAACGTTGCCCGACCCACACCACATCGCGCTTCAGGCTATTGAGGTCACGCAGGGTTGCCATGCTGACACCGTATTTGGCGGCAATACCTGACAACGTCTCACCCCGCGTCACCGTATGGCGCTGCGTCGCGCCAGTGTATTGCACGGTTCCGGTTGCCGGGTTGCTGGCCACGCTAACCGCTGGTGCGCTGTCCAGCGGCCGGTTTTCCTCCTTTGGGATGGATTGCAGCGGATGCGCGAGGAAATAGTTGCGCAGTCCTTTATAGATCGACTGAGCAATTTTTTCCTGATACGCGCTGCTGCCAAGCAGCCGCTCCTCCGCCGCGTTACTGATAAAGCCAGTCTCAACCAGTAAAGAAGGGATATCCGGGGAACGCAACACGCCTAAGCTGGCATGTTCCGGTAAACGTTTGTGCAACGGCGTCACTCCGCGCAGTTGCTGCAGCACTTTCACCGCAACATCATAGCCAACGCGCTGTGAATGGCCGAATTGCAGATCCAGTACCGCCTGGCTTAAGTAAGGATCAGCCTGGCTGTTTGCCAGTAAATCACCGGCACCGCCCAGCAATTCGGACTGCTTCTCTTTCTGTTCCAGCCAGTTCGCCATTTCGTTATTGGCGCGACGGTTTGACAACACCCAAACGGATGCGCCGGTCGCCGAATGGTTGGGCGCGGCATCGGCGTGAATCGATACCAGTAAGTTGGCATTCTCTTTTCGCGCCACCTCGGAACGACCCATCACCGAGATAAAGTAATCGCCGTTTCGCGTCAGCACAGGTTTAAACATCGGGTCCTGATCCATCAGCGCTTTCAGTTTGCGCGCAATGGCAATGGTGACGTTCTTCTCGTGCAGGCCATGCTGACCCGATGCGCCAGGGTCCTGACCACCGTGGCCGGCGTCAATCGCCACAATCACCGTGTCATTGCGTGAAACGGCGCCACCCGGACGTACCGTGGTGTTGCTGCTGGTGACGGTGGTCACAGGATTGGCATTAAACGGATTCGCGGCACTTTCGCTTTGGCGGGCGGTGGTCACCGGTGCGGCAGCAGTGCTGCGTTTTGCCGGTTGCGTACCGCGAATGGTAAACACCACGCGATACTGATTGCCGTCACGTTGGGTGCTGGCACGCGTGTGTGCCGCCTGGGTCAGTTCGAACACCAAACGAATACTCTGTTTGTCTTTCGGCTGGCTATTACGAATACGTTGAACGATATTTTCGCCGCTAAAGTTCAGCGGTAAGCCCTTAATCGCGCCGCTTTGCCGAATATCCAGCACCACACGATTGGGATTATGCAGCGGGAAGAAACCATACACGGGTTGACCATTAAAACTCAGCGTGACGGTTGCCTGGCTGTCGCCGTTATCGACTTTGATATCTGACAAGGTGGCAGATAACGCAGAAGCAGAAACGATACAGAGCGCAGCCAGCACAATCCCTTTCATCCATGCGGTCATGCCGATTCCCTGCCTTGCTGGAACTGAGCCAGCAACGTTTCACCCACCGCAGATACCGCGCGGATCTCCGCTTCTCGCGCCGCGTCCACGTAGCGCAGCGTCAATGCCAGATCGGGTTCGGGCAATACGCCGGCGCCCTGCTGCGGCCATTCGACCAGACACAATGCATCCCCGCTGAAGTAATCGCGGATACCCATAAACTCCAGCTCTTCAGGATCGGCCAGGCGATAAAGATCGAAGTGATACAGGGTGCGTGAGCCGAGTTCGTACGGCTCCACCAGCGTATAAGTTGGGCTTTTGACATTACCCTGATGGCCAAGCGCCTGCAAAAAGCCGCGGCTAAACGTGGTTTTACCGGCGCCGAGATCGCCATAAAGATAGATCACCAACGCGCTGCTGCAAACGCGGGCCAATTGCGCACCCAGATTTAGGGTTGCCGCCTCATCGGGCAAAGGGATAACACAGGTCTTCATGCTTTATTGTTGGATCATCTCTGGATTAACAAACTGCCACAGCAGTTCGAACAAATCAGTGGCTAACATGCCGCGCGTACCGCGCTGCCGGGCAACCGCATCTGCCGCTGCACCGTGTGCGACACAGCCCGCGCAGGCTGCCTCAAGTAAAGTCAGTTTCTGGCCCAGCATGGCCGCAATGATACCGCTCAGTACATCGCCCATGCCGCCGGATGCCATCCCCGCATTGCCTACATCCGCAATCGCGATGTCACCTGCCGCGCTGGCCACGATCGTGCCTGCGCCTTTCAGCACCACCACCCCGCCATAGCGTTTTGCCAGCGTTTGTGCCGCCTGTAAGCGATCGCGTTCGACCTCACGGGTCTTAACGCCTAACAGTCGTGCGGCCTCGCCAGGATGCGGAGTGATGATGCGATTCTGACGGTAATCCGGCTTGATTGCCAGCAGGTTAAGCGCATCAGCATCCCAAAGCATCGGCTTTTCACTGGCCGCGACTTTTTTCAGTGCCTTCTGAGCCCAATCGCGTTGTCCCAGTCCGGGTCCGATAGCGATCACGTCAGCCCATTGCAGGGCTTGCTCCAGCGTTTCTTCACCCAACGCATCGACCATGAGCTCCGGCCGTGCCGTCAGAATCGGGCCGATATTATCTTCATGCGTGAGCACGCGCACAAGCCCAGCACCACTGCGCAGCGCTGCTTCTGCCGTCATTCGGATTGCCCCGGCGGTGCCAGTATCCCCTCCCACCACCACTAAACGTCCATGGTCGCCTTTGTGCGAAGTGGCTTTTCGTGGTTTCAGCCAGTGCGCCAGATCAGCCGCATCGTAGCGTTGAATGGGGGCCGTCTCGCCTGCAAGGAAGGTGTTCAGCCCTAGTGCATCACAATGCAACCGGCCCACGTGATCGCGAGCTTTACCGGTCAACAATCCCGGTTTCAGCACAATCATACTCAGGGTGACATCCGCGTTGATGGCGTTGCCAGGCGCGGTGCCAGTGGCGGCATCCAATCCCGAGGGAATATCTATCGCGAAGATGGGTGCGGCATGTGCATTGGCCAGATCAATCAATTCAGCGTAAGGTGCGGCTGGCGCACGATTGATGCCAGTACCGAGCAATGCATCGACGATCACATCAATGTTTTGCGGCCATGGCGCATCCGGGGCATGTATCACCCCTCCCGCCGCCAGCCAGGCTTCTTGCGCCTGCTGTGCTTCTTCCGGCAAGGGTTTATTGCCGCTACACGCCAGCAATGTGACGCGCAATCCCGCCGCCTGCGCCAGCCGCGCCATCACATAGCCATCGCCCCCGTTATTACCCTGTCCGCAGAGAATCAGCCAGTGCTGCGCCTGCGGCCACTGTGCCCGCACTCGCTCATAGCTCGCCTGCCCGGCGCGCAGCATTAATTCGTACAAGGTTAAACCCAGGCTATCCGCCGCATCGCGCTCCAGTTGCCCTATCGCCTGCGCAGGCCAGACAGAGTGTGGTAAACTGCGCGGGTTTGCTTCAATTGCCTGGTTTCTCATGTCATACCCTCTCGATCTTCAACAGCTTGCCCACCAAATTAAACTGTGGGGGCGCGAACTTGGCTTTCAGCAGGTTGGTATTTGCGATACCAATCTCAGCGCTGAAGAGCCCAAATTACAGGATTGGCTGGAGAAGCAGTATCACGGAGAAATGGACTGGATGGCGCGTCACGGTATGATGCGTGCCCGCCCACACGAACTCCTGCCCGGCACACTGCGCGTGATCAGCGTGCGCATGAACTATCTTCCCGCGAAAGCAGCGTTTGCCAGTACCTTAAAAAATCCCCAGTTGGGTTATGTCAGCCGCTATGCGCTGGGCCGCGATTATCACAAAGTATTGCGCAATCGACTGAAAAAGCTTGGAGAGATGATCCAGGCGCATTGTGGCGAACTCAATTTCCGCCCGTTTGTCGATTCCGCACCGATTCTCGAGCGCCCGATTGCCGCCAAAGCAGGCCTGGGCTGGACCGGTAAACACTCGCTCATTCTCAATCGTGAAGCCGGTTCCTGGTTCTTTCTCGGCGAGTTGCTGATTGATTTGCCGTTGCCCGTCGATCAGCCACAGGAAGAACAGTGCGGTCGCTGCGTCGCCTGCATCACTATTTGCCCTACTTCCGCCATCGTTGAGCCTTATGTGGTTGACGCGCGGCGCTGTATTTCCTATCTCACCATCGAACTCGAAGGCGCGATACCGGAAGAGTTCCGCCCGCTGATTGGTAACCGCATCTACGGATGTGACGATTGCCAGCTTATCTGTCCGTGGAATCGTTACGGTCAGTTAACCGATGAAGATGATTTCTCACCGCGTGCGGTGCTGCACGCGCCACCGTTGGTGGATCTTTTTCAGTGGGACGAAGCGAAATTCTTGCGTGTCACGGAAGGCTCGGCGATTCGTCGCATCGGCCACTTGCGCTGGCTGAGGAACATCGCGGTGGCATTGGGCAATGCGCCCTGGGCAGAGGAAAATCTGGCGGCGTTGCAAATGCGTAGCGGTGAACACGCCATGCTGGATGAGCATATTGACTGGGCCATCGCGCAGCAGTTACAGAAACGTGCAGCACAGGGGGTAGAGGTTCAGCCCGCTAAGAAACAGCGCTTAGTGCGCGCCGTCGAGAAAGGCCTGGCCCGTGATGCGTGAATGACCAATCGCGCAGGATAAAATCCTTTTCCACATGCTGTGAATAAAATTATAGAGCCGAATAGTGACGGGGATCGTTATATCGTCTAGCAAGACTATTCACACACTGAAATACCTATAAATACAATAAAAACAATTAGTTAGGTAATTACTGTAAACATTAATGTAGAGTTTAGCGCGCAGGGGCTTGTCCAGAGCTTGTGGATAACTCTGTTTAAAACAGTTTTGCAGATAGGGTAAAACGCCGTCAGCACGTTGCAGGCGCATTGTGGATAACCTGTAAGATAACTGCAACAGACTACAGGCATCATTGGTGCTAATGCGGTGCGTAAAATTTCCAGAAAGAAAAACAGGCCGCATAAGATCGATAAAGACTGCAGCAGTTTTAAGTCTGATTACGCCCGAGAGCAAATAACATTAGTGAATATGAAAATCTGGAGCGGGAAACGAGACTCGAACTCGCGACCCCGACCTTGGCAAGGTCGTGCTCTACCAACTGAGCTATTCCCGCATAATCTTCGTCTTTCAATTCGCAGCTGCGTTAGCTTCCTTCACTCACACGGGTCACTTACTGAAGTAAGCTCTCTGTGATTCGTTTCGTTGCTGCCTTGCCGCAAACCGAAATACTTGATTCCGGAACTTCGTGTTACTGCTGCGCACCGTTGTAAATTCTTCACCGGTACGGGGTGCGCATTATACGAGAAATCCTTTCAGTCGCAAGAGTCTAAAAGCAAAATTTTGCGCTTTCAGTTCGTTTGCTGCTTTAATCGGCAACCTGATGATTTCCTGCGCACCCTTTGCCGATTAAAGCTGCAAGAAGTGCTCGCGGTAATACGCCAACTCAGCAACGGACTCGCGAATATCGTCCAGCGCCTGATGGCTGCCGGCTTTTTTGAAGCCTGGCAGGATACCCGGTTTCCAGCGACGCGCCAGTTCTTTCAGCGTGCTGACATCCAGATAACGGTAATGGAAGTAGGCTTCCAGCTCCGGCATGTATTTGAACAGGAAGCGACGGTCCTGGCCGATGCTGTTGCCGCAAATCGGAGAAGTGTTGGCCGGAACCCACTGCTTGAGAAATTCGATGGTCGCCCGCTCTGCAGCACGGTCGTCGTATTGGCTGGCTTTCACACGTTCGACCAAGCCACTGTTGGTGTGCGTACGCACATTCCACTCATCCATCAATGCCAATTGCTTATCAGACTGATGCACCGCAAACACCGGGCCTTCTGCCAGAATGTTCAGGTTGGCATCGGTGACGATCGTGGCGATCTCAATAATGCGATCCTGCTCCGGATCCAATCCGGTCATTTCCAGGTCGATCCAAATCAGATTATTTTCATTTCCAGCTGTCATGCGTTTCCCGCCTGTTGCCAAAGTCGTCATTACACTCGTTTCAGGTGTATCATAGACGTTTTGCCCAGCGGGGCGAAGCCTGGCGAAAGCCGTGAGAGGATGCGTGAGCAAAAATAAACTGTCGAAGGGTCAACAACGTCGCGTAAGCGCTAACCATCAGCGTCGTCTGCAGCAACGGAATGAAAAGCCGGAACCGGATGACAACCTGTTTGGAGAAGCGAGCGAAGGCGTGGTGATCAGCCGTTTCGGCATGCACGCAGATGTGGAAGATGGCGTGGGCGAAGTGCATCGCTGCAATATCCGTCGCACCATTCGTTCGCTGGTCACCGGTGACCGTGTGCTGTGGCGTGCGGCGATTGGCGGCGGCAAAGGCATCGTAGAAGCGGTCCACGAACGTAAAACGGTGCTGACCCGTCCGGACTTCTATGATGGCGTCAAACCGATCGCGGCGAACATCGATCAGATCATCATTGTGTCGGCGATCCTGCCGGAACTTTCGCTCAATATCATCGATCGTTATCTGGTGGCCAGTGAAACCCTGGGCGTTGAGCCGCTGCTGGTCCTGAACAAAACCGACCTGCTCGACGCGGAAGCCCGCGCGTTTGTGGATGAGCAGATGGATATCTATCGCAAAATTGGCTATCGCGTGTTGATGGTCTCCAGCCGTGCCAAAGATGGCCTGGCGGAGTTGGAACAGGCCTTAACCGATCGCGTGAGCATTTTTGCGGGTCAATCTGGTGTGGGTAAATCCAGTTTGCTGAACAATCTGCTGGGACTGGAATTGGCGGGCGATGAGATTCTGACCAACGATGTCTCTGATAACTCCGGTCTGGGCCAACACACCACCACCGCCTCACGCCTGTATCACTTCCCGCACGGCGGCGACGTGATTGATTCTCCAGGCGTACGTGAATTCGGTTTATGGCATCTGGAGCCGGAACAAATCACCCGTGGATTTGTCGAATTTCGTGAGTTTATCGGCGGTTGCCGTTTCCGCGACTGCAAGCATGATACCGATCCCGGCTGTGCCATTCGCGAAGCGGTAGAGGAAGGAACAATCAACATCTCGCGCTTCGATAACTACCACCGGATTCTGGAGAGTATGGCGCAGGTAAAAACGCGTAAAAACTTTTCCGCCAGCGAAGATTAACGGGTACAACGGCACATTCGCCAACTGACCGGGGCGCTGCTACAATCCGCCCCCTTTTGTGTAAACCAAGCGTAATTAAGCCAGGAGGCAACGGTGTTTGATCGTTTTAAACTCGGCCTGAATCATATTCTGCCTAAAAAAGGGCTGACCGAACTTGCCGGCTGGGGCGCCAGTCGTCGCGGTGGCTGGCTGACCAAAGCGGTCATCGACATTTTTGTCTGGTACTACAAAGTGGATATGGCCGAAGCCAGCAAACCCCATACCGGTAGCTATCGCACCTTCAATGACTTCTTCGTGCGTCCGCTAAAAGAGGGTGCGCGCCCGATTGATCCCGACGCGACCTTGCTGGCGCTGCCTGCCGATGGCGCGGTGAGCCAGTTAGGCCGCATCGAAGGCGATCAGATCTTCCAGGCGAAAGGCCATTACTATTCGTTGCAGGCCTTGCTGGCCGGTAACGACGATCTGGCGGAAAAGTTCGTCGATGGCGAGTTCATCACCACCTATCTCGCACCGCGCGATTATCACCGTGTGCACATGCCCTGTAACGGCATTCTGCGCGAAATGATTTATGTGCCGGGCGACCTTTACTCCGTCAACCCGCTGACAGCACGTAACATCCCGAACCTGTTTGCACGCAATGAGCGTGTGATCTGCGTCTTCGATACCGATCATGGCCCGATGGTGCAGATCCTGGTGGGAGCGACTATTGTGGGCAGCATCGAAACCGTGTGGGCGGGCACCATTACGCCACCACGTGAAGGGGTGATTAAACGTTGGCGTTATCCTTCAGCCGATCATGACGGCGCTGTTGTGCTGTTGAAAGGTCAGGAAATGGGGCGTTTCAAACTCGGTTCGACGGTGATTAACTTGTTCGCACCGGGCCGCGTCAAGCTGGCGGAAAGTCTCGAAGCCGAGAGTAAAACCCGTCTTGGCCAACCGCTGGCGATTGCCCTGCCGCAGCCCGGCGAAAGCGCCCCGCTCGCTGAATAACCGGAACCTATCCCGTGCGCGTTTTTCTCTCTCTGCTGCTGAGCCTGGTGCTCAGCAGTTCTGTATTGGCAGCCACCGTTCCTCCTGCGAGTCAGCTGAAGCAGGAACTGGATGCGGCCAAATCCGCCAAAGCCTCTCCCGCTCAAGCCGAGCAAGTTCAGGCGATTGAAGCGGCGATCAATTTCCTCTCTGAGCGTGATGAATCGCTTGAGCGTGCCAAACAGTATCAGCAGGTGATTGATGATTTCCCACGGCTGGCACGTGAACTGCGTCAGCAGATTGCCACGCTGACCGACAGCAGTAAAACGGTGCGCACCAACATGAGCAGCGCCGAGCTGGATCAGGAAATCCTGCAAATCAGCAGCCAGCTGCTGGAAGAAGGCCGTCAGGCGCAGCAAGAGCAGGACCGCGCACGTGAGATCAGCGATTCACTTTCACAGTTACCGCAGCAGCAGACTGACGCGCGCCGGGCGATGACCGAAAGCGATCGCCGTGCTCAGGGCTTTTCTGCGGCCGCTACGCCGCTGGCTCAGGCGCAGATATATGCCCGACTGGCCGAGAATGCCGCCAATAAAGCGCGCGTGGATGAGTTAGAACTGGCACAGCTCTCCGCCAATAATCGCCAGGAGCTGGCGCGTATGCGGGCGGAGGTGCATCAGCGCAAAGTGACGCAGCTGGATAACTATCTGCAGTCGCTGCGCAATCAACTGAATAACCAGCGTCAGCGAGAAGCGGAACTGGCGCTCGAACGCACTGAACAGCTGGCGGAAAACAGTGGCGATTTACCGGCTTCGATCAGCGATCAATTCCGCGTCAACCGTGAGCTATCAGCCGACCTGAATGCGCAGGCCCAACGTATGGATTTGGTCGCTTCGCAGCAACGTCTGGCCACCAACCAAACGCTACAGGTGCGCCAGGCTCTCAGCACGCTGCGCGAACAATCACAATGGCTGGGCGCCTCGAATCTGCTGGGTGAAGCCTTGCGTGCGCAAGTCGCCAGATTGCCGGATATGCCGAAGTCGCAGCAGATCGACAGCGAGATGGGCCAGCTGCGTGTACAACGACTGCATTATGAAGATTTGCTGGAGCGGCAAAAGGATCTGCGCAAAGAGAAGCAGGATGACGGCACGCCGTTCACCAGCGAGCAAACCCGTATTCTTGATGCCCAGTTGAAAACCCAGCGCGAGCTGCTCAATTCACTGATCTCCGGCTGCGATACACTGATTCTGGAAATCACCAAGCTGAAGGTGTCGAACACGCAGTTGCAGGACGCCCTGGGTGAAGTGAAGGAAGCCACCCACCGTTATCTGTTCTGGACGGCGGATGTCAGCGCCATCGACCTGAAGTATCCGATTGACGTGGCGCGTGACTTAACCCGCCTGCTGTCGCTGGATACCTTAGGGCAACTCGGTAAAGCGCTGGCGATGATGTTTACCAGCAAAGAAACCGTGATGCCAATCATCTGCGCAGTGCTGTTGGTGGGCTTCAGCATCAGCTCGCGCCGTCATTACAATGCCTTTATGGCGCGTTCCGCCAGCAAAGTGGGCAAAGTGACCCAGGACCGCTTTAGCCTGACATTGCGCACCGTGTTCTGGTCGATTCTGGTCGCCGTGCCGCTGCCGGTATTGTGGGCCGCGCTGGGCTTTGGTTTGCAGCACGCCTGGCCTTATCCGTTTGCCGTTGCGATTGGAGATGGCATCACCGCCACGCTGCCGCTGCTGTGGGCCTTTATGATCAGTGCTGCTTTTGCGCGTCATGATGGGCTATTTGTGGTGCACTTCCGCTGGCCGCAGGCGCGGGTAGCGCGTGCTATGCGTTACTACTCTCTGACGGTTGGCCTGATTGTGCCGCTGATCATGCTGCTGATTGCCTTTGCCAATCTGGACGATCCGCAGTTCTCCGGCACGCTCGGTCGCCTGTGCTTCATTTTGATTTGCGGTGCGTTAAGTATTGTCACCGTCAGCCTCAAACGTGCAGGCATTCCGCTGTATCTGGATAAAGAGGGCAACGGCGACAACTTCGTTAACCGCATTCTGTGGAACCTGATGATTGCCATCCCGCTGGTGGCGGCGTTGGCTTCCTGCATCGGCTATCTGGCAACGGCGCAGGCCCTGCTGGCACGCCTGGAAACCTCGGTAGGCATTTGGTTCTTCCTGCTGGTGATTTACCACATTATTCGCCGCTGGATGCTGATCCAACGTCGCCGCATCGCCTTTGATCGCGCCCGCCAACGCCGTGCCGATATGCTGGCGAACCGTGCGCGCAGCGAAGAAGAGAAAGATCAACAAACGCCCGCCAACGCCGATACCATCGAAATTGAAGAGCCGAGCCTGGATTTAGATGAGATCAGCGCGCAGTCATTGCGTTTGGTGCGCTCCATTCTGACGTTGATTGCGCTGGTATCGGTGATTGTGCTGTGGTCGGAAATTCACTCGGCCTTTAGCTTCCTCGATAATATCCCGCTATGGGATGCCAGCACCACGGTGCAGGGCGTGGAGAGCGTGCAGCCGATAACGCTGGGTGCGGTGCTGATTGCCATCCTGGTGTTCATTATTACCACCCAGCTGGTGCGCAACATGCCTGCCCTGCTGGAATTGGCACTGCTGCAACACATCAGCCTGACGCCCGGCACCGGTTACGCTATTACCACCCTGACCAAATACGTACTGATGTTGATTGGCGGGTTAGTCGGCTTCTCGATTATTGGTGTTGAGTGGGCAAAACTGCAGTGGCTGGTGGCGGCATTAGGTCTGGGACTGGGCTTTGGTATGCAGGAGATCTTCGCCAACTTTATTTCTGGTCTGATTATCCTGTTCGAAAAGCCAATTCGTATCGGCGATACCGTCACCATTCGCGATCTGACCGGCAGCATTACCCGCATCAATACCCGCGCCACGACGATTACCGATTGGGACCGTAAAGAGATCATCGTGCCGAACAAGGCCTTTATCACTGAGCAGTTCGTTAACTGGTCGTTGTCGGATTCTGTCACGCGTGTGGTGCTGACCATCCCGGCTCCAGCACACGTCAACAGTGATGAAGTCACCAACATTCTCAAGCAGGCGGCCGAGCGCTGTACCTACGTGCTGGATATGCCCGCACCGGATGTGTTCCTGGTGGATTTACAGCAAGGCATTCAGCTGTTTGAACTGCGTGTGCACGCGGCTGAGATGGGCCACCGCATGCCGCTGCGTCATGAGTTGCATCAGTTGATTCTGCGCGGCTTTGAAGAGCACGGCATTGAGATGCCGTTCCCACCATTCCAGGTGCGTATGGAAACGCTGGGGCGTAAAACACCGGCCAGCAATGGCTCACCGTCCAGCCAGACCTTTAAATCTGGCGGCTTATGAATGACAACGCCCGGCAATCACCGGGCGTTGTTTTTTCTGCTGAGCGTTACTTCACAAACTCTTCGCCCTGCGCGATATCTTTCTTCAGCGTTTCCAGCATACCGTTAAGCGCCTGCTGTTCAAACGCACTCAAAGAACCCAACGGGCGACGTTCCACGATACCGTTCTTGCCGATCAGCAGCGGCTGAGAGAAGAAGCGCGCATACTCACCGTCCCCTTCAACATAAGCGCACTCGACCACGTTTGCTTCACCCTGCAGCGCACGCACCAGTGAGAGACCAAAGCGCGCAGCAGCCTGCCCCATGGATAAGGTCGCCGATCCACCACCAGCTTTCGCTTCCACCACTTCGGTGCCGGCGTTTTGAATACGCTTAGTGACGTCAGCCACTTCCTGTTCGCTGAAGCTGATGCCTTTAACCTGCGACAGCAGCGGCAAAATTGTCACGCCTGAGTGCCCCCCCACCACCGGGACCTCGATCTCGGTAGGCTGCTTGCCTTTCAACGCGGCAACAAAGGTGTTGGCGCGGATAATGTCGAGGGTTGAGACCCCAAACAGGCGGTTCTTGTCATACACGCCGGCTTTCTTCAACACTTCAGCCGCAATCGCCACCGTGGTGTTAACCGGATTAGTGATCACGCCAATCAGCGCTTTCGGCGCGGTGCTGGCAACCTGCTCGATCAGGTTACGCACAATGCCTGCGTTAACGTTAAACAGGTCGGCGCGGTCCATGCCGGGTTTACGTGCCACACCCGCAGAAATCAGCACAATATCGGCGCCCTGCAGAGCAGGTGTCGCGTCTTCGCCACTGAACCCTTCCACCTTCACTGAGGTAGGAATATGGCTGAGATCAACCGCCACCCCGGGCGTGACCGGGGCGATATCATAAAGTGAGAGAGCGGAACCTGCGGGTAATTGAGTCTTGAGCAGCAGTGCGAGCGCCTGGCCAATACCACCGGCTGCACCGAGAACGGCAACTTTCATCCTGAACTCCTTATGAAGGTGGGGCAGAGATATGCCGAAAATCCATCAGGTTACGAGTTTAATCAACTTCTCAGGCGATAGCGACAAACCTGTCGCGCAATAACATGACGCCGCAATCGGCTCCCGAGACATCTCCACTTCAGAAGTCGCCTGAATGATACAATCGCAGCCAGAAGACAATGGACGGCAATGATCATCGATATAGTTGTTACCACTTCAATACTATAACAACATTGCAACCTTCGCTTTGCGCGTCAGCCCGCGATTTTGGCGCAACACAAAACTCTGCTATGATGCCTGTCCGCAGTTGATTAGCGCGATTCTCTCACTACGCTTATTGCATAAAAATTCATCTAAATGCATAATAATTTATCTGCCGCTGGCCTGTTGCCTGCTGCACCCCTCTTTTATTGGTAGCTTATGCGAAACCCATCAAAACAAGACGACTTGATCAAAGCGTTCAAAGCGTTATTAAAAGAAGAAAAATTCAGCTCTCAGGGCGAAATCGTGCAGGCACTGCAGGAAGACGGCTTCGAGAACATTAACCAGTCAAAAGTTTCTCGTATGCTGACCAAGTTTGGTGCCGTGCGCACCCGCAATGCCAAAATGGAAATGGTTTATTGTTTGCCAGCCGAACTGGGCGTGCCGACCACCACCAGCCCATTGAAGAATCTGGTGCTGGATATCGATTACAACGATGCCTTAGTGGTGATTCACACCAGCCCGGGTGCTGCGCAGCTGATTGCACGCCTGCTGGATTCACTCGGTAAAGCGGAAGGCATTCTCGGGACTATCGCGGGGGATGACACCATTTTTATTACCCCTGCACGTAGCTTCTCCGTAAAACAGCTGCACGATGCCGTACTGGTTTTATTCGAACAGGAACTATAAAACCCTGGTCTTAACCGGCAGATCATCTGCCGGTAACATCCTTCCTGATGACCCGTTACCCGCCACGCTTGTTACAAAATCCTTTTTTAATAATAAGTTATCGATATAGCTGCCGGTTCTGCATCCGTCGAAATATTGGTACGACCTTTTCCCCTTCTTAACCATTCGCGCTATTTTACACTGCTTTACATATTGTGCTCAGTGGTTATAGCTTCTTATGGCGTATCAGCCAGCGAGATCAACCATGATCTTTCGCACGAAAAGATAATTTGATGCAGATCATTGTTTTTACGAATAAATAACAGTCAATGGTTAATGATTGACCGGTTTTAATAACTTCCAGTTCTAAAAAGGTGCCATAAGGATAAAGAATAACAACCAAACATTATTAGCCAGATATTAATTTCATGGGTGATTAGATCTATACTTGTTTTCGTGATGCAAATCACACGAAAGAAAAAGATAAAAACAGAAGACGAGGAAAAATACCATGAACGTTAAAACTACTATCGCAACCCTGAGTGTTCTATCTGCCCTGTCATTTGGTGCTTTTGCAGCAGATTCTATCAATGCCCAACAGGCAGCGAATCTGCAACCTGCCGGCACCATTAGTGTGAGCGGCGTGGGCGGTTCTCCGATGGATATCCATGAGCAGCTGAATGCTAAAGCCGATCAGGAAGGTGCTAAAGCCTACCGTGTGATCGAAGCGAATACCGGCGACAGCTATCACGCCACCGCTGAGCTTTATAAATAAGTTGACCGAACAAGACGCAGTGTGAACGGCGACCCATTTGAGACGCATTTGCCTCTCAGGTTGCCAAATCCCATTTCAGGAGAGTGAATCATGAAAACCAAATTAGCTATCGCCATCGTAGGTCTGGCTTCCGTATTGTCCTTCGGTGCCAGTGCCGCCAGCCTGGTTTCTAACGAACAAGCCGAGCAACTGCAACCGCTGAATCAAACCATCAGTGTGAGCGGTGTTGACGGTGATCAGACTAACGTCCGTCAGGAACTGTCGCAGAAAGCCGATGCTCAGGGTGCCAGCCATTACCGCATCATTGAGAATAACCGTGGCGACACCTTCCACGTGACTGCAGAACTGTACAAATAAGAATACATCGAACGTCGGGCGCCTGAACGGCGCCAGACAATTGATCGACGACCCGCCTCACCCACTTTTTGCCGCAGGTTGTTGATTACAACGAGGAGAAAAAATCATGAAAATCAAAGCAACCATCGCAGCCGCCAGCCTTCTTTCCCTGTTTGCCTTTGGTGCATCAGCAGCACAACTGGTAACTGATGAGCAGGCGCAAAATCTGCAACCTACCGGCAGCACTATCACCATCAGCGGTACCGGCGGTTCGCCAATGGATTATCGTTCTGAGCTTTCTCAGAAAGCCGATGCACAAGGTGCCAGTGCTTATAAAGTGATTGAAGCGAAAACCGGCGACAGCTATCACGTGACCGCCGAGCTGTATAAATAATTCCTCGTCAATTTCTGACGAACCCTTTGGCCCCGCTCGCCGGGGCCCTTTTTCGGCTTGTCACTTCACATTAAAGCGGAGCTGGCCTTCCAGCTCCTCTTCTGCTTCATCAAACAGCAGGATTAATGCGCCATACCGGCGTTTCTGCCCTGTCCCCAGATTTACAAACTCAATTTCCAGCGGCAACGGCAGCTGCTCCCCAAGTATCGCATCCCAGAGATCGTCAAGATCGCTGATGGCCAGATCCGCCAGCGCAAAACGATCGCTGAACTGGCGATAGAAATGGGCTTGATCGACGATTTCGTCAAAATCAAAACGCTCGGTTCTCATCGTGATTCCCTCTTGCAGGCAGGGCCGCCCGTCAGGCAAGCCCACCAATATGCAGCGCTTTCACTTCCAGGTACTCTTCCATTCCCAGCACCGATCCTTCACGTCCCAAACCGGACTCTTTTACACCGCCAAACGGTGCCAGTTCGGTGGATACGGCACACTCATTAATGCCAATCATCCCGGCCTCCAGCGCCGCCGAGACGCGGAACACCCGTTGCAGATTTTGCGTGTAGAAATAGGCGGCTAATCCGTATTCCGTGTTATTGGCGCGCTGAATGACATCGGCTTCATCATCAAAGCGGAAGCAGGCGGCGACCGGACCAAAGGTCTCTTCCTGGGCCAGCATCATCCCCTCATGCGCCTCGGCAATCACCGTCGGCTGCCAGAAGTTGCCTCCCAGCGGATGACGCTCGCCGCCGATCAGCAACTTACCGCCTTTGCTCAGCGCATCCTTCACGTGCTCTTCCACTTTCTCCAGCGCCGAGCGCTCGATCAGCGGGCCGACAATTACGCCTTCTTCAACGCCATTCCCTACTTTCAGCTTGCCCACGGCATCGGCCAGTTGATTGACGAAACGATCGTAGACCGCGTTGTGCACATAGAAACGGTTCACGCTGACACAAACCTGGCCCGCATTGCGGAATTTGTTGGCTATTGCACCCTGTACCGCCGCCTCAATATCCGCATCCTCAAACACGATATAGGGTGCATTGCCGCCCAGCTCCATCGAGACTTTCTTCATGGTGTCTGCTGCGTTGCGCATCAGCGTTTTGCCCACGGCGGTCGACCCGGTAAACGAGATTTTACGCACCGCCTGGCTAGCCATAATGGCGTCGCTGATGGCATGGGTATCGCCCGCCACCGCATTTAACACGCCATCAGGTACACCGGCTTCTTGTGCCAGAGCCAACAGTGCAAAGGCACACAGCGGCGTATTATTCGCCGGTTTGATGATGCCGGTACAGCCTGCTGCCAGCGCCGGGCCAAGCTTGCGTGTCAGCATCGCCATCGGGAAATTCCACGGCGTGATAGCCGCCACCACACCAATCGGTTCACGTGTTGCCAAAATGCGTGATCCGGGTTTCGCAGGCGGGATGATTTCGCCGTTGGCACGTTTAGCTTGCTCGGCAAACCATTGAATAAAGCTGGCGGCGTACTCGACTTCGCCTTCGGCTTCTTTCAGGGGTTTGCCCTGCTCGGCCGTCATGAGCTGCCCGAGCCAGCTTTTGTTCTCAATGATCAGTTGATACCAGCGATGAAGGATCTCCGCGCGCTGTTTCGCGGTTTTATCACGCCATGCCGGAAAAGCCTGCTGAGCGGCAGTGATGGCCTGCTCGGTTTCCGCCTTACCCGCTCGGGCGACTTTGGCCAGCACTTCGCCGGTTGCCGGGTTAGTGACGTCAAAGGTGTCACTGGCGGTGTGCCACTGGCCCGCAGCGAAATAGCCGGTTTTAAACAGCGCGTGTTGTTGTAGAGAGGTGGACATCATTCTTCTCCTGCTAGTTTTCATCCAGTCAGGAAAGTATAGATGCCAATATCATCGGGTTTTGTTTCAGCGTGGGATCAAAAAGGCCGCTGCAAGGTGCAGCGGCCGATTTCAGATTTGGATGAGGGTGTTCTGGTATTTATCCAGCATCGACGAGAGCCGTTTCACCGGTTCGGTAACGCTCTCCGGTGCCGAATAGTGATGGAGCTTTTCCTGATAAATCTCCAGTTCCTTCAACAAACGCTCAAAGTAGTAGCGCCGCTTGTCATCGCTGGTGGCTGAAATCACGCGATCGGCGGTGTATCGCAACTGGCGGTGATAAGCCGAAAGCTCCGCGTTAACCGGGACTTCAGCATTACGCAGTCGCTGATGGCCGATAATCAGCGTCAGCGCGATGCGGTATTTGTCGATATCGCCGGGGAACAGATTGAGCAGCAGAAACAGTTGCTGATAGAGCGCGGGCAGATGGTTCTCGCGACGGCGCGCCTGATTAGTGGTCAAGGCCGCCACAGCCGCATACATAAAGCGATTCAACAATTTACGGCCGGTACGTGCTTTGGATTTATCGCGAATCAGCAGAATGACCATCATCGCCACAAAGCTGCCGATCCACTGGCCCAGGGCGTTATCGAGGAAGACGTTGAACTCAAACTTCATCGGATTATCCAGCACCAGCACATTGATGGTACCAATCAACGCACCTAGCGTACCAATCTGACGTCGTTGCACGAAGATACCGCCGATAAAGCCGAGTGCGCCAATCGCGATACACAACAGCAACGCGCTTTGCTGGGTGGCTGGCAGGATATAGACGAAGTAGAGCATGCCGAGTGGCACGGCGAAGGCCATACCGTAGAAGAAATCTTTCGCCATCATCAGCGGATTCGGCATACGCATCGCCAGCGCGGTGATGACGGCCAGCATCACCATACAGCCACTGCCCGAAGTCCAGCCGGTATAGAGCCAAAACAGAGAACCGAGCGCGGTCGCCACAAAGGTACGCACGCCGTTGATCATCGCATGATGGGTTTCCGCCGAACGTGCCTGAATCACCACTTCGCGCTGCAGGATACTCTCTTCCAGCGTGGTAATGCGGCTGTTACTGCGCACACCATTAATCAGCAGCAGATACTCTGTTGCTGCACCGACCCAGCTTGCCACCGTCATCGGCACGGTTTTATTGCTGACACTGATTAAACGACGCATCACCTTCATGCGCTTATGCACGTCATCGACGTTATGAACGTCTTTCTCAATCAGCAGGCGATACTGCGTCGGAATATAATCCGGACGGGCGTTTTGAATCAGGAAGGTTTCAGCTGCTTGCGTAATCAACGTCAGCGACAGCGTATTCAGCATCTGTAACCGGCGGCTGGTATTTTTCCAGCGCGAAGATTCCATCAACAATTGGCTGCGCATGCCGTTGAGTGCCGTTGTGCGACGTACCAGCGCGCTCCAGGTGCGATCCACCTCGTCTTTATCCGCGTGGGCGACACACAGTTGCAGCAGTTTGTAATGCGCCACCAGCAGCGAATCGACTTCGGCATCAATCACTTTTTTGATCGAGCGCGGCGAAAACAGCATATCCGCAAGAATCGCACACAGAATCCCAATGACGATTTCACTGCAACGTTCAACGGCATATTGCGGTGCCAGCGTTAAGCCACCGCTGGCATCGGCGGTGACCACGATGATCAGCGCAGTGTAACCAGCCAAACCTAGCGCGTAGGAGTTCTCGACTTTGATCAGCGAGGAGAGCCAGACGCACATCCCCGCCCATAAACAGCACAGCAGCAGCATCACCACCGGTGCACGCACCGTGGCGATCATGATAGTGAGGGCGGCAATACAGCCAATAAACGTACCGATGATGCGCAGAATGCCGCGATAGCGCAGTGCGCCAGAATAGGGATCGCCCCCCGCAGCAAAGGCGGTACCACCGGCAACAATGCCGGCGGTCATCACCGCCCAACGCGGCGTTTCCAGATTAAAGTGAAAGCCAATCATCAGCGCTGCAACCAGCGCAAATGTCAGCTTCACCGGGAAACGCAAAAACTCAATCATAACGCCCTCGCTTAACCAAACTCGCGCAGGCGGTTAAAGAACTGCGCCAACGGCGAGACTTTGGTCTGGCGATCTTTATCCCCGGTGATCACCACCGTGGCGGTAGTGCCCGCCGGGAAGCGGTTGCCCGGTTGATCGTCAAGATGAATGCGCACCGGTACGCGCTGTGCCAGTCGCACCCATTCGAGGTTGGAGTCGATGGTCGCCATACCTTTGCTGTCCACGCTGCTGCTGCTGTTGGTCACGCCCGCAGCAATGCTGTCCACCGTGCCGCGCAATACGGTATTACTGCCCAGCGGGGTGATTTCGGCGCGGAAGCCCGGACGCACGCCATCCAGCTTGGTCTCTTCCATATACGCCAGCACGTAGAATGAGTGCTGCTGTACCAATGCCACGGCAACGGAACCACGGGTGATGAACTCGCCCTGATAAACGTTCAGGTTAGTGACCCAGCCATCTGAAGGCGCTTTGATGGTGGTGCGATCCAGGTCGATCACCGCCAAATCGCGCGTTGCCACCGATTTCGCCAGCTGATGTTCGCTGGTTTGCAGATCGTTATTAGACTGATCGATGGCTTCACGTGACATGGCACTGGTGCCAAGTTGGTTACGGCGCGCCGCTTCACGACGCTTTTCATTGACCAATGCCTGATAATATTCGACATCCGCCTGGGCTTCATCCAGCGCTTTCTGGTAGCGCGGGCGATCCACGACAAACAGCGTATCACCCTGTTTCACCAGCTGGTTGTCGTGCACCGGCACGTCAGTGATAAGGCCGGTCACGTCCGGCGAGATCGCCACCACATCAGCGGAGAATTTGGCGTCACGCGTCCAGGGCGATTCGGTGTAGAACACCCAGGCGCGGAAGATGATCACGATTGCGATGATAACCAGCAGGATTGTAATCGCGTAACGCGCGATTTTTCTTATGAGCGCTTTCACTTAAAAACCTCAGACGAATAGACGGGATACAAGGTAAAACACGCAGCAATACAACGCTGTGTTAAAAAGTGCCGGATGCCACACCAGGTCATAAATTCCGCTGGGCGTCAGCACGCGTTTCACCAGCCAGAACAGCGCCAGCGAAACCAGTAGTTCAATGAAGATGGGCGGAAAACTCAGCCCGAATACGACAAATACCGGAAGCACACTCATTACGGTTCCTTAGTTCGACCTTGCCGGATTGCACCGATACCTGCCCTCATGCCGCATGGCACGTCGGGTTGAGAATCAGGGGATGATTGGGAGACTGATGGCAACATTCAGGCCGCGTTGAGCTAATGATAGCGTATCATCGTGTAAACACAGCCGTGTTAAGGTGCGGTGAACAGACCCAGCGTGCGTATAGTAACGCGCATGACTATACGTTTTCTACATATTGTGAGCTAAATCACTTTTTAGCCAGAGTAAACAATGGAACGACTTAAAGGCATGTCCATTTTCGCCAAAGTGGTTGAATTAGGTTCTTTTACCGCCGCGGCACGTCAGCTTCATCTTAGCGTTTCGTCAATCAGCCAAATTGTCGCCAAACTGGAAGATGAGTTGCAGGTCAAATTGTTAAATCGCAGTACGCGCAGTATTGGTCTGACCGAAGCAGGTAAGATCTACTATCAGGGTTGCCGCCGCATGCTGGCTGAAGCATCTCAGGTGCACGAACAGCTTTATGCCTTTAACAATACGCCGATCGGTATTCTGCGCATCGGCTGCTCCTCCACCATGGCGCAAAACGTGTTGTCTGCAATGACCAGCGATATGCTGCGTGAATATCCTGGTTTGAGCGTCAATCTGGTTACCGGCATTCCCGCGCCAGATTTGATCGCTAACGGCTTGGATCTCGTGGTCCGCGTAGGCGCGTTGCAAGATTCAAACCTGTTCTCACGCCGACTGGGCGCGATGCCGATGGTGGTCTGTGCCGCAAAAAGTTATCTGGCACAGCATGGCACGCCAGATAAACCGGGTGAAATCGATAATTTTTCATGGCTGGAGTACAGCGTTCGCCCGGATAACACCTTTGAACTGGTCGCGCCGGAAGGCCTGGTGACGCGATTGACGCCGCAGGGTCGCTTCGTCACCAATGATTCACAGACGCTGATTCGCTGGCTGAAAGCTGGTTGCGGCATCGCCTATGTCCCCCTGATGTGGGTGATTGATGAGATTAACGCCGGGGAGATCGATATTCTGTTCCCGCAATATCACTCAGAACCGCGTCCGGTGTATGCGCTGTATACCGAGAAGGACAAGATGCCGTTGAAGGTGCAGGTATGTATTGATTATCTGACCGAGTACTTTAAGCAGGTGGCGCAGCAGTATCAGCTGCATCGTAAGAGCTGATGATTCTCCTAAAGAGGTGAATCTCCGATGGGCGATGCCGCCATTCGGCAGGTACGCCATAGGTAAACTCAGACTGTTCGATAATGAGCAGAGTCCGCCATGCGAATATCTGACTCCACGGCCTTCAGAGTGGGTGCCATGGAGTCATCAGGCTTTGTAGCGTGCGCTATGCATGGGAATATCAGACGCTACGGTCATTCGTCAGGTGCGCATTTATGCGCACCTGGAATGATTATGCAGTACCGCCGACGGTGATTTTATCCAGCTTCAGGGTTGGCTGGCCGACGCCGACCGGCACACTCTGCCCCTCTTTACCGCACACGCCAACGCCTTTATCCAGCGCCAGATCGTTACCGACCATTGAGATCTGCTGCATTGCTTCAATACCCGAACCAATCAGCGTTGCACCTTTCACCGGCGTGGTCACTTTGCCGTTTTCAATCAGATAGGCTTCCGAGGTTGAGAAGACAAACTTGCCGGAGGTGATATCCACCTGACCACCACCAAAGTTCGGCGCATAAATCCCATACTCAACGCTGGAAATGATGTCCTGAGGCGTGGATTTGCCTGCCAGCATATAGGTGTTGGTCATGCGCGGCATCGGCAGATGCGCATAGGATTCACGACGCCCGTTACCGGTTGGTGGAACACCCATCAGACGCGCATTAAGCTTGTCTTGCATGTAACCTTTCAGCACGCCGTTTTCGATCAATACGTTATATTGGCCTGGCACGCCTTCATCATCCACCGCCAGTGAGCCGCGCAGGCCTTCGATGGTGCCATCGTCAACCACGGTGCAGAGTTCAGACGCCACCAGTTGCCCCATTTTTCCGCTGAAGACCGAAGTTTCACGGCGGTTGAAATCGCCTTCCAGACCATGACCGACGGCTTCATGCAGCAGCACGCCTGGCCAGCCAGCGCCTAACACCACCGGCAATGTGCCCGCTGGCGCAGCCACGGCAGAGAGATTCACCAGCGCCAGACGCACCGCTTCACGCGCCCATGCATCGGCACGGACATCACCGTTTTCATCGGCATAGAAGAATTCATAGCCGGTACGCGCGCCGCCGCCGCTAGAGCCACGTTCACGTTTCCCCTGATCTTCCACCTGTACGCTGATCGACAGACGCACCAGCGGACGGATATCCGCAGCCAGCGTGCCATCAGTCGCCGCCACCAGCACCTGCTCGTACACGCCTGTCAGGCTGGCGTTCACTTCCTGCACGCGCGGATCGGCCGCACGTGCCACGGTATCAACACGATGCAGCAGTGCAATTTTGTCTTCGCGCGTCAGGCTGTCCAGCGGATTGATCGGCGCATACAGCGAACGGTTGATGACAGCTGAAAGCGTATGCGCTTTGCCATTACCCTGCTCACGCACAATACTGCGCGCGGCTTCAGAAGACTGGCGCAGGGCGTTCAGGGTGATTTGGTCTGCGTAAGCGAAACCGGTTTTCTCACCACTGATAGCACGCACACCGACACCCTGGTCGATATGGTAAGAACCATCTTTGATGATTTTGTCTTCCAGCACCCAGGATTCATGGAAACTGGACTGGAAGTAGAGATCGGCATAATCCAGACGACGTTCTGAAAGCTGCCCTAACAGGGAAAAAAGGTCCTGCTGATTAATGCTGTTCGCAGCTAGTAACTGCTCACTTACCAGATTCAGAGTCATCGTTTCTCACTCATTATGTGCTCGGATAGTCATAGCCTGCGGCAATTCCCCGACGGCGTCAAATTCACTTCTTGTCGTCTTCGCGCGGTTTGCGCAGCACTTCATTGATTTCCGGTTTATCCAACGGTCCGCTTATGTGATAACGCAGTAGCGAAATCTTATTCCACAGCGGGCCCAATACTTTACTGGCGGCAAACACGGCGGCCCCGATCACCGGGTTGACCACAAAGGCCGTCGCCACACCTACCGAAGCGGAGATCTCAGGGGCAACGACCGCTTCCATATCAATCTGGCGTTTTGCCAGATCGATCTGCCCCTGCATGGCGATATCCGCTTCAAGGCCATCGACCAGCAGGTTATCCGTGCGCATCACACCGTTTTCGATCCACGCCGTGCCGTTAATGGAATCGAAATAGAAGCCTTCGCTGAAGGTGTCACTGAAATCGAATCGCAGCTTACGCAGTAAGGCGTCAAAACTCATCAGGCGGAGCAACTGCCCTGCGCGCCCGGTATTCACATCCGCAATCTGGCCTTTGCCAAAATGGGTTTTCAGCGTACCACTCAACGTTTCCGCGGAAGGCTGCCACGGGGCGGAACGCCAGTGCAGGTCATAATCCACGTTAAACGGCGCGTCACGAAGTGGGGTATTCATCCCAAACCAGTTAACGGCGTCATTGATGTTTTTACCGCTCAGACTGCCTTTTAATGAGGTACGCTGATTGCCCGGCTTGTTGACCCATTCGCCGTTGATCTTCAGCTTCGCACTGCCGGAATCCACGCTACCGTTAGTAAGTGCTAACGTATCTCCCTGCGGCTGTAATCTGGCCTGCATATGTCCAAACTTCTGCCCGCGCAGCCAGCACTCATCACAGTTTAGCTGCATCGCCGGCCAGTTACTGAAGTCGACTGTGCTGCTATTGCCACCCAACGGTGAGGCGTTGTTGTCGCTGCTGTTCACCCATTCTGGATTGTAGTAAAGATAGCTAAGGTCGATCTGCCATGGCGCATGCTGTGCGGTTTGCAAACTGCCGCGCGCTTCGCGGCTTTCCAGCTGAAGTTGCGTGTTGCCAGTCGGCCCTTGCGTGACGGTGGCATTAACGTCATGCCACTGCTGGCCACCGAGCATCAGTGCCGGTGTCCGCAGAGTCACATCGCCCGGTAACAGCGCGCCGCCCACTTCCGTTTCGCCCTGAGCATTACGCGAACCACTGCTTCCCGCCATTAGCCCCATCCAGGCTTCACCATCCAACGGTGGTAAATTGAGTTCCATCCCGCGTTTTTCTGGCAGCTTCGGCGTGCTTTTCGCATCGTTGAGCCAGATGCCGCGATCCACGCGCAGCTGGGGTTCGAGAATCCAGCGGCTGTTAAAACGGTTGTGCTCACGCACGCTGCCGCTTAGCGTGAATCCTTTAAGGTCACCGGTGGCGTTGATGGCGATGGGCATTGCTTCGCCCGCCTTCTTATCCAGCGGCCCAGGTAAGTGACTGCTTACTGTTTTGCCCTCACCCTGCAAATCGACTTTATAGGTCGCACCACCATTGTGTGGCAGCGTGATGTCGACATTGCCCTGCCACGGCAAACTGCCGCTCAACTGACTGCTGACACTGGCCGGCAATACTTTCAGTTTCGACGGCTGCCAGTCGCCCAATAACTTCACGTTGACGCCGAAGTTGTCAGGATTCTCAGTGGTAGAAAAACGGACGCCGGTGGGCTGACCGAACCAGTTAGCCTGCATATCTTCACTTTCGAGATTGCCGTTGTTGTAGCGGAAGCGCCCGGTGAGATTTTCCAGCGTGGTGTTTAACGGCTTGATGTGCAGGCTGTTATTGTTCATCACCACATTCCCGCTGGCATGCACCAATTCACCATCCAGCGGAATATCGAGATTCAATGAACCGCGCACATTGCCACCGATTTGCAGCTGCTGCAGTGCCGCGCCCAACGTCGATTTCAAAGGCGTCTGTTCGAAGTAATCGGCAATCTGCTTGCCCTGACCGCTAAGATCGCCATTGATGATCAACTTCTCTTTGAGATAGTCCGGGATCACCGCGCTGACGTTACGTGCATCCACTTCCCCCAATTTGGTTTTCTCGGCTTTCATCCACAGGCCGTCGTTAACAAAATCGAGGTCGATATCGAGGTTTTCCAGCGCAGGCCAACCGGGCTGGAACTGGAAAGTGGATTGACGCAGCGGCACCCACACTTCAAACATGCCGTCATTGTGCTTAAACGGGAACAGGCTGGGATTACCGGCGAACAACAGCGTGGCATTGTCCACTTTCCCGCCTTTGATCGACTCGCTGAGGAAATGGGTCAGATCATGGCCCATTAGCGGTTCCGGGAAGTAGCGCCAGGCATCACCCGCATCGGTGACGCGAATGCCCGCCAGAATATCCAGCTGTGGCGCTTTGCCGACATTTTGCTGATAGCGGAAATCACCGCGCGCCCACAGGGAACGTGCCTGAACATCAAGATTCTGACCGTCCAGCGTCAGGCCGCTGGCATCGCGCTGCCAGTTCAGCTTGCCAGTGATCTGTTGAATTTGCAGTGGCGCCTGGAACATGTCGCCATAAGGCACTTCCGCTTGTCCCATCGTCACATCCAACCGACCGTTACTCACGCTGCCGCTGGCGGTACCGTTGAGATTGCTGATCCCCGGCAACAGCTCCCAATGCTGCCACGCCAGGTTGCGCCATTTGGCTTGCAGTCGGGTTTGTTCGGGCTGATTAAGCGGAATATCCAGCGCCAGCGCATCGATGTTGCCGCGCGGCTGCAATGCACGCCAGTTATCCAGTAACGCAGGGGACAAGGGTTTGAACAGCGGCACCAACGGTGCCAGACGCTCCAGATCCAGTTGGGTGGCACGGACACGCACTTCCGCACCACTGTTCGCGCCCAGCATCTGCTGGTCTTCCGGCTTCCACAGAAGTGAGAAGTGCCCCGGCGCCCAGGCGATGCCATCGGTGCTGAGTCGGGTTTGCGGGACGGACAAACTCCAGCCATTTTGGAAACGCGCCAGATGCGCGGTTAAGCCATCAACCTGCAGCTGGTGATCGCCCTGTTCGCCGCGCCAGCGTGCACCGCCTTTACTGAGCAACAGGTCACCGGCGTAGACATCGCCATCACGCAGATTCACCCACGCCGCAAGGCTGAAGCGGGCACTTTCGAGGCTGGTATTGTCTCGCAGCCACGGACCGATCCACGGGCGCACATCGACGTCATCCGCTTGCATCCAGATGCGGCCATCGTTGAGTAATCCGTTGGTATCGTTGAGATCGAGTCGCACCTGCACCACACCGTGCTGCCCCGTAAAACTGGAGAGATTGACTTCCCCTTCCGCACGGTGACGCGTGCTTTCGTTGAGCCAGGTCAGACGCGGGATCGCCAGCTCAGCGTGCTGGCCAGAAGGCGTGAGAAAACGGATGCTGCTATCACGCAGATCAAAGTGGTCAAACTGTCGCAGAAACAGATCGTTGATTTGCGCCGGCTTAAAGCTGTTTTTTTGTTGATCGCTGGTAAGCAGCGGATGATTGGTTTCGAGACGCAGTTGCCAGAAGGTCAGATCGCGGAACTGCCAGCGCCAATGCAGCAGCGATTGCCAGACGTTAAGCGCCAGATTTACACGGCCAATGGTGAGTTTGCCATCTTCCGGCATCACAACGTTGAGATTGCGCACCTGCAGGGTTGGGCCGAAGTTCTCCCATTTACCCTGCAGCTCGCTGGCATCCACCGTCACTCCGCTGACGCGTGAAATCGTCTGCAGTATGTCGCTGCGATAGCTGTTGAGATGCGGCATCACGAGGCGCAACCCGCTGACTAGCAGCGCCACAATAACGATGATTGCGGCGAGCAGCAGTAACAAAATCCTCGGCAACCGCCTCACGCACCTCTCCTTGCTTCCCGTTGAATAACGGCGTTCAGCATCACGACTTACATCATGACAACGTCAAACTGCTCCTGAGTATAGAGCGGCTCAACATGAACTTTAACCTGCTTACCGACAAAGATTTCCACTTCAGCCAGCGCATGTGACTCTTCGCTTTTTAACGCCTCGCCCACTGCCGGGGAAACATAAACGAGGAAGCGATCGGAATCATAAGCATGATGCACACGCACGATTTCGCGCATGATTTCGTAGCAGACCGTTTCCACCGTTTTCAGCGTGCCGCGCCCTTTGCACACCGGGCAATCGGCACAGAGCACATGTTCAATACTTTCCCGCGTGCGTTTACGCGTCATTTCCACCAAACCGAGCGCCGAGAAGCCGTTGATACCGGTTTTCACCCGATCTTTGCTAAGCGCACTTTCCAGCGAATGCAGTACGCGGCGACGATGGTCGTCATTACTCATGTCGATAAAATCGATGATGATAATGCCGCCCAAATTGCGCAGACGCAGCTGGCGAGCAATCGCCTGCGTGGCTTCAATGTTGGTGTTGAAGATGGTTTCGTCGAGATTACGATGCCCAACGAACGCGCCGGTATTGATATCGACGGTGGTCATGGCTTCGGTTTGATCGATGATCAGGTAGCCGCCCGACTTGAGCTCAACCTTGCGCTCCAGTGAGCGCTGGATTTCATTCTCAACATCAAACAGATCGAAGATTGGCTGTTTGCCGCTGTACAGCTCCAGCTTGCTGGCCATTTCCGGGATATATTCGCCGGTAAATTCCACCAGCAGATCGCAGGTCAGACGTGAATCCACGCGAATGCGATCCAGCGCTGCGCCGGCAAAGTCGCGCAACACGCGCTGTGCCAATGCTAACTCGCCGTACAGCAGACAGCGCGTCTGGTTACGTTTCTTACGCTCGCTGACTTTAGTCCAGAGACGTTTGAGGAACGCGGCATCCTGCGCCAGGTCTTCCTCGCAGATGCCTTCAGCAGCAGTACGAATAATGAAACCGCCGAGGTCGTCGCAGTAGGCGGAAACGACCGCTTTTAAGCGATCACGCTCCGCTTCGCTTTCAATACGCTGGGAAACACCCACATGCGATGCGCCTGGCATAAACACCAGATAACGTGAAGGCAGCGTAATATCGGTGGTAAGGCGCGCGCCTTTGGTGCCGAGCGGATCTTTCACCACCTGTACCACTAAATCCTGGCCGGGACGCACCAACTCGCTAATATCGCGCACCACAAAATTTTTCTTCTCATCCCCTGCCACGCATTCGGTGTGCGGCATGATGTCAGAAGCGTGCAGGAAGGCGGCTTTATCCATACCGATATCGACAAACGCGGCCTGCATGCCGGGTAACACGCGGCTGATGCGGCCTTTATAGATATTCCCCACGATACCGCGTCGTGCTTCGCGCTCGATGTGGATTTCCTGCAGAATGCCGCCATCAATATAGGCAACACGGGTTTCAGAAGGTGTAACGTTAACCAGCAGCTCAGCCGTCATCTTGTCCCCTTAACGCACGCAGTGACTGAAAGTGGCTCAGCAACTCATTGGTTTCAACCAGCGGTAATCCCACTACGGCGTGATAGCTTCCATTAATCTTGCGGACAAAGTTGCCGCCCAGACCTTGTATTCCGTACGCGCCGGCTTTGTCCATCGGCTCGCCGCTGGCAATATAGTGCGAGATTTCTTCTGCCGTGATATTGCGGAATGTCACGTCAGTAGTGACAAGGCAATCCAGCACGCGTGCACTGTCAGCCAGCGCGACGGCAGTCATCACCTGATGCGTTTGCCCGGAGAGTTGACTCAACATCTGCGCTGCGTGTGCAGCATCGCGCGGCTTTTCCAGCACGTTATTGTTGAGTACCACGATGGTATCTGCACCCAGCACCGGTAAATCTTGCGGCGCGACCGCCACGCCAGCACGCGCTTTATCCAAAGCCAGACGGCGAACATACACTTCCGCCGCTTCCTCTGGCTGGCGCTGCTCTTCAACGTCGGTAACCAGACGTTCAAACTGCAGACCCAGTTGCGTGAGCAGTTCACGTCGACGCGGTGAACCGGATGCGAGATACAGGCTTATCATAGTCTTCCTTACTGAACAGCGAACTGACGGCGAATCTTTCTCATTAATAAGAATAGCCAGGGCCATAGAATGCCGTCGACCACACTGCTCCAGAAGATTTCCGGGCGGAATGAGACGTTGATCACCAGGAATTCAGCCCAGAAAACAATTACATCCACCGCGAGCGACAGCACCATAACCATTAATGCCTGCTGCCACAACGCCAGATTTCGGAATAGCTGAAATTTGAAGGCCACCAGATACGCGATGATGCTGAACGCCAGCGCGCGCACCCCCAGCGTCGAACCGGCCACCAGGTCCATCACGGCCCCTAAAAAGAAGCCTGTTCCGACATTAACCCGGTGCGGTAATGCCAGAACCCAGTAAACCAGGATCAACAAAAGCCATGAAGGCCGGAACATGTAGATTTGTTCCGGCCAGGGCATGATTTGCAGAATGAGGGCAATCAGAAAGGACAGCCAGATAACCCATCGGCCCTGGCTGCGATATCGACTCAAGGCTGGCCTCCGCGTGTGTTCGCTGGGATCCCTTGCGAACGACTGCTGTTAGCGGGTGCCGGCGGCCCCATTTGCTGGCCAGGTTGCATCATATCCGGTGCCGGTGGGCCCATTTCGCCCGCTGGCGGCAAGACCTGCGGCATCATCTGCATCAGACGCTCATTCGCCACGCGGTGAACTTCATCGGGTGCCATTGGCATGTCGCCATTCTTATCCGCGCCCCACAACAGCAGCAGGTAACGCAGACGTTGCAGGCCTGCCGTCGGATGCGCCTGAATCACGGTGTAGGCACGTTGGGTATCGACTTTCACGGAAGAGACCACACCAACCGGGTAGCCTTCAGGGAAACGTCCACCGAGGCCTGACGTCACCAGCACATCGCCAACCCGAATGTCAGTGTTGCCCGGCAGATGTTCCAGCTGCAAGTCTTCGCTGCAGCCGTTACCCGCCGCAATCACGCGAATATCATTACGTAACACCTGAATCGGCAACGCATGCGAAGCATCACAAATCAGCAGTACGCGGCTGGTCACCTGACCCACAGCCACCACCTGACCCACTACACCTTTATCACTGATCACCGGCTGGCCTTCGTAAACACCGTTTACGCTGCCTTTATCGATAACCACCTGATCGGTATACGGATCGGTGCCGGTTGAAATCACCTGGGTCACCATCTTGTGCTCATCCTGACGCAGCGGCGAGCCGAGCAGCTCACGCAGACGTGCGTTTTCCTGCTTGTATTGCCCCAGCATCAGCAGGTCACTGTTTTTCAGGAAGAGCTCACGGCGCAGCGCTTTGTTTTCCAGCTCGAGCTGCTGGCGTGAAGCCAGCGTTTCTGAGACACCGTCAAGAAGCTGTCGCGGCCCATTGGCCAGAAAGTAAAATGGACTTACCGACGTGTCCAGGTAGTTGCGGATCTGGGAGAAGGAGCTCACGCGACTGTCTGCGATAATAATCGCGATAGCCACAATGACTGCCAGAAAGAGACGCAACTGCAGGGAAGGCCCCCTGCTAAAAATCGGCTTCATAAATTCTGCGTGTTCCTCGACATCAGGGAAGAAGCGCCAGTCTTATGACTAACGCCTCCAGTGCTGGACGCATCTCGCCGTCGTGCGCAGCGTCGATAGGCGCGACTCCCTGCGCAATTTGACCACGGTCTCAGCCGATGAGGATTTACTCCTCGCTGAACAAATCGCCGCCGTGCATGTCGATCATTTCCAACGCTTTACCACCGCCGCGCGCGACGCAGGTCAGCGGATCTTCTGCAACAACCACCGGAATACCGGTTTCTTCCATCAGCAGACGATCCAGATTGCGCAGCAATGCGCCACCACCGGTCAGCACCATGCCGCGCTCGGAGATATCAGAAGCCAGTTCTGGTGGGCACTGTTCCAGCGCGACCATCACTGCACTCACGATACCGGTCAACGGCTCTTGCAGCGCTTCGAGGATTTCATTGGAGTTCAGGGTAAAGCCACGCGGTACACCTTCTGCCAGGTTACGACCACGTACTTCAATTTCGTGTACTTCATCACCCGGATAGGCAGAACCAATGCCGTGCTTGATACGTTCCGCAGTGGCTTCACCAATCAGTGAACCGTAGTTGCGGCGCACATAATTAATGATAGCTTCATCGAAGCGATCACCACCTATACGTACAGAAGAAGAGTAGACCACGCCGTTCAGGGAGATGACGGCCACTTCAGTGGTACCACCACCGATATCCACCACCATCGAACCGGTTGCTTCTGATACCGGCAGGCCTGCACCAATTGCGGCAGCCATCGGCTCTTCAATCAGAAACACTTCGCGCGCGCCTGCACCCTGTGCAGATTCACGGATAGCACGGCGCTCAACCTGAGTGGCGCCAACCGGTACGCAGACCAGCACACGTGGGCTTGGACGCATAAAGCTGTTGCTGTGCACTTGTTTAATGAAGTGCTGGAGCATTTTTTCAGTCACGAAGAAGTCGGCGATCACGCCATCTTTCATAGGACGGATGGCCGCGATGTTGCCTGGAGTACGACCCAGCATCTGCTTGGCGTCATGACCTACGGCCGCAACGCTCTTTGGCGAACCAGCACGATCCTGACGAATGGCAACCACGGAAGGCTCGTTCAGCACGATGCCTTGTCCTTTTACGTAAATCAGGGTATTCGCGGTACCCAGGTCAATGGACAAGTCATTGGAAAACATGCCACGAAATTTTTTAAACATACTAAGGGATAATCCTGCAAGCTGGGGGCGGAAAATAAAATCCGCCTACTTTACCAACCACGCGAAGCCGCTACAAGGCGCAAAAACGTTCTGCTTCGGTGAAAAAATACGCTGAATAATTTTTTGGGCCGATTCGCTTATCCCTGGCCGCCGTTAAATAGCGCAAAGCCGCCCTATTAAACGTAAATTCACCCTCAATCACCGGGCGAATTTCGACATAAAATCTAACATTTCCAGCCATCATAAGCGCGGACGTTATCCACTAAATGGCAGAAAAAAAAGCGACACAGCGCCGCTTTACTGGCTGAAGACCTAAATTCGATAACGTTGTGAATGTTTTTTCACGTTACTGTTCACCGGCAATGATGGGGCAAAGAAGTCGCCCTGCCCACCTGCCACGCCCAGATTCGCCAGCGTTTGCCACTCCGCGCGCGTACGCACGCCCGCAGCAAAAACTTGTGTCGAGGTGGATTTGCATACTTCCAGTAAACTTTGCACAAATAACTGGTTTTCAGTACGACGTTCAATATTACGTACCAGCCCAGGATCGAGTTTGATCACTTCGATTGGGAACTGCTTGATATAAGCACTGCTCACCACGGTCATACCCGCCTGATCCACCGCCACACGACAACCAAACGCGGTCAACATTTGGAAAACCGGTACTAAGCGATTGATGTGTTGACAAACATCCGCCTCAGCAAGTTCAAATAAAAAACGTTTTCTTTGCGATTTTGTACATTGCAGCAAAAGCTTTTGCAGCCAGCGCTGGAATGGGCGCTGTAATAAGGAGTCAATATTGACGGGTAAAGCCAGTGTTTCATCAGGCCACACTTCAGAGAGTGCCGCGATTCGCGTCACCAGTTGGCGATCCCAACTGTCGGTCAAACCAAGTTGCAGCACCAGCGGCATATACTCGGCCGACACCACTTCTTTGTCGCCATCGAACACGCGCGCCAGCATTTCACGGTGGTGTACTTTGCCATCCAGCAATACGGCCGGTTTTTGGTAAAGACGTGGGCCGCCGCGATTAAGGGTGTTTTCCAGCAGCGTTCGCCAGCGCACGCTACCACGCCCCATGTCTAAGGTATTGCCTTCACCGACTGACCAACTGTTACCGCCCTGCAAAGCGGCACGACGGGTCGCCATCTCGACATTTTCCATCACCTGCGGCACGGTTTCTCCGCTGCGCCACGCACTGATGCCAATGTGGATTAAATCATCGCGATCGACCATACGCATCGGCGGCAATGAGTCGACCGCGTTGATCAACTGATCGGCGATACTGTTGGCCTCTTTAAGCGTGCGGTGCGGCAATAAAACGGCAAAATCGCTGCGGAAGTAGCGTGCCAGTAAAGCGCCTGGATAGCGCAGAACAAAAGTCGACAGCATATTAATCAGGTCAAACAGGTATTCATCCACCAGCGTTTGGCCCAGCGTTTCATGCAGCGTGTCGAGATCGGGCAGACGCACCATCATCACCACGCCATGCGTGCCCACATCTTCCTGATCTTCCAGCAGCGTGGCTAACTGGTTATCAAAGAACAGGCGGTTATTCAGGCCGGTGCGTGAATCCTGTGCGGCAAACGTGCGGATAAGCGTATCAATGCGCAGGCGCTGCTCGCCCGCTTCCTGAAGATCGTTAAGTAATGTGTCAATGGCGCGACTGGCTTTTGGCGGCCATTCGGCATAATGCCCGACGGAGGGCACGCGCTCACCCGCCAGAATGCGCTCGGAGCGTGCTTCTAAACGCTCCATGTGCTGCCAGCGACGATTGATCCAACGATGCGTCATCACCAATAAAGCGGACATAATGGCCACCACGCTGAGCAGGACAATCAGCGTATAGGCACCGGTAAAGGAGCGGAACCAGGTTTTCGCAGGATCGAGTACCACTACTCGCAGTTCAAGGCCGGGAGAGTGCACCAACGGAAGATCGAACTGAATAAAACGATTCGGCTCATCTTCAAGCATAGGATTTTCATGGCGAGCGAGTTGAAACACCACGGTATTGCCGTTATGCATCTCAATCTGTTCCGCATTGATCACCGGCATGATGCGCGTCAACCACTGCGTCAGTTCTTGTGGCGATTGCGTTGTCAGCGCTTTATCGACTTCGGTCGCTAGCGTATTGACGCGTGTTTCTACGCGCTGTTGCGATAGCCAGATAAAACTAAAAGCGCAGCCGACCAGCATCAATAACATTGCCAGTAAGCTTAATAATGTAATAAACGCAGAAAACTTAGTTGTTAATCGCATCCCTGTGCCTGTATCACTGCGGTTCTGAACGGTCGCCATCCAACGGCGCCAACCTGCTCATTGGCGTAAACCTGAGCAAAATAGCACAAAACATCGTCTGAATCAGCGCCAGACGCGCATCAAATTAGGCGGTGCGCCATGCTAATCGGCCCTGCGGCGCGAGTATAGCCGCAAAGTGTGATGGCTTGCGTTTCACACGGGCTTTTTCGTCCTATTCTCAACAGAGCGCTTTCGCCAGGAAATTTCATATTTTTCCGGGCAAAGTGGCGTGTCCAGCGTGAGTTGATCATGCTGAGTACCACACCTTTTTCGCCGGAGAATGTCATGAAGCTGAAGCAATACCTTACCGAATCCGACGTGACGCCCGAGAGCATCTTTAATATGCGCCGCCGTCAGGTGTTGAAAGCGCTGGGATTAGGCGCAGCGGCGGCAAGTTTGCCCGGCGCGGCGCAGGCAGATGTGCTGAGCTGGTTCAAAGGCAATGACCGCCCACCTGCCCCCGCAGGTCGCGATCTGCAATTTACCAAACCCGCGCAGTGGCAAGCTGATTTGCCCATGACGCCGTTTGACAAGGTTTCCGGCTACAACAACTTTTATGAGTTTGGCCTGGATAAAGCCGATCCTGCCGCCAACGCCGGCACGCTGAAAACCGAACCCTGGCAGTTGCGCATTGAAGGTGAAGTGGCGAAACCGATCACGCTGGATATGGACGATATCTTTAAACGTTTTGCCATGGAGCAGCGTATTTATCGCATGCGCTGTGTTGAAGCGTGGTCGATGGTGATCCCCTGGGTGGGCTTCGAGCTGAATAAATTACTCAAATTGGCTGAACCCACCAGCAATGCCCGCTTTGTCGCCTTTCAGACGTTATATGCGCCGGATCAAATGCCTGGGCAGAAAGATCGCTTTATCGGCGGTGGGCTGGATTACCCCTATGTGGAAGGATTACGCCTCGATGAAGCAATGCACCCTCTCACACTGTTAAGCACCGGCGTGTACGGCAAAGCGCTGCCGCCACAAAATGGCGCCCCGATTCGCCTGACGGTGCCGTGGAAATATGGTTTCAAGGGCATCAAGTCCATCGTGAAGATCACACTGACGCGCGATCAGCCCCCGACAACCTGGAACCAAATCGCCAATAATGAATATGGTTTTTATGCCAACGTTAACCCACATGTGAATCATCCACGCTGGTCGCAAGCCACAGAACGTTTTATTGGTTCCGGCGGTATTCTCAATGTCGAACGCCAGCCAACCCTGCTGTTTAACGGCTACGCTAAAGAGGTGGCTTCACTGTATCGCGGGCTCGATTTACGGGAGAACTACTGAGTGCGACTGACGTTACGCCATATCACCCTGTTAAAAGTGGTGCTGCATCTCGCGGCTTTCCTGCCGTTTGTGTATCTGTTTATGGCTGCCAGCCAGGGTTGGTTAAGTGCCGATCCTGCGAAAGATATCCAGCATTTTACCGGCAGAATGGCGTTAAAATTACTGCTGGCGACGCTGCTGGTGACGCCATTAACGCGCTACCTGAAACAACCGTTGCTGATACGCACTCGCCGCCTGCTGGGCGTATGGTGTTTTGCCTGGGCATGTTTGCATTTGACCAGCTATTACCTGCTGGAGCTGGGTTACAACCATCTGCAGTTACTGGGGAGTGAGATCATTTCGCGCCCTTATCTGTTACTGGGTATGATCTGCTGGCTGGTGCTGTTTACTTTAGCCATCACCTCGTTCCAGCGCGCACAACGTAAACTGGGTCGCCGCTGGCAAACCCTGCACAACGGCATCTATCTTGTCGCGATCCTCGCACCTATCCACTATCTTTGGTCGGTGAAAGTCTTCTCGCCGCAGCCCTGGATTTATGCGCTGCTGGCTTTGGTGTTGTTAGGCTGGCGTTACAATAAGTTGCGTAATCTTCTGCGTCGATAATCCCCGCACGGTTGTTTTCCTGTCACGAGATCTGTTAAAAGGTGTGGCCTAAGGGCCGCATCCGATCAACTTCGCAGATAAGACCAGTATTTTGCTGCGAATTGCGACGAAACGGATATAATGCCCGGCTTTATTGCAAGCGAAGTCGCCTTTTTCACTCTCAGGAGTGACAAACGGCAGATGTCGCGGTATTTTACGCGATGCCTCACTGATTGCAGGAGATAGCAGCAAGATGGCGCACAAATTTCACATACTGCTTTTGAACGGTCCCAATCTGAATCTGTTGGGAACGCGCGAGCCTGATAAGTATGGTCATACCACGCTGGCGCAAATTGTCGGCGATTTGACGCAACAGGCTGAACAGCACGATGTGAAATTAAGTCATTTGCAATCTAACGCAGAGTTTCAGTTGATTGATCGTATTCACGAGGCCCGTGGCAATGTGGATTACATCATCATCAATCCGGCTGCGTTCACGCATACCAGCGTTGCACTGCGTGATGCCCTGTTGGCGGTCAGCATACCTTTTATTGAGGTGCATCTCTCAAACGTGCATGCACGCGAACCGTTCCGACATCACTCCTATCTTTCTGATGTATCTGCTGGCGTCATCTGTGGACTTGGCGCTGATGGATACTCATGGGCTTTACAAACGGCAGTAAAACGCCTGTCACATTCCAATTAAACAGAGTACGGAACCACACTCATGGATATTCGTAAAATTAAGAAACTGATCGAACTGGTAGAAGAGTCTG
>NZ_JACVUO010000060.1:0-844 GCF_016625145.1 Pantoea sp. S61
GTCGGCCAGACGAGTTAAATCTTTATTATTCATACCCGCATCTTCCGGTTCATGCCTTCCGGGCAGGATGGCAGGACGGCCATTCCGGGCGGTCCTGAAGGCACGCTGCGGTCGGCGCTTCATTACGGCGGGGTAACTCAGCGCTCAAAGAGCATGCCAATAAGCGTCTGGTAATGGCGCTCTTCTTCCAGGCTGGATGCGACTTCGAGGCGGCGCAGCAGCTTGGTGCAGATGGCCTTACGGTTAAGGTTCTTGCCTGCGCGCAGGATTTCAACGACAATCTGCCCCAGCGTTTCCTGCTGGGTCGGCGCCGATGCCTTGCTGAAGTAGTGCGCAATATCGCTGGCGGAATCCGGGAATCTCGTATTGCTCTGACGCATGGTGAACCTCTCGGTGGTTAAAATGTAGTCGGCTCTGTCTGACCGTAAAGTTATACAACCAAATCAAACTTGTACAGCAATTGTGTTGCTGTACAGCTTATCTTTTTGTGCAAAAAGTGCTAGATGTTACTAAACAGTAATTTAGGTGAGTATCAGCGCGCGAATGATTAGCGGGTTAACGAAGGGGTTGTACAACGGTCAGAACAGCATGGTCAGCTCAGGGGCCGGGGCACATGAAAGAAGCCTGCCCGGTGTCACCCGGACAGGCGGGTGATGTCTTCAGTGCGCTGAGCCGCGGCCCGCTGCAGTAATCCATCTCAGCTCGTCCCGGTTGCCCGGTGATGACTCAAACCCGCGGAGCCAGCGTTTCGCCCCTCTTATCTGCACGCAGCGCGCAGAATTTTTCTCGGCGGCGGCCATCTCAGCCAGCTCGCGGATAAGCGAGCCAACGGTAATGTCCGCAT
>NZ_JACVUO010000061.1:0-818 GCF_016625145.1 Pantoea sp. S61
GATCTCTTCTTCGCCCTGATGCAGTGGCGTGCACTGCACGTTACAACCGTTTTTCACTGCGAATTCATGACTGTTCGGGTCACGCGCGGCCACCCAGATTGGCGGATGCGGCTGCTGTTTTGGCTGCGGCGAGGAAGTGGTGGACGGGAAATTCCAGAACTCGCCTTTATGCTCGTAGTCGCCTTTCCACAGCGCTTTGACTGCAGGCACCAACTCACGCATCCGCTGACCTGCTTCCCAGGCATCCATCCCTGGCATCAGGCGCTCGTATTCATAGGAGTACGCGCCGCGTGCAATCCCCAAATCCAGACGCCCTTTGGTGATCAGGTCCGTCATTGCCGCTTCACCCGCCAGACGGATCGGATGGGTAAAGGGCGCAATAATGGTGCCGGTGCCCAGACGGACGTTTTGGGTGCGGCTGGCGATATCCACCAGGTTGATAAACGGATTCGGCGCGATAGTGAAATTCATGCCGTGGTGCTCGCCGGTCCAGATAGCGTGCAAGCCGCCTTTATCCGCGATTTCACACAGCTCCATCATCTCATCGTACAACTTGTCCTGCGCGTCATCGGCTGACACGCGTTCCATGTGCAGGAACAGGGAAAGTTTCATACCACCTCCTGATGAGACGCGGTGAAGAAGTGACGCACAGAACCTTCGAGTTCGTCACCGTAATAGAGACCGTAATTGCCCACCGCATTTTCGCGGATAAAGCGGTCGACCAGCGATTTCAGCGCTCTGTCCGGCACCGGCAGCTGCGCCAGCGTGTGGACATCCACCCATTCGCCCTGCGGTACCGCTGGCAAGGTGCTGCCCGT
>NZ_JACVUO010000062.1:0-582 GCF_016625145.1 Pantoea sp. S61
TCATGGATATTCGTAAAATTAAGAAACTGATCGAACTGGTAGAAGAGTCTGGCATCTCCGAGCTGGAAATCTCTGAAGGCGAAGAGTCAGTTCGTATCAGCCGTTCACCTGCGAACGCTGGCTACCCGGTCATGCAACAGGCTTACGCTGCGCCAGTGATGCAGCAGCCTGCGCTGGCGACCGCCGTTGCACCTGCAGCCGCTGCGCCGGCTGAAGCCGCTAAGCCGGAAATCACCGGTCACATCGTGCGTTCTCCGATGGTCGGCACTTTCTACCGTACCCCAAGCCCGGATGCGAAAGCCTTCGTGGAAGTGGGCCAGAAAGTCAACGCAGGCGATACCCTGTGCATCGTTGAAGCGATGAAAATGATGAACCAGATCGAAGCCGATAAATCCGGCGTTGTGAAGGCGATCCTGGTGGAAAGCGGCCAGCCGGTTGAATTTGACGAGCCGCTCGTCGTCATCGAATAACGAGGCGAAGCATGCTGGATAAAATTGTCATTGCTAACCGCGGTGAGATCGCTCTGCGTATTCTCCGCGCGTGTAAAGAATTAGGCATCAAGACCGTTGCGGTTCACTCCAC
>NZ_JACVUO010000063.1:0-539 GCF_016625145.1 Pantoea sp. S61
GGCTACGGCTTCCTCTCTGAGAATGCCGATTTCGCCGAGCAGGTTGAGCGTTCAGGCTTTATCTTCATCGGTCCGAAAGCTGACACCATCCGCCTGATGGGCGATAAAGTGTCTGCGATCACCGCGATGAAGAAAACCGGCGTACCGACCGTGCCAGGTTCTGATGGCTCGCTGACCGAAGACATGGATAAAAACCGTGCCATTGCCAAGCGCATCGGCTACCCGGTGATTATCAAAGCCTCTGGCGGCGGCGGTGGTCGTGGTATGCGCGTGGTGCGCAGTGAAAAAGATCTGGAACAATCCATCGGCATGACGAAAGCGGAAGCCAAAGCGGCTTTCAACAACGACATGGTCTACATGGAGAAATTCCTCGAGAACCCACGCCATATCGAAATTCAGGTGATGGCCGACGGTCAGGGCAACGCTATCTATCTGGCGGAACGTGACTGCTCGATGCAGCGTCGTCACCAGAAAGTGGTCGAGGAAGCACCAGCGCCGGGCATTACGCCGGAGCTGCGTCGCTTTATCGGCGAGCGCTG
>NZ_JACVUO010000064.1:0-329 GCF_016625145.1 Pantoea sp. S61
GTTGTTGGGTAGGGGAGCGTTCTGTAAGCCGTTGAAGGTGAACTGTGAGGTTTGCTGGAGGTATCAGAAGTGCGAATGCTGACATAAGTAACGATAAAGCGGGTGAAAAGCCCGCTCGCCGGAAGACCAAGGGTTCCTGTTCAACGTTAATCGGAGCAGGGTGAGTCGACCCCTAAGGCGAGGCTGAAAAGCGTAGTCGATGGGAAGCAGGTTAATATTCCTGCACTTGGTGTTACTGCGAAGGGGGGACGGAGAAGGCTAGGTTATCCGGGCGACGGTTGTCCCGGTTTAAGCATGTAGGCGGAGAGTTTAGGTAAATCCGGACTCTT
>NZ_JACVUO010000065.1:0-304 GCF_016625145.1 Pantoea sp. S61
GCCGGAAGATAAAAAGATCATTGTGATAAATGAACAATGGCAGATTACATATTGGATGCTCTGTTTACAGACTACGCAGGATAAGCTGGTGAAAGCTCTTAAAACGGTGGGCACAGACCCGGAAACCGTTAAGCGCTATCTCCTACACTGAGCTTTCTGACTTACCCACCTCCCGGTGGGTTTTTTATTTAAATCGGGCCGCCGTGAACTGTTCGGGGATAAAGAACAGGAAAAAAGTGGATAAAAAAATCCCGGGCGGATGGCCCGGGAGCAACAGGAGTAAGCACTTCCGGTCTGAGGCCGG
>NZ_JACVUO010000066.1:0-295 GCF_016625145.1 Pantoea sp. S61
GGCTTACGGTAAAAGCGCAGTGGTGGGCTTGAACGGCGAACTGGAACACGCCTCAGCGCTGATTCACACCCTGCATTTTGGTAACCATTACCGCTCTGCAGTGAAGGGTAAAACCTATCTGGCCTTTAACAACACCCGTGGTCCAGCCAATACACCGATTCTGGTACCTATGATGGGCACGGATGATGAGGGCACTCGCGAACACTACCTCACCATGCAGTTCAACATCAACGATGCGCCATTTGCAGACGAGATTGTGATCGCGCTGGGCGCGGCACTGGGCGGCCGTCCGCAT
>NZ_JACVUO010000067.1:0-286 GCF_016625145.1 Pantoea sp. S61
GGTCAATATTATCTGCCACAACTCAATGAATTTGTATGGTGCGGTATTATCGCTGATTACGGCAGTACAAACATTCCGTCCGCACTGGACGCCAGGTGCCGCAGTGCGTTTAGTGGTGTCATCATTGGTACTAGTGGGAAGCGTGCTAGTCGCCCTGGCAGCATCACAGAACTTTGTTTCGTTCTTTATTAACTTAATTCTGGCATTGATTGCGGTGTTGATTCCGTGGATTGTGATTAATCTACTGGATTTTTATTATGTGAATAAGCAAAAGTATGACGTTGAA
>NZ_JACVUO010000068.1:0-266 GCF_016625145.1 Pantoea sp. S61
ATCGCAAAGGAACCCCGCATCCATGCAGATCGGCCGCGCCATCCCTGGCGCAAACGCTTTGCTCTTCGGGCTGACCTTTATGGGGCATTTAAGATGATCATCGCTGTAGTCAGTGCAAGTATGAGGATGCAGCCAGGTTTTTAAACCCGCCAAATCGTAGCGCTGTGATGCGAGAGAACGGCGCCAGTTTTTGACCCTGGAAACCATGCAGCGGACATGCATAAAGGAGACAAAGGTGGGCAGTGGAGTAAAGCGTACGCCGCAGG
>NZ_JACVUO010000069.1:0-241 GCF_016625145.1 Pantoea sp. S61
TCTCCGCGCGTGTAAAGAATTAGGCATCAAGACCGTTGCGGTTCACTCCACCGCTGACCGCGACCTGAAGCACGTGCTGTTAGCAGACGAAACCGTCTGTATCGGCCCGGCGCAGTCGGTCAAAAGCTACCTGAACATCCCTGCACTGATCTCCGCCGCCGAAATCACCGGCGCCGTGGCGATCCACCCTGGCTACGGCTTCCTCTCTGAGAATGCCGATTTCGCCGAGCAGGTTGAGCGT
>NZ_JACVUO010000006.1:0-274650 GCF_016625145.1 Pantoea sp. S61
CTTGAGAGTTTACTCACTTAGTCGCGTGTCCACTATTCGCGGGTAGGATCAGAAATTAGCAGCCCCAGTCGGTTCTTTTATTGTGCGAAAGCCAGCAGAAAGGACCGTGGTGAGGGTAACAATCATCCATGTGTAAAGCCCACCGAGCTGATGCGTTACCTTTGCCGCCTGATTACGCCCCCGGGCGGCACTATCCTTGATCCCTTTATGGGAAGTGGGAGCACCGGGAAAGCTGCGGCGATGGAAGGTTTCTGTTTCATCGGTATAGAGCGAGAAGAGAATTATGTGAAAATTGCTCGCGGGCGTATTGCGGCAGCACGGAGTGCCACGGCTCGTTCTGGCGATGCAGAAAGGTATATTGATAATTGAAGTCGGGTCACTGCTTCTAAAAATGTTAGCTAAGATATGAGTTAACATTTTTATGGCTCAGGGCCATAACTTAATCTGACAGGCAACTTTGTGCCAGAAGAAGACATTGAATATTCTATACTTACACCTCAAATTGCCTTAAATTTATAGCACCCGGCATTTTAGAAATTATAGTCAAATGGCACAACTCCCAAGAAGTCGAATCCTTTTCAAATATCGCAAATTTGATAAAAGCTGCTTAGAACTACTATTAAATCGAGAACTTTGGTTTGCTTCACCGGCCACGTTGAATGATCCATTTGAAGCAGAGTCTTCTATACATGAAGTTTTAGATGCTGTGTGGGCCCGCTATCCAATCCCAATTGCAGAGCGCAAGGCTTATGAGGAGTATCTGCATCAGCAACTAAGTTCAGCTGGTATTTGTTCATTTAGCAAAGCCCGTAAGAATCAGTTAATGTGGTCACATTATGCTGATGAGCATAAAGGTGTATGTATAGGATTTAAGGAGCACAAAATTAGACCTCAGGGCTCTTATATATACCCTATCGATGTGACTTATCAAGATGAGTACCCTTTTCAAGAAATAATTGAACGCTTCAATTATTTCGAGCGCATCGATGGAATGAATAACTTAAAATCTATCGCTGGCGATATTTTAATATCAATTCTTGGAACAAAATATACAAGCTGGAAATATGAGAGGGAACGGCGATTAGTTTTCGTTAAGTCCGTTGCACATAAGTTCGAACCGGATGCAGTAAACTCCATTGCCTTCGGGCTAAGAATGGCAGAAAGAGATAGGCAGACATTACGGAATTTATTATCGGGAGCTGAGTGGGATCATGTGAAATGGTTCCAGTCAATAAAGTCTGCAACGAAATACTCGCTTGAGTTTGAGCGTGTAAAGTAATTTGTTGATTAATCATAGAGTTTTAATCGCACATGAACTCCCACAATTCTAGTGGGAGTTGTTTTTAATTAGCTACTGCTACGATGCCTGATAACCGATGATAGCGGCATGTAGATTCCGCTCTTCGCTCATATAGGACCTGAGGACCAGCTGGTTGATCCCCTACCTGCCAAGAGCAGACCAAGGCATTGTGGAAAGCTTTAGTTCAACTTCAGTCGATCATTCCTTTGGTTTACCCAAGTTACTGGTTAAATTCCCTAGAACATGGTATGAGTAAAATTTCGGTGGATGGGCCGTTAGTGTAAGGAGATGTATGGCGACTAGTTACATAAGTGAACACAGCGCAGAGTATTCATTAGTACCAGCACTAAAGAAGATTTTGCAGGAACAGTATAGCCATGTTGCTCCAGTGTTTCCGTGGATATCTCGAGAGTTTAGTAAGATCTCAAGACATCTTCATAAAGATGACCTGTTTCATGTGCTAGTAATGTTTCCGCGCAGGCCAAAACTTAATGATCAGGATAGTAGTGAAATATATTTTACTATTAATTGGGAGGTTGAGGCTTTTAATAAAATAGGGGAAGCAAAAGGAGTTCCAGTGATAACTGGCTGCCCTAGAGCAGGAGACCTATGGGATTTATCTAATTGTGAGGATTACGCATGGTTAGATCTAGCAAAAAATAATTATCATGAATATTTAAATCCAATAAGTAAGATGAAAAAAAATGGATGTTTGTTAGGAAAAGAGGACATTTTAGCTCTTGTAAGGAACAGTGCTATTTTTAACTTGGAGTCTTTTGAGGACTTCGTCCGGGATGCAAAAGAAATTCAACCTTACAGGATGTATGGCAGCCAATATAAGCCTGTATACTTTCTGATTAAGACACACTAACACATTACTGTGCTACTGCTTTCAGCAGCTCATTAACTCAGCGTTAATGTCTGCAATTCGCTCACATCGGACCTTCGGCTCAGTAAGCTTGTCCGCTTTATACTGTGAGTTTAACGGGTCGTTGCAACGCTATCCTTAATCAAGGGAAAGTGATCATTCGCTCGTTCGGTCGGATGCTTCGAACCTGATCTAGTCGATGGATGTTTTCATAGATGCGCTCGTCAACGGAAGGCTTCAAAACGGCATACCCTGATCGAATCCGGGCTGAGCAATCTCAGACTTGAGTACAGTCGGTACTGGGGCTGATTTCTCTACTACACCGGCATCATTAAATACAACGCCCCCCTCTTCTTTAGCATCAGTCATCGCCTGCTGCTCTGAGATCTCTTCCGGATCTAGATCAACATATGAATCGCCCATCATCATTCTGTAATGCGCATCATGCTTAGCCGCCTTGAATATCTTGAAGAAAATTTTCAGGTAGCTCGCTGCCATATTGTCACTAATGGCCACGTAGAGCTCATCCGGAGCGTAATGCGATCCATCGTTTACCCAACTCATCAAAGACTGGCATTGTGTCTTTTCAATACCCTCAAACTTGTCAACCAAGTGGTACGTATCGACACCACCCAAAATCTTGAAATAGTTCTCCAAAATCCGTCGCATGGTATTCTGCAACGTAAGGACTGGCACCGGTGTCCTTTTCAGCTCTGCCCAGAGTAATTGATAAGAATTCCTGATTGGATTACTTGAATGGAACTCAATTACCGAATACTCATTTGGTTTGCGGACAATCCAAAATGTTTCATCAGCAAGAGATGTATTGGCCTTCCGGCGCTGATCGTACGTGACCTCTTTATGGAAATGCACGTTGTGTGTAAGCACCACAACTTGTTTAAGATGGCTACCACTCTTTCTAACTTCGGCGAAAAGCTCCTTGATCAAACTACTCACGATAAACAACACATCACTATCAAGGCTAGAAACAGGGTCATCGATGACCACAATCCTATCGGCGGTTATACCGGATGTCGTAATACTCCCTCTCAACAGGTGGTAGAAATAAAGGAACGTTACGAAGGTCTTCTCTCCCTCGCTCAATGTTTGCTTGGCATCTCTCCCATCCGCTCGGATAATTCTATAAGAGTTATCCGCACATGCAGGATCTAGAGAAAAGCTGAAGAATCCAAAATTTTTTAAAATCTTATTTATAGCAATTACTGTAGGCTTTACACTGGTAAGCTCCGCCTCAATCTTATCGATATCGACGTCTGTAGCATTAATATCTTCCGTGGCTTTATCCCGGCTCAATGCGATGCCCGAAATAGATTTCTGTAGCTTATTCTTCTCAGAGGTATAATCAGCCAAGGTATTCTTTAGCTCGGCATCGATAATATATTTCCACACTTCTCCGGTGAGCCTGCGCTGCTCAGCAGTGAAGCTTGCAACTAGGCGATTTTGTTCGGTTATTTTCGCATTCGCCGTATTAACAATAGCAGCAATATCAGCCTCAATATCCTCCAGCCCCTCAAGAAACACCTCAGCACTTGGAGTAGTAACTTTATTGTCCATCCGCCCTTTATTGATAAGAACAACAGCATCCAGTGCTTGAATCTTAGGATTAAGTTTTTCCTTGTCCAGTTCTGTGCAATCCAAAGCTAACAGAACATGTGCCTGAGCCAAAAGATCCTCAGCAATTTGAAAATAATTATTACGTAGGGCAGAGATCGCCTTCGAATCCGCCTCAAAAGTCTCATCGAAGTAGTCAGTAAGTTCCTTCTCGAAGTCGTGGGGCAGAGTCTGCTGACAGAACGGACATTGTTCATCCGTATGCTCCAGAAATCTCATACCCTGCCTAACCCAGTCGCTATTACCTAACCGCTGAATAATCGCGGATATACTAACATCGTCTTTGCCTACCACCTTTTTAACCAGAATCGGGCTTTTCTCGAATGCTATCAACCGTGATAAATCCAAGGTCGAAACAAGATCTATTTTCGAGGGTTGGTCACCATATAAAACTGCCGCTCTAGCCTTGAGATCAACCAAATCAACCAAGGTGGATTTGTTATTCTCATGTTCTTGAAGAACCCTTGCTTTGAATGCTTCCTTATTATTCCTTAAACCAGTAAATGCCCCTTTGAAATATTCATCATGCTTCACTTTCTGTTCCCAGCATCGGCCAACCAACTTTGCTTCCAAAGAAATCAACTCAGCATGCTTTCCAGGTTTTCCATCTTCACCATCAAGAGAGATGATTAACTTGGCCCTCAACTGTTCATGGCGCTTTCTTTCATCTTTAAGATCTTTGAGGCGGTCGAGCTGGACTTTCTCGGCCTTGCCGAGTGTAAATACTCCCTGAAACTCTTTGGATTCTGAGAAGTTGGCAGTGATGAAGTCGTTGTTATAGATCATTGCTGGCACTGCCATATTTCTGAGCCAGGTAATACTAGAGTCTGTTGAGAGGCTAGGTTTCTCAATAAGTCGACTGATTGTGGTCTTGCCCGCTCCATTTGCTCCATAAATGAAATTAATCTTTTTGAGATTAATAACTTCTGATTTGTCAGGACGGTAGGTAGCGATATTGGAGAGACTAATTGATTCGATCATAGCGGGTCATCCCTGCACGCAACGGCGCTAATTTGGCCGCTGCTCAGTAAAATTCTGAAGGTCTAGGCAATTGAACGACTACCTAGACATTTTACTATCATATGAAAGCTATTGGCTTGATAAACATATACGGCATGGTGATTTATGTAAAGGCCAGAGGTAGAAAGGAGGAGTAAGACCGGTGCAGTTTTGCCTACGCTACAGGTTAAGGATGCTATAAGTATTCCTGCAAATTGTGTCACTCATTTTAGAGCTTACCTCCCAGTTCAGACAATGTCCGCTGTTCGTTGTCGACTGTCAAGTTGAATCGTTTTCTAACAAAGAGGACCGCCGGATCAAGTCGGAGCCTATACATTTAAAGGGTTGACGGGCTCTTTGCCGCCCGCCCCGCAGCCTGCGAATTTTCCTGGCATCCGGTGCCAGGAAAATTCGCAGTGGAATGATACCCCCTAACACCACCGCTACTCCACCCACTACCATATTATGTTAAAGCCACATTCCTTTGCGGCTTCTTGCCCCTGCCCTCAGGCTTTATCCATCAAATAACGATGTGCTTTTGATGCCGTGCTGGCCGCTTTGAAAATATAACGCTTGTCATTCTTCAATGCTTTCAGCCAGGAAGCGATATAGCTTTCGTGCTGCACCTCTCCAACAATACCCAAATCCGCCATCAGAAAAGCACTTCCCAGCTCAGCCACTAATTCCTCCTCCGCATAATCTGCGCTGCCAAATTTCCCTTTCATTTCACGGTTAAGCCTTTTTTTACCACCGCTCCAGTGAACCAGCTCATGCAGGCCAGTAGCGTAGAAATTAGCAGCATCGGAAAAAAGGTGACGCTCTGGTAGCCAGACCTCATCAGTTGAGGGTTGGAAAAATGCATTTTGTCCTTTCTCAATGATGTTTGCGCCACTCTTCTGGAACAGATTTTCAGCCTCAGGCAACGGGTCAAAGGTTGCTTCTGGGCTGACTATTTCAGTTGTCAGTGGAAGGCCATCAATTTGTTCAACATTGAACACATTGAAGGTTTTCAGCATTGGGATCTGGTCGATGTCACCGTCTTCGTTTTCTTTCTCTAAGGTTGTATAGAAAATGGCTGTCGTACCGTGTTCACCTTTTCGAACCTGCCCGCCTATTGCCTGCGCCTGTTTGTAGGTCATCCAGCGTGAATCACCAAAGCCCTGTTTTGACGCGCTACACCACAACAGCATGATATTCATTCCGCTATACGCGATACCGGTTGCGAAGTTGGAAGGTAACCCAGACATGCCCGGCACTCGTTTCCACGGGCAAGACCACGGTTTTACACCGGCTTCAAGCGTTGCAATGATGTTGTTGGTGACAGTCTGATAAATATCGGTTTTGGCTTTAGAAAATTTCGTTTTTGAGGAGCCTGACTGCTCCAGCGGGGATACGCTGGTCGCCGCTGCGGTGTTAGGGGCGCTAGTCTGGGTATGCAGGGAAATGGTCATGTTTTTTCTCCGTCAGTGGTGTGATTTTCGTCTTCGTATCGCCTGACGGTTCGCTTTCCCGACATCGTTCCGGCCAGCAAGGGCGCAGAATGCGTGCCATTTACCCTTGCGGGACGGGTTGTGTTGGGAAACGATTAACCGGAAGCTGATACGAGAACGGAAGTCGCACGGAAAAAAAACTGACATAGCATAGGCGGGCGTAGCGCCCCTTGGGTCGCAGTGGTGAAATGGGTTGGGGATTGAATTGTTCGGTATTCGTTCAGACCTGAACTAGCAGTGTTTTGAGGTTGAAGACAATAAAACATTGCTGTCTGCTTTGCGAAAAGTGGAAATGCTAGAGATCAATAGGTTAGGAATAAAGCTAACCCAAAAGGCTATGTTTCCAGTCGAATCGTGGGTTCTGCTCATTGACAGGTAAGTTTTGCCAGTAAGTGTGAAGACTTGTCGAGACTACATCTATGTGACTGGTGTTGCCCCCGCAACAACGCAACAGTACTCGGAGGTTTAGCATTAGTACTTCTTAAGAATTAACTGCCGACTTTGCGCATTTCGCTGATAGCTAATGGTTTTATCGATGAAAACCAATAGGCTAAATTTGGTCAAGTTTTGATTTTAACCCTCGCAATTTAGAAGTATTATTTTAAGATTAATCTACTTCCCCCCTACTTTCCCTCGCCATTGTCGGCGTATGCGAAAAGTCATTCTTAAGGTTGTTACCCATGGAGTTATGGATATTTATAGCGGCGATTTATGTAATTTATCTATTGTTTTTCAAAAAGAAAAAACATAAATCTGCGGGTTCTTATTCTTCAAAAACCGTGAAAGCGCCACCTAAAGAATGGCTTGCTGACATCAAGAAAAAAGAGGCTGTTGTGAGAAAAGATGACAGTGAAGATGATGATCTGGCAACTTTTACACTGGACAGCGACCGGAGTGTCGAATACAGAGTAACAACGATTCAACGTCAGAATCCCCCAAAAACTACTGGTACTTTGGCTCGATGGGTGCAGCCTGGTGAGGTGACTACTGTAGGCGGTATGAAGATCACCAGTGGTCATTTCTACTTCGGACAGCGGATGAAGCCCGCCGGGCAAAGCATGAGCGGCTATTATGATGATGGCACTGAGGCATCATTAATTGACGACACGCTTAATATTCACCATAAATCTTATCTTTACGAAGATAGTTCATTGGGATACTGGCCCAGCTATTCCTCGCTTTCAGCGGATGCGCGCGGCGCGTATCTAAACTGGCTTGCCAGTGATAGGTCCGACGCGTCATGCCCTGTAGGCTACGTATTTATCTATCTGTATGGGCTGGAAAGAAAGGCACTTGTTGACTGCCGGGATGGTAATACACCTGACGCAGAGTTCCGTACACTATTTAATGAAATCTGCCGGTTAAGATCGGTATTCATTGAGAACCGCTCTTTCCGGAATTACTCGTCCCAGTTACTGGAAGCAATGTCTATTCTGCGCCCAGATGTTGATCTGGTTGCCGACCTTGGCCGTGATTCGAGTTTCAGCAATGGTATGCTGTTTAAGCTAGCGCTGGCAAAGGCTGTGGATGCTGGAGTTCCTGTGTCAGCCGATCTGGCGCTGACGTGGGTAACAAATCACACGGAGTATGCGTTACGAACTCCCGCCCGCCGTTGTGCGAAAGAATTTGCTGCGCTTTTCAAACGGCGCTATACCCTCAAATATGGTGAGGGGATGGTTGTCAAACCTAATAAAACACGACTGCGTCTGGATTATACCCCTGCAAGTCCCAGTCTGCGCGGCATTCGCCTGCCTGTTCCAGACTTGCCTGACCCTAGTGCATTGAAGGGGCCTGTCCAGAAAATTATGACACTTGCAGAGATCTGTACAGATGAACTGGATGCTTACAGCCGCTATCTTGGCAGGAAAGGTACGTCAGAAAATGATACTGCGGCAATCATGTTGCTGCCTATGGAAATCATCAATGAAAGCGCAGGAAAAGTTTTAAATACATTCAAACGCTGGGCTGATGAAGTGATAGCGAGTCACAAGGGGTTAACCACCGTTGCTGACTTCTGGGCACATATGGGAGCCACTTGCCCGGCGAAAATCAATAAAAAAGAGGCCGACCTGATGCAGGCCTTTGCACTGAAAATGGGCTACTGCCTGGCACCCGATCCGCTTTTCCACCATGTGAAAGCAGAAGCTGACGGCGCACTGGTTTTATTTGCCGCTGGTGAGGGAACGCGCTTACCACCATCTCCGGCGTTTATCTCAGCGGTAATGACGCTAAGGCTGGGGTCAATAGTGGCCTTAACCGACAATAGCCTTGATCAGGCCGAGCAGAAAGTGCTGGAAAATGCTATCGACCATAATTCTGGCTTTAGCGAAGATGAAAAACGCTCCTTACATGCGTATTTGACATGGCAACTTCATACCCCGGCCAACATGGCAGGCATGAAAAATAGAATAGCGCTGTTGAGTGCGATGGAAAAATCAGCAGTAGGTAAGGTTATCGTGGGAGTAGCCTGCTCGGATGGCAGAATTGAGCCTGCCGAAATCAAACAGCTGGAAAAAATTTATTCAGGCCTAGGGCTGGATCCTTCAACTATCTCCGGCAACATCCATCAGCATTCTACGGCAGAGGTTACCCCGCTATCGTCTACATCAGCGAGTCTTGGGGCCACTGAGTTCACGCTGGACGCCAGCGTGCTGGCTCACCATGAGTCAGCCACAGACGATGTCCGTAAATTACTTAGCACGATTTTCACCGAGGACGAACCGGAATTGCGTGAGAGCACTCCCGTAGCCGGAGCGCAGGATGGTGGCCTTGATAATGCACATAGCCAGCTTTACCACAGGCTTTTGGAAAAGGAACAGTGGCCCCGGAAAGAGGTGACGGAACTGTGCGAGAATTTTAATTTGATGCTCAGCGGTGCACTTGAGGTTATTAATGACTGGTCCTATGCAGTTGTTGATGCACCAGTGCTGGATGATGCCGATGATGATATCTGGGTAGACCTGGAAATTGCTAAAGAATTAGAGGGATAGTTAATGTCTGCGACACGCATAAGAGTTAAAGAACGGGATGCTATTATCCAATCACTGAAGTCTGGTGTAACGCCAAGAATAGGCATTCAGCACATCCAGGTGGGCCGGATGAATGAGATATCAGCTCTCCATCAGGATATTGAGCGGATTGCGGATGGCGGCGCGAGCTTCAGGCTTATCATCGGTGAATACGGATCAGGCAAAACGTTCTTTCTGAGCGTTGTACGTTCTATTGCGCTGGAAAAAAAGCTGGTAACAGTCAGTGCCGACCTTTCCCCCGACAGGCGCATTCATTCATCGGGAGGTCAGGCGCGCAATCTCTACTCAGAGCTTATGAAGAACATGTCCACCCGCAACAAACCTGATGGTAATGCGTTACTCAGTGTTGTGGAGCGGTTCGTCACGGAGGCGAGGAAGGAGGCTGATGCGGATAGCACTACAGTCTCGTCGGTTATTCACCAGCGCCTGGCTGCTCTGACTGACATGGTGGGGGGATATGACTTTGCTAAAGTCATCGATGCATTCTGGCGCGGACATGAACAGGATAACGAGACATTAAAATCCAATGCTATTCGCTGGTTGCGGGGTGAATACACCACCAAAACCGATGCCCGTAACGATCTCGACGTCCGGACTATTATCTCAGACGCTTCGTTCTACGATTCATTGAAGCTGGTAAGCCTGTTTGTCCGTCAGGCAGGTTATGCCGGGTTACTGGTCAGTCTCGACGAGATGGTAAACCTTTATAAGCTGAACAACACTCAGGCGAGAACTGCGAACTATGAACAAATCCTGCGGATCCTGAATGACTGTCTGCAGGGTTCTGCCGAGAATATTGGTTTTATTCTTGGAGGCACGCCCGAGTTCTTGTTTGATCCGCGTAAAGGACTTTACAGTTATGAAGCGCTGCAATCGCGTCTGGCGGAAAATCGGTTCGCTCAGAAAGCAGGAGTGGTTGACTACTCGTCGCCCACGCTGCATCTTGCCAGCCTCACCCCAGAAGAATTGTATATTTTACTGAAAAATCTTCGCCATGTTTATGCAGGCGGAGAGCCCGAAAAGTATCTGGTATCAGATGATGCACTTACCGGTTTTCTGCATCATTGCAGTAAAACCATCGGGGATGCTTACTTCCGTACCCCCCGAAATACCATCAAAGGTTTCCTAGATATGCTGTCCGTGCTGGAACAAAACAGTACTATAAACTGGCAAACGCTAATCTCGGGTGTGTCGATTGAAGATGACAGGCCAAGCGATATGGATGATGCCATTGAGCAGGAAGAAAATGATGACGATCTGGCCAACTTCAAGTTATGAGCAGCGCATACGATAGTCTCGATCCTCGCGTTCGTAAGTGGGTTTATAAGCAGGGCTGGTCTACATTAAGGCCCCTGCAAGAGAGCGCTATCCCGGCAATTTTAGCTCGAGACCAGGACGTGCTAATTAGTGCAGGCACAGCAGCGGGTAAAACAGAGGCTTTCTTTCTACCTGCCTGTTCAGCAATTGCAGGTATCACTAGCGGGTTTGGTATTGTCTATATCAGCCCGCTTAAAGCGCTGATTAACGACCAGTACCGTCGTCTTGAGAGCCTGGGCGAGGCGTTGGATATGCCGGTGACGCCATGGCATGGTGATGTACCGCAAAGCAAAAAGAAGAAGATACGGACTGACCCGGCGGGCATCCTACTTATCACGCCAGAATCACTTGAGTCCTTACTCATAAATTCATCAGGCTGGATTAAACAGGCGTTTTCGCCAGTAGCCTACATTGTTATTGATGAGTTTCACGCCTTTATTGGTACCGAGCGTGGCATGCAGTTGCTCTCCCTGCTCAACAGAATTGATCATGTGCTGGGCCGTCATGCGAATCCAGTTCCCCGCGTTGCGTTAAGCGCTACGTTAGGAGAACTGGATAAAGTGCCTGAACTGTTGCGTCCGGATCAGCGATTGCACTGCGAAATTGTGACAGACAGCAATAGCGCGGCCACATTACAAGTGCAGGTTAAAGGCTATCTGGTACCGGTGCCCGAAAAAGGAGAAGAACCACAAAGCTCAGCAGAAAAACACGTCTGCGCTGACATTTTCAGACTCTGCCGTGGCGACTCCCATTTAGTTTTTGCAAACAGTCGAAAGCGCACTGAAAGCATCGCGGCGACGCTGAGCGACATGTGTGAGGAAAATGTTGTTCCCAACGAATTCTTTCCCCATCACGGCTCCTTGTCTAGGGAATTACGCGAGACGCTCGAAGCCCGCCTACAGCAGGGTAATTTACCTACAACAGCCGTCTGTACCATGACGCTTGAGCTGGGTATTGATATCGGTAAGGTGCAGTCGGTTATACAAGTTACTCCTCCGCATTCTGTCTCCAGCCTGCGTCAGCGTATGGGCCGGTCAGGACGGCGAGATTCGCCATCAGTTCTGAGAATGCTGATCTCTGAGCAAGGACTTACCGCAACCAGCGGCATCGTAGACCACTTGCGGCTACAACTGGTTCAGTCGATGGCGATGATTAGATTGATGATCACTAAGCGATGGTTCGAACCGGCTGACTCCCGCCAGATGCATTACTCCACGTTGCTGCACCAAATCCTTGCGATCACAGCGCAATGGGGCGGGGTTCGAGCCGATCAACTTTGGTCACAACTGTGCCAGACTGGCCCCTTCCGGAACATCGACTTAACTGATTTCAAAACTCTGCTTCGGCATATGGGGGCATACGGCCTGCTGACACAACTTGCTAGCGGAGAAATGGTTATCGGGGCTGAGGGAGAGAAACTGACTAACCATTATACGTTTTACGCCGTGTTCAATACTCCAGAAGAGTTCCGCATTGTCACAGGAAGCCGAACCCTTGGCACAGTACCAGTGGACTCTCCCCTTCTGCCTGACCAGCACATAATCTTCGGTGGACGCCGCTGGAAAGTGACAGAGATCGAGGTGGAAAAAAAAGTTATCTATGTCGAGGCGACCAAAGGCGGCCAGCCGCCACAGTTTAGTGGTGGGGGTATGTCTGTTCATGATGTTGTTCGCCAAGAGATGCTCGCCATATACAGGGAGAATGATTATCGCATCAAGATAGGAAGTAAGAGAGTCGATTATGCAGATGCCACCGCCAGAAGCCTCTTTGCAGAAGGCTGTGACAGTTTCAAGCGTTTCAATCTGCAAAACTCCCATTTTATTTCCGACGGCCAGCATAGTTACGTTCTCCCCTGGATGGGGGATAAAGTCGTTAATACAATAACGGCCTTGCTCATGCGTAGCAGCTTTAAAGCCAGTTCATTTGCCGGTGTTATAGAAATAGATGACGCAAGTGTATCCTCGGTCCAACATGCACTAAAAGAAATTCAGTTGTCGGGCTTGCCATCAGAGTCTGAGCTCGCTGCAGATGTTCCAGAAAAATATCTGGATAAATATGACGATTATCTGCCGGAGTCCCTGCTTGCGAAAGGATATGGAGCAAAGGCGTACGATATAGAAGGCACCCAGATCTGGCTACAGAAAAATATTCTGTGACCTATTTTCGCAATAAGGGTATAAAGGAATCATTTATACCCTAAATTATTCTCACCCCTATATCTTTATTTCCCAGTGGATTTGCTAGGTTTTAGCTCCGGAGTATTTAGACTGGCCCCATAGATCATCGGACACTTCGCCTCTCTTAAAAAGAGGTAGTCTTAGAACTATGTTTAACACCAGTCAGAATAATAAGATGGTCGAAGTGTTAACAGGACCTGAACGGCGTCGGCGGAGTACTTCGCAGGAAAAAATTGCCATTATTCAGCAAACTATGGAACCCGGCATCACCGTGTCTCATGTGCTCGCCTGCATGGCATCAATGCTAACCAGATCTTCAAATGGCGTAGGCAGTATGAAGACGGTTCCCTGAACGCCGTAACATCTGGCGAAGAAGTCGTGCCCGCCTCTGAGCTTGCTGCGGCCAATAAGCAAATCCGCGAGCTTCAGCTTCTTCTGAGCAAAAAAACGATGGAAGCGGAGATGTTCAAAGAGGCCGTGGAGTTTGGCCGGGCAAAAAAATGGATTGCGCATGCGCCCTTGTTGCCAGGGTGACCTGCCCCCAGTATTATATGCCTGTAACAGGTTATATGAGCTTCAACGACACTGCCCATGCAATCGCACTCAGGCCGTACGAATATAAGACAGGTTATCACCAAACCAATAAGAAAATCGATATCAGTAAAACTCTAAAGCGGTGGTCAGTTTTAGTTGACCACTACATTTACAGAAAGAGAAAATGCACAACTAGCTCAACTTCGTGACTGGTTCCTTCACATGCTAATGAACGGTCAAGTAACGGTAAAATAAGGAAGTTAAACGATGACCATAAGCCAAATAGAGATAAGGAACATCAGAGGCATTTCGCACGAATGCTTCAATGTGCAGCTAAGTGCCCATAAACCCAATCTTTTGGTTGCACCTAATGGCTTTGGCAAGAGTTCGATCGCTACAGCTTTCTCGTCAATGAATACAAAGCGAATAGATCTTGCCGAAAACGATCATCATAAAGGGGATGAAACTCTTGTGCCCGAACTGAGTATCACCGTTGACGGGCAGAAATTAAGTGCTAATAGAACAAAAAACGAAATTCGACAACAGTTTGATGTGCTGGTAGTCAATAGCGGCCTAATCCCGAAAGCGAAAAAGCTTTTCAAGGGGGCGGTATCCTCCACCATTGAAGTGAAACCCATAATCATCTGCAAGATTCCGGCAAAAGCAGACTTTTCGTATAAGCTTGCTGATGCTAAAGCCAATTTTGGTCAAAACGGAAAGATTCTGCCTAACATAGCCGATCTATTAAAAGATCAAAGAATTTTGGATGCAATTAAGGACGTCGATTTAACAAAGTTCACTCAATTTCGAATTCAGACAGCGGTTCGAGCCATTGCCGACATGGTGAACAAACAGAATGGAAGTGCTGCTGTCATATCACAATGGATATTGGATAACTGTATTGATAACCTAAGAGCAGTGGCTATTTTAAATGGCATCTCTGAACGGCTAATCAAGAGTGGTGCAGCCGCTACCGAGATCGAAGGTTTTTTTGCGGCTTACCAAATCGCCAGCCTACATGCAGCCGATCCTAAAACATTTTCCGCTGCGACAGACTGGCTATATTACGTTACAGTCAAAGCACACTATCAAGACTTGCTGACAAACTTCAAAAGCTCTACTTGGCAATGGGCCAAGGTTGAAGAGACCAAGAAAAAGAAAGAGTTGGTTATTAGCTTCCCCAAAGCCCACCAATTATCGAACGGCCAACGTGACATAATTACGCTTGTGGTACAGCTACATAAAACTTTGTATGAGAGCAGCAAGAAACCGCTCATATTGGTGATTGACGAGGTGTTTGACTACTTGGATGACGCCAATCTGGTAGCTTTCCAATACTATGTCACCTCAATTATTGAAGAATACAAACAACGCAACCAAATAATTTATCCAATAATTTTAACGCACTTGGACCCAGGCGTATTTTTTGATTTCTGTTTTAACAAACATAAGATTCAGATCAATTATCTTCAATCAATGTCTAAAGGAAAGTCGCAGGACACACTTCGCCTGATAGAAGCAAGGGATAAACAAGCATTAATCAAAGACCGATTAGAGATGTGTTGGTTTCATTTTCATACAGACCAATGCGAGATTCCCGAACCTGAATGGCCAAACAACTTGCCGCAAGTGTGGCGAAGTTCAGCAGCTTTTCAAAATTATGCCTATATCGAACTGAAGCGCTATCTGGAGTGTAAAAATTACGACCCTATAGCGGTCTGTTTTGCCGTCCGTGTCGCCATAGAGAAACTCGGCTATGAAATGCTGACTCATGAAGATCAACAGAAAGAGTTTCTTACTACCAAAAAAACCAAGAACAAAATGGACTTCGCTGCCAGTACTGGTATTGATATTCCAGAAAGCTACTTCCTGCTTGGCTTGATATACAATACTAACCTACATTGGAGTCAGGGTCGTGACTATGTATCTCCACTCGCATCAAAGTTGAGCCATCCAACTATCAAGCGGCTAATAGAACAGGTAGTGACAGCAGTAGATAACCAAGGGGAACAATAATGAGTTATCAGGCTGAATTTACAGGATGGAACTCTCTAACTATAGAAGATCTCCTAGTTGCGTATAGGAAGGCCAAAGCCGACTGTTTCTTCGAGAATATCTTCCCGACTGCCATAAAGTTCGCTGAGTATGAGCAAGACTTATTGGCTAACCTAAATGAGCTGTTAATTCAATTAAAGAGCGACGCGGGTTTTGACGATAATGAAGCATTACTCGGGCATTTTCGATTACTGCCAAAGAAACTTTCTACAAATAAAAAATCAGATACTATTGAGAATGGCCACGTGCACTTTTCTAAACCAGAGAGAGCGGTAGAAAGTCTGTTCAATAATTACGACATAGTTCCTGAATTCCGTATTGTGGGCGACTTTCCTGTAGAAACCCACATCATTTCTGCACTGTGGCTCAACATGATTGGTCGCAAGTTTGACGCCAAGTTCGATGATAGCTGCTACGGCGCTAGGCTAAAACGAATTCGTAATGATGAGTTCTTCACAGATGGCGATGAAAAACCATTCCACATTAGCTCAATTGGCTCATTTGTCCCGTATTTTCAGCCCTATCAAAAATGGCGTAGCGACGGCCTTAAGGCTATCCGGGACGAGTTAGAAAAAGAACGCGATATTATTGCTGTATCCCTAGATCTGAAATGTTATTACCACTTTATTGACCCGCTTGCTATTTTTGGCAAAGGTTTGCTTGAAGCACTTGATCTACAACTGACAAATGAAGAAGAAGCATTCACCAAACAGCTCTCGAAATTCCTCAGCAATTGGGCAGAAGGTTCTTCAAAATTTGGCCAAACTGTTGGGGGTAAGAGAGCCAAGATCAGCGGCGGATTGGTGATTGGTCTTACATGTAGTCGTATCATTTCAAATGCCCTGCTATACAAATGGGACAGGCTTGTTTTGGAGAAGCTGTCACCGATACATTACGGCCGCTATGTAGACGATATGTTTTTGGTTCTACGTGATACCGGTACGATTTTCAATAGCTTGGATCTAATGAACCTGATTCAGGCTAGAATGGGTGAAAACGTTATTTATCAGAACGCTAAAAACAGAAAGGTTTGGGAGATAAACCAAGGCGCAAATATCCAAGGCAATTCAAAAATTTCGCTTCAGTCTGACAAGCAAAAGTTATTTATATTACAGGGGCGAGCGGGGCTCGATCTTCTGGATAGCATTGAAAAAGAGATATATGAGCTTTCCAGTGAACACCGTTTGATGCCGTCGCCAGACCAGTTGGAGCATTCGACGGCAGCCAAAGTGCTCTCCGCTGCCGGTAGCGTAGGGGAAAATGCCGATACATTGCGTAAAGCTGATGGCTTGACCATTCGCCGTTTGGGGTGGTCACTGCAATTACGCCATGTAGAAACCCTCGCGCGAGATTTGCCACCTAATCAATGGAAAGAGCAGCGCGAAGAGTTTTACCAGTTTGCCCATAACCATATCTTACGAGTGGATAATCTATTTGCTCATTTCCATTACTTGCCAAGACTACTCGGGTTTGCAATCAGCATGAACGAGTGGGACCAAGCCGAGCAAATAGCAGTAAAGTCCTATCAAGCCATTGATACCTTAGCTTCCGAAGTAGGCCAAGGTAAGAAGGTTCGAATTAATGGAGGTGATGCCAAAGTACTCAAAGATCTATGGGGCTATATCAAGGGCACTTTGACATGGTTATTTATTGATGCTGCCACACGCTACCATGATCCAAACAAGCTATTCTTAGGTGAACGGTCGAGCAAAAAGAAACGCTTAGCGGATCTTTTTTTGAATCAGATTGTGATAACACTGACTGATTTTGTAGAGTTATTAGACCTACATTTTGATGTGGCAGATTTCGAGAAGAAAGCACCACTTGTTGCAGCAGCAGACCTCGCAAAAGAAGCCTACAAGCACATTCTGAATAGTCCGTCTGCTGAAAAACTAGCAGGTAAACGCGATGCTAAGAAGGAAAAGAGAATCCTTAAGTTGCTTGGTAACTCAGAGTTTCTCGATGTGGAGGTATTTGAGCAGTTTATTAGCTCTACCCGAAAAACTAGGTTAAGCATGGTAACCAAGGGACAAAAGATAAATGACAGCTATCTGCCCTATCTTTTCCCAACCAGGCCACTATCTCCGGCTGAAATATCAGAATTAGCGCCTGAATGCGTAGGCTTGTTATCGGCATCTGGAAAACTTCCAATCTATGGTCCAGCAGTGACTTGGGCTAAATACACCCAAGTGCTGCGTGGGGTTTGGATAAAGCCCACCCTTTTGGCGGCGGAACAGGACGCCAACGACAAGAAATCAAAACAGCGCAAGAAATACCTGAGAATAGGGACAGATAGCAAGGATAAAGTCGTCGTTGCCTTAACCAACTTACGTACCGAAGACACTGACTGGGCTGCTACCGCCTGCAATAAACCGAATTTAAGCCGCAAACGTTATCAGAAAATATCAAAGCTGGTTAACGATGCTTTGAAACTGAGCCCAAAGCCTGATTATGTTATATTTCCAGAACTATCTATTCCTCTGCGCTGGCTGAACAGTATCGCTAGCAGACTCAGTGCTGCGGGTATCAGCCTAATCGCAGGAACCGAGTATCGGCACAAAGATGGCAACAAAATCCTAAGTGAAGCAGCACTGGTCCTCGCAGATAACCGGCTTGGCTATCCAACCTTTGTCAAAATATGGCAGCCAAAGCTTGAACCAGCAGTTGGCGAGGATAGAGAGCTAACAGTGAAATATGGAAAGGAGTGGGATACACCTGAGAAAGCACCAAAGCCGATTTATATCCATAATGGCTTCAACTTTGGTGTAATGGTCTGTTCGGAACTGCAAAACAGCAAAGCACGAATTCGTTTCCAAGGCGCTGTTGACGCTCTTATGGTTCTCAGTTGGAATAGGGATCTAGATACTTTTTCGTCTCTTATCGAATCCGCAGCATTGGACGTTCATGCCTACACTATACTGGTAAACAACCGAAAATACGGTGATAGTCGTATCCGATCGCCAGCCAAAGAGAGCTTCCTGCGCGATATCGCTAGATTGAGAGGTGGAGACAATGATTTTATGGTTGCAGCCACCTTGGATATTACCGCACTCCGAGCTTTCCAAAGCCGAGCAAAACGCTGGCCTGAAGAGAATGATAAATTCAAGCCAGTACCTGAAGGCTTTAGATTGTTAGATAAAAGGAAAAAACTGCCCCCTAGGTAGTATTTAATCTATTGTAGGGTAGCAAGTGGATAAATTGAATGGGGGCGTGAGACTCATCATCCCACTTTTCCCACTTTATCTGGCCCCTGCTACCACTTTTTGTTGCAACCGTTCAAACTTGGCGTGTACCCGGTTGGGGTAAAGATCGGTGTAGACCCGCCAGAGGATGTTGATGTTTCTGTGGCCGGTGACCTGGGCGACTAATATACTTTAGACATGGCAATTGAGAAAAGTAATATCACTTTATCTTATATTCAGTAAGACGAGTATGTATACGTATTAGTACATCCATAATCTCTTGCTCTTCTTCAGTATAATCACGTTCACCAATATAGTTAGCTAACTTACGGCTAATATCCGCATAATCAGAAAGTAGCTGATTAATTATTTTAATATCCATTTAATTTTCCTTGTTTTAATCGCACAGCCTTTTGCTGTACATATACATTATACCGTAAAAGATTTTTTCGTTCCAAAAATAGGAGCAGGTCAGAACTTGTCTTTTAACATCAACCCGATCGCTAGCCAATGCTCCATTAAAATTGACTTCAAAATAGTCGAGTCGCTCATCGTAATCAGCTTAATCTAGCAGCATTAGGTCTATGAAATCATCACGGGCCTTGTCCCGGATCGCCATGCTACTCATCGATGCAGTTTTTCCATCCAACCTATTGGGCTTAGGGAGGTTCCGATGAACTCTTTCCAGCAAAGATTTAAGCAATGTTTCTCGAAGTGAAAGGTTATTCGTGTTTCGTACAAAATAAAGTAAAGCTTCACTCGAGATAAAACCGGGGATACCTTCAGGCCAAACAGCTCCTCTGATGGCAATATCATCATCACTGAGCTTTTCGAGTTCATTGATCTCAGCCTCAGCGATTTCTCGCCGAGTATAAGCCACACTTTCTCTGTTTAATTTTCTTAGTGGTCGAGCCATAATCCATCTATACATGATGATTATTTAAATAAATATCAATAATTTATATTAACAACCAAAGCATTTTTTTCTTAGGGGATTAGAAAGCGCCTTCATGCTTAATCACCCCGTGTGTCATAATATTGCCGATTCTGTAGGATTACTCATCAACGTCTGTATCACTGCATTAAAACGGTAATCTACTACCAGTACCTCCCGTGCAATCCAGCATTACTCCTACAATTATTGCCTGAGTTGAGGGCAATCCGACGCTGTATGTTTACCGGCTTTCATCATATCGTTGACCAGATGAGCGGAAGGAAAAAAAAGTTAGCTACATCAAGCAAAGCCGTGCCAATGAGCCGGATATCGCCAGATCATTCTGATCAAGATCAGAAAACTTACTAATGGTATGTCTTGTCCGTATTGAGAAATCCACCTGCAAGCGAGTAGGTAGTTCAGGCTGGGAGCAAATACCGGATAAATCTATCGATTAGCGGCATATCAACATAATCGCCTAATTTTTGAACTGTCATTATTAATTGTGTCAATGAAAAAGTGCAGAATCAAATCCGAAGAGAAGAATAATTAACCTTCAATCATTTTTTAGCTCATAATGTTATGTAGAATCATAGTAACGATCATTATGTACTCTGGAACGCTCAAACGAGATTTATGTAACCCACACCTATTGGTGGTCATTCTGGTGGTCTTGACAGAGCGGCAATTCAGGTTTAGCTTACTTATTAGCCAATTACTGGCAAAGGCGATCCCAGTCAGAGGAGCCATATTTAGAGAAGCCCGCTCAGGGAAACCTGAGCGGGCTTTTTGCTGTTAATCACACGGTTGCTCCCTCGTCTCTGGCACACTGACTTCGACATCACTCACCAGACTTTGCGCGCTTAAGGTTCATTTATTGAGCCTTTCATAGCGTGATTTGAATTTTAAACGCCAGGACGCTCAATAGAACAGGTCAAAGGTTCAAATATGAACCTTTGCGTCATCAGGTGAAGGCGTGCACTCTGCAAGCCCCCCTCATTCGTTACACTTCCGTCCAACCCCGCAACAGGTTGTGATACATGTTCAGCAGGGACAGCAGCTCATCGCTATCGCCATGACGCGCTTTGAGGCTTTGGATATTGCGGTCCAGTTCGAACAGCATGGCGCGTTGCTTATCATCACGCACCATCGACTGAATCCACAGAAACGACGCCACACGTGCGCCGCGCGTCACCGGTGTGACACAGTGCAGACTGCTCGAAGGGTAAAGCACCAGATGGCCGGCAGGCAATTTCACCTTATGTTGACCATAGGTGTCTTCAATCACCAGTTCGCCGCCGTCATAACTGTCAGGTTCACTGAGAAAGAGCGTGGCCGAGAGATCGGTTCGCATCCAGCCAGCGGCACCGTTATGTCTCACCGCGCCATCAACGTGAAAGCCGTAGGTTTCACCCTGTTCGTAACGGTTAAACAGCGGTGTAGAAATAGAGCGCGGTAGTGCAGCAGAGAAGAACAGCGGGTTGTTGTTCAAAGCCTGCATCACTGCTGTTTGCAAGCGATCATAAAGCGGCGTACGCGTATCAATCTGCTGATTATTTTTTACCGTGGCGCCCTGGCTGCCCACCGTGGCGCGTCCGTCAATCCATTCGGCCTGTTGCAGCAGCGAACTGAAATTCGCCACGTCTTCTGGCGTCAGCACTGCAGGAATATGATACATCATCGCGGTGTTCTCTCATAAATAGGGGCGCGAACGCCCCATGGTGAATCTTAGAAGTGCACGTTTGCCGTTAACAGGAAGGTACGCGGCTCACCCGGATGGTAGCGGTAGCCACTCTTATTGATGGAAGCCACATAGTTGGTATCGAAAATATTGTACGCGTTGAGCTGCAGATCGAGGTTGTTATTAACCTTGTAGCCCAGCTTCGCATCGGCCACCCAATAACCTTCAGTATGGTCTGGCGTGCCTACCGCGCCATCGCTGCCGCGACGCAGGCTGCCCACGTAACGCGCACCCGCGCCAACAGAAATCGCATCAGTAGCCTGATATTGCGTCCACAAGGTGAAGGCGTGTTTCGGTGTATAAGCGATAGCAGAAGAGCCATCCTGAGCAACCGCTGCGCCCTCTTTCACCGAAGCATGCTGCTGAGTGTAACCGGCGATCACTTCCCAATCTGGGGTGATGTTGCCGGTAGCTGAAAGCTCATAGCCCTCTACGCGTTTTTTACCGGTTTGCGAATAAGTGCCGTCGTCGTTAGCGTCCACTTCATTCTCGATATCGGTACGGAACAGTGCAGCATTCAACAACAGGCGTTTATCCAGCACCTGCCATTTGGTTCCCACTTCGCTTGATTTGGCTTTTTGCGGTTTGAAATCAGTGCGGTTAGCACTATTGCCGGTGCCACCTGCCGCCAACGCAAAGCTGCTGCCGCCTGGAGGCTGCTGAGAAATAGCATAGTTGACGTAAACATTGCCCTGCTCGGTCAGACGATAGAGCGCACCCGCTTTCCAGTTCACCAGATTGCCAGACTTGGCCGTATCAACGGTAGTGAGCGGCGTGCCGCGTGCGATGCCCGTCGGACACGCCAGTGCACCGCGCCCGCTGCCGCCACACGCCGTGGCACTGTCATAATCGGTGTGATAGCTATCAAGACGAATGCCGCCGTTCAGCTCGAAATTTTTGGTCATAGCCAGCGTATCGAAGGCATAAATTCCGGTGGTATCGGTCTGCCCGTTGGCATTGGCGCCATTGCGATCCAGCCCTCCCACAGAAATGCTGCTGATCGGATGGTAGATGTTAACCGCAGGCGCAGTAATGGCGTTGACGCCGTAGTTGGTCTGGTTTTCACGCGTGAATTCCACGCCAGCACTGACATCATGCCCCACTGAACCGGTATAGAATTTCGAGGTAATATTGGTCTGGTTGGTAAGAATGCGGTTACTGACATCTTTCAGGTTTACGTTGCGCGTCCAGGTCCAGGTGCCAACATCATTAGGATTTGGCGTAGTAATGGTGCTGCCCATTACTGCGGTCAGCAGATACTCCTGCTTCACGCGCGACCAGCGTGTGGTGTTACGAATCGTGGTGCTGTCGCTGAGATCGTGCTCGAAGCGAACGGTGCCGCTATCCGTGGTGGATTTATCGAAATCGGAATCGGTGCCGTAATAATTGCTGGTCGCCACTTTGCCAGAATGGTTGAGTGCAGAAGTGGCTGCCGTCGGCGATGCGTATCCCGGCAGGCCGATGGTTGGGATGCCACCATCTGGCGTATTGTTCTGATGTACATGCAGATAGTTCAGGTATAAACGTGTTGACGTATCCAGACCCAATGCCAGTGAAGGCGCGACACCATAACGCTCATTTTGCACATTATCGCGTGCGGCATCGTGGGTTTTCTCGCCCATGAGGTTGAGGCGAAACGCGCTGTTGTCGCTGATAGCCTGGTTATAGTCCAGCGTACCGCGGCGCATCCACGCACTACCGACACTGACCGATGCATCCAGGCCCGTATCCAGACGCGGCTGCTTACTGATCATGTTGATTGAACCCGACGGCGCGCTGCGACCGTAATCGGTGCCAGACGGCCCTTTAATCACTTCAATCTGCTGAGTGTTAAAGGTATCGCGTGTCACGCTACCAATGTCGCGAATACCATCCACATAGATGCTGTTCGACGTATCCATGCCACGCATATACACAGCATCACCGGTCGAAGAACTGCCATTTTCCCCGGCATAAAACGCCCCCACACCTGGCACATTTTTCAGTGCATCGGTCAGGTTATTGACGCCTTGATCTTTAATAACCTGATCAGGAATCACCGTCATGGTGCGGGTGGTATCCACCAGCGGGCGCGTGAATTTGGGATCGGCAGATGTATTAGGCGCATACAGTGAAGGCGTTTGCGCCGTCACCACGAGAGTATCGTCTGATTTTGTGTTGGCATTATCAGCGGCCAGAGCGGCAGCAGGTGAAATACCAATGCATAGCCCGGTGAACAGGGTCAGCGAATTGAAACTGCCAAACGGCAAATTGCGATTGTTATCCATTTAAAAGGTAAATTTCTTATCGTTATTGACGGGCTCATCGCATCCGGCAAATCAGCGCATGTAACCTGCCCTGATCTCCACTGCCTCGGGATGCAACACCTAAACGATAACGCCAATGGTTATCATTTACCTTTTTATTCTTGCATGAGCGCAGCGGCTTGGGAATACATTTCTTTACGGTGGCCTTACATAATTAATACAATCAGTGCCAGCAGGAGAGTTGCGTCAGGGTTTGCTCAAGAAGTCGTCAGGAAGGGCTATCATTCAGGCACAAAAAACCCGCTGGACAGGGCAGCGGGTTTTTAAGCAGCGCGCACAGTTCATTCCAGTAGCTGTAACGCATAACGTGATGCAGGCGTTCATCGCTCATAGTAGCGATAAACCGACGGGTGGAATTCAATGCCATAAAGCTGGCTGACCGGGATCAGCAGATCAATATGATTGCTGAGATCGAATTCACGCTCTTCAGCGGGTGTCGATGTGGCGTTGATCAGGCGATGGAACCACTGTGACAGCATCGTTTTCATCGTCAGGTTCTCCAGTAATGGTTGACCCTGACAGTAAAGCGTAACTTGCTTTATAACCAAAACGATTAGTTATGCGATGGAATCCCAATTAATGCATATATTCATGGCCGCCTACTGCTACGGCGGCCATGCAGGTTATGCCCGGCTTTTGGCCAGCATGCGTCGATAATTGTTAAGCCACTTGCCACTGGTCAAACGGAACCAGAAGAACACACCGCGCACCGTCCAATCGAGGAACATACCCAGCCACACCCCGACCACGCCCATACCGAGCATGATCCCCAGCACGTAGCCGGCAACTACGCGCGCACCCCACATGCTGAACATCGACACGTACATGGTGTATCGCGCATCGCGCGCGCCTTTCAAACCAGCAGGCAGCACCCAGGATGCGGTCCAGATGGGCATAAAGGCCGCATTGAGCCAGATGAGGTGTTTGGTGACTTCGATAACTTCGGGATCGCGGGTGTAGAATTTAGCCAGCGTGCCCGCCAGTGGTACGGTGATCAATGCCAGTGTGCACAGCCCAATCATCGCCAGCCAGAACACATGTTTAATCTGCCTTTCCGCCTGCATCACCTGATTTTTACCCAGCCGCTTACCGGTAATGATGGTGGAAGCCGAACCGAGGGCGTTGCCCGGAAGGTTAATTAAAGTGGCAATCGAGAAGGCGATAAAGTTACCGGCGATTTCATTGGTGCCCATACCTGCCACAAAAATCTGCGTCAGCAATTTACCGCCGTTAAACAGCACCGACTCAATACTGGCCGGCACCCCAATCCCCAGTACTTCCATCAGGATGTTGCGATCCCAGCGACGGAAATAGCTGGCGATACTGATTCTTAATGCCGGCGTAATGCCACGATACAGCACATAAATGGCGGCCGCCGCGCCGATATAGCGTGAAATGGTTAATCCCAACCCGGCCCCGACAAAGCCCATCCCGTCCCACCCCATCGCACCATAAATCAGTACGCTACTGATCACGATGTTAAGGATATTCATGCCGCCATTAATCAGCATCGGAATTTTGGTGTTTCCCGCTCCGCGCAGCGAGCCGCTACCGATCAGGGCGATCGCCGCGGCCGGATAGCTCCACGCCGACGTTTGCAGGTAGCTCAGCGCCAGTTCCTTCACCTTGGGTTCCGCGCTGCCCGCAATAACATCGATAATCAGATGCCCCCAGATCTCAATCACAATCACCAGCACGAATGCCAGCACCGTCATCAAGCCTAGCGACTGCCGCGTAGCTGCGCGCGCGCGTTTGCCGTTGCGCTTGGCAAGGCTAAAGGCCACCACCACCGTGGTGCCGAGATCAATCGCCGCAAAGAAGGAGATAATCACCATGTTGAAGCTGTCGGCCAGACCCACGCCCGCCATCGCCTCTTTCCCCAGCCAGCTCACGAGGAAAGTACTCAGGACGCCCATCAGCATCACGCACAGATTTTCAATAAAGATGGGCACGGCTAACGGGGTAATTTCACGCCACAACAGCGTGCGATAAGAGCGACGTTTCGGATACCACGCCGTATTTCTGACCGCCCGCATCACTGCTACGCCAGGATTTTGCAAGGGAGTACCAAATCACTTTGGAGAGGAAGAAGAGTAATAATGATGATAGGCCACTGAGAAATATGCAAAGTGTTTCCCATCACCATTTAATCATTATTACAAACTTTTTGTCGCCACCACCGCAGGATCCGCTGCACCACCGAGATAAGCGCTGCGCACCTCATCGTTATTTAGGAGTTCTTCCCCACTGCCGCTCAGTTTTATCTCTCCGTTGACCATCACATAACCGCGATCGGCCAGTCGCAGCGCATGACGGGCATTTTGTTCTACCAGGAACAGCGTCATGCCCTGCTGGGTGAGTTCGCGAAGGATGTTGAAGATCTGCTTCACCACAGTCGGCGCCAGCCCGAGACTCGGTTCATCCAGCAGTAACAATTTAGGGCGGCTCATCAGCGCACGCGCAATCGCCAGCATCTGCTGCTCACCCCCGGAAAGCGTCATCGCACGCTGTTTGCGGCGTTCGAGCAGACGTGGGAACAGCTGGTACATCCGCTCCTTGTCCTCTTTCACAAAGCGGTCGCCCACCGCAATCGTGCCCATCAGCAGGTTCTCCTCCACCGTCATATCGGGAAAGATGCGGCGGCCTTCGGGCGCCTGCGCAATGCCGCTGGCGGCGATAAAATGGGTGCTGCGATGGCTGATCGACTCGCCGCGTAAGCGAATGTCACCACTGGCAATGCGCGGCTGGCCAAAAATCGACATCAGCAGCGTAGATTTTCCCGCGCCGTTAGCGCCGATCAGCGCCACCGTTTCCCCCTGGTTCACCGTCAGGGAAACCTGTCTGAGCGCCTGAACCGGGCCATAAAACACGTCCACCTGTTCAAAACTTAACATCGGTTCAGTCATGGTCGCACTCCTCATCTGCGCCGAGATAAGCGGCGATAACGTTGGGATCGTGGCGAATTTGCTGCGGCGTCCCCTGTGCAATAACATCGCCATGATCCAGCACCACAATGTGATCGGAGATACGCATGACCATCGGCATGTCGTGCTCAATCAACAACACGCTGATACGGTGATCGGCGCGTAAGCGATGCAATATCTGACTCAGCGCATCGGTTTCAACGGGATTGAGTCCCGCTGCGGGCTCGTCCAGGCAAATGAGTTCCGGTCGCGTGCACATGGCGCGCGCAATCTCCAGTCGGCGCTGCTGACCATACGAGAGCGTGCCAGCCAGTCGATTGGCGCTGGAGACCAAATCCACATTTTCCAGCCAGTAGAACGCGCGGTCTAACGCGCGGTTTTCTGCTTCGCGATAACCACGGGTATTCAATACACCGGCCAGCAGTTGACGATTGACCTGCATGTGCTGCGCCACCAGCAGGTTCTCTACCACCGACATCTCACGAAACAAGCGGATGTTCTGGAACGTCCGCGCCAGTCCAGCACGGTTAACCAGATGCGCGCCGCCAAACATTTTGTACCAAACACGCGATCCCAGCCGTGCCGGATGAAGCCAGTCCTGCGGATGAATTTTTTGCCCCAGTACCTGAATCACGTCGGTACTGCGCTGGTGGGCATTGAGTATGATGCGCCCGCCGGTGGCGCGATAAAACCCGGTCAGGCAGTTGAACACCGTGGTTTTTCCCGCCCCGTTCGGACCGATTAATGAGGTAACCGAACCGCGCGCCACAGAAAGGCTGACATCGTTCAGGGCTTTGATGCCGCCAAAGCGCATCATTAAGTGATCAACTTGTAGAATGGCATCACTCATGGCGCACTCCTTTCCGCAGCGGAACACCCACCCGCGCGGTACGAACCAATCCGCGTGGTCGCCAAATCATCATTAACACCATCAGCATGCCAAACAGCAGTACGCGATATTCGGCAAAACTACGCAGCAGTTCCGGCGCGACCGTCAACACAAAGGCGGCAAGCACCACGCCGAGTGTCGAGCCCATCCCCCCCAGAACCACAATTGCCAGGATTAACGCCGATTCGAAGAAAGTAAAGGAAGTGGGATTGACGAACCCCTGATAGCTGGCGAAAAACACCCCGGCAATCCCGGCTGTCGAGGCACCCAACATAAAGGCGGAGAGTTTGACCAGTACATGATTAAGCCCCATGGCGCGGCAGGCAATTTCATCTTCCCGCAAGGCTTCCCAGGCGCGGCCAATGGGCATGCGCGTTAACCGATGCTTGATCAACAGCACCAGCAGCACCACGAGTACCAGCACCACATAAATGAAGATGAATTTCATATTGGGGTTGTAATCGAGATGCAGAAACTCGTGATAAGGCACACCCCCGTCCCGCGCCCGGCGAGCAAATTCGAGGCCAAAAAATGTCGGTGAAGGCACCGATACGCCATTGGGGCCGCCGGTAAATGACAACCAGTTGGTTAAGACCAGACGGATGATTTCACCAAAGCCGAGGGTCACAATCGCCAGATAGTCACCATGCATGCGCAGCACCGGAAACCCCAGCAACGCTCCGGCAAACGCCGCCATTAATGCCGCGATCGGCAACATACTCCAGAACCCCAGGCCGAGGTACTCGTAGCCCAGCGCCAGGCCATAAGCGCCGATGGCATAAAATGCGACATAACCCAAATCGAGTAATCCGGCCAACCCCACCACAATATTGAGCCCTAGCCCCAGCAGCACATAAATCAGCCCCAGAATAGCGACCGTTAGCAGGTATTTACTGGAGAGAAAAGGAAAGGCCAGCGCAGCAATCAGTATCAGCGGCAATATCCAGCGCATCCGCGAGCGATAACCCGGCTCGCGGACATATACGCCATCATCATTGCCTTCAAACTTGCGTATAAAGCGTTGACCATAAAGCGTACTGGTGAACAGGCTGAGCATTAAGCGCCCTGCCATCACCAGTCCCACCAACAGCGCTACACGTTGCGGCGACAGTTTGAAGCTGTAACCATCCAGCACCACACCCACAATCGGACCAAACACCACCAGCGCAATTACTCCCGCCAGCAGCGTGTCGAGCAATGCTTCACGCACGCCCGCTTTTTGCGTCATTGCATTCATCGTGGCTTCCTCACACTTTCGCGACCAGCGGACGACCCAGCAGTCCCTGCGGACGGAAGATTAAAATCACCACCAGCAGCGAAAACGAGAACACATCTTTGTAGTCAGAGTTAACCAGCCCCGCAAACTGCGCTTCCGCTACCCCAAGTAGTAGTCCACCGAGCATGGCACCAGGTAGAGAACCGATACCGCCCAGCACCGCCGCCGTGAAGGCTTTGATACCAATGATGAATCCCGCATAAAAATCAAACGTGCCATAGTTCATGGTCACCAGCACACCCGCCAGTCCGGCCATGGCTGCGCCGATGACAAACACCAGCGAAATCACGCGATCGGTGTTAATGCCAAGAATGGATGCCATGCGCCGATCCTGCTGAACAGCCCGGCAGATGCGCCCAAGTTTGGTGCACTGAATAATCCAGGTGAGCAGCGCCATACCGCAGAACGCGGCAATCAGGATAAAGACCTTGGTCCAGGTGATTTGCACAATGCCGCCATCCACTTCCATGCGCAACACCCCCGTGAGCAGCGTCGGAATGCCCTGCTGGTTGGGGCCCTGGCTGAGCTGCACGTAGTTTTGCAGAATCAGCGACATGCCGATGGCGGAAATCAACGGTGCAAGACGTGTCGAGTTACGCAGGGGTCGATAAGCAATACGCTCGATGGCCCAGCCATAAGCCGCCGTGACAATAATGGTGAACAGCAAAGTGCCAAAAATCAGCAACGGGAAGGAGTGAATACCGAAGAAGCTCAGGAGTGCTAAGCCTATCGCGCACAAATAGGCGGAGATCATATACACCTCGCCATGCGCGAAGTTGATCATGCCGATAATGCCGTAAACCATGGTGTAACCGATGGCGATCAACCCATACACTGCGCCCAGCGTCAGGCCGTTGATCAACTGCTGTAAGAAGAAGGCGTCCATAAATCCATCCCGCGCGTAAAGGGAGCGCATACCTCGCGCCCAATGGCGAAAGGCCCCGTGATACGGGGCCGCGTATCGAATTACAGTTGGTGATATTTGCCTTTGTCATCCCACTGATAAACCACATAATCCGAGACTTTCAGATCGCCTTTACCATCCCAGGCTTTTTTACCCATGACGGTGTCAACGCTATTCGCTTTCAACCAATCGCTGGCTTTCGCGTTGTCTTTACCCGCCGCTTTGTAAGCCGCCGCAATGGCCTGCACAGAGGCGTAAGCGTACAGGGTGTAACCTTCCGGTTCGAAACCGCTGGCACGGAACTTCTCAATCACCGCTTTGCCATCCGGAATGGTGCGCGGGTCATTGCCAAAGGTCATGTATACCCCTTTGGTGTACTGAGGGCCGCCTGCCGCTGTTACCATCTCTTCCGTCACGATGCAGTCACCGGAGAAGAAGGCGGCATTCACGCCTTGCTCACGCATCTGGCGCACCAGAGGACCGGCTTCCGGGTGACAGCCACCAAAATAGACCACGTCGGGTTTCACCGCGCCAATCTTGGTGACCAGCGCATTGAAGTCCTTCTCACCGCGAGAAAGCCCTTCATAAAGCACCTCTTTTACTCCGCGTTTTTCCAGCGCAGCTTTGGTGGCATCGGCCAGCCCCTGACCGTAAGTGTCTTTGTCATGGATGACCGCCACCTTTTTCGCTTTCAGTTTGTCGATAATGAAGTCTGCTGCAATCGCGCCTTGCTGATCGTCACGGCCACACATACGGAACATGGTTTTCATGCCGCGCTCGGTAATTTGCGGGTTGGTTGATCCGGGAGTAATCGCCAGCACGCCAGCTTCGTCATACACCTCTGACGCGGGCATGGTGGAGGAGGAGCAGAAGTGCCCCACCACCGCCATCACTTTGTCCTGATCGACGAGTCGGTTTGCTACCGACACCGCCTGCTTGGGTTCACAGGCATCATCGCCCTGCACCAGCACAATTTTTTCGCCGTTAATACCACCAGCGGCATTGATATCATCGGCTGCCTGACTTGCGCCCTTCCAATATTGCGCCCCGTAGGTCGCATTCGGGCCAGAGAACGGGCCTGCCACACCAATCTTGATATCCGCCTGAGCGTAAAATGCCATGCTCAGGCAACCTGCAAGTACCACCTTCACTGGGTGTTTCATGAATTTCAAAGACATGCTTTCAATCCTCAACGGGTCAGGAACGGAGCCATACCACGGCCTGGGAGAAATCAATTTCTGAAACTTTTGCAGCGCATAGTGTGGCTGGTAGGGCCACGGTTATGAAATAAGCAAGAAACTCGCCAAAGAAGACGGTCGGTGGCAGCTTTTTGCAGTGACATCGCGCCAGGGCAGACAAGGCGCGAGTTGACATCCCTGCTAATCATAAACATAGCCAGAGTTAAGCCGCATACCAGCACCGTGATGGTGCAGAATGCGGTCGATCACAGATTATTCATCGTGCTGGGGTGTTTATCCGCTATGCTCTGGTCAAATCGGTCCACGTTTCTGAAGGAGAATCTATGAATACGCAACGGAACGGATTGAGTAGCCAGCAAGCACTGGATGAGCTGGAGCGCCTGTATGACAGTGCGGTGGAAGCACTGCGTAATGCGATTCGCGATTTCACGACACAGGGCACGCTACCGGATGAGGATGCGCGACAGAAAGGCCTGTTTGTTTATCCGGAACTGCGCATCACCTGGCTGGGTGAAGGCCCACAGCAAAACCGCACTCGTGCATGGGGACGTTTTACCCACACCGGCAGTTATAGCACCACCATTACCCGCCCGGCACTGTTGCGCCACTATCTGAGTGAGCAGCTGCAGATGCTGGAGAAAGAGTACGACGTCCTGGTTGAAGTGGTGCCTTCCCAGCAGGAGATCCCGTACCCCTACGTGATTGATGGCCTGACACTGGATCGCTCGATGAGCGCCAGCATTGCGCGCCATTTCCCTACCACTGAACTGTCACAGATTGGCGATGAAACCGCAGACGGCCTCTTCCATGCCAATGCGATTTTCCCGCTGTCACATTTCGATGCGCTGCGCACCGACTTCTCTCTGGCGCGTTTACGCCATTACACCGGCACCGCTGTGGAGCACTTCCAGCCGTTTGTGCTGTTTACCAATTACACGCGTTATGTTGATGAGTTCGTGCGTTGGGCCATTGAACAGGTTCAGGATCCCTCCACACCTTATGACAGCCTTGCCTGTGCTGGCGATGTGGTGATCACCGCTGACACCCAGGATCCCACAGCAATGATGTCTGATCTGGCCTGGAAGAAGCACCAGATGCCCGCCTGGCACCTGACGTCACCAAATCGTCGTGGCATCACACTGGTGAACATTGGTGTGGGTCCGTCCAATGCCAAAACCATCTGCGACCACCTCGCAGTGATACGTCCACACGCCTGGTTGATGATTGGTCACTGCGGCGGCCTGCGCGAAAGCCAGACCATCGGTGATTACGTGCTGGCGCATGCTTATTTGCGAGACGACCATGTGCTGGATAGCGTGCTGCCGCCGGACATTCCTATTCCAAGCATTGCTGAAGTGCAGCGAGCGCTGTATGACGCCACCAAGGCCGTGAGCGGCATGCCGGGAGAAGAGGTGAAACAGCGGCTGCGCACGGGTACGGTGGTAACAACGGACGATCGCAACTGGGAGCTGCGTTACTCCGCTTCCGCGCTGCGTTTCAACCTGAGCCGCGCGGTCGCGGTAGACATGGAGAGCGCCACTATCGCGGCACAGGGTTATCGCTTCCGCGTTCCCTATGGCACCTTGCTGTGCGTGTCGGATAAACCACTGCACGGCGAAATTAAACTGCCGGGCCAGGCAAATCGCTTCTATGAAGGGGCGATTTCTGAGCATCTGCAGATCGGCATCTGCGCGGTTGAGCTGCTGCGTGCTGAGGGCGATAAGTTGCATTCAAGGAAACTGCGCACCTTTAATGAACCACCGTTCAGGTAAATGCTTCATTCCGGTCCCACTGGGGCCGGAATGATATTGGATTACAGGTCAAACTTTCACCAACAGGTCTTTCACAAACCAGGCCAGCACAGCCAGAATAGCGGGCACCATAATTGACCAGGTTAGTCGATCATTCAGCTTTTCAAATTTCACATTCAGCTTTTCAAACTTCTCATCGATCCTGACAAATTTCTTCTCGAATTTTTCATCCATGCGTTCAAACTTCACATCGATGCGTTGTTCCATTTTGTCCAGCTTGTCATCGATGCGCAGTTCCATTTTGTCCAGCTTGTCGTCGATGCGCAGTTCCATTTTGTCCAGCTTGTCGTCGATACGCACTTCTAACTTTTCCAGTTTATCGTCAAAGTGCAGCGCCATTTTGTCCAGCTTGCCGTCGATACGCACTTCTAACTTTTCCAATTTATCGTCAAAGTGCAACGCCATTTTTCCAAGCTTGTCGTCGAAATTCAGCGCCATCTTGTCAAACTTGCCATCGCTACGCTTTTCCGACTGTCCCATTTCACCCAGCAGTTCGCTACGCAGCGTGCAGATATCAGCTCTGGTCGCAAAATTCTCCGATCGCGCGGTCAGGACGGCAACATCCTGTTGAATTTGATGGGTGGTCTTTTCCAACAACCCGACTCGTTGAGTGAGCTCTTCCATTTTTGAACCTCCGATATTCCTGACGACGTAAATAAGTGGCGGAAGAAACGGGGCAGTACGCATGGCGTATTCCATTACAAACCTCCAGAGCGTCCCGGCTACCTCTTCACCTTGCAGAGTAGTGAAACAGATTCGAGCCGATTAAACATTCCACGAACCCGCCATACACGGCAAAAAAAATCAGGCAGGCATCAATACGCCGCACAGGCTAAAACTGGCAGAGAAATAACAAAAGCCGCCACAGCGAAGGATTGCGAGAAATCGCACAGGAAATATTTGCGGGGGATGAAACTGAAAACACGGAAGCCCGAGCGGGCTTCCGGAAACCAAAACTTAAGCGCTCAGCCAGCCCAGTTTGATAACGAACAGAATCGAGAGAATCACCAGTGCGGCATTGATCTCTTTCGTACGGCCACTCAGCAGTTTTACTACGGTCCAGGTAATGAAACCGAAGGCGATACCGTTAGCGATTGAGTAAGTCAAAGGCATGGTCAGCGCGGTCACGGTCACTGGCGCAGCCGTGGTGATATCTTTCCAGTCGATTTCGGCCAGACCAGAAGCCATTAACACCGCCACAAACAGCAATGCCGGTGCGGTAGCGTATACCGGAACGCTTCCGGCCAGCGGTGAGAAGAACAGGCTTAGCAGGAACAACACCGCAACCACAATCGCCGTCAAACCGGTACGGCCACCGGCACTGACACCCGCAGCCGATTCCACATAGCTGGTGGTGGTTGAGGTGCCCAGTAATGAACCAAACAGCGCAGCCGCACTGTCAGCGATCAGCGCACGACCCATTTTCGGCACATTGCCTTGCTCATCAGCCAGACCGGCACGCTTGGTCACACCCAGTAACGTGCCGGTGTTATCGAACACATCCACAAACAGGAAGGCGAAGATGACGCTCACCAGACCCACGTTAAACGCACCCGCGATATCCAACTGCATGAAGGTCGGTGCAATTGACGGTGGTGCGGAGAACACGCCACCAAATGGCGTCAGGCCAATCCCCATCGAGATAAAGGTGACAATCAGGATGCCAATCAGCACCGCGCCGGTTACGCGACGCGCTTCCAGTGCCACAATGATGAAGAACCCTAACAGAGCCAGCAGCGGACCCGGTTTGGTCAAATCGCCCAGGCCAACCAGTGTTGCCGGGTTATCCACCACGATGCCCGCGCCTTCCAGCGCGATCAATGCCAGGAACAAGCCGATACCCGCAGCGATACCCGCGCGCAAGGGAAGCGGGATACTGGCAATAATCCACTCACGAATTTTGAAAATTGACAGCGCAAAGAAGATCACCGCTGACAGGAACACCGCACCGAGTGCGATCTGCCAGGTGTAACCCATGTGCAGCACAACGGTATAAGTGAAGAAAGCATTGAGCCCCATGCCTGGTGCCAGCGCGATGGGATAGTTGGCGATCAGCCCCATCAGCACACAGCCAATTGCCGCCGCTAAGCAGGTCGCCACAAAGACCGCACCCTTATCCATGCCGGTCGCACCGAGAATGCTCGGGTTAACAAACAGAATGTAGGCCATGGCCAGGAAGGTAGTGATACCCGCAATGATTTCGGTGCGCACGGTGGTGTTGTGCGCTTTAAGTTTGAAGAGTTTTTCTAACATCATCATCTCTCATGAGCGGAGACGGCACGGGTGCACGTTCTCTCTTGCCAATGTGGTTAACAAACTAATTATTGTATTGATGAAAGCGACACACGCTGGACCCAAGGCAGACACACCTTCCGCTTTCCCCTGTCCACATAGCAATAGCTATGCCATCACCGTACGCAATCGTTTACGTTTCAAAATGCGGTTACGGTTAGGATAATTCTGAACCCGATCAGGGCGCGATTATGGTGCATTGCACCATGGCTGCGCAATCGTTTTCCCTTCGACTGCTCTCAGGAGAAAAAAGATTGCGGCACCGCACGCTTTCGCACACTGCTCAGCGATGGCGCTCACGTTTCTGCAGCATAGGGCAGCAGCTTAAAAACATCGGGTTACACTGCTTTTTAACCCTTTCGCAACATAAGAGACAGTGCAATGAAGCCCGCGATTTTGGTCGTTGATGATGATCGTGCCGTGTGTGAATTGCTGCACGATGTTTTGAGTGAACATGTGTTTACCGTCTACAGCTGCCATCAGGGCAAAGATGCCCTTGCGCTGCTTAGCCTGCATCCCGAGATCTCCCTGGTGATGCTGGACATGATGCTACCGGACACCAATGGCTTACTGGTGCTGCAACAGATGCAGCGACAGCGGCCGGACCTGTTGGTTATCATGCTGACCGGAATGGGGTCGGAAGCGGATATGGTGGTGGGATTAGAGATGGGTGCTGATGATTACATCGCCAAACCCTTTAATCCTCGGGTGGTTGTCGCGCGTGCACGTGCGGCACTGCGCCGCTGTGGGCGTCTGGCACAAGCTGATGCGCAGCAGGATGAAGGATGGCAATTCAATGGCTGGCGGCTGGATGATGCGCGTTGTCAGCTGTTTAATCCTCAGCGCGAAAGTGTTGCCCTCACCCAAGGCGAATATACTCTGTTGCGCGCCCTTGTAGGTCACGCACGCAAAGTGCTGACGCGCGATCAACTGCTGGAACTGACCCACAATGAAAGTCTTGAGGTGTTTGACCGTACTATAGACGTGCTCATTATGCGACTGCGGCGGAAAATCGAAGCCAATCCACATCAACCCAGCCTGATCCGCACCATCCGTGGCCTCGGTTACGTATTTTCCGCTGATGTATTGCGTCCGGCTTCAGCCGCACGTGAAACACAGATTGCCTGATCCATCCAGCGCTGCATCTCGGCCAATGGCCGCGTGCCGTCCAGCGCGTTTGCTGCATGCAAATTGAAACAGGCGCAGGTGTGTGCCAACTTCAAGGTCTCCAGCAGGGGCCAACCTTCATGGCTGGCAAATAACACCCCAGCGCAAAATGCATCTCCCGCGCCAACACTGCCCATAATCTCTTCTGGTTTCAGGCACCACGCCGGCTGCCACCCTTTCTCACCCATTCTCTCTTGTCCCCACGCACCTTCAGGGGCATGGATCACCACGCGTTGGCGCACGCCCTGTTCCATTAACCAGGCGGCGGCCTCGGCAAACGCACTGGGCGCTGCCAGCCCCGAAGCGCTGCGCAGCGTCACTCCGGTGAGTGATTGCGCTTCCAGTTCATTAATCACCAGATAGTCGAGCCAGCGTAACGCCGGCACCACCAACGGGCGATACTCCCCGGTTCGCGACACCAAATCCAGCGACGTGAGGTAGCCGCGTTGCTGCATTTGTGCCAGCAGATGCGCACTGCGCGTACCAAACACTTCATCAGGCTGGTCGAGACTATCCAGCAACAGCAAATAGCCAAGATGAAAAATACGGTGTGACGTGGCAACTTCAGCAAAATGGGGCAAATCCAGCTCGGCATTGGCCCCGCGCGCATGGAAAAACGTACGTTGACCATCGGGCGTGGTCATCACTTGCGTCATCGCCGTGCTGACACTGTGTGTACGTTGCACAAACTGACGATCAATCTGATGCTCGTCCAGCAACTGCACGATGTAATCGCCGTCGCTGTCCCCGCCCACCATGCCGACACCCGCCAGCGGCAAATTGACCTGCATGCGCGCCAGGGTGAACAGCACATTCAGTGCAGCGCCTCCGCTGCACTTCTCGCTGTGGGTAATCTCGGCTAACCAGCCTTGTTCCGGCCAATGCGTGATGCGTTGCACATGATCCACCAGCATACTGCCCGCACCGAGAATACCGTTGCGTTGCACCATGTCAGGCCCTCCCGGCGCTGCCAAACACCTGCATCTGCTGCGCCACCACATTGGCAATATCGTGTTCTACCGCCATCAGCAGTTCAGCAAAGGCGTCGTAGCGGGCATCACGCTGGGTAATTTGCTTTTCAATTGCACCGAGTGCGGCTTGCGACATGCCCGTGTAGAAATTGATTTTATGGATGCCCAGGCTGATGGCGTGGCGGAAATCGGCGTCACTGATCCCTGAGCCGCCATGCAGCACCAGAGGAATGCCTGCGGCCGCGCGAATGGCCGCCAGACGGTCAAAATCAAGTTTCGGTTCGCCTTTGTATTTGCCGTGCGCATTGCCAATCGCCACGGCCAGACAATCGATCCCGGTCGACTGGACAAACTCCGCCGCCAAAGCAGGATCGGTAAACTTGTTGCTGTCAGCCTCGCCAAACAGCGCCCCCCCTTCATCGCCACCTACCGCGCCGAGTTCCGCTTCAACCGAAACGCCAATGGCGTGGCACATTTTCACTACTTCGCGCGTCTGACGCACATTTTCCTCATAGCTGAGGGTTGAGCCATCAAACATCACCGAAGTAAAACCGAGGCGAATCGCCTGCATTACCGCTTCAAAGTGCAAACCGTGGTCGAGATTAAGCACTACCGGGATATCATGCAGCGCCGCTTCAGTGCGAATAGCGGCAATCAGAGGCGCGAGACTGACATACTTAAAGTGCACTTCCGCGATATTGATGATAAACGGCGATCGCTGTTGCTCTGCCGCCTGAAACAGGGCGCGCAGAAAGTGGGTATCGAGCACGTTAAATGCGCCGAGTGCGTATTGGTGCTGTTGCGCGTGGGCCAGACCCTGCGCCAGAGAAATCAGTGCCATCGTGAACTCCTTTATGCCAGCCAGCGGTGATATTCGTTGCACAACAGCCAGCGCGGATCTTCATCCTCATCAATCGGGTTGAAGCGTGCCAGCGGCGTGAGAAAGACATTGTCATGCTCGTCATCGTTGGGCATCGAGACTTCGCCAACCAGCACATCGCCATAGCCCTCTTCGCCCCAGAAGCTGTGCCAGATTCCGGGCTGCAGGGTTACGCTCTCACCCGGTGACAGGCGCAGTTGCGATCCCGCCGCGTGAGTCTGGCGGATGCCATCCAACGTGACGTTCACCGGCGAATCATCAAGCCGGTCGCCCGCGCGGTTATGCAGTGTCACGATCAGATTTCCGCCGCCGCGATTGATGATGTCTTCCATTTTTTGCGGATGGTAGTGCATGGGCGTCACCTGCCCTTCCCGCACATGCATGATCTTTTCGGCATAGGGTTTGCCCCACGGCTGGCCGCCGCGCGATCCGTTACGCAGAGTAAACAAGGTTAAGCCGGTCTGAGAAAAATCATCAGCACCAAAACTGGTGACATCCCAGCCCAGATGCAGCGCCAGCAGCTCTTCTGCGCTGCGTTTATCCAGCGCACGCCATTGGCTTAGGCCATAATCGGCCCACGGCGGCAGATGCACGTCCTGACGCATAAAGAATTCTCGGGTGAGTTGCAGAATGGCGTTCACTTCGGATCGATGCATAACTCCTCTCCCAATGCGGGCGGCCCAGAGACCGCCTCAAGTGATCAACGTTATTTCACTGTCCAGCCTTTGTAGCTGCTCACGGTATTGCGATCGATCATGGTGACTGGGATCAGCACCGGTTTGTCAGGCGCGGGTTTGCCCTGCAGGATGTCGTAGCCAATCTCCACCGCTTTAGCCGCCATCACCTGTGGATCCTGTGCTGGCGTTGCGACAAACAGCGAACCTTTACGTTTCAGCGCCTCTTCACCATCAGGCGATCCATCGACGCCGACAATAAAGAACTCACTGCGCTGTGCCTGTTTAGCCGCCAGATCCGCACCTATCGCCGTTGGATCGTTGATCGCAAATACCGCATCGATCTTCGGATTGGCTGACAGCAGTCCAGTCATCACTTCCAGGCCACCATCACGGCTGCCCTTGGCATTCTGGTTGTAGGAAAGCAGTTTGATATCCGGATGGGTTTTCAGCTCGTTCATGCAACCTTCAACCCGGTTTTGCACCGCCGAAACAGGCGGTCCGTTGATGATCACCACGTTACCTTTGTCTTTCAGGCGATCAGAGATGTATTTACACGCCATCGCCCCAGCCTGGGTGTTATCGGAGGTAATGGTGGCGTTAGCACCGTCTGCGGCCACGTCCACCGCCACCACCACAATTCCGGCGTCACGCGCACGTTTTACCGCAGGCGCGATGCCTTTGGAGTCGGCGGCGTTCAGGATAATCATGTCCACTTTAGCGGCGATGAAGTTATCAATCTGCGCCACCTGCTGACCGAGATCGTAACCGCTGGAGACCAGCGTCACATTGACCTTGTCGCCCGCCAGTTCGCGCGCCTTGAGCTCTGCGCCTTTGGTGATCTGCACGAAGAACGGGTTGGCGAGATCGCCGACCGTGACACCAATGGATTTGAGTTCTTTTGCCTGCACCAGTGGCGCACTCAACAACGTCGCCGCCAGCAGTCCGGTAATAATCGGATTAAAACGCATAGTCGATGTTCTCCTGCTTTTTTGATTATGTTGGCGACCCAGCAGATCGCCGTTGTGTGACAACCTGTTGCAAATAGCCCTTAACCCACGTGATGACGCGTACGGTACTTATCGATCAGCACGGCAATAATGATCACTCCGCCCTTGATCACCAGTTGCCAGAAGTAAGACACGCCCATCAGCGTCATGCCGTTGTTCAACGTGGCGATAATCAGCGCACCAATTAGCGTGCCGGTGATGGTGCCGATGCCGCCGACAAAACTGGTACCGCCCAGGATCACCGCCGCTATCGCATCCAACTCGTATCCCACCCCCAGATTGCCATTGGCACTGTAGAGGCGTGATGCACTCATCAATCCGCCCAATCCCGACAACATGCCGCTCATGGCATAGACAAACACCAACACCATGCCGACCTTAATGCCGGTAAGACGAGCCGCCTGCATGTTGCCGCCCACAGCGTAGATGTGTACGCCCAGGGTGGTGCGGCGCAGAATGAACCAGCACAGCGCGATGACGGCAAAGGCAATGATGATCAGCCATGGGATCGGCCCGAGATAACCGTTGCCTATCCACTCGAAATTGATATCAGAGTTGATGACGGTGGTGCCGTTCGCCAGCAAATAAGCCGCGCCGCGCAAGGCGGTATAGGTGCCGAGCGTGACGATAAAGGGCGGTAAACCGGCCCACGCCACTAAAATGCCGTTAAACAGCCCCATAATCAGCCCTGCGCCGAGCGCCGCCGGTATCGTCAGCCCGGCAAAGGCGGGATCGAGTGACACCACCATCGCCACCACCGCCGTGGTGCCGAGCATCGAACCGACGGATAAATCTATCCCGCCAGTGAGGATGACAAAGGTCATCCCCGCCGCCAGCACGATATTGATCGAAGCCTGCCGGGTAATATTCAGCAGGTTGGCTTCGGTAAAGAAGTTCGGTGCGACAAAGCCAAAAACCGCCACAATCAGAATCAAAATCGGCAGAATGCCCACCGTTTGCAGCAGATCGCTCATTAAGGCGCGTTTGAGCGTAGGACTTTTTACGCGTGCGGTTTCACTGGTCATTTCGGTCTCCTCAGGCCTGAACCGGCTGTGCGCCGGTGGCCAGTGTCATGATGTTTTCCTGGCTGATCTCTGCGCCGCTCAACTCGCCCGCAATGCTGCCTTCGCGCATCACGTAGACGCGGTCACTCATCCCGACCACCTCCGGCAGCTCGCTGGAGATCATCAATATCGCCACGCCCTGTTGCGCCATCTGATTCATCATGCGGTAGATTTCGCTTTTGGCGCCGACATCCACGCCGCGCGTGGGTTCGTCCAGCAGCAGGATGCGCGGTGCAATCGCCACCCAGCGTGAAATCAGCAGCTTCTGTTGGTTACCGCCCGATAATCCACCTGCCCGCACCTGAGCGTGCGGCACACGGATATTGAGTGATTCGATGGCATCACCAGCGATCTTTTGCCCTTTGCGCCGATTGAGCAGACCGTAGCTGGCATCACGCTCCAGCGTGGCCATCACGATGTTTTCCTGCGCGGCCAGTTCCAGAAACAGCCCTTGCTCTTTACGGTTCTCGGTCAGGAAACCAATGCCACGTGCTATGGCATCCCGCGGGGAGTGAATTTTCACCTTCTCCCCATCGATCCAGATCTCGCCGCCTTTCGGCTGGTGCACGCCAAAAATCAGCTGAGCCAACTCACTGCGCCCGGCACCGACCAAACCTGCCAGCCCGACAATTTCACCGGCACGCACCGAGAGACTGCTGGGATGCACTTTCCGGTTATCGGTGAGATGATTAACGGCCAGGCGCACCTTACCGAAGGGAATATTGCGGTCTTTATTAAACAGATCGCTGAGTGGACGCCCGACCATCATGCGCACCAGTTCACTGGCATTCAGTTGGTCACGCGTCAGGCTGCCAACATACTGTCCATCACGCAGCACGCTGACGCGATCGGAGAGCTCATACACTTCCGCCATGCGATGACTGATATAAATGATCGCCATGCCTTCACTGCGCAGGCGTTTAATCAGCGCAAACAGCTGTTCGGTTTCACGATTGGAGAGTGCGGCAGTGGGTTCATCCATCACCAGAATACGGCTGTTGCGATGCAGCGCGCGGGCGATCTCCACCTGCTGTTGCTCGGCGATGCTCAGCCTGCTCACCAGATCGGTTGCGCTGAATTGCGCACCCAAACGATCAATCACCTGCTGTGCTTCTTCTGCCATCTGCCGACGTTTCACCAGCCCGCCACGCGTGATCTCGCTGCCGAGAAAAATGTTCTCTGCCACCGTGAGATTGGGCGCCAGATTGATTTCCTGATAAATCAGTGTGATGCCCGCTGCCAGCGCCTCTTTCGGGCCTTTAATGGCGTAGGGCTGACCATCAATAAGAATTTCCCCGCTGCTGGCGATATACGCACCGGCCAGAATCTTCATCAGCGTACTTTTTCCGGCACCGTTTTCGCCCATCAGCGCATGGACTTCACCCGGCCACACGGTCAGATCCACGCCTTTTAAGGCGTAGAAGCTGCCGAAGCGTCGGGTGATTTCGCGCATTTCTAATATAGGTGTCGCCGCCATCGCCAGGCTCCTGCTGTGTGAAGTTGTCGCCGAGTGTTGCAACGCCAGATAAATGGAAAATGTCAGCGGCCATTCATATTTGTCATATTGCACCCCGTTCACGCTTTTATACTCGCCGGGAGTTGAGAGGTAAGGAGTGTCCGCAAATGAGTCAGAGTCTGCACTGGCACGCTGGCGCACGGGGTCGCTTGCTGCTGTTTAACCTGTTGGTGGTGAGCGTGACGCTGGCGGTGAGCCTGGTGGCTATTTTTGGATTTCGCCACGCGGGTCACATTCAGGAGCAGGCACAGGCGCAAACCCTGGCGGATATGAACGGCAGCCTGGCGCTGGCGCGGGATACGGCCAACGTGGCCACCGCCGCCGTACGATTGGCGCAGGTGGTGGGTGCGCTGGAGTACCAGAGCGAGTCGGCACGTCTGCAACAGACGCAGCAAGCCTTGCAGCAGTCTTTATCCCTGCTGGCGAACGCGCCATTGGCCGCACAGCAACCCGCGCTGCTGGCGCGCATTCGTGAACGCAGCCAGATGCTGGAACAGAGCATCAATCAGCTGCTGCGTGTTGGTCATCAACGCCACTTACAACGCAACGTGATGCTGAGTGGTCTGTGGCAGGCGCAATTGCTGCTGAATCGCATTGATGTACTCGCCAGCGACGGCGCTTTTTTGCCGCTGCGCCAGCAAACGGATGCCCTGTTAAAGGTGGCGATCCAGTCCACGGCACCGCAAGCTGCTGAACAGCAATTACAACAGGTACTGCCCATTTGGTCCGCCCTGCCGCTACAGGATGCGCTGGCGATGCAGCGTGACCGCTTGGTCGACACCACGCGCAGCTTACAACCCGTCGCTCAACAGCTTGAGCAGAGCGATATCGCCATTGCCTACGCGACCTATCGCATCAAAGCACTGGTTGCGATGCTGAATGGTGACATCACCCATTATGTGCAACTGGTCGCGCAGCAGAGCGATGCGCGTAGCACGGTGACGCATCAGGAGCTGGACTCCATCATCGGGTTTATTGGTCTGTTTATGCTGCTGGCACTGTTGATCACCGGTTACGCGGGCTACTACATCTATCGGAATCTCGGTTCGAGCCTGACCGCTATCGCCCAGGCCATGACGCGCCTGGCCCAGGGCGAGAAAAGCGTCAATGTTCCGGGATTGGCCCGCCGCGATGAGCTTGGCGATCTGGCTCGCGCCTTTAACGTCTTTGCGCGCAATACCGCTTCACTGGCCCACACTTCGCGCCTGTTAAAAGAGAAAAGTAATCAACTGGAATCCACTTTCCTCGCGATGCGCGATGGCTTTGCGTTGTTCGATAACAGCGGGCAACTGGTGGTCTGGAACGCGCAATATGCTGAGTTGCTCGGCATTCCGGCGCGCGACCTGCATCGCGGCCTGCATTATCAACGTCTGCTAGAGCGGATGGATGTGCAACTCACCAGCCTGCACGATGCGCAGGAAGTTCGCCTGCCCGACGGCCGCACGCTGGAACTGCGCTTTAGCCCGGTGCCACGCCGTGGCATGGTCAATACCGTACTGGAGCGCACCACGCGCAAGGCGCTGGAAGAAGCGCTGCTGCACAGCCAAAAAATGAAAGCGGTGGGCCAACTCACTGGCGGCATCGCTCATGACTTCAACAACCTGCTGGCCGTGATTATTGGCAGTCTGGCGCTCACCGTGGGCCAACTCCCCCCTGGTTCGCTGGCCAGTCGAATCGATCGTGCGCGGCTGGCGGCCGACCGCGCGGCACAGCTTACCCAGCGGCTGCTGGCCTTCTCGCGTAAACAGTCGCTTTATCCGCGTGCGGTATCAGTGATTGAGCTGGTCGATAATCTGCACTCACTGTTGCAGCATTCACTGTTGTCCGGTCAGCAATTAGTGGTAGATGCGCAACGCCCCGGCTGGCCAGCGTGGATCGATGCCGGGCAACTGGAAAATGCGCTGATGAATCTGGTGGTCAATGCGCGCGATGCCATGGAGAAACAAAGCGGGGAAATTCGCCTGCGCATCTGGAATCAGCGAATGCAGGAAGCGGATGGCAAACGCGATCGCGTGACCATTGAAGTTATCGATCACGGCTGCGGCATGTCAGCCGAGGTGCGAGAACAAGTGTTTGAGCCATTTTTCACCACCAAAGAGACTGGCAGCGGCAGCGGACTTGGCTTGTCGATGGTATATGGATTTGTGCGTCAATCCGGCGGACAGATCGAGGTGGAAACCGCCCCCGGTCAGGGCACCACCGTGCGTCTGTTACTGCCGCGTGCACCGGAAGCGGCCCAGTCTGCACCGGCGCTGCCGGAATTCACGCCAGTTGCCAGCAGCGACCGTCTGGTGTTGGTCCTGGATGATGAACCCGCCGTCAGGCAGACATTGTGTGAGCACTTGCATCAGCTCGGCTATCTCACATTAGAGTGTGACGATGGCGAATCCGCGTTAACGCTGCTGCGGCAGACGCCAGACATTGAGTTACTGATCAGTGATCTGATGTTACCCGGTACCTTAAACGGCGCGGATGTGATTCGTCAGGCACAACAGCAGTGGCCGGAACTGGCCACGCTGCTGATTAGCGGTCAGGATTTGCGTCAAAGTCAGGTCACTTTGCCGCTGTGTGAACGGTTGGCAAAACCCTGGCAACAGGTGCAGTTGGCGCAGGCGCTGGAGCGCGCCTGGCAACGCAGTGAACGGCTTAATCGCGCACGGCAGGCTGCCACAGCGGCAACGGTTTCCCCGTGATGTAGCGTTTACGCAATTTGCTGGAGATGACATCCATAATCATCACCACGCCGACCAGAAGGATGGTCAGGAACATCACCACATCCCAGTTCCACAGACGCATATTCTCGGCATACACCAGGCCGACGCCACCTGCCCCGACAAAGCCAAGTACCGCCGCCGAACGGGTATTGGATTCAATCTGGTACAGGCTCAATGCCAGGAAGGTCGGGAAGGATTGGGTAAAGATGCCAAAGCGATGTTTCTGCAGGCTATTGGCCCCCACCGCACCTAAACCACGGCTTGGCGAACGTTCAACCGCTTCATGCCCTTCCGCATACAGTTTACCCAGCAAGCCCACATCCTGAACCACAATCGCCAGTACGCCCGCCAACGGCCCCATGCCAACCGCACGCACAAAAATCAATCCCCAGATGGCCATATCGACACCGCGTAGGATGTCGAGCAAACGGCGCACCACTAAGGAGATCGGACGGGCAATGGGATCGTGCATCACGTTACGCGCTGCAAGGAACGACACTGGCAACGCGATCAGCGATGCGGTCAATGTCCCGGCAAATACAATCGCCAGCGTTATGCCAATCTGCGAGAAATAATAGCCAAATGGCCAGTTCATAAAGTCTTGCCAAACAAACATGCGCAGGAAGTAACGCCCTAGTTGCTCGCAACCGATAATGACTCGGCTCCACTCAATGCCAAAGAACTCAAAGAAGAACAGGTAATAAAGCGCGATGGCAAGTGCAACGCCAGCCACCCGGCGCAGATAACGGTTTTGGGCGGCGAACAGTGCAGGATGTTCCTGCTTCAGTTTTGCTACATCCGGTGCTAATGCGATCATTTTATATCCCCTTCCACCACGCGACGGCGCAACCAGCCGGATACCGTATCCAGCAGCGAAACCACCACAATGATCAGCAGCAGCGTAATACTGACCTGATCGTAACGGTCCAGTTTGATGTTGGTCATCAGCTCCTGGCCGATACCGCCCGCACCGACCAATCCGAGGATGGTGGAAGAACGGAAGTTCACTTCAAGGCGCATAAAGCTGTAGGAGAGAAACGTCGGTTTCACCTGTGGCCAGAAGGCGAAGCGCATGCGCTGTAATTTGGTGGCGCCGCAGGCCGCGAGGCCGCGCACCGGTTTGTCCGAAGCGCTCTCAATCGATTCATAAAACAGTTTGGTCAGGCTTCCCACGGTGTGCAGCGCCAGTGCGAGGAAGCCGGGAATCGCCCCAATGCCAAACGCCATGACGAACATCACCGCCCACGCCAGTTCAGGCATGGTGCGCAGGAAAGCGACAAAGGCACGGATCGCAAAGCGGACGCTGCGCGGCGTTTGGGTGTTGTCGGCGGCGAAAAACGCCAGTACCCCAGCGACCATCACGGCAACGATGGTCGACGACAGCGCCAGCTGCAAAGTTTCCCAAATCAGCGGCAGCTGAAAATGCAGGCGGTAGCCCCAGTAGGCCAGCGAGCCTTCGGTTTTGACATCCGCGAACAACACCGACCAATGCAACACCGGCACGGTTTCGCCGATGTAATCAAAAAAGTGTGGCAGTGATTGCCAGACCGTGACCAGATTGAATTCCGCCATCTTGCCCGCAGCGAGGTAGAGCGCCACCAACAGCAGCGACCAGAGCACAGTGTCGCGTTTTTGCTGACGACGGATGCGTTGGTAGTAGTGTTCGAAATCGGTCAAGGGGGATGTCCTGTATTGGAGGTAATATTGCGTGGCACAACGATGTAGCGGCACGATTCATTGCACACTGATACCCGCTCATCTGCGGGTCAAAACCACGCGATTCATCGCGCCGCTACGGTTTGCTGCAAGCGCATCAGGCAGGTATGCTTTACCAGCACACCTGCCCCGCAGGTTCATTAACCGCGTGAACCTTTCATCAAATCACGTTTCATATCGATGATGTTCTGATAATCGGCAACGGTTGCCGGGCCGATGTGCTGAGCACCGCCCACCGCTTTAACAAAGCAACTGTGGTCTTCTTTATCCAGCTTCTTGATCGCAGCCACCAGCTTCTGTTTGAAGTCAGCGGGCAAATTGTTGCTCACGAGGATTGGACCGTTCGGGATCAGCGGAGACTGCCAGATGATGCGAATTTTCTTCATCAGGTCAGGCTGATCCATACGCATCATGCGGCCAAAGGCACCAGAGGTATAACCCTTGTCATAATCACCGATCATTGAAGTCCAGGTCACTGCGCCTTCGAACTGACCATTCAACACACCCAGAATGTCTTGCTCGTGGCCGCCAGAGAAGATCACGCTGGAGAAGGTGTTGTTGTACTTGTCGTCAACCGTGCCTCCAAACTCTTTCTTGAACGCCTGGTTTGGCATCAGGAAGCCAGAAGTTGAATCCGGATCGGCCATACCAAAGGATTTGCCTTTCAGGTCTTCCAGCTTTTTGTACGGGCTGTCTGCTTTCACGATCACCACAGAGTGATAACCCTGTGATCCGTCTTTGTCATCCACCACGATGCCGACCACGTCAACCGCTTTCGGGTTCTGCAGATAAACCGACGCATAAGATGCTGGAGACATGCTCAGCACCATATCAATTTTGTTACCCAGCAGGCCCTGAATCACGCCTGAGTAGTCAGACGAGTTGCGCATTTTGGTATCGACGTTCAGCTCTTTGTCGAAGAAATCTTTCACGCACTGGTTATCGCCGATCTGCTGAGTGGCGTTCTGTCCACCCAAAATCCCGAGGTTCAATTCTTTTGGTGCATCCGCTGCGTTAACGCCAAAAGTCATTGCAACAGTCAATAAAGCTAAAGAGGTCAGTTTCATTCGTGTTTTTTCTCTTGCCGTGGAAGTTAGTGGAGCTGGTTAATTTCGTCGCCGTACAGCTCATGCAGCAAGCCATCGGTCAACTGAGAAGGATGTCCGTCAAACAGCACTTTGCCGCGCTGAATGCCGATAACACGGGTGCAGTACTGCTTCACCAGTTCAATCGAGTGCAGGTTCACCATGACGCTGATGCCCTGCTCACTCACCTGACGCAGCACATCCATGATGCGTTTGGTGTTTTTCGGATCGAGTGAGGCCACCGGCTCATCTGCCAGCAGAATGCGCGGGTTTTGCATCAGCGCACGGCAAATCGCCACGCGCTGCATCTGCCCACCTGACAGGTTCTCCGCACGCTGCAGCGCCTGCGGCAGCATGTTCATCCACTGCAGCAGCTCAATCGCCTGCGCGCGGTCCGCTTCGGAGAACACTTTGAAGAACGATTTCAGTGTTGAAGTCTGGCTCAGGCGCCCCAGCAGTACGTTGGTCAGTACATCCAGACGCGGCACCAGACAGAAATCCTGGAAAATCATGCCGCATTCGCTGCGCCATTCGCGCATCTGGCGGCTATTGAGCGTCACCACATCACGATCGGCTTCACCCTGACGATTACTGAGAATCGCACCCTGCGAAGCACTGATGGTGCCGTTCAGCATGTGTAACAGTGTCGATTTGCCTGCGCCTGAGCGACCAATCACGGCCACCAGCTCGCCCGCATGCAGATCGAAGCTGACATTATCCAGTACGCGGTTTTCGCCGTACGCCTTGCACAGTCCCTGCACCGACAGCACCTTGTTGCCTTGCCCGGCGTGCGGAACATAAGGATTGTCGATAACGGTTTTCAGTAATGCCTGTGCCATGTTGCACTCCATCTCTCTGAGGTCTTGATTGCCCGTTATTACGGGCAAATCCGATGAAGACTTAATGACAGTTAAATGATTAAACAGTGACACTGAGTGCGGAGCCGACCGTAATCGTCTGGCCGTCGGTGGCCGCCAGCACATTGTCAGGTAAGCGATTATTAAGTAACCAGCCATCCATCTCATGACTGAGGTGGATAAGCCACGCCTGGCGCGGTGCCAGCTGTTCAATAATCTGCAATGCGCGCGTCACATCGTTATGATTGCGTGCGCTTTCTCGTGGCGGGTCATTGCAGTCAATCACCAGTTGATCCAGCGGTTGACCATGAAGAAAATCTGCAGTGTCAGGTGGCAATCCACAGGTATCACAAAGCCAGGCGAGACGCGTACCCTGCCAGTCGAACAGGTAGCCATAAGTGAGTTTTGAGTGCTGCAGCGGTAGAGGTGTCACCTGCAGCGCACCAAAGCGATGAGGGACGAAAGGCGTGAGGGCAGAACGGAAATCCAGCAAACCAGGATGTTTAAACAGGTCATCGCAGCCCTTCTCATCCGGTGGTGCCCACACCGGAATCGGTTGACCTAATCCCCAACGTAAACTGAACAGTCCTGCCACATGGTCCATATGAAAGTGGGTGAGCAAAATACGGCTCAGTTCACCGGGTCGAAAGCGCTGATGCAGGTCGTGGCGGCCGGCATCCAGTAAGATACGCTCGCTGCCCGTGTCAATGAGTGCACTGGTCGCGGCGCGTGCGCGCCGAGGCTCAAGACGCGCACGTTCGCAAGCGTGGCAATCACAGCCAAACAGCGGCGCAGACTGCACGCCACCCGTACCGAGAAAAGTGAGTTTCATGGTGGATGCTCCAGCAATTGACGCAACCCGTTGAGCGTATCGCTGAGTGCGCCATCGTTATTGAGCGGATGGCAGTGCGCAGGGAGCGGTTCTGATGCGCGCGCCAGCCGTTGACGAATCTCCCCTTCACTTTCACGTCCGCGCTGCCGTAAGCGCATTTCCAGCACCGCCGGTGAAACGTGCAGCACCAGCGGCAACAGTTGTGTGCCGTAATGTTGCTCGACAATCGGCAGATGCAGACGCGAACCGTTGACCAGCACATTCAACCCGCGCGCCAGCCAGTGGTCGATCTCTTCTCCCAGCCCGTAGTAGAGGCCGTGTGCCTGCCAGCTGATGGCAAACAACCCCATGGCTTGACGACGCCTAAACTCAGCCTCGCTCAGCGCCACATGATTTTCGCCCCCGGCATCAGCCGGGCGCGTAATGTAGCGATGGGCGATCACCAGGTTATCTGGCGGCGCTTCGCGTAGCGCATTCAACAAACTGTCTTTACCCGAGCCCGAAGGCCCGGTGAGCCAGATCAGGCGCGCCATCAGAACACCAGCCTGCCCTGCGACCAGACGTGGCGAATGTGTGGATGCCCATGTTCGGTATGCGCCAGTACCAGGTCGGCACGCATGCCTTCGCCAATCACGCCGCGATCGTGCAAGCCAATGGCACGCGCCGGATGACGTGTCACCAACGCGGCGGCCTGTGGCAACGTCAGGCTGTTGCGTTCATCTGCCACTAAGCGGAACACCGCGTCCAGCAGGCTCGCTGGGTAGTAATCTGATGACAGAATATCCAGCAGCCCATGGCTGGCCAGCTCCCAGGCCGCTACGTTGCCCGAGTGCGATCCACCACGCACGATATTCGGCGCGCCCATTAACACCTGCATACCGCACTCACGCGAGGCGCGGGCAGCCTCGATGGTGGTGGGGAACTCCGCAATGGTGCTGCCCACCTCATGCGATTCGGCCACATGTGCGGCAGTAGCATCATCGTGACTGGCAATCGGGATCCCCCGTGAACGGCACAGGCTGGAGATGGCGTTGCGGTTCGGTGTCGAGAACTCGGCGGCCAGTGCCAGTTGCTCACGTTCGAACTGATCCATCTGCTCATCATTCAACGAGTATTTGCCCTGGTAATAGGTGCGATACATCTCCAGCGAGGCGTATTGACGTTGGCCTGGCGAATGGTCCATCAGCGATACCAGTGACAGCTCAGGCGTGCTCATCAACTTTTCAAACAGCGGCAGCGTGGTGTTGTGTGGCAACTCACAGCGCAGATGCAGATGGTGGTCGACCCGGTTGATGCCTTTGCGGTTGCTGTCCTGAATGGCGTTGATCATTTTGCTCAGGTTCTCGAGGCGATGACCGCCATCACGCACATCGCCGACGCCAATCGCATCCAGCACCGTGGTAATGCCGCTGGCAACCATCAGGGCATCGTGGCTGCTCATTGCCGAGTGCGCGGGCCAATCCACTTTTGGACGCGGCGTGAAGAATTTGTCGAGGTTGTCGGTATGCAGCTCAACCAGTCCTGGTAACAGGAAGGCGTTTTCGCCATCCAGCGCACCAGGCAATTGGCTGGTGCTGTCGCTGAAACTGGCGATGCGACCATCGCGGATCTCCAGCGAACCGGCGACAACCTCATTTTCCAGCACCAGACGGACATTATTGACGATCATGCTTCTGCTCCTGTTTTAACCGGCTGCATGACGTGCAGGCGATCGGCCACGCGTGCGCGCACCGCTTCGTCATGGAAAATGCCAACAATGGCGGCGCCACGGGTGCGCGCCTGTTCAATCAATTCCACCACCGCTGCGCTATTCGCACTGTCGAGTGAGGCGGTGGGTTCATCCAGCAGCAGTACCGGATAATCCGCGATAAAACCCCGTGCGATGTTCACGCGCTGCTGTTCACCGCCCGAGAACGTGGACGGTGCGAGTGACCACAAACGTTCAGGCACATTCAGCCTGGTCAGCAGGTCTTTGGCTCGCTTCTCGCAAAAAGCACGATCCACGCCGCGTTCGAGCAGAGGTTGCATGACGATTTCCAACGTGGGCACACGGGGAATAACGCGCAAGAACTGGCTGACCCAGCCAACGGTTTCGCGACGAATCGCCAAAATCTGCCGCGCGGGCGCCTGTGCCATGTCGATCCATGCGCCCTGATGTTGCAGCCAGATATGACCGCTGTTGGCCTGATAGTTGCCGTACAGCGCGCGCAGCAGCGTGGATTTACCGCTGCCGGAACGGCCGTGCAGCACCACACATTCACCGGCGCCGACCTCAAGATTGGCATCCTGCAGCACCGGCAGTTCAGCACCGCTCTGGTTGTGCAGCACGAAGGTTTTGCTAAGTTTCTCTACGCGCAATAAAGGTTGCATGTTGATGTCCTGATGAAGTTAAGCCAGCACCGATGAGACCAGCAGTTGCGTGTAAGGATGGTGCGGATCGTCCAGCACCCGGTCGGTCAGACCGCTCTCCACCACCTTGCCCTGCTTCATCACCAGCAGGCGGTGCGCCAGCAAGCGCGCGACGCCGAGATCGTGGGTGACGATCACCACCGCCAGATTGAGCTCGCGCACCAGCGTTCGCAGCAGATCCAGCAGTCGTGCCTGCACCGACACATCCAGACCACCGGTCGGCTCATCCATAAACACCAGCGTGGGTTGCGTCACCAGGTTGCGTGCAATCTGCAAACGCTGCTGCATACCGCCAGAGAAGGTGGTCGGCAAATCGTCGATGCGGTTGGCGGGGATTTCGACGTCCTGCAACCAGCGCATCGCCTCTTTACGGATGTCACCGTAATGACGCTGGCCGACGGCCATCAAGCGCTCACCGATGTTGCCTCCCGCCGTGACCTGCGGGCGCAATCCGTCCAGCGGATGCTGATGCACCACGCCCCATTCAGTGCGCAATAGACGTCGGCGGTCGCTCTCACTCAGTTGATAAAGGTCCTGAGCACGATAAAGAATGTTGCCCTGCTGCGGCGCTAAACGCGCAGACAGGCTGCGCAGCAAGGTGGTTTTGCCGGAACCCGACTCACCCACAATGCCCAAGACTTCCCCTGGATAGAGTTCAAAGCTGACGTCTTCAAAACCTTTGCCTGGCGCATAAAGATGCGTCAGATTGTTGACCGCAAGCAGCGGCTGTTCACTGTGCATGTTGTTGTTCCTGCTGCTGGTGGCAAAAATCGGTATCGGAGCAGACAAACATGCGCGTACCGGCATCATCCATGACCACCTCATCGAGGTAGCTGTGGTGTGAACCGCACAGGGCACAGGGTTCATCCCAGCTTTGTACGGTGAATGGGTGGTCGTCGAAGTCGAGGCTTTCCACTTTGGTATAAGGCGGTAAGGCATAAATGCGCTTTTCACGCCCGGCGCCAAACAGCTGCAGCGCAGGCATCATGTGCATTTTCGGGTTATCGAATTTCGGGATCGGCGAAGGGTCCATCACGTAGCGATCGTTGACCTTCACCGGATAGGCATAGGTGGTGGCGATATGGCCGTAGCGGGCGATATCTTCATACAGTTTGACCTGCATGATGCCGTACTCTTCCAGTGCGTGCATGGTGCGGGTTTCCGTTTCGCGCGGCTCGATGAAGCGCAGCGGCTCAGGAATCGGCACCTGGAAAATCAGCACCTGATCTTCCTGCAATGGCGTCTCTGGAATGCGGTGACGCGTCTGGATCAGCGTGGCGTCTTTGGTAGCTTCGGTGGTGGCTGCACCACTGACACGCTGGAAGAAGCGACGGATCGACACGGCGTTGGTGGTGTCATCCGCGCCCTGGTCAATCACCTTCAGCACGTCGCTGTCGCCAATGATGCTGGCGGTGATCTGGATCCCGCCGGTGCCCCAGCCGTAAGGCATCGGCATTTCACGTCCGGCAAACGGCACCTGATAACCCGGAATCGCTACCGCTTTGAGGATCGCGCGACGAAGGGTGCGCTTGGTCTGCTCATCCAGATAGCCGTTGTTATAGCCGGTTAACTCACTCATCGTTTTGCTCCTGAACCTGTTCACGCAGCCGTTTCAGCAACTCCAGCTCCGCCTGGAAATCGACGTAGTGCGGCAGTTTCAGATGCGAAACAAAGCCCGCCGCTTCCACGTTGTCGGCATGCGACAGCACGAACTCTTCGTCCTGCGCCGGGCCTGCAATACGTTCGTTGTAATCGGGTGCTTGCAGGGCACGATCCACCAGTGCCATCGCCATCGCCTTGCGCTCTGAACGGCCAAACACCAGCCCGTAGCCGCGCGTGAAGTGCGGCGCACCTTCGGTTTGCGTGGTGAAGCCGTTGACCATTTCACACTCGGTCAGCAGGATTTCACCGATATCAATCTCAAAGCCCAGTTCTTCCGGGCAGATCGACACGCTGAGATAGCCGGTACGGATTTCGCCAGCAAACGGGTGGTTGCGGCCATAACCGCGCTGCGTGGAGTAGCCGAGCGCCAGCAAGAAACCTTCGTCGCCGCGTACCAACTGTTGCAGACGTGCCGCGCGCGTGGCCGGATAGCCAGGCGGTTCACGCGTGATATCACAAGGCTCGCTGCCATCATCCTCTTCGCGCGCTGCCAGGCCCTCTCTGGTCATCATGCTGAACACATGCGGGCAGTGCTCTGGTAGCGCCTGATCGTCACGCGGTGCCGCCGGGGTTTCACCGTTAGCCAGCAGGGTGAAATCGAGCAGGCGATGGCTGTAATCGTAGGTAGGACCGAGCACCTGACCGCCCGGCAAATCTTTGTACACCGCCGAGATACGACGTTCGATGCGCATCTCATCGGTGTCCAGCGCCAGGCTGTCAGCCAGACGTGGTAGCGTCGTGCGATAGGCACGCAGCAGAAAGATCGCTTCGACCAAATCGCCGCTGGCTTGTTTAATGGCGAGTGCCGCCAGTTGGGGATCGTAGATACCGCCTTCGGTCATCACGCGATCCACCGCTAATCCCAGCTGCTGTGCGACCTGATCGCAACCGAGTTCTGCGATATCGCGGTCGCCACGGCGCAAATCAGCCTGTAGCTCATGAGCACTGGCTATCGCCTTCTCGCCCCCTTTCACCGCAACGTACATCAGCACACCTCCACGTCGGTAGTGCGTGGCAAGGCCATCATCGCTTCACCGCAGGTGAAAATCAGATCCACGCCCAGTGGGAACGGATGCGGACGCTCGCGCAGATAGGTCAGAATGGCTTCGGGAAGCTGCGGGGCGATGGCGCGTGACTCACGCAGGCCAGGACCAGACAGGCGCAGGGTTAAGCCGCCGTTCAGTGATGGCACTTCAATGATCAGTGTGGTGCTTTTTTCCGGTGACATATTGTCGCCCGGCGCAAACTGCGCGGGATCCGGATTGGATACCGCATGCGTCAGGGCAAAGGGTGCATGGCGCTCTTCCACAATCGGCACACCGGTGTGAAAACGCAGGTTGTTACGCACGATTTCACTATCTACGCGACCATCCAGCCACAACGCACTCTCCTGATCCACCAGCGTCAGCAGTACCGCCGTTGCGGCAGGCGACAGGTCGCCCCAGCCCTGTTCCAGTGGCAGAGAGACCATCACGCCTGGCTCGCTCATCGCTTTAAGAATGCGGCGGAAGGCACGCTGTGAATCGGCAACCGGATGGTTAAAACTGGCGAGTAATGTCATGAGTTATCTCCGCGTACCAGCGTAAAGAAGTCCACTTTAGAGCTGGCGATTTCACGTGCGCGCAGCTGACGCTGCTCTTCACGCAGGGCCGCCAGCGGGGCAATTAATTTTTCCTGCAACAGCGCATGGGTTTCCGGCTGTTGCAGCAGCGCATCAATCACGGCGCAGCGTTCGGCATGGGCTTTATCGCGGCCCAGCACATAACTGAAACCGAGGGTGCCATCATGCAGTTTCACTACGGCACGCGTGACGGTGGCATCGCCCATCACGAAGCGTTTGCCGCTACCGCCCATGCGCGCCTGCAAACGGGTTAAACCGGTTTCAGCGGGACGAATCGCTTCAAATTGCGCATTGAGGTGCAGCGACTGCCAGTGGGCATTTAGCTGGCTGGCTTCGCTGTGCGCGAGTACCGATAGCCAATGCTGGCGAGCGGTTTGCTGTTTCATTCATGCTCCAGAGTCAGTTCAATCATGTCGCCACGCGTCAGGCTGACGGAGTATTCCGCTACCTGACCGTCACGGTGTTTATTCAGGGTGCGCACGCACAGCAGCGGTGACTGCAGGGCAATCTCCAGCTGTTTACACTCTTTAGCCTGGGCGCGGCGGGTGCTGATTCGGGTTTGCGAACGCGTTAAATCGAGGCCAAGGTGCTGCTGCATAAAGTCATGCAGCGAGCCGTTCTGGAACTGCTGTATCGTCGGCCACCAGCTCAGTTCTGGCAGGAAGTGATTGATGACACACACCGGCACGCCATTCACGCGGCGCAGCGTGCGCAGATGAATCACGTTGTCGCCTTCATTAATGGCGAGCGCACTGGCCACATCGCCACTGGCGGGACGCAGCACCGCCAGCAGACGCTCACTGGTGGGGTGGCTGCCCTGCTCCAGCAGGTTTTGGCTAAAGCGCGCCTGCGCATGTAAGGGGTAATCATAGGGACGCATCAGCACCAAAATGCCAACACCGTGACGGCGTTGCAGCAGCCCTTTGTTCACCAGTTCATCTACCGCGCGGCGCAACGTATGGCGGTTGACTTCATAGTGATCGGCTAACTGTTGTTCAGAAGGCAGATAGTCACCACAGCGATAACGCTCTTGCAGTGCCTGCTCCAGTTGGGCGGCGACCGCCTGATACACAGTGGTCGGATGTCTGGATATCTCCATCACGTTCAATACCTCATTCGCTATGGGTTGAGGAGCGCAGCGACAAGTGCTGCGAGATGGCGACTACAGTGCGCGAGCCAGATGACAGCGCCGTGACGGCTCAATGACGTGAGGATGAATTTGCTTTAGGGCAGCAGGATCGAAGCGAAACGGCTGTGGTTTTAATAAAAAATTTTTAACTGTTACCTTTGTGACAGTGTTCAAAAAATTATCGCTTATTTTCACAGCTTTATCGCTTCCCTTACAGGATGCAGCTTGCGTAAAGTCTGCTAACGTTATTAATGATCCCTCCTTGTTACGCGAACCCTAAAATGATTAACACAATCAAACTGTCCGACGGTTTTCGCCGCAATTTTGTACGGGAAGTTATTTTGCCGTTGGTGGCGATTTTAGTTTTAACCTTTGCCGGAGCAGGTGTTGGCTTGTTCTGGGGCACCTCGCTGAGCAATGAACAGGCTCGCGATCAACAGCAACGCATGATTGAGGCCTCCTTTAGCCAAAGTTTGAATGAACATTTGCGTCAGCTGCGCAGTTTGACTCGCTGGTCGCCTCTCGCGGACCAATTGGCATTGGGCGTACCGGATCAGAGCTGGTTAGATCAAAATATCGGCGGCTGGCTTTATGACATGTTTGACCACCAGTTGATTCTGCTGATGGATCGTAACAATCAGCCGCTGGCGATCTGGCGTGAGGGTAAACGCGTGCCCAGTGACAGCGTGGGGCAATACCTAAAAGACATGCTGGCCAGTCCGCTCGTGGTGAGCAGTGATGAAGTGGCGGGTCCCAGCGATCGCGCCGATTTCGTGCGCATTGGGCAACGTGCCACGGCCCTCGCTGTGGGCGATATCAGCAGCACACGTGAAGCAGGCCGCTATCGATTAGTCAGTATCAAATTCCTCGATGATGGCTATTTACGTAATCTGGCGGATCGCAGCCAACTGCAACAGCTGCATTTCAGCGATGGCGCACCGCAGCCTGGAACAGATGCACTCTACCAACTGAATTCACAGCAAGGCGATGCAGTGGGTTACCTGAGCTGGCTACCGGATAAACCCGGCGCGCAGATGCTGCGCATGCTCGGCCCTTCAACACTGTTATCCGTGGTGCTGATTACCCTGCTCTGCCTGTTTATGGTCAGGCGCATCTGGACCTCCTCTCTCAATCTGTCGCAATCGTTGCTTAAGCTCGGCGCCAGTGAGGCGCAGGCGCAGCATCTGGCTTTTCACGATGTGCTTACCGGACTGCCTAATCGGGCACTGGTGGAAGATCGGCTGACCCAGGCGCTGGCTGCATCCGCCCGGCACGATCAACGTGTGGCGCTGCTGTTGCTTGATCTCGATCGCTTTAAAAACATCAATGATACCTATGGCCATCATGCGGGCGATGAGTTGATCATTGAGGTAGCGCGCCGCCTCACGCACATCTTGCGTGCCAGCGATACCGTAGGGCGCATCGGCGGGGATGAATTTATTGTGATGATGCCGGACGTCGATAACATCGGTCAGGTGCAGGCGTTGGCAAAACGCATTATCAGTGAGCTGAGTGAAGCCTATGAGCTGCAAGGCAGCGAAGTGTGGGTTGGGGTCAGCATCGGGCTGGTGCTGGCCCCTAAAGATGGCATTGATCGTCTGGAGCTGATGCGTAAAGCGGACATCGCGCTGTATGAGGCAAAAAACAGTGGTCGCGGCCAGTATCGCCAGTTCGAAAAAGTGATGGATGAATCGCTGCGCACCCGCCAGCAGATGGCGACGGATTTACGTCAGGCGCTGGTCAATTTCGATGGCCTGCGCGTGTGGTATCAACCCCTGATGGAGATCAGCGGACAGCGAGTGGTGGGATTAGAAGCCCTGCTGCGCTGGCAGCATCCGGTGCGTGGTGATGTCTCGCCGGGTGACTTTATCGCCATCGCCGAAGAGACCGGGATGATCATTCCGCTGGGCGAATGGGTGTTACGTGAAGCCTGTAAAACCTCACTGAAACTGCCGCAGGTGATTGTGGCGGTTAACGTTTCTCCCGTGCAGTTTCGCGCCAGTGGCTTTGTGGAGCGCATCGTTGAAATTGTGCGTGAAGAAGGCGCCAAACCACATCATATGGAACTGGAGATCACCGAAGGCGTATTGATTGAGGATGAGCACGAAGCACGCAATAACATCATCGCGCTGCGTGAGGCCGGTTTCCGCATTGCGCTGGATGATTTTGGCACCGGTTACTCCAGCCTTAACTATCTCAGCACATTCCCGGTCGACAAAATCAAGATTGATCGCTCCTTCACCCAATCGCTGGGCGTCGCGCAAAACTCTGCGGCAATCGTTGAATCCGTGGTGCGTCTGGGTCACGCCATGGGCTTAACCGTCACCGCCGAAGGAGTAGAAACCGAAGGCCAAAAGGTGGCGCTGGCCGATGCGGGCTGTAATCAGCTACAGGGATATCTGTTCAGCCAGGCCGTACCGTTTGAAGAGATTGAAAAGATGGTATAAATGCCCGGCGGGAGGAGCGTATTCCGTCCTGCGGGCATTGGCGTCAATGCCGCGCCGCTCGCGTTTAATCCCGGTTAGCGGTGGCGGCGCGATCTACCGTGCATCAGGGTTATGATGGAAAATCCGTATCAATCGACGTCTGCTTCCAGTCTTCGATTTGTGCCAGTCTCTCTTTCAACTTACTGGTCACTGCCTCATAACCCCATGCGCCCATCACCAGATGGCGCGGAGGATTATCGTGCTCCGTGATGGCGATCATCGCCGTGGCCGCACGAGCCGGATCGCCCGCCTGGGTGCCGCTGTATTCGGAAGTGGCTTTCATGCGCGCCGCCGCGGTATCAGCATATTCCGGAATGGTGCTCGGCGTCTGGTGCAGTGAACGCCCCGCCCAATCCGTGCGGAATGGGCCCGGCTCGACACAAGTGACATGAATGCCTAAAGGCGCCGCTTCCACTGCCAGGGAATCAGACCAGCCTTCCACCGCGTGTTTGCTGGCCGAGTAATAGCCTGAACTGGCAAAGCCAATGAATCCGGCGACCGAGGTGATATTGATCACGTGTCCGCGGCGCTGTTTACGCATCGCTGGCAAAATCGCGCGCGTTAAGGCAAACAGACCAAAGACGTTGGCATCGAACTGAGCACGGATCTCACGCTCATCGCCCTCTTCCACTGAACTCTGATAGCCATAGCCGGCATTGTTCACCAGCACATCCACCGTACCGAATTTGTCCAGTGCGGCCTGAACGGCTTGCTCGATACTTTGCGCATCGGTCACATCCAGTGCCACCGCAAGGGCGTTGTCATGCCCCGCCACCAAATCCTGCACTTTTGCCGGGTCACGCGCGGTCACCACGGTATGAAAACCGCGCGCAATGGTCTGCTGCGCCAGCTCCCGGCCAAAGCCGGTTGAACAACCAGAAATAAACCAAACGGGCGTGTTTGCTGAAGCCATAGTGACATCCTCTTAAATGCGCCTGATGAACCGTCATCGGGCAACAAAAGACTATGGCAAAGCCTGAAGCTGAATATTAGCGCTTAGTGCGACCTGTTCATCATCGCCGGATAGCGTTGTTGCAGCTTCTGGAAGATGGCCTGCATCTGCGCCTCAAGCATTGCCGGTTGTGGATCTGCTGCAACCGCCTCACGTGTTGCCGGTTGTGCCTCCACTGCCACTGCGTCAAACACCTGCTGCTTGAGGAAGTGGCGCCAGCTGACCGGCGCTTGTGCCAGAAACGTGGTGAGCAACGCATAGCGCGCCGGTGTCCACTGCTGTTCAAACGCGGTGCGGGCTGGGCCGTGATCAAAATGCTGCCGGGCTTCGTGCTGCATCTCAGCGCGTAAACGCGCAGTGGTGACCGCATCCACCTCATCATCAATGATCGCCACGCCGTAGTGCTCACGCGCCATCTGGCGGGAGACGAATCCGCAGCGCACATCCTGCAGCACTGCCGCCGTGTCACGTTCCACTGGCAGGCCATACCCTCCCGCGCCCGGACCGCGCACCTCAACGATATCGCCCGGCTGGCAACGAATGACATCGGTGTTGCCGTGTTCAATGGCCTTGCCGTTGCGCAGCGTGCGGAAGTGCGACAATGCCCCCGACTCACCGCCCAGCACGCCAGCCGAGGCGAACACTGACCGGTTACGATTGCGCGCCGTTACCGTGGTGTTGGGCGCGGTAATTTCAAACGCCATCTCTGTGGCCAGGCCGCCACGATAGCGCCCGGCACCGGCACTGTCCGCTGCCAGCCCATAGCGATGGAAATGGATGGGGACTTCTGCCTCGTTGATCTCAATAGGCGTGTTTTTCAGAAACGCCGATAACCCGCCAGAACCATCCGGGCCATCATGACGTGGCGTACCGCCCGCGCCACCGCCGACGGGTCCTAGCGAAGCCACCACGCTGCGGTTCTGACTGTCGCTGGTACGGATATTCATGATCGAGTTGCCGCCGGGTGAGTTGGCAGGTAAGCGATCGGGCAATGCCTGGGAAAAGACGCCAATGGTGGCGATCTGCGACAACGCGCAGGTCAGCGATCGCATGCCCACCGCGGCAGGCGCTTCACAGTTCATCACCGTACCGGGCGGCAGGATAGCGCGCGTCGGGCGTAAGGTGCCCGCATTGAGCAGCAGATGGCGATCCAGCGTGGAAAGCACATAAGTGACACCCACCAGCGCCAGCGGATGGCGTTCACGGCCGCCCGTGGGCATATTTAGCGACGAGGCCAACTGTGGATCGCTGCCGGTGTAATCCAGCTCCAGCGTGTCGCCGCTAATGCGCAGCGTGATGGCTACGCGGCACGGATAGCCGCCTTCACCATCTTCATCGGCAAAGTCAGCATAGAAGTACTCCCCGTCCGGGATAGTGGCAATAATGCTGCGCGCCTGCGCTTCGGCGTAGTCCAGAATACCCTCGATACCCTGCAGGAAATCCTCAACACCAAAACGCGCGATGATGTCATGGATCTTACGCTCGCCCACGTTCACCGAGGCAATCTGCGCCTTGAAATCCCCCCAGTTTTGCTCTGGTACACGCACGTTGAGACGCATAATGCTGGCGACTTCTTCATTCAACTCACCGTTGCGCACAATTTTGAGTGGCGGAATGCGGATGCCCTCCTGCACGATGTCGGTCAGCGATCGCGACAGCGAAGCCGGCACCGCGCCGCCCACATCGGTGTTGTGAATATGGCCCACCACAAAACAGACAATCGCACCGTTGTGGAACACCGGCTTCCAGATATGGATATCCGGCGAGTGCGTTGCCACATTACCCGCATACGAATCATTGGTGATGCAGATATCGCCCTCCTGATAGCTGTCGATTAACGCCAGCACCGGGCCGTAATCGATGCCGCTATACCAGGGCGCGCCAAAGCTGCGCGGTGAGGCGAACGCCATGCCGTCACGACTGACAATCTGACAGGAAAAATCTTCGGTCTCTTTGACGAAAGTGGAGTGCGCGGTGCGCATCAGCGTAAACGCCATCGCATCGGCCGCCGCCGCGCAATAGTTCGCCAGAATTTGCAGGTTACGTCCGTTAATGGCCATGTTAGTTTGCCTCCAGAGGCGTAATCAGCAAGTTGCCAAAACTATCGACATCCACCTGCATGAACGGTGGAACGCAGGTGGTGCAGTCATCCTGTGCGATGATCACCGGTCCGTTGAGATGGTGTCCGGCACGCAGAGTGGCACGCAACACCACATCGACCGGATGCGACGCACCGTCAATCCAGGCATGCACCTGTTTTGCGACCTCGACGGCATGAGTGGCCGCAGGCAACAGATTGAGCGTGGGTTTTGGTGTGGGAGACGCAATCACCAACCGCAGATTTATAATCTGCACCGGCGCATCGGCATCACAGTGACCAAACAGCTGCTGATGCTGGCGGTCAAAGGCCTCATGTAAGGCCGCTACATTGGCCTGCACCAGCCACTCCGGTTGCAATGCGATTTCTATCTCAAAGGATTGGCCGCGATAGCGCATATCGGCGCTGTAATGCAAAGTGAACGGCATGTCCGCGCCGTGTTGCTCGCGCAGCCAGCCACGCGCACGTTGGCTCAGGGCTTCCGCTTCCGTTGCCAGCCTATCCGCCAGATTGGCGTCCAGATCGCTGTAGAGCGTGCGGATAAAATCATTGCGGATGTCCGCCACCAGCCCTCCCAGCGCAGACAGTACCCCCGGCGTAGGTGGCACGATCACCCCTTTCATATTGAGTTCGCGGGCGAGGAAACACCCCATCATCGGACCCGCGCCACCAAAGGCGAGGAACCAGAACTCACGCGGATCCAACCCAAAACGCGACAGCAATCCGCTGGTGTCACCGTACATACTGGAGATCGCCAGTTCGATAGCCGTTTCCGCCGTCTCTTCCACCGTAATGCCCAGTTGCTCCGCCAGCGGCTGCCAGGCGGCACGCGCGGCGGCGACATCGACTTTCACCGCGTTGTAGCCCAGATCGCCATGACCGATCATCCCACAGGCTGCAAAAGCATCGGTCGCTGTTGGCTGCGTCCCTCCGCGCTGGAAACACACCGGTCCCGGTAGCGATCCGGCGCTGTCTGGACCCATTTGCAGTACCCCCTGGTTATCGATCCACGCCAGCGATCCGCCCCCCTGTCCCACCGACGTAACGGCCACCGACGGAATATAAATGGGGAAATCACCGATGATTTCACCATTGCCCTGCGCGACTTGCCCATTGACAATCACCGCCACGTCCGCACTGGTACCCCCGATATCCAGACTGAGAATTTTGTCGAAACCGCAGGCGCTGGCGAGGAAACTGGCACCGATTACCCCCGAAGCCGTACCTGACAACACCATCTGCACGCATTCACTTTTTGCCTGCTCCACACCCATCACGCCGCCGTTGGACTTAGTGATACGCGGTGGTGGCTTAACGCCCATGGTGTGTAACGCCTGTTCAAACGATTCGAGGTAATGAATCACCATCGGCTGCACGTAAGCATTGATAGTGGCGGTGATGGTCCGTTCATATTCACGAATAATCGGCCAGATGTCGGCAGAGCAAGAGGTAAGTAGTTCAGGCGCCACGTCCTCGATGATCGCTTTTACCGCCGCTTCGTTCTGGCGATTGCGATAACTGTGCAGGAGCGACACCACAATCCCCTTGCAACCCGCTGCCCGCGCTTGCTCAATCGCTTCCAGCACGCTCTGGCGATCCACCTGCTGCAATACGTTGCCATGGCGGTCAGTGCGTTCTTTGATGGCATACACCCGGTCGCGGGTAATCAACGGTGCCGGACGTCGCGAGAAGAGATCGTGGATATGGGGGATTTTAAGACGCGCCAGCTCCAGCACATCGCAAAATCCCTCGGTGGCAAACAGCGCCAGCCGCACGCCACGTCGCTGGATCACCGCGTTGATGCCCACGGTGGTGCCGTGGGTAAAGTAGTCAATATGCTGGGGTTCAATACCGTCACGCTGCTGCAACTGCGACAACCCGGTGAGGATTTCGCTGCCGGGCTGATCCGGCCGCGACAGAACTTTTAAGGTATGGATCTGGTGAGTTTGTTCATTCAGCACGGCAAAATCCGTAAAGGATCCGCCAATATCAACGCCAACGCGGTAACCCATGGTGAGCAAGCTCCGTTATCAGGAGAGAGGAAATTCCATCAGTTTTTGTGGGTCCTGCACCACGCGCCAGCCAAGGCGCTGATACAGCTGATGGGCATCATTGGTTGAAAGCATCCAGCGGTGCACCGTGGCCAGTTCCGGGTGCGCACGCACACAGGTTGCCAGCCAGCTGCCCAGGCCATGCCCCCGCCAGTTTTCATCAATCATCACATCGCACAGCCAGCCAAATCGGGTGTAATCCGTGACCAACCGCGCGAAGCCAATCTGTTGCTGAAGATGGTAAACACCGAACGGTAACGAGCCGGCAAATGCGCGCTCGGTTTTCGCGCGTGACTGCGCGCTGGCCCAGTAAGACTTCTCTGTCAATTGCTGGTGGATGTAATCCATATCAAGCCGCTGACGTTCGGTAGAGATGGTGAAGTCGTCGCGCTGCCATTGATGATCGGCAAGGGTTAGAGCGGTCATGGCAACTCCTTGTAAAGCGTTAAATTGAGTGTACTAATATGCAGGCACCGGGCGCGCGTGAAGCCACGACCTGAACAGTAAAGATAAAGGGAATTTACGGCAGAGAAGAAATTTTATGCTGCGGGGTCAAAGCGCCTATTACCGTTCTCTCCCACCCGCGAGCAACCGCGCCAATCGATGCGGCGGGCAACATGACAATAGCTGGGTTAGCTGAAACGAAAAATGAGATCTGAGGGTGGGGAGAATCATGTTCCCGTATCTTCAATGCAGAAGCTTAGTGGATCCCTCCTCCCACAACGGGAGAAGGTCTCATGAGGGGACATCAGACACTAAAATCAACTGAGTTATGTTTAGCAATCAGCGATCGCAGTGGAACACTACTTTTCATTATCGGCGATTTGATCACAATATAGCTGAAGTACTTATCGATGCCGATTTGCGCATCCAGCATCTTCTCAATCACTTCCTGGTAGTGCTCAATGCTGCGGGTAATAAAGCGCAGCAAATAGTCGTAGCCGCCGGTAATCAAGTGGCACTCCATCAGCTCATCCACATCGCGTACCGCATTTTCAAATTTCATAAAATCTTCGCGGCGATGGCCCGAGAGCGTCACTTCAGTAAACACGGTGACGGAATCGGTAATTTTGGTCAGATTGATGTGGGCTTCATATCCGGTAATAAATCCAGCCTGCTCCAGGCGCTTCACCCTTTGCAAACAGGGGCTGGGCGAAAGTCCAACGGCATCGGCGAGATTGACGTTGCTGATACGGCCATCTTTTTGTAGTTGCACCAGGATGTTGATGTCGATGCGGTCGAGTTTCATTAAGCCGTTCATAGCACCCCTCATTGTTGACCAATCGCGCAGGCTGATACGATGGTATATCACGCTTTGACGTGACGGCGCTAGCGACTTCCGCACGTCACGTCATTCATTGGTCGAGTCAATAATTCCAGAGATATCAATGAGGAAGCCGGATTTATCCCAGGCGACCACTGGCGCGGGCCAGCGCAATATCAAAGATATGTAACGCTTCTTCCAACTGAGAATCTGTGGTCACCAGTGGCGCGAGGAAGCGCACCACGTTGCGATGCAGGCCGCATTTGATCAGCAACAGACCTTCCTGGCAGGCGCAGTCGAGGATTTTCTGCGTCATCGCTGCGTCAGGGCGTTTGGTTTCGAAGTCGATGATCTCCACCGCCTGCATAAAGCCCACACCGCGCACTTCGCCAATACAGGCATACTTCTCCGCCAGCTGTTGCAGACGCGCATTGAGCTGTTCACCCAGCTGGTTGCTGCGCGCCAGCAGATTGTCGTTTTCCAGCAGGTCCAGCACCGCCAGCGCCGCCGCACAGCCCAAAGCGTTACCGCCATAGGTGCCGCCAAGACCGCCAGGTAATGGCGCATCCATGATGGCCGCTTTGCCGACTACGCCGGAAATCGGCAGACCGCCACCCAGACTCTTCGCCACTGTCACCAGATCCGGCGTAATGCCCAGTTGCTCGAAGGCAAACAGCGTACCGGTACGACCAAATCCGGTCTGCACTTCATCGAGAATCAGCACGATGCCGTGTTTTTTGGTAATGCGACGCAGCGCTTGCATAAAGTTCGCACCCGCTGGCAGGAAGCCACCGTCCCCCTGAACAGGCTCGATGATGATTGCCGCCACCCGCTCCGGCAGGATCTGCACAGCGAACAACTGTTCCAGCGCTTGCAGGCAGTCATCATCACTGACGCCATGGAAGGCATTAGGATAAGGCAGGCGATACACTTCTGAGGCGAACGGGCCGAAGTTCTGTTTATACGGCTGGCTCATCCCCGTCAGGGTGCAGCCCAGTAAGGTACGGCCATGGAAGGCACCGTCAAACGCGATAATGCCGCTGCGATTGGTGTGCGCACGGGCAATTTTCACCGCATTTTCTACCGCCTCCGCGCCGCTGGTGAAGAACACGCTTTTGAAATCTTCACCTTTACCCACCAGCGCATTCAGGCGCTGCGCCAGTTCGATATAACCCGGATAGGCAACAACCTGGAAACAGGCGTGTGACACCAGCCCAAGCTGTTTTGTCACCGCATTCACCACAGCCGGATGATTATGACCCACGTTGAGTACCCCAATCCCGCCGACAAAATCGAGATAGCGATTGCCCTCGACATCCCACACTTCACTGCCCTTTGCCCGTTCAATCACCAACGGATGCGCGGTGACCACACCACGTGGCACATTCTGCTCACGTGCATCCAGTAACAGGCCGTTATCGCTATACGCTTGCTGCTCCGCCATGACATTCTGCATTTTCAAAATCCTCATCCACGTAACGTTCGGTTGGCTCAAGTATCGCAACCCGTTGGTTTCTCACGCTGCCGTAATCAGCAAAGCAGCGGCATTTCGTTTCAAAATCTTCTGCCAATCAGCAGGGAAATTCTGCACGCAGCGCGTGGCGGGCGATGGCCGTCAAAGTCTGAATACCGTGCGGGATCAGTGCGTCGTTAAAGTCGTAAGAGGAATGGTGTAAGGGCTGGCTGGGTGCCGACCCGATCCACAGATAGGCGCCCGGTTTTGCCTGCAACATAAAGGCAAAATCTTCTGACGTCAGTGCCGGTTGCCTGGCTTGTTCCGCAGGGATGCCCGCCTCGCGCAAAGCCTCCAGCGCCACTTGTGCAGCCCCCGCATGATTGACCGTGGCCGGGTAATAGCGCAAATAGCTCACCTCTGCCTGCAGGCCGTGCGCCGCCGTGACATGTTGCGCCATTTCACGCAAACGACTTTCAATGATGTCCTGCGCCGCTGGGCTGAATGTACGCACTGTGCCGGTGATACTGGCTTCCGCTGGAATCATGTTGTGGGAGAAACCGCCCTGCATGCGCGTCACCGTGAGCAATCCCGGCTCGCAGGGATCAAGTGCACGCGCCACCAGCGTATTGAGTTGCACCACCAACTCGCTGGTCGCCAGCAGCGTGTCGCGCGTCAGGTGCGGCTGTGCGGCATGACCGCCGCCACCTTTTACCGTGATATCAAAGCGATCCGCCGCCGCCATAATGGCGCCCGGTCGCGTCTGCACGTCGCCCAGCGGCAGTTCGGGCCAGTTATGCAGGGCAAATACCGCATCGCAAGGAAATCGCTGGAACAAACCGTCATCGATCATCGCTTTCGCGCCGGCGAGTCCCTCTTCTGCAGGCTGAAAGATAAACACCAGCGTGCCGTCAAAATCACTTTGTTGCGCCAGTTGGATAGCCGCACCTAATAGCATCACCGTATGGCCATCGTGACCGCAGGCGTGGCAGACATTGGCATGCACACTTTTCCATGCCTGGGTGCCGTTATCCTGCATCGGCAGCGCATCCATATCAGCGCGCAGGCCAATGATGCGCGTGCCGTTGCCACGCTTCAGCACGCCCACAACACCGGTTTTTCCCATGCCACGGTGCACTTCAACTCCATGTTCTTGCAGCACCTGCGCCACAATGTCGCTGGTACGTGTTTCCTGATACCCCAGCTCGGGATGGGCGTGCAGATCCCGTCGCAGAGCGACTAATTGTTCCAGTTCCATCTCAGTATCCCCGTTTGCGATCGATAAGCCCGACCATCGGTTCGCCGCGTTGGTAGCGGCGCAGGTTGTCGAGCAGCGCCGCCACTGCGCTATCGGTTTGCGTCTGGCTGGCAATATGCGGCGTGAGCCAGATGGCAGGATGCTGCCAGAAAGGGTGTTCCGGCGGTAAAGGTTCGGGATCGGTCACATCCAGCACGGCTACGCTCAATTGTCCGCTGGCCAGCGCCGTGAGCAGATCGTCATGATTTAACTGCGGGCCACGCCCCACCTGTACCAGTGCGGCTCCGGCAGGTAACTGCGCAAACAGTTCAGCGTTGAGCAAACCGCGCGTGCTGTCAGTCAACGGCAGCAAACACACCAGAATGTCGCTGTGTGCCAGAAACTCAGCCAGTTGCTCGGCGCCATGCCAGCAGCGCACGCCCTCGAGTTCACGCGGTGTCCGGCTCCAGCCAGCACAGTCAAAACCTAATGACACCAGCTGCTGCAAAGATGCCTGGCCGAGTTCGCCTAAGCCCATGACACCCACCCGCCGCTGATGGGCGGTACGAATCGGGTGCGTTTGCCACGTTGCTGCGCGCTGCTGTTGGAAATAGCGCGGCATATCACGATGCAACCCCAGCACGGCAAAGGTGACGTACTCCACCATGCCTTGCGTCAGGCCGGGTTCGATCATGCGCACCACCGGCAAATGGGGCGGCAGTTGGCTGAGATCAAACTGATCGGCCCCCGCGCCCACCGACAGTAGCGCTTTGAGATTAGGGAACGTTGCCATGACATCTTCCGGCGGTTGCCAGGCCACCAGCAGTTCAACCTGTTCTGCGTCACCTACATCCGGCCAGATATGCATCTGCACATCCGGTGCATGTTCAGCCAGCCAGCGCTGCCAGTGGGCTCCACGCGTGGCTTCCGATTTATAAACGATATGCATCAGGCCATCGCCTGGGTCATCAACCCAAACGCCTGCATCTCACCGGCTTGCGGTGACCACGGCGTTCCCAGATACATGGTGGTGGGCGCATCAACCTTGACCAATCCCAGAGTTTCCAGCCAGCTCGCCAGCGGTAAAACCGCATCGGTATCGATGCGTACGAACTCGCCGCGCAAACCCTGCATCAGCGCGGCAATTAATGCCTGTGCCACCTCGATATTGCGGGCAATCACCGGGCCAATCGCCCAGCCGTGACCAAAGCGTCGCAGGCTGGCAAACCCTTGCACCCGCTGCTGCGCGTCCTGCAGCAAAACCGTTTGATGGTCAGCGATCAGCGTTTGCATCAACTGTGGACGCCACATACCGTGAGCCTGATGGTCTAATTCGGTGAGTAGATCGACGTCATTCGCCTCGGCATTACGCAGCGTCAGACCGGTGGGGATACTCACCGCAGGCACCGCTGCCAGCTCACGTGTCTGGTGCTGCTGGATGCTGCCCGTCACCTTAAAGCCGAGCTTCTCATACAGCCCCTGCCCCATTTCCGTCGCATGTAAACGAATCACGGCATCCGGAAATTTTTCCATCACGGCCAGCATCAGTTGCTTGCCAATGCCGCGTCCCTGACTGTTGGGATTCACCACCACCAGACCAATGGTGGCGGCGTGTTCACCCCAACGCCAGCCAAAGGCGCTGCCGACAAATTTGCCCTGTTCTTCAGCGACCACGCCTTCACCCAATGCCAACGCCTGCTGCCAGTCTTCACGACGATGCGGCCACTTGAGCTGTTGGGTGATGGCATAGCCGTGTTCAATATCGTCCTGCGTCATGGCGCGTAATGTGATCATCTGTTGCTCCTATCTTGTAAAACGCCCCCGCGACGTAGCGGCGCAATCTGCTGCGCGAGCGGTTTCGCCATTGAGATGTGATTTATCGCATCGCTACGAATGCCGTGATGTTTATTCTGCTTTAAGCACTTCTTCGTGCTCATCCAGCCAACCCTGTCGCAGCTCCGGCACCGCCCGTTTAAGACGCTCGAAGTACAGCTCACTGGTCGGCTTATCATAATCAGCGCGGGAAATTTGCGTGACGATACGGCCTGATTTCATCACCACGATATCATCGCAAACGGCGCGGACCGCATGCATATCATGACTGATAAACAGCACCGACAGCCCCAACTCACGACGCAGTTCGCTGATCAGATCCAGTACGGCGGCGGCGACCACCGTATCTAATGCCGATGTCACTTCATCGCATAGAATCAGATCCGGCTCCGCCGCAAGGGCTCGCGCCAGATTCACACGCTGCTTCTGCCCACCGGACAGCGCCCATGGGCGGCGCCACAACACTGAACGCGGTAGTTTGACCAGGTCGAATAACTGATGCAGACGACGCTCAAGATCGGCCCCTTTCAGACCGTGGAACAGCACGAGCGGCCGAGTCAGAATACGTTCCACGCTGTGTGCCGGGTTCAGCGCGGTATCCGCCATCTGGAACACATACTGGATCCGCCGCAGTTCGTTATCCGGGCGTTTATGCATGTCGCCATTGATGTAGTGACCATTAAACAGAATATGACCGTGACTCGGGGCATTCAGGCCGGCAATCGCATGTGCCAACGTGGTTTTACCCGAACCCGACTCGCCGATAATGCCTATTGCTTGCCCTTTCCACAGCTTGAGATTGATATCTTCCAGAATCAGCGTTTTCGGTTTGCCCTCACTATCACGCGGGCCATATCCGGCACTGAGATCGCGCACTTCCATCAGCGGCTGCACATCAGCCTCTGCGCAGGTCCAGCTGCTTTCTCGCTCTTTCTGGCGTGCAGCATCCATTAATAGTTGGGTATATTCGGCCTGCGGCGCACCAATCAACCGCTCAGTGGTGCCATATTCCGCCATTTTCCCGCGCAGCAGCACCAGAATGCGATCCGCCATCTGCGCCACCACCGCCAGATCGTGACTGACGTAAATCGCGGTCACACCGCGCTGTGCCACCACACGGCGAAACGCTTTCAGTACTTCAACCTGAGTAGTGACATCCAGTGCCGTGGTCGGCTCGTCGAGGATCACCACATCCGGATTGCCAATCAGTGCCATGGCCGTCATCAGACGTTGCAGCTGTCCGCCTGAGACCTGATGCGGGAAACGGTCGCCAATGGTGTCAGGATTCGGCAATGCCAGCTCGCGAAACAGCGTGATCGCCTTCTCTTTGGCGGCTTTGCGTTTCATGGTGCCATGGATCACCACCGGCTCGATAACCTGATCGAGAATACGCATCCCTGGGTTGAAGGAAGCAGCCGCACTTTGGGCGATGTAGGCCACTTTGTTGCCGCGAAATTCGCGCAGCTGGCCGGGCGACAGACTACGCACGTCGGTGCCCGCCAGATGAATGTTGCCCTCGGCGATGCGACAGCCGTGGCGCGCATAGCCCATCAGCGCCATGGCGATGGTGGTTTTACCCGAACCGGATTCGCCGATCAGCGCCAGCACTTCGCCTTTTTGTACGGTAAAACGGATATCTGAAACCAGATCGATCTCTTCGCCCTTATCCGTCTCGGCGGTGACACGCAGGTTTTCAACGGAGATCACGGGCATGGCTGTATGGGGTGTCACGTTCATGATCCCTCCTTCGCCAGCGTCAGCGGACGCATCTGCTGCAGGCTGTCAATAAACAGGTTTGCGCCGATGGTTAAGCTGGCAATCGCCACTGCCGGCATCAATACCGCAGGTGAGCCGTTAAACAGGCCCTGCAGATTTTCACGTACCAGCGTGCCCCAATCAGCATAAGGTGGTTGCACGCCTAAGCCCAGGAAGCTCAAGCCGCTGAGTAACAGCACGATATAGACAAAACGCAGGCCAAAATCGGTAAGCATCGGATGCACCATATTCGGCAGAATGTCATGGATGGCCACATACCAGCGGCTTTCGCCACGCAGTCGTGAAGCACGGACGTAATCCATATTGCGCAAACTGCTGGCCATGGCGAACGCGATACGGAACGCACCGGGCCAGTAAGTGAAGACAGCAGTCAGAATCAGCATCGGCAGCGACGAACCAAACACGGCCACAATCATCAGCGACAGCACTTTGCCTGGCAGCACCAACATGGCATCGTTAATGCGGCCCAACAACTCCTCGAGCCAGCGTCCGGCAACGGCGGCCAACAGCGCCAGCAAGGTGCCGATTAAACTGGCACCCAGCGCAGCGGTCAACGCCAGACCGATGGAGAATTTCGCACCGTATAAAATGCGGCTGAGGATGTCGCGACCGAGATAATCGGTGCCCAGCAGGTTGTTAGCGGTCATCCCTCCTAGCATCGGGCCACCACCGATATCCTCTACGCTATGCGGCGCCAGTTGATTGCCGAACAGCGCCATCAGTACCCAAAACAGAGAGATCGCCAGGCCAATGCGACCGGAGATCGACAGCGACTGAAAAATTCGTACAGGAAGCAGCAAGCTATTCATCAGCTCCTCCATTTTGGGTTAAAGGCGATAGTCAGGATGTCAGCAATCAGCAGCAGCACCAGATAACAGGCGGCGAACATCATCACGCACAGCTGCACCACCGGCAGATCGCGGTTACTCACGGCATCCACCAGCGCACTGGCGAGACCGGGGTAGCTGAAGATCGACTCAATAATGATCACCCCACCAAACAGGTAAGACAGGCTGAGCGAAATGGCGTTGGCAATCGGTCCCACCGCATTCGGCAGCGCATGACGCAACACGGCACGCAGCGGCGAGACCCCTTTCAGCAACGCCATCTCAAGATATGGGCTGTCGAGCTGATTAATGATCGCCGAACGCGTCATCCGTGCCATCTGCGCCACTAATACGCAGCACAACGTCAGCACCGGCAGTGCATAGGCTTTCAGATAACTGACGAGATCCATGTCGGGGCTGCCAAACGACATCGCCGAGACCCAATGCAGTTTGACCGCGAAGATCAACACCGCTACGGTGGCCACCAGAAACTCCGGTACCGCCACCGTCGCCATGGTGGCGATCACCAGAAAGCGATCCAGTGCTGAACCGCGATTCATGGCGGCCAGGATGCCGATCACCAGCGCCAGCGGGACGCAGATTAACGTGGTGATGCCCGCCAGTTCCAGCGTGGCAGGAATACGCTGTCCCACCAGTTGCGTCACCGGCAGATGGCTGGCAAACGAGGTACCAAAATCACCGTGCAGCATTCCGCCGAGCCAGCTGAAGTAACGCATCAACAATGGCTGATCCAGACCCAGCTGCTGGCGTAACGCCGCCACCGTTTCCGGCGTGGCGTTTTGCCCCAGGATCATCTGCGCGGCGTCGCCAGGCAGCAGGCTGGTGATAAAAAACACCACCGCCGAGACGATAAGCAAGGTCAGGATGCCCGCACCTGCGCGCCGGGCAATCAGAAACAACATGTATCGATTCATCGGCGTTCTCCTCTGACGGATGACGAATTAGGCTTTCAGCCAGGCGAACTCATGGAAGCGGTAACCCATCATCATGCCGCTTGGCCAGGCTTCGACGCCGCCCACTTTTTTACTGTACCCGTCGAGGGTACTGATAAAGGTGGGGATGATGGTGCCGCAGTGGTCGTAGATCAGCTTCTGCATATCGCCATACATCTGTTTGCGCTTGCCCTGATCGCGCTCACCGCGTGCGGCAACGACCAACTGGTCAAACTGATCGTTCTTCCAGCCAGATTCATTGTTGGCCGCGCTCGACATATAGAACTGAGAAAACAGCATATCCAGCGTTGGACGCGGGTTGATCGAGCCATAGCCCACCGGATCTTTGGTCCAGTGCGTTGACCAGTAGCCGTCATACGGCACGCGACGTACCTTAACGTTCAGCCCGGTGTTACGTGCCACTTGCTGGATTAACTGGCCCCCTTCCACCGCACCTTCTATGTTGGGAGTGGTGATGATCTCCACCGTTGCCCCTTTCATGCCGGCTTTTTCGATGTGGAATTTGGCTTTTTCGGCATCCAGTGGACGCGGTTTGAGATCGGCGTTAAACAGCGGATGCCACGGCGGCACGGGTGTATCGTTACTGATATCGCCATAACCCTGTAACACGGTTTTCAGCACAATTTCTCGCGGCTGTAGATACTTCATCGCCAGCACGAAATCTTCACTGCTACCCGGCTTCATGTCGGTGCGGATGATCAGGTTGGTGTACATGCCCGCCTTACTTTCCAGCACCGCGAAGTCTTGCGTGGCTTTCAAACGATTACTGTCGGCTGCGCTCAGGGTCGATACGATATGCAAGTCACCCGACATTAGCGCATTGACGCGTGCCGCCTGGTCGGTGACGCCCAGCAGTTCGATTTCGTCGAGATGTGGCAGGCCGGGCTTGTAGTAGTTCGGGTTCTTCACGCCAACAGAGCGTACGCCCGGCGTGAACTCTTTCAATTTGAACGGACCCGTGCCAATGCCTTTGCTGAAGTCTTTGGTGCCATCCTGCACAATCAGGAACGGGGCACTGGCGAGCATATAAGGCACATCAAAGTTGGCGCTGCTCAGCTCCAGTGTGACTTCGTTATCGTTCACCGCCGTGAAGGTTTTGAACTGATCGGCCAGCTTAAAAGCATTGGAAGCCACGGCGGGATTTTTGTGGCGGCTGAGTGAGAAAATGACGTCTTTCGCGGTGAGGGCTTTACCGTCGTGGAACGTGACCCCTTTGCGCAATTTAATGTGCCAGGTGACACCATCCGAAGACTCCACGGATTCCGCCAGCCCCGGTTGAATCGCCAACTTTTGGTCGAGTTCGGTCAGGCCGCTGTAAACCATAAACTGGCGGGTGTAGTCACCGCTGTTATTGCCTTTAGCAGGATCGAGTGTATCGGTAGCGGAGGCGTTGGACATGGCTGCACGCATCTTGCCGCCTTTCACCGGGGTTTCAGCCGCAAAGCTCATCTGCGGAAAACCTATCAAGCCACTGCTCATCACTGCACCAGCAGACAACAACTTCATCAGGCCACGACGTGACAGAGATCCCTCAGTCAGCATACGTGTCAGGGCCGGATTTACAGCGTCAGACTCTTTATCGAATTTACTCATCTGCACACCCTCAATATGAAAAGTTGTTTGTTTTGATAATCGAGCGTCAATCACATCGCCATCAATGTGGCCCCGACCAGACCGGATAGCGCCCGCATGAATGCCAAATCAATGACACCTTAGGATGTGCATTTATGCGCCCCCTCGAGAGAGTCCCCCCGGCGCGCATCAGTAGCGACCTGAAGAATCCCATCGTAGAGTGCACATTGATGCGCACCAGACTAACTATCAGGAGAGCCGATCCTTAGCCTTGTAATACAGCCCCGCGAGAGGCAAAAACCAGGGTTTCCCGTGGTAACCTGGCAGCGCAGGCCATGCATCGCGCTGCCAGGGGTTTTCGTTACGTTTTTCTGCCAGTAAATCCGCCATCACCCGCCCCATCCACACCGACATCTGTGTGCCATGGCCGCTGTAACCCAGTGAATAGAACACGCCATCGTGCTCACCCGCATGCGGCAGGCGATCGGACGTCATATCCACCATGCCGCCCCAGCAGTAATCGATGCGCGATTTGCCCAGCTGCGGGAACAGCGCGTTCATCGCGGCGCGCAACACTTCGCCGCTGCGCGTATCCGAGGTCGGATTGCTGACGGCAAAACGTGCGCGCCCCCCAAACACCAGGCGACGATCGGCAGTGGTACGGAAGTAGTTGCCGATGTTCAGCGAGGTGACGTAGGTGCGATCTTTGGGCAGCACTTGTTCAATCAGCGCATCACCCAGCGGTTCAGTCACCACGATAAAGCTGCCTACCGGCACGATGCGGCGCTGGAACCACGGGAATGGCCCTTCATTCGATACGCCGGTGGCCATCATGACTTTTTCCGCGATGATCTCGCCCCTGGCGGTGGTGACGCGATGACGGTAGCCATCCAGACGCGTCAAGCCGGTCACCGCGTGATGCGGAAAGATCTTCGCTCCCGCGCGGGCCGCCGCATTGGCGAGACCCATGCCGAACTTGCCCATATGCATCTGGCCACCACGTTTTTGCAGTAAGCCACCGTGAAAGGCATCGCTGCCCACTTCACGGCGAATCTCATCTTTACTGATCAACTCGATTTCCGGGTCAACGGTGTCACGCATCAGTTGCCATGCGCTGCGTAGCCCGGGGAAATGCGACGCTTTGCTGGCGAGCTTGAGCTTGCCGCACAGGCGAAAATCACAATCAATCTGCTCTTCCCGCACCAGTTGCTGGACATAACTCACGGCGTCGTCAAAAGCACGGTAGAAGCGACTGGCTTGTTCGATCCCCTGGCTGGCCACCAACGAAGCAAAGTTTTGCGACACGCCGGTATTGCAGTGCCCACCGTTACGCGCGGAGGCCTGACTCATCACGTTGCCACTTTCCAGCACCACCACGTTGATACCCTGTCGTGCGAGATTCAGCGCGGTTGAGATGCCGGTAAATCCGCCGCCAATCACCACCACATCCGCAACCGTCGGCAGTGCGCCGCTCGCTGCGCCGGTAAATTCCGGTGCGGTGGCTTGCCAGAATGATTCGAGTTTCATCGCCGCCTCCGGGCTTAGAGTCCAACCACAGCGGGCAGACCGCCGATGTCTTTAATCTCGGTGTATTCATACGCTGGGTTGGCCGGATCGTGACCGCGATTGACCCACACTTTGTTTTTGATGCCCATGTCGTAGCAGGTCATCAGGTCATAGCGCAGGCTCGACGAAACGTGCAGGATCTCTTCCGGACCACAATTCAACTTGTCCAGCATGTACTCGAAGCCTTTCATCTGTGGCTTATACGCACCCACTTCTTCCGCGGTGATGGTCATGTGGATCGGTGCACCGAGACGCGGCACATGGTGCGGAATCAAATCGTTCATAGAGTTGGTGAGCAACACCAGCGGAAACTCTTTCGCCACTTTTGCCAGCCCAGCCGGCACATCGGGGTGCGGTCCCCAGGTGGCGCAATCGGTGTAGATAAAATCACTGTCTGCCTGGCTCCACTGCACGCCCCATTTTTTGCAGGTGCGCTGCAATGCATCACTCACCACATCGTAGTAAGGCTTCCACGCTCCCAGCACCTCATCGCGGCGATAGATGGCGAAATCGGTGGTGAATGCGAGCATCTCCTGCGGGGATACACGATCCTTAAAGCAGCGTTCAGCCGCTCCCGCCATGTCAAAGTTAATCAGGGTGCCGTAGCAATCAAAGGTGATGAATTTCGGTTTAAACAGTGCCATGACGCGACCTCGTCGTTGTCTGATACGTGAATTTAAAAATCGATTAATACACTCTTCTGGCGCTGACAGGCCTGAAATGCCTGACGTCCCAGATCCTTGCCAATACCAGAGCCAAGGAAGCCTCCAGTAGGAATAATAAAATCACCGGAGCGGCCATAACGGTTGATCCATACGGTGCCAGATTCGATGGCACGCATCGCTCGCATGGCACGCGGCAGGCTCAGCGTATGCACGCCCGCACACAATCCGTAAGTCTCATGCGCGGCCAGCGCCAGACCTTCCTCTTCGCTGTCGAACTCCTGCACGGTCAGCACCGGGCCAAAAATCTCTTGCTGTACGGCTGGGTTGTCTGTCGCCACACCACACAGCAAGGTCGGTTGCCAGAACCACCCGCCATCGGTGTCGGCAAAACGCTCACCGCCCACTAACACTTCCGCGCCCTGCGCTTTGGCTTCAGCAATCACTGATGCCACCTTGTTGCCCTGGCGCTCATCGATCAGCGGCGCATAACGGCTGCTGTCTTGCCAGGTGACACCTGGCTGCGGCTGCTGACACAGCGCCACCAGGCGATCCAGCAGCGGTTGAGCGATGCCACGTTGCACAATTAGGCGAGTACCCGCGACGCATGCCTGTCCTCCGTTGGCGGTGAAGCCGCGCAGGATGCGCTGTGCCAGCACATCGATATCGCCCGCATCATCGAACACCAACTGTGGGCTTTTACCCCCTAACTCCAGCGTGACAGGCTTCATGCCATGCTGTGCTGCGTCACTCATGATGCGAGCGCCCGTCACAGTGGAACCGGTAAACGAGACTTTGCGCACCAGCGGATGGGTGACCAGCGCGCTGCCGGTCACTGCGCCACTGCCCTGCACAATATTCAGAATGCCCGCTGGTAAACCGGCCTGCACCGCCAGTTCTGCCATGCGCACCGTAGAGAAAGGTGTCAGCTCCGAAGGTTTCAGCACCACCGCATTACCTGCTGCCAGTGCTGGGCCGCATTTCCATGACGCCATCGACAGCGGGAAATTCCACGGAGTAATCGCGCCAATCACGCCGTACGGCTCCGAAATCAGCATGCCGAGGCTGCTTTCCTGCGTCGGAAATAGATCGCCACTGTATTTGTCTGCGCACTCGGCGTAGAAACGGATGGCCTCTGCGGTAAACGGAATTTCATGCTGTACCACATCGCTGATCGGCCGCGTCGACCCTAACGCTTCGAGCTGAGCCAGTAACGGATCGCTTTCAATCAAATCCGCCCAGCGGCCTAACACTTTGCCACGTTGCCGTGGTGGGCAGCTGCGCCAGCCACTGGTTTTTAGCGCTTCATGAGCCAGGGTGACAGCCCGATCAACATCACTGGCCTGGGCTTCGCTCAGCTCGGCATAGACTTTGCCATCAGACGGCCGTTTTACGGCGAAACGTGCGCCCTGGGTGGTGACATGCTGGCCACCAATATAATGGCCAATCGGGAGAGAAACTTTTTCAGGGTCGAAACTTAACATGGAAAATTCCTTATTTGTTACACCCATCACATGTGCGCCAATTAACGATTTGCACTGCATTTATCTGTCACGTTAATAAGCTAATGCAGAAAGTATGCCAGCCCAGTAAAAAATAAAAATGCGTAAAAAACAGTCCAGAAAAATTTTCTGCCGTATTGGAGAGGGAAAATTTGCGGAATTGCCGAAGGAATAAACAGATGATTTACTTCACAAAATTCGTGCATCCCTACGGTGCAGCTCGCACGAAACTTGCACTAAAACGGTGATGAGCCGGAAAATTATGACGGTGCGCACAAAATAAAACAGCGCCGGGAACCTGAGGCCGCCGGCGCTGATTATGAAATTGATGATGAAAGTCATTATGCGCAATAAATTGCACGGCTACCTATTTGTAGCGGCACGATTTAACGCGCATTGCTGTATTTATAAACTGCCCATATGAAACGTTTTCTGCTCAAGATACTCTTCAATACCATAGCGCGAACCTTCACGTCCTAATCCGGATAATTTAATTCCACCAAAGGGGGCCGCATCTAATGAAATCGCACCGGTATTAAAACCGACCATGCCAAACTCTAATGATTCCGCCACGCGCCAGGCTCGGCGTATATTCTCCGTAAAGAAATAAGCGCCCAATCCATAAGGTGTGTCATTCGCCATGCGTATCGCTTCCTCTTCCGTATCGAAGACAAAAAGCGGTGCGACCGGGCCGAAGGTTTCTTCATGCGCAATACGCATACTGCTGGTGACATTACCCAACACGGTCGGTTCAACAAAGGTGCCATTCGCTGCACTGATCCCGCCACGCAGTAAGGTGGCGCCCTGGCTAAGCGCATCATCAATATGACTGTTCACTTTCTCAACAGCGCGATCGTTAATCAGTGGCCCAATCGTGCTACTGGGTTCAAAGCCATCCCCCACTTTAAGGGTTGCCACTGCCTCAATGAGTTTCTCGCTGAAACGCTCATAGATGCCGCGTTGCACCAAAATGCGGTTGGCACAGACGCAAGTCTGCCCGGCATTACGGAATTTACTCGCCATCACACCGGGAATGGTGACATCGAGATCGGCATCATCAAACACGATCAAAGGGGCATTGCCGCCCAGTTCAAGGCTCAGGCGTTTGATGCTGTCGGCACTTTGTTGCATCAGCAACTGGCCAACGCGAGTGGATCCAGTAAAGGAGATTTTGCGTACCGTGCGGCTGGCGGTCAGTGTGCTGCCGATTTCGGTCGGCAATCCGGTGAGCACCTGGAGCACGCCCGAGGGAAAACCTGCCCGCTCTGCCAGCACCGCCAGTGCCAGGGCCGACAGCGGTGTCAGTTCAGAAGGTTTCACGATGATCGGGCAACCGGCGGCCAGTGCAGGTGCCACTTTGCGGGTAATCATCGCAATCGGGAAATTCCACGGTGTGATCGCGGCGGCCACGCCAACGGGCTGTTTCAGAACCAGAATGCGGCGGTCTTCGCTGGGCGCCGGAATGGTATCGCCATAAATGCGGCGCGCCTCTTCAGCGAACCACTTCACAAAGCTGGCGCCGTATAACACCTCGCCTTTCGCTTCTGCCAGCGGCTTGCCCTGCTCGGCGGTCATGATGATCGCCAGATCGTCCGCATTATCGAGAATCAGCTGATGCCACTTATCCAACAGCGCGGCGCGCGATGCATTCGGGGTTTTGCCCCAGCTAACGCGCACCGACTCGGCATAATCTATCGCCTGCTCGGTTTCGGCTACACCCAGTGCCGGAATAGTCGCAATCTGCTGTTGAGTGGAGGGATCGATGACCGGCAGCGTGGCGCCCGCGTGGGCGTCCTGCCAACGTCCACCAAACAGCGCCTGTTGGCGCAGCAGTTCTGCATCTTTTAATTGAATCCGCGACATTTTCATCCCCTTTATCCTGTTCATTTCACTGTAACGTGGCGCAGCAGTGCAGGATGTTTTTCTACGGGGTGGAAACCGGGCTGGGATGCGTTTTAAGGCGACAAAAGAAATTTTATGCTGCACCGAATGCGTCATCAATTACGGTGCGTTTTGTGGCCAGGTGCGCATGAATGCCTCATCGTTCACGGTGAGGTTTGTGGCCAGGTGCGCATGAATGCGTCTTCGTTTACGGTGCGGTTCGTGGCCAGGTGCGCATGAATGCGCACCCTACGGGGAATGTTGGGTCACCCTTCATGGCGACCTGTGGCTTAAATCTGGAAATCGATAGCGGGTTCAGACTCCGTTTCATAAGAGAGCGCCTGACGCTTAATCTCTTCCAGCGACAGATTGGCATTACACAGTTCCAGAAACTGCCAGACGTAATTGCGTTGCAGCTGGCCGCGTTTCAATCCCAGCCATACGGTGTTGGCATCAAACAGATGATGAGTGTCAATTTTCACCAAATCCTCACCCTCATAGATGTCACATGCCTGATCAGCCAGAATGCCGACGCCGAGACCCAGCTCAACATAGGTTTTCACGACATCAGAATCCTGCGCGCTAAGCACGATATCCGGCTTGATGCCCGCCGCCTGGAACGCGCGGTCAACACGTGAGCGACCGGTGATCCCCTGACGATAAGTGATCAGCGGATGGCGGCTCAAACTGGCCAGCGTCACCGGCTGATGCTGCAGCAATTCATGATCATGCGGCACTAACAATGAGTGATGCCAGCTAAACCACGGGAATGCCGCGAGGCTGCTGTTGTTCACCAGTTGCTCGGAGGCAATACCAATATCCGCTTCACCCGCCAGCAGCATGGCCACAATTTCCTGCGGCGAACCCTGATTGAGTTCAAGACGAACATTAGGATAGAGCTGTCGGAATGCTTTGATCACACGCGGCAGACTATAGCGGGCCTGCGTATGCGTGGTGGCAATCGTCAGCACGCCGCTGGTTTCATTGGTAAACACATCCGCCAGGCGACGCACTTTGCCTGCTTCATCAAGAATGCGTTCAGCAATAGTTAACAGCGCCTTGCCTGGTTCCGTCATGCCCAACAGTCGCTTGCCGCGACGGATGAAGATCTCCACGCCGAGTTCATCTTCCAGATCGCGAATATGGCGGCTGACCCCAGATTGTGAGGTAAACAGCGTGTTCGCCACTTCTGTCAGGTTGAATTCGCAACGTGCTGCTTCACGTATAATTTTAAGTTGCTGGAAATTCACACCCTTTTCTCCTGTACCCTGCCCTGTTTCGTCCATGTTATGAAGTTGGTGTCATTGCAGGAAATAATAAAAAACGGTGTGTTATGCGGAATAGTAATAAGGGGGGTGATATCTCGACGCGTTTGCGGGTGTTTAACCGTGAAGGCTTTACCCCAGCCGTAGATAGCTGGGGTAAAGAAGAAGGGATTAACCGACCAGCATCAACTCGCGTTCTTCCGTCATTGGCTTATTTAGCAGTGACAGCAGGATGTTTTTCACTGCCTGCGCGGAAGGTGACAGTGGCAGGCGCGCAGAGATATTCAGCGAGAGCGGCAGATTCAGCGATGGGCTATTAATACGTGCCATCCACGCGTGAGTTGAACTCACCAGGGCGCGAGCCGCTGATTCCGGCAGAACGGTTACGCCCATGCCGCTGGAAACCGCGGCGGTCAGGGTTGAGATTGACTCGATTTCACCGATAATTTTTGCGCTCAGACGACGCAGAGAGAAAGCTTCATCAACACGTTTGCGCACCGCGCTGTAATCACGCGGCAAGAACAGATTCATCTGCGCCACGTCGGCGAGATCAACGGTAGCGCCCGGGCATGCGGTCGCGCCGACCAGATACAACTCTTCTTTCATTAATGGAATGCTATTAATGCCGGCTGTCGGAGCACGGTCATACAGCACCGCCATATCCAACTGGCCGTTCATCACTTTTTCATTTAAAGAGGTGCCGCTGTTCTCATGCAGATACACCAGTACATCCGGGAATTGTTCACGCACCGTTTGCAACAGCGGCATCGTCAGCGATGAAGCGGCGGTGCCCGGTGCCAGACCAATTGATACCTGGCCATTTAACGCCTGGCCCGCGTTGATGACGGCCGTTTGCGCCTGTTCGCACTGGCGCAGAATAGTACGAGCATGAGCATAAAGAATTTTGCCCGCCTCGGTTGGCGTTACGCCACGTTTGGTGCGAATCAGCAACTGCTGATCGAGTTCGTTTTCCAGCGTCGCAACTTGCTGGCTAAGCGCAGGCTGCGCGATGTGCAGCACTTCTGCTGCCTGAGTCAGGCTGCCGATATCGACGATTTTTACAAAGTACTTCAGTCGTCTTAAATTCATATTGCCTCCGTCAATCCCCGAATAACCCGTTTGGGTGTCTCAGCCTGCTGGCTTGTGTTCATGAAGTTGCAATATGCAGGCCAGGTTTATTCGAAGCGTGAAAAAGCAGTGCCAGAATATTCCTAACGGCACGGAAAATAAGCCTTTCTGATTACCTCTTAAGAGTTAATAAGCTGAGCGCATGACGCAGAGTGATTAAAAACGAATCAGAATGCACCACCATGGTGCGTAAATTGCGTGGCAGATGTGCAAAAAAGTGATGACCCAAAGCGTTGTAGTGGTGCAGAAGTCGCAGAAAGTGACCAAAAACGGTCAGAACGAAAGCAAACGCGGGGAAAGGAACAGGATCAACCAGTGGGAAAACTTATTGTGAGGCAAGGCAGCTAAAGCGTGACAGAACTCAAGAAGCGGAGTTTTGATTCCAGCACGCTCAAGGCGATATGTTCACTCATTCGCGCTGTAAAACTGAAAAGGCCGTTCAGCATGGGATATACAGATAACGGATGGAGATGAACGTAAAAATGAATTGTTGTGCAACCCACTCCAAAAAAAGCAGATACGCTAAGTCATTCGCGCTGTAACAAGGCGGCAAGATTGTTCATCCCCGGGAGCATAGGCCACTATGTGACCGGGGTGAACAAGCGTAGCCAACGCAGTTACAGCGCGAAGGACGACGCGTATCAGCGTTTTTTGCGGTTGCGATGCATATCGATGGAGACTGCGGCAACGATAATGATGCCTTTAATGATGTCCTGCACGTAAGCATCCACACCGACGAAGGTGAATCCACTCTTAATCAGACCCAGAATCACCGCACCAATCAGCGTGCCGGTAATACGGCCCACGCCGCCCATCAGGCTGCTACCGCCGATAACGGCTGCGGCAATCGCATCCAGCTCGTACGCCATACCCATACTTGACTGGCCGCTACTGACGCGCGCCGCCAGCACCACACCCGCCAGACCAGAGAGCGCACCGGCAATGGTATAGACGATGATCAGGTATTTATTGACGTTAATCCCTGACACTTTGGCCGAGGTCATGTTGCCGCCAATGGCATACACATACTTACCGTAACGCGTATGCTTCAGAGCGATATGGAACAGGAAGGCCACCACCAGGAAGATAATCACCGGCATTGCACCCTGGCCGATGGAGGTAAAGCCATCTGACAGGAAGCTGATCGGGTTACCTTGCGTGTAGTACTGCGCCAGACCACGCGCCGACACCATCATGCCCAGTGTCGCGATAAAAGGCGGGATACCGGTTTTGGTAATCAGGAAACCGTTCATTACCCCGCACAGCAGACCTACGCCGATCCCCGCCACAATCGGAATGACTGCGGGCAGGTTCACCAGAGAAGGATACATCGGTGTCAGGCTGTCAGAGGTTTGTGCCAGGCTGGCCGCCACCACCGCGGTCAGTGCAATCACCGAACCAGACGACAGGTCAATCCCCGTGGTGATGATGACTTGCGTCACACCCACCGCGATAATGCCGATGATCGCCACCTGTAACACAATTAAAACCAGACGGTTGGTGTTGAGCAGGAAAGATTGGTCACGTACGTACCAGCCTGCAATTTCAAAGATTAGGGCAATACCTAACATCACCACAAAGATGCCGGTATCTTTCGGCAGCTTATGGCGCAGATTGCCAAAGAAGGATGTCGATTCCGCGGCCTGCGGGGCCGTAATTTTTACGTTGCTCATAGATGTCTCGCGCCTCACTCGGATGCCAACGACAAAATGGTTTCCTGATTGGCCTCTTCTTTATCGAGGATGCCAGTTATACGTCCGCCGTGCATAACCATCACGCGGTCGCTCATGCCCAGAATTTCCGGCAACTCAGACGAGACCATAATGATGGCCACGCCACGGTTCGCCAGTTCGCTGATTAAGCGGTAAATCTCGGCTTTTGCCCCGACGTCAATACCGCGCGTCGGTTCATCGAGGATCAGAATCTTCGGTTGTGCCAGCAGCCAGCGCGCAATCAACACCTTCTGCTGATTACCGCCACTGAGGTTGTTGATGATCTGATCCATGGTCGGCGTTTTAATATTGAGCTTGCGGATCTGCTCCATGCAGTCCTGCGCCATCTTCATGTGGCTAACGAAACCGGCTTTACTGACATAATCCGGCATATTGACGATGCTCATGTTCTCCATCACCGACAACACCAGGAATAAGCCGGACTTTTTACGGTCCTCGGTCAGGAACGCCATGCCCTTCTCTATCGCCGTGGAAGGCGAATCAATTTTGACCGGTACGCCATCGATCAGCACTTCACCGCTGTCGAAACTTTCCATACCGAACAAACTTTCCATTACCTCACTGCGCCCCGCCCCGACCAGGCCGGCAACGCCGAGGATTTCACCCTTGCGTACCGTGAAGTTGATATCGGTGAAACGGTCTTTACAGGTGAGGTTGCGCACCGTCAGCACTTCTTCACCGATCTCACCATTGAATTTCGGGAACAGCTGCGTCAGTTCACGGCCCACCATCTGGGTAATTAATGACTGACGAGTAAATTCAGAGGTGCTGTTGCTGCCCACCCATGTTCCGTCACGGAAGATGCTGATCTCATCGGTGATGGTAAAGATTTCATCCATCTTGTGGCTGATATAGATGATGGCTTTACCCTGTGCACGCAGGTCGCGGATAATGGTGAAGAGATGCGCCACTTCGGTTTCCGTCAGTGCCGAGGTCGGTTCGTCCATAATCACAATGTCGGAGTTCCACGACACCGCTTTGGCAATTTCCACCATCTGCTGAGCAGCGATACTCAGCTCGCCAACCATACGATCGGCTTTTAAACGGATATTAAGTTTGTTGAGTAATTCCTGCGTTTGCTTGTTCAGCAACGCGTGGTCAACAAAGCCGTACTTCATCGGTTCGCGACCGAGCCAGATGTTCTCAGCCACAGTCATGTAAGGCACCAGATTCAGTTCCTGGTGGATCATGGAAATGCCAGAACGCAGCGCATCCATGGTGTCCTGAAACTGCACCGGCTCCCCTTTAATGCGAATGGTGCCCTTATCGGGACGATACATCCCGATAAGGCATTTCATTAAAGTGGATTTGCCCGCGCCATTTTCACCCATCAGGGCATGTACCGACCCCGGTTTAATGCGTAGTGAGACATTGTCGAGTGCCTTCACTCCGGGGAAGAACTTGCTGATGCCTTCGGCTTCAAGCGCAAAAGCGGTCATACATCACCTCCGTACGGCTGAGTCGGGAACGATTATTTCTGGTTACGAGATTCGAACTGCGCCATGTTGTCTTTAGTGATCAGCTGGTAAGGAATGTTAATCACCTTCTCCAATTTCTCGCCTTTCGCCAGTTTCACAGCAGCCTGTACGGCGCCTTCACCCTGACCTTTAGCATCCTGGAATACAGTGGCGACCATCTTGCCATTCTTCAGCATCTGCAACGCATCCGGCGTACCATCCACGCCCGCAATCAGGATGTGGTTCGGGTTTTTGCCCAGCGCCTGCAGCGCACCGATCGCCATTTCATCGTTGTTAGACGCAATCGCCTGAATGTCATCGCCTGCGGTCATCCAGTTACTCACGACGTCCACCGCGTCGTTACGGGTGAATTTCGCGGTCTGTTTCTGAACCACTTTGATGCCCGGGTATTTAGCCACTACCGCTTCAACACCTTTGGTGCGGTCACGGGTGGATTCGTTAGCCAGATCGCCCATCAAAATGGCGACGTTGCCTTTACCGTTCATCGCTTTTGCCAGCGCTTCCATTTGCAGACGGCCCGCCAGCTCGGAGTCAGAGCCGACGTAAGCCATTTTGTCGGTCAATTCACCTGCCGGTTTGCGGTTAACGAAGATCAGTGGCACCCCCGCTTTAGAAGCCGCATCCATCAGCGGTTTAACCGCATTGGTATCCACCGGGTTAACGATGATGGCGTCAACGCCCTGACCGATGAAGTTCTGAATTTGTTGCAGCTGCTGGGAAACGTCGCCTTTCGCATCTTCGACCTGACCCTTAACGCCATCTTTGGTCATCTCTTTCTGCATCGCGGTGCGCAGAATGGTGAGGAAGTTATCGTCAAATAGCGCCATAGAGACGCCCACCTGAAGGTCTTTTGCCATAACAGCGGCAGGTAACATGCAAGCTAACAGGGAAGTCACTAACGCTTTTTTGAATTTCATAGGTAACCCTTCTTATTCGTTAACATGCTCAGTTGGGCTGATACGACGAATGAAAAATATTTTTTACATTCACTCAACGGCACTGGCGTTATTTATCTGGTTGTAGAGGTAAGGCTTCTGGTCTAACGCTATCGTTTCGGTACTGCTCTTTCCTGCAACTATCTACTTATCAAAAGGTTATTTTCAAAATGCTGTTTCAGACTTCAAAACTGATTTCACCCGTGATGATAAGCAGTTCATTTGTTTCATCTGATCAGCATTTGAAATTTTCATCATAAAAGCACTGAAATGATTGTTTTAAAATCGGCAAATAACAAAACTTTGACATGCATCTAACATCTCAAAGGAAATGCGCTTAAAGTGAGATCTTGCTGGCAGTTTGAAATCTGAACGTTCAAGGCAGAAAAACAGCATTCCGCTGCTTTTACGCGCACTTAAACCAGAAGTGTGCGATAGGGCTTTGACAACAGGGATCGGCATCGCTAATATGCGCCTCGTTCACACGATTCCTCTGTAGTTCAGTCGGTAGAACGGCGGACTGTTAATCCGTATGTCACTGGTTCGAGTCCAGTCAGAGGAGCCAATTTCCAGTTCTCATGCATCCTTGCGAATTTCTGCATTATTTTGATTCAACAGGCGAGCGTGAAAACTCTTCCCGATGTACTTTTATTTTACCCTCCGCATCGGGGAAAATTGGTGGTCAAATCTGGTGTCAGATAGACATAGACAAAGACCCATCACATGCGAATATTGATCGATTAGGTAATAAACTTGCTCACCGCATCTGCTGCAAGCTGAAACCGAAGTCCCTTTCCAAGTGTAAGCAATTTTGTCGATGCTTAGCCCTGCACCGCTAGCCACACGTTATGCGCCAAATCAGAAGTGATCCGTGGCGTACCATTCTATACCTTTAATATCTTGGACGATTTTAACTGGGAAGCACTGGCGATAAAATCTGTTTGAAGATCCCGGCTTAGAGTATGGTGCAAGTCCTGGACATAATAGTGTTGAATTGTGGATATTTGCTAAAATGCAGAGGGATAAAAGGCCAAAACTGTTGCTCTTGGCCATAGCTTAGCATGCAGAATACAATTTGAGACTTGTAAAGGCATTTACGAATTACGCACAATATCATGCGCAACTGCGCCGTAACTAATACCGATAATGGCAAGTGATTAAGACAGCCTCTCAAGAATTTCCACATCGTTCTTACTAAATGTCATGCTGTCATCAAATTTAATAAACCAATCATTGCCTTCTATCTTTATCTCAGGATTAGCATCACCAGAAATATTAAGGAACCCTCCATTTACAAAGCTTCTCATATTAGGACTCGCATTCCACAAACCTAAATCACTATTTAGATTAGCGATAGTATCTTGCTTCTTATCATCCTTTACATGAGGCCCTAAATCATTCCTGAGTTTTGAAACCATCTTTAAATAAGATTTATTTAACTCAATCTTCGCTTTGGCAAGCGATTTAAATGAGCTCATCAGATCCTTATTATTTTTAAGTTGATCATCTTTATTTCTTGATCTCAAGATTAATAATAACGATACAAATGCTGAAGTTGAACCGGCAGAGTACAACGCCACCCTCACACTTACCTCTCTCATTATCGCGGCAATGGTGCTGCCTGAAGTCAAAAAGGTCCCAATTGGGGCTAAAATCTCCCAGAGATAGTCTCTTGCTGACTTGTTGTACACATCTCTGACCTTCAAAGGATTCCACCAGTCAGAATTGCCGGATTTATATTTGTTAAAAAAATCTTTGTTGTCTGGCGTTGACATGACTAGATTAGTTCTGTTTGATAACAACCCCATTTCAAGATCATTACCTCCTACAGATGCGCGACCACTGCTGTTTGCAAGAAGTGATGAATAGGTTTTCATAGCCTGTTCAACATCATCATTCGCGAAGCTAAATAAATCATCGTCATGAGTATTATTGATGATATCCACCAATAGTTCCATCTCTGAACTATTGAATGAACCGCCATTATAGATAGCGTTGGTTATAGAGGATGCTATTCCAGCCATAATTCCGTCCCCGTTAATTAAATTTCTTTATTCTGTTTAATATCCCATCCCGCTTGCGTCTCTGCACCTTTCGTACCCTGTTCGGACTGTTCCCAGTAATGAATGTTGGCTTTAGCCGACTGGAAATAATAACTGACCATGATTTTATCGGTACTTCCAACGCCAGTGAATTTACAGCCAGTGACCAGAACATCTTCCAGTACTATACGAGCATATTCAACTTTTTGGCCTCCGGCTTTACATACTGACAGTTCTACGCTGTTAACATGCTTACCAGATGCGCAAAACTTCATAATGGCCGGTGTAGCTTTATCAATAAAAGCCTGCACAGCAAAGTCGCTGAACTGAACCTTGCCTGCGCCCCCGCCACCACCTACTGACATATTACCTGGCTGGCTGGCTCCCCAGTTAAAGGACTGAATATCTATCCAGTTTGTATGGTTAGAGTCGTTAGATTCACCATTGACTCCCTCTACTTTCAGATACATATCTACGGCCATATTAGGCTCCTTTGCTTATATAGAATGATTAACGGTATTAATAAATAATCTTAATCAATCTTTATTTCAACTATTTGGACCAACACTAACTCATTCTAGGACATTTCTTAAAAGGAGCTTTCATGCTTAGGACCATTACAACTAATCAGTTTATTAACATTTTACAGAACTAGAATTAATTTGAGGCGGACAGAAGGTAACGGTGAAAGTTGAACAGGGCTAACTCACTCTGATTTATTACCGCTAAATATAATAAGCCGAGGGATCGTAGAGTTCGCATACGTCTTTTTGTTATAAATGGATGGGCTCATCATCCAATATTCTATCCGCTATTTCTATAACGCTTAGGCCTTCCTGGAAGAAATAATTGCAAGGCGCGTGCTGATCGGAACAGGTTTTAACGCGGCAATAAGGGTGGACAACCTTGATCACTGCTCTCCATAGTAACTAAGCGAGGAAATTATCGTGACTGGAACGCGGCACTACCGCAGATAAAGCTGCAAAGCGGGAACGGCAGTATGTTCTGGGATACCGCTCGCACCGGGGAGACCGGAGCACGCCGCAGGTGAACATTGCCGGGAAGTGACTGACTCAGACGGTGTTTGAGGTGAGTATGGGTATGCGCATTCGCGTGCAGGTAATGGGCGGCTATCCGAAGATTTCAGCCCGGCCCGTGTGAATGATGTAGTGGCCCGCTATGTGCAGCAGAAGCGGGACGCCAGACAGACCCGACAACAGATCGAGACCTTGCTGGCGCAGGTCAGTGGCTGACCTTTAAAAGCCGGAAGGATCGCTGAGTTCGATTCCGGTTTTTTAGCGTTAATATGGTATCTCTTTGATTCCTAATTTTTTGGCCATCGATTGTAATTCTTCTTTTGTCCGTTTATTTCTCTTAATTAAGATAAATGAAATGAGGTCCTCCATATTTTCATTTATATACAACTTAAAAAAGTAAACACTATTTTTTCCTGCCAGAATGCTAATAGTTTCACCTTTAAATTCTGTCAAGATGCGAACAGAAGTATCACCACCATTAATTGACAGACCTGAATAATTAGCATTCTCAATGTGAATTATTAGCTCACGAAGCTCTTCACCTTTACTCCTTTGATAATGCTTAAAAAAAATAATCTCCGAAGAAAAAACCTCACTCTTTATATCATTCGGAGTGAATTTCCTTAACAAATATATATCATCAGAATTTTTCATGGTAAGAAAACCTCAACATCATTGCTTCGAATACCTTTGAGTAATATTTCTCTTTCAAAATAATCGTCAACAGATATATCCCATGACCAAGTATCTCCAGCTTTAGGTGCACCTGTTTTGACTCTTAAGATAACACCATCTTCTCCTGCGAATCTTCTCGCAACATTTGGATCATCTGTCCAAGAGGTGTATGGGCTATTTGCAGAGAAACCACCAAGATTATGCTCTTCTGCAGAGAGCTTGGAGTTTATATTGCCCGGAACTACTTTCCCTCTCAATGCATTGTCCCATTCAGGGTGCCCCTTATGAATCCCCCTATAGTTATAAATTCCTTGTTCTGCATCAGGCAATACTTTTGTTGGCTTGCAGGGACTCAACCCCAGCGGATCCACCCAGCCCAGCGGATCCGGCACATACCCATACAGGTTCAACCCACCCATCAACCCTATCGGATCCAGCTGCGTATACCGCCCACCGCACGGGTCATAGTACCGGAAAGTGTTATAGTGCAGACCCGTTTCACGGTCAAGGTACTGTCCCTGAAACCGCAGATTCTGCGGCACTCTCCAGTCAACCCCACTGCTTTCCCGCTTCGTACGGCCCCAGGTGGTAAATGCCCCCTGCCAGACGGTGTCACCCCGCTTGTCCGTTACCCTGTCCGGCAGTCCATTCATCTCCGAGTGATACCAGTAAACCTCCGCGTGCTGCTGGCTGCTGTCGACCCGCGCAACCGGCTCGTAGCTGTTTTCCGCATACACATACTGCACGGCGGAGTCAGGTCGGCTGTCGCTGTGCTCACCCACCATCTGCATCCCGGACCACGCGTAGTGCGTGCATTCCGGCCGAGCCGCATGGCGTCGCCACACCTGTTTGCCGGTGCGACGCCCCAGCGCATCGTACTGATACTGCGCCCGGCTGTATTCGGCATCCCCTTCAATCAGAACCTCGCATATGCGGTGCTCTTCGTCGTAATTAAAGCGCTGCACAATGCCACGCTGGGTGTCATGGCGCTCCGTCATACGACCAAAACCGTCGTACTCCCAGCGGATACCCGCCAGACGTTTCAGCAGGTTATCCCACACCGGATGCAGATCCTCACCGGTGCGGTTATCCGCCGCGTCATACCAGAAACGTTCTTCGCCACCCGGCTGAATGCTGCGCGTCATTCTGCCCGCCGCATCGTAGCCCCACAGCGACTGGCTGTATTTTTCCGCCGGGCTGGCAGGTGCGCCATCCGTCACGATCTGCCGGATGATCTGATCGGCACGGTCCCACTGGTAGCGACGTTCAGACACCAGACGCTGCCGCAGATTATCAACGCTGCGTCGCCGGGTGATGCGCCCGGCAATGTCGTACTCCGTCTCCAGCTCCAGCTCACCCTGGGTACGGTGCGTTTCGCGATGCAGACGGTCACGCCGGTAGCCCGCCAGCGCATGCGTACGCCCGCCGAGCGTCAGCTGCATCTCCAGCAGATGGCCGGTTCCGTAGCGCAGGAACTGCATTTCCCGTCCGTCAGGGTAGACGGAGGCACTCAGGTTGCCTAGCGCATCATACTGATGATGATAAGTGCCCGAGTGGTTCTGCTCGCTGACCAGCCTGCCCAGCTCATCACGCTGAAAAACGATCACTTCCGCATCCGCCGGTTCACACTCGCTGATCATGGCCTGCCGCCATGCAGCGTAGGGGAAGCGGTGGATCTCCGTGCTCATGGCGTGGTAGCGATACTCGGTGCGGTGCTGTGCCGTTTCGCGCACCGTCATCCTGCCCAGCACGTCGTAGTCGTAATTCACCACCTGTGGTGCCAGCGGGCTGTCCTGCACCGGGTGACGGACCACGCTCTCCACCTGCTGCATGCCGTTGTACTGGTATTCGGTTTGACGTCCGGCGTAGTCCTGCTGCTGCGTCAGCAGCCCGGCCGGAGTGTAGTCAAAATGCCACTGCTGCCGGTTGCCGTTGGTGAGCGTCACCAGCCGCCCGGCCCGGCTGAAGTCATAGCGCGTCACCTGTCCGGCGGGATCGATAGCCTCGATGACCTGCCCGCGCGCATTGAGCGTGACCCGGCGCTCCAGCATGCCGTCGATGTTCTGGCCACACAGCAACCCGGCTTTGTTGTATTTAAACAGCGTTTCCCGCCCGTCGGCGCGCACATAGGTTTGCAGGCGTCCCGCGGCGCTCCACGTGTTACCCTGCGCATGGGTGGTGCTGAGCAGTTTTCCGCAGACGTCGTAGCGGCGGCTATCGCCCACAGGGCGTTGACCGCAGCTGAGCATCACCGGGAAGTGGCTGACTCAGACGGGGTTTGAGGTGAGTATGGGTATGCGCATTCGCGTGCGGGTGATGGACGGCTACCCGAAGATTTCAGCCTGGCCTGTGTGAATGAGGAAGTGGCCCGCTATGTGCAGCAGAAGCGGGACGCCAGACAGACCCGACAACAGATCGAGACCTTGCTAGCGCAGGTCAGCGGCTGACGATAAAAGACGGAAAGATCATTCAGATCTCTTCTGGATTTTTGTAAACATTGTCTAACCATGACTATGCTCGTAATTCGTATAGATCTTTTGCTTCTTCATCCATATCCAGACTGCCAAGTGCTCCAAGATCTAAGCTATAAATTTTATCACTCTTATTCTTTAAGTTGATAAAATACCCTAGACCACCGTCTTGACCAATCAAAAAATAGTCAGGTTCTACATCTTGGACAGTATAGATTTCATTTCTCTCAGCGACACTCATAAAATTAAAAATAAAAACAGAATTATCTTGTTTATCTTTTATCTCATAAACATCTGCATCTTGTACTTCTTCAGATAAAAACCGCTTATAAGCACTTGGAAATGCTATATTTAAATTAATCTCTATAAATCTTAACTCTTCTAAAACTTTATTTTTATCCATTGAGACACCTTAACTTGTGCGTAATGAAATTTCAAATCTCAAACAATGGATTTTTTAGTTACTTAATTTGATTCCATCAAAGTAGTTATATGCATAGAAAAGTAATTTCTTAGCTGGTTACCAGGAAATTTATAATCAAGCATCTCTTGTTAGAGCCTGACAGGTTCTTCAGAAGATGCGGGTCGCGCTGGCGCGATGGGCTGCTGAAACGAAAATCCGGAAGGATCACAGAGATCGTTTTCGGCGTTTTGATTATTATACATCTCATTTATGATAACGTTAGTAAATTACTAATTTTCCTGCTGGCCATTTACCATCCCAGCCACAGGGTATATACCCTAATTCATATACTTTAATAATGGAATCAAAAAAATGTCACCTTTTAAAGGTTTTTTATAGGTATCTTACATCAAAAAATTAAAAAAATTCCATTTAAGATTATCTATTATAATATCCTCACTTACACCTTTATCTCTCAACAATGGAAGAAGCTCATTATCAATTATTTTTTTGCTTCTCGAACAATGACATTCCATTCCTGGTAATCCTTGGTATGTTTTTTCGTCAAGTGGCCAGTTATCTCATTACTGGCTTCAAGAGTAGTATTTTCCCAATCAATATTAGTTATTTCAGTAATAAAATCTGAATCATTTGTTAACTGCCTTACATTCTGCAAAACAGTTTTCTTTCCAATATTTATAAACCAATTAATTTTCAGCAGACGTTATATTGCTAATCTGGATATATTCATGGTTCCAGCTGATTTGTTATTGCTGTAATTCTTGAAATATTCCCCCCACCAACAACATCATACTCCAGACGGGTTTTTATACTATACTTTACTGCTGTATTAACCTCACCTGGAGTATAACCTGTCGCCTATAAAATATTAACACAGATAAAAATAACTTTTTAATATTTTTTCAGCACATTAGGGTTGAAGACTGAAAGTGTTCTTCCATCCCTATTAATTCCACACGGCATGCAGCCTTTTTTGAAAATTAAAAAAACCTCTTCTAGCATTGATCCCTCTAGATATCCCTTCAAATATCTTTGTGTTGCCACCCAGTTAAGCATATTAATAGCTTCATCAGTTACTTCATTAACAAATAAATCATATTCTCCATTGTCTATTAATCCATTTTTCTTTCTCAGTAAAAATGCCTTTCTCTTACGAATATTATCCTTGAGAACATCCCCCTTTAATTTTTTTGCGTTATCAATTATTTCTTTTTGAGAGTTTTTGTAATCTTTATCAAGAATTAAATCAGAGATCAACGCGGAGAAAAAATCACTCCAATTCAGGTATGGTTCACTCAAGTTTTGATCAAAAAGCAATTCCTTAGCTTTTTTTGGATCCAAAACAACATCATAATTTAAAAGGGGTTCACTTGTCCCCGATAGAAAAAGTGCATCATTAATAAAAACTACTGGTTCCATATAATCATCAGATTGAATATTCATACGATTGCTCAAATATGTTAGGCCACTTACTATATACTCTCTGCCAATCAAGTTGATATATTTCTTTTTGGCGAATATAAAAAGCATGCCCCTCCTCGGCATGAGTAAAAGTCTCCGATATTTCAAAAGAGGCTTGAATTCCTAATTTATCAAGCTCATTTTTGTAATCTTCAGAAGCATCATCAAACCACTACCCTTTATTTTTAAGATGTTCTTTGACTTTCTCAGATAACATATGGCTCTCTATAGCTGATCCTTGAGTTTAGTTTTTATATATTCTGTGCATCACCACCCAGCCCAGGGATCATATTTAAAATCTTCATCAATAATTTTGAATTCAATACCTTTCATTCCTAAAGTCTGGAATTCATCTTTAAGAGCTTTAGAGCAAACAGGCTTAGAAAGTTCCTGACAAAAAAACAGGTGTTTTTCAACATCTTTTTTGATGATAAAGCGATCTATTTTATCATAGTATGTTTTATCCAGCCCCCGGGCCTCTGGGGTGTCAGGTAGCCCTGACTCAATATCATGAGAGATATTAAAAAGTGATTTTTCCTTATCAAGGATTTCAATATAATCAACGAGAAAAAACAAGAAGTATTCTTTCTCCGGTTTTTTCTTCTTGAGCAAAGTTATATCAGCATGACGACTAATTTTTCTCACACCGAATTTTTCACATAAATTTAAAAAACCAGAAGAAACTAAATTATCGCTAATTAAATAATCACCATCAAGTTTCTCAGAAGCAGCTTTCAATGCATAGCTTTTGGCAAAGTTAGACTCTACAGGCGGAGAGACAAAAATATCATAATCCGGTAATTCAGGATCCCAATTTTTATCCATAAAATGAGGACAACCAGCATCATCCGGTAAATATTCCATAACATAAAAAATTTCATTTGATTTATTCATAATAATCTCCCTGTAGTCGAATCAATTTTAAACATGCCAGACTCAAGACCATTAGTCGCCCAATTCTGAATATTTTTCACACCTAAAGCTAGCTGAGAATCACTCATTCTATTAGCCTGGCTGGCCAGTTGCGTTAAGCGACCTCTGACCGCTGCCGTATACTGGTTGTGGTTCGACCAGTGTCCTGGCAGACCAATTTGACCGGCAAGCTCCCGAGAACCAGGTAAGAAAATACCATTCGATGCTCCATCTCCATCCCAGCCAATCTTTCTTAATCGTTCAAATATCGACTTAAAGTTTTTATCCTTCATTAACTCTTCGGGAATGAGGTGATGGTTAGCCATTCCATCACCACTGCGTGCACCCATATTTCGACCCAAGGTACAACTACTCAACCCCAGCGGATCCACCCAGTTCAGCGGATCCGGCACATACCCATACAGGTTCAACCCACCCATCAACCCTATCGGGTCCAGCTGCGTATACCGCCCACCGCTCGGGTCATAGTACCGGAAAGTGTTATAGTGCAGACCCGTTTCCCGGTCAAGGTACTGTCCCTGAAAGCGCAGGTTCTGCGGCACTTTCCAGTCAACCCCACTGCTTTCCCGCGTGGTGCGGCCCCAGGCGCTAAACGCCCCCTGCCACACGCTGTCACCCTGCCTGTCCGTCACCCTGTCCGGCAGGCCGTTGATCTCCGTGTGATACCAGTAAACCTCCGCGTGCTGCTGACTGCTGTCAACCCGCGCAACCGGCTCGTAGCTGTTTTCCGCATACACATACTGCACGGCGGAATCAGGCCGGCTGTCGCTGTGCTCACCTACCATCTGCATCCCGGACCACGCAAAATGCGTGCATTCCGGCTGCGCCGCATGGCGCCGCCACACCTGTTTGCCGGTGCGCCGCCCCAGCGCATCGTACTGATACTGCGCGCGGCTGTATTCGGCATCCCCTTCAATCAGCACTTCACATATACGGTGCTCTTCGTCGTAATTAAAGCGCTGCACAATGCCACGCTGGCTGTCATGGCGCTCCGTCATACGACCAAAACCGTCGTACTCCCAGCGGATACCCGCCAGACGCTTCAGCAGGTTATCCCACACCGGATGCAGATCCTCACCGGTGCGGTTATCCGCCGCGTCATACCAGAAACGTTCCTCGCCACCCGGCTGAATGCTGCGCGTCATTCTGCCCGCCGCATCGTAGCCCCACAGCGACTGGCTGTATTTTTCCGCCGGGCTGGCAGGTGCGCCATCCGTCACGATCTGCCGGATGATCTGATCGGCACGGTCCCACTGGTAGCGACGTTCAGATACCAGACGCTGCCGCAGATTATCAACGCTGCGGCGCCGGGTGATGCGCCCGGCAATGTCGTACTCCGTCTCCAGCTCCAGCTCACCCTGGCTACGGTGCGTTTCGCGGTGCAGACGATCACGGCGGTAGCCCGCCAGCGCATGCGTGCGCCCGCCCAGCGTCAGCTGCATCTCCAGCAGATGGCCGGTGCCGTAGCGCAGGAACTGCATTTCGTGCCCGTCAGGGTAGACCGACGCGCTCAGGTTGCCCAGCGCATCATACTGATGGTGATAAGTGCCTGAGTGGTTCTGCTCGCTGACCAGGTTGCCCAGCGCGTCACGCTGAAACACGATCACTTCCGCATCCGCCGGTTCACACTCGCTGATCATCGCCTGCCGCCATGCAGCGTAGGGGAAGCGGTGGATCTCGGTGCTCAGCGCGTGGTAGTGATATTCGCTGCGGTGCTGTGCCGTTTCGCGTGACGCTATCCTGCCCAGCACATCGTACTCGTAGTTCACCACCCGCGGCGCCAGCGGGCTGTTGGGCACCGGGTGGCTGATCACGCTCTCCACCTGCTGCACGCCGTTGTAGTGGTATTCGGTTTTACGTCCGGCGTAATCCTGCTGCTGCGTCAGCAGCCCGGCCGGAGTGTAGTCAAAACGCCACTGCTGCCGGTTGCCGTTGGTGAGCGTCACCAGCCGCCCGGCCCGGCTGAAGTCATAGCGCGTCACCTGACCGGCGGGATCGATAGCCTCGATGACCTGCCCGCGCGCATTGAGCGTGACCCGGCGCTCCAGCATGCCGTCGATGTTCTGGCCACACAGCAGACCGGCTTTGTTGTATTTAAACAGCGTTTCCCGCCCGTCGGCGCGCACATAAGTTTGCAGACGTCCCGCGGCGCTCCAGCGGTAGTGGTCGGTGTTGCCCAGCGCATCAGTGGTGCTGAGCAGTTTTCCGCAGGCGTCGTAGCGGCGCTGGCTCTGGTAGCCCGAGCAGTCCTCTTCACGTATCAGCTGCCCGCGCATGTCCCACCAGAACTGATGGCTGTTCTCCAGCGCGTCGATACGGCGCGTCAGATCACCCTGATCGTTCCACTCAAAGCGGGTCACGCCACCGGCGGGATCGGTCAGCGCGACCACATCCCCCGCCAGGTTATAGTCGTACTGCCACTGCGCGCCATCCGGCAGCACCTCTTTGAGGGGTAACGCGTACAGCGGGTGCCAGGTGGTGATACGGGTGCGATCCAGCGGGTCGCGCTCCAGCGTCATATTGCCGCGCTCATCCCAAGCGTATTCCCAGCGGGCGCCACCCGGCTGCGTCATCGCCAGCAGCTGTTCGCTGTCGCCGCTCCAGTCATACGACCAGTCTCCGCCGTGTGCATCGGTCCAGGCGGTGATGCGGCTCAGCGCGTCCCAGCGGTGAGTGCTACTGACGCCTTCATCATTACTGACGCGCGCCACCCGCTGCGGCTCATCGGTTTCAATGCGCCAGCTCTCCAGCACCTCGCCCTGTTCGTCACAAACCTGATAAGCCTCAACGCGCCAGTGGCGTGCGTTGAGTGCGGGCCGCCACTGATACTGAACCTTCAGTCCGGTGCTGTAGCTGTGCCACGCCAGCATATCGCTCGCCTGATCCCAGCCGTAACGACGCGTGACGACTGCGTCGGCGTCCGTCACTGTTGTCAGTTGCCCCTGCGGGTTATATGTGTAGGAAACCAGCAGATGACGGGCCCCTGCCGCGACCTGATACACCGCGCTCAGGCGTCCGTGCGCGCCATACTCCAGCTCCACGTCCAGCGCCTCGTTGTCGCCGGAGATACGCACCAGTCTGCCCTCATCGTTCCAGCTGAAATGCTGCACGTTTTCATGGCGGTCATAAATACGGTGGATGCGCCATTCACCCGGTCGCGTGGGGTCCGGCTCAAACAGCTGATGCTCACCTTCGCTGGTCTGCATCACCATCGCGCCGTTCGGGCTGCAAAACAGCTTCAGCCCCTCGCCCTGGAAATCAATCACGTCGCCCGCGTGCACTTCCCCCATGCCCAGCTCACGGCCGGTCATATCCTGGTAGATCAGCTGATTATCCGGCAGGCGCCAGATACGCACCTCAAACGGCAGCATCCAGCCGGTGCCGAGCATGCCGGTGGTGAGATTACGGCTGTGGTAGATACGCTGCCAGTAGAGCGGCATGCGGTCCGGCAGCACAAAATCGAGATCCTCCTCCCGCGCGAGGATTTTCGCCCCGGTGGCAATATTCACCGGGTGTAACGTCTGGACGGCGGCCTCCATGGCGATATTGCCGCCAATCGGACAGACAATATCTTTTGCCAGATTGCGTAACAGCAGGCGGCTGAAGCCAAAGCGGTAGAGTTCCGGCAGAATACCCACCAGCGCGCCGCCGATCAGGTTGCCGGCCATGTACGCCCAGATGTTTTTTCCGCTGTGGATGTCGCGCACTGTGATGGTATCGCCACCGATGCGCACGCGCGGATTTTCGCTCAGTTTGATCTCCGCTTCACAGGTACTTTTGTGCCCGTTACGTGCGGCAGGCTGATTGTTGATCAGCACCTTTTTCGAGCCCTGCGCAATAAAATTGCTGCTGGTGACCATATGGCCCTTGGTACAGGCCACGGTATCGAGCGGCAGCGGTGTCGCAAAGGGACTGGCACTCTCCACTACCGGCTGCATCAGGCTGGTCCAGACGTTTTTGCCCCAGTCTTTTACATCATCCACCGAGAGATGGCTGGCCCGCTCCGCCACCGCCATCAGCGCGCCGCCGGGGTTGAGCGCGGTCTTCATCGCCGCCGCGACGCCGGTCAGTGCCAGCATGCCTACCGCCGCCCAGTCGATGCCACTGTCAGCCGCCGCCGGGGCGTTGAGGTAATCACGCGACACGCTGCCCGCCGCGCGCGCCGCCAGCTTGCCTTTAATACGGACGTTGCCGGATCCGCTGACAATAAACGCATCCGGCGGTCCGGGGTCGATAAGGCTGTCGACCAGCGATGCCGCCGTGTTACCAATATGTTCCAGACCGCCACTGAACACCAATGTAGCAATCGCCACACCGCCCAGCAGCGCACCGACGCCGGTCCCGGCGGCGAGGATGATGCCCGCGACAATCGCCCCTTCCACCAGGCCGCCGACAAAATCTGCCAGCGCCGAACTGTGCACCAGCGGATCGCCAATGCGCGCCGCGAGATAATCTGTCATCCTCAGCCTCCCGGTTGCAGACCCGCTTTGATCGCGGTCCAGAAGGCATCGGCATCCGCATCAAATGGTTGCATGCGGCTGAGGGTAAACGCCAGCAAATGGCCATCTACTCGCGCCACGGCGAGTTTTTCATGCACCATCACATGTTGATTTTCGAAACGCAGCGCCACCTCGCGCGCAGGGATACCGGCGATGTCGCTGTCAGCTACCTCACCCAGCACCACCTTTTTCATATTGCGTTTAATCTTGCCCAGCTGCTGGCTGAGGTATTTCTCTTCATCCCCTGTCGGAACATCCCATGCACGGGTGATCACCAGCGTCGCACCGGCGAACTTCAGCACATTGATGCTGTGATCCTGGACTGCACCAGGCAGGTTCAGTATCCCTTCAGAGAGGGCAAAAGGGACGGTTTTCATGCTTTGTCTTTTCCTTGATCAAATGCCGCTTTCACGGCGTCCTGGATTTGCGCCGGGGTGGGCTCCACTGCGGGTAGTGCACCGGGTTCTTTCAGGTTGAGATCCAGCGTACCGCCGGTGTTGACCTCCCCGGTGCCGGAAGCATTGATGTTAAAATTCACGCACTGTAATGTGACCTGGCCGTTTGCGCCTAATTCCAGCACCGACTGACCGGCTACCAGACGAATGCCACTGTCGGAAGCCTGAACAATCGCCCCCTGCACCCGCTGGATAAAACCACCGCCCACCAGCTGTGAATGAGCCAGTTGCGTCGCCTCGGTGTGGCTGCCGGACACCGTGCCGTTGTAATCCTGGGTGACACTGACGCTACGCGACCCGCCCACACTGTGGGTTTCGTCGTTTTTAACGTTGGTATCCATATTCTTCTGCGCCTGAATCCACAGCTGCTCCTGCCCGGACTTATCCTCGAAGCGCAGGGCATTGGCAGTTTCTGCGGTGCCATCTTTGGTACGGCTGAGGAAGCCCATCTGGGTTGCACCGGCAGGCAGTGCCCAGGGGGGCATACTCGCCTCGTTATACACGCGGCCAATGATCAGCGGACGATCCGGGTCGCCATTGATAAAGTCCACCACCACTTCGTCGCCGACACGCGGAATCTGCACGCCGCCAAACCCCTGGCCCGCCCAGGCGCTGGAGACACGCACCCAGCACGAGCTGGTATCGTCGCCCTTTGCCAGTCGGTCCCAGTGAAACTTCACCTTCACCCGGCCATAACGGTCGGTCCAGATCGACTCTCCCTTTGGCCCCACCACTTTCGCGGTCTGAGGTCCGTGGGTTTTTGGCCATAGCGTGCGGGGGGGCGCACGGAACGTGATCGCGTTCGGCAGCACGGTAAAGGTGATGTTGTGCGAGGAGGTAATATCACCGCTGGCATAGCTGTTTTCTTCGAATTTATATTCAGCACTGGTGGTGAGATAGGTGCCGTTATCGCTGAAATGCGGCGCATCAAGCAGCCCAAAGGTGTAACCAGGCGCAATGCCGGTCGCCGTACCTGTGCCACTGACACTGTGATGCTCCACTTCCCACACTTCCTGGCGGATGCGGGTATAAAACTCGCCGTGGCTGTGGTCAACAAAATGGCCCGGCCAGTCGTAGACATCCACCGTTCCTGGCGTGGGAGCCACCGGGTTCTGCCGCGCCTGTAACATCCAGGCATTGGGTTTACGGAAGTCATAGTCATCCGTGCTGTACATCCCCGGCGTCACGCTCTCGGCCAGTGACCACTGGCTGATCCCCTCTTCCGTTATGCTGCCACCGGAAGGGGCAACGTGGTAAGGAATGGTGGCATAGCCACTGAACGGCTGGTGCTGGTCGGCTGCATCGCACAGTACCAGCGTATGTTTATCGGATTCGTGGCGGAACCAGTAGTAGATCCCCTCCAGCTCCATCAAACGGCTGATAAAATCGAAGCTACTCTCCTGATACTGCACGCAGTATTCCCACACCCGGTAGCTACTGGCGAGTTTTGATTCGACGTTGACGTTGTACTCTTTCAGCAACGTCTGCACGATTTGCGGCACGGTCTGGCTCTGGAAAATACGCAGGTTACGATCACGTTTCATCGGCCACACATCCGGCTCGACGGTCAGGGCATGAACCGCATAGCGCGAGCCATTCAACTCCTCACTGCGCACGGCCACGCGGGTGATTTTGCCGTTGAAGTAGCGTGGCGTGAGTAAGTTCTGTGTCGGCAGGGTAAAGGTCACCGACTTGCCCAACAGAGCATGGCGATCAATGCGGGCATCGGTTGCCAGCAACTCCGCCTGGAGGGTGAATGATTCCGACAGGGCTTCACGCCCGCTGAGTTTCCAAAACAGCAGGCCCTCCGTGGGCAGCTGGACGGTGATGCGTGAGAACATAAGTAAATCCCAGAAAATAATTAACTGTGAGGATCGAGCAGCCAGACACCTTCCGCACTGATGGTGAGTGTCTGTTCACGAGCGCCGTTATGGCTGCTGATCGAGAAGGTGTAGTTGCCCGGTGCCAGTTGCAGCGCGGCAAAACCATTCGCCGCAGGCACCACGGCCTGCTGTTTGCCGTTGACCTGCACTTGTTCACCCGGTTGCAGACGGATGTAGACCTGTGCCACCGGTGCCGGGGGCGGCGCGGGTTCCACTTTAGCCGGTGCGGTCTGGACTTCGGCCTCGGCCACCGGTTGCTCTGCCACCACCGGGGGCGGTGTAGCAGGTTGAGCCAGCGTGGTGTTTTGCGCCTGTGCGGGCACGTCATCACCGCCTCCGGCCATCAATACCCCGACACCCAGCCCGACCAACACCCCCGCCGCCACCAGGCCTGGCAGCGCAAAGCGGTGTTGCAGAAAACGTTTCGCCGGTGATCGCGGCGCCTCGGCTTCCACCTCTTCGACCGGCACCAGCATGGTGCCCGGCCCACTGATTTTCGCCGCGATCAAGGGTTCGGATTCGCGCTCAGGCAGCGCCATCAGTTCCGCAAACGCATCGATATTTTGTGGACGATCCTCGGCTTTCAACGCCAGTGCCTTGTCAACCGCACTCAACAGCGCCGTGGAGTAGCCAGCAGGGCGACTTTGTACCAGTGGCTGGTAGTTATCTTCGATGCTGCGCACCACGCTAACCGGCGGCGGCGCACCGGTGATTAACATGTGCAGTACCGCCCCTAGCGCATAGATGTCAGTCCAGGCCCCCTGCTCGCTCTCATCGTTGTCGCTGTACTGCTCAATCGGCGCAAAACCAGGACGCAACATGGTCTCGCTTTCATCAGACAGGTTACCGATGGTTTTACGTGCGGAACCAAAATCGAGCAGTACCGGTTCGCCACTGCTGAGGATCTGGATGTTATCCAGTGAAATATCGCGGTGCAGATAACCGGCGTCGTGAATGGTTTTTATCGCCCCGAGCAAGGGTGGGAGTAGACGTCGGATCCAGGCTTCGTCGATCTGCTGTGGATTGCGCGCACGCAGATTGGACAAGGTGGTGCCACTGTAAAACGCCGTGCCCATATAGGCGGTGTCATTCTGCACCCAGAAGCGCAGCACATGTAACAGGTTGGGATGATTAAAACGCGCCAGCAGGCGTGCCTCCTGAATAAAGCTGTTCAGACCGGCATGGAAGGTTTTGCTGAACCGCTCACTGCGCAGCACCAGGTTCAACCCATCACTACGCACCGCCAGTGAGGCAGGCATAAACTCTTTGATGGCAATATCGCGCTCCAGTTGATGATCCCAGGCGCGATAGACGATGCCAAAGCCGCCACCACCGATGACTTCTTTTATCTCAAACTCATTAAACCGGTAACCCAGCGGCAAGGCGTTGGGTACATTGAGGTGATTATCGTGTTCCGACATAGACGAAAACTCTCTGATAACGAACGGCTTTAGACATCAAACTGGCAAACAAACTCACCCTGTTCACAGCGCACCTGCACCCGACGGTAACGTTCATCGCGGGCATGGGCGCTAAGCAGTATCTGGCTCATTTGCGGTAACAGGGTGTTGGTGAGAATGGCATCGACCATACGCCCGCCGGACTCCACTTCGGTGCAACGCTGTACGATCTGGCTGACCACGCTCTCGTCAATTTCCGCCGCGATAGCGTGGTTCTCCTCCAGACGGCGCACAATACGACCCAGTTGCAACCGGACGATCTGTGCCAGCATCGCGTCGCTCAGTGGGTAGTACGGCACCACCAGCATGCGTCCGAGTAGCGCAGGCGGGAACACCTCCAGCAGCGGTTTGCGCAGTGCTGTGCTCAGTGCGTCAGGTTCCGGTAACAGCTCAGGATCGGCACACAATCCGCTGATCAGCTGGGTGCCCACATTGGAGGTCAGGATGATAATGGTGTTGCGGAAATCGATATGGCGTCCTTCGCCATCTTCCATCCAGCCTTTGTCGAACACCTGGAAGAACAACTCATGCACATCCGGGTGTGCTTTCTCGATTTCATCCAGCAGCACCACACTGTAAGGCCGACGGCGAACCGCTTCGGTCAGTACCCCGCCTTCGCCGTAACCGACATAGCCCGGAGGCGCGCCTTTCAGGGTGGAGACGGTGTGTGCTTCCTGGAATTCACTCATGTTGATGCTGATGATGTTCTGCTCGCCGCCATACAGCGATTCGGCCAGCGCCAGCGCGGTTTCGGTTTTACCCACGCCCGACGGGCCGCACAACATAAACACCCCAACCGGTTTGTCAGGATTATCCAGACGGGCGCGTGAGGTACGCACCCGTTTCGCAATCAGATCCAGCCCATGGCGCTGACCGATAACCCGTTGGTTGAGGGTTTCCGCCAGGTTCAACACCGTCTCGATCTCGTTTTTCACCATGCGCCCCAGCGGAATGCCGGTCCAGTCTGCCACCACGGCCGCCACCACACTGGCATCCACTGCGGCAAACAGCAGCGGTTCTTCACCCTGCAATTCATGCAACTGCTGACGGGTGTCGTCCAGCTCGCTGCGCAGCGCGGTTTCATCTTCAGTGACACAACGAGCACGCAACGCGATGAGTTTATCCACCAGCGCACGCTCTTGCTGCCAGCGTGCGGTTAATGCCTCGCGCGTTTCGTTGAGTGCCGCCTGCTGCCGGGCAATTTCTTGCTGGCGCTCAGGGGCACCCAGCCCCACTTTCGCCTCGCGCCCGGCGATTTCAGCTTCAATGTCGAGTGCCGCCAGACGATGCAAACAATCTTCCAGTGCCGGAGGCTGAGCCCCCTGACTGACGGCCACACGGGCGCAGGCGGTATCCAGCAGCGCCACCGCTTTATCCGGTAACTGCCGAGCCGGGATGTAACGATGCGACAGTTTAACCGCTGCACTGACCGCTTCATCCAGCAGCAATACCTGATGATGTTTCTCCAGCGCACTGACGGTGCTGCGTAGCATCTGGATGGCTTTGGCCTCATCCGGCTCCTGCACCTGCACGGTCTGGAAGCGACGTGTCAGTGCCGGATCCTTCTCGATATATTTTTTATATTCCGCCCAGGTGGTAGCACCGATGGTACGCAGTTGCCCGCGTGCCAGGGCGGGTTTCAGCAGGTTGGCGGCATCACCCGTGCCTTGCTGTCCACCCGCACCGACCAGGGTGTGGATCTCATCCACAAACAGCACAATCGGGGTGGCGCTCGACTGCACTTCGTTGATCAACGCTTGCAGGCGCGCCTCAAACTCACCCTTCATCCCGGCTCCGGCCTGCAACATACCGATGTCCAGCAGCCAGAGTTGCACATCGCGCAATGGTGCAGGCACATCACCTGCGGCAATGCGCAGTGCCAGCCCTTCCACTACCGCCGTCTTGCCGACACCGGCTTCGCCGGTCAGCAGTGGGTTGTTCTGACGTCGGCGCATAAGAATATCAACCATCTGGCGGATCTCTTCATCACGCCCGGAGACCGGATCTATACGCCCCTCACGCGCACGCGCAGTAAGATCCTGGGCATACTGCGCCAGGGTGCTGCTACCGGCGGCGGCTGGGGTTGCAGCGACATCAGGTTGCGTCAGCGCCTGCTGCGCCTCTTTGCTGTGGCTCAGTAGCGCATCGAATTGATCTAACAAGGCATCGGCGTTAATGCGCGCAAACTGCGCTGAAATACCTTTCAGCACACTGGCGAGGCTGTAGGTCTTGAGCAGACCAATCAGTAGATGACCGCCACGAATGCGGCTGGCGCCATATTTGAGCGAGGCATAGACCCAGGCGCGCTCCACGGCGCTGTCGATGTGTTCGGCGAGATCGGAGACGGCACTCGCACCGCGTGGCAGACGGTCCAGCGCCGCCACAATATCCCGCGTCAGCGCGTTTTCATCCAGTGAAAAATGACTGATTATCTGCTGTAAGTCACCGTCCTGTTGCTGCATCAGTTGGTGCAGCCAGTGCACCAACTCAACATAGGGATTTCCGCGCAGCTTACAAAAGGCGGTGGCGCTTTCCAGCGAGGTAAATAACAGCGTGTCCAATTTGCCGAATAAAACGGCGCGGCTGATTTCTGACATATCGAATCTCTGTAATAGAAGAAGCAGGCTATGTGACAGGAAAAGGCGATGGGCTAGCGCGAAGCAGCCTCAACTTCAAAAACAAAATCTTCACGATCGACAGGCTGTGCCGGTTGTCCCAGCCAACTGGTGTAACCCAGTCGGGCGCTGCCGCCCAGGCTCGCACCCTGGACCTCGTGCGCGGCGAGGATCAGGCTAAGATCCCACTGCATTTCAATCCCGATGTAGTGCCGCACCCAGTCGCGCACTTCACATGCCCCTTGCGCATCGGGTAAGAAGTGAGCATATTGCGCGGCGCTGAGTGGCCCCAGACGCAGGCGAAAACGGTGCTGCACATCGCGCACCGCCACCCCGAGAAAAGCCGACTCACCCAGGCGTGGCATGTGCCGTCCGGCGGCCAGACGCGCCTGATCGCGGCTGTCCAGCTTCAGCCACTGCGGTTGGTTTTGCTCCAGCCGCACCGGGATACCAAAATAGAGGCGCAGAATGCGCACCAGACCTTCCGCATCATGTCCGTGGCGGCTGAGATGCCCCACCAACATCAGGCGCGCGTGCAGGCTGAGTGAGCTGGCCTGTTGCTGAGCCGGTAAACCAATCCCGGCCAGACAGGCGAGATAGTCCTGAAAACGTTTGTCATCGCCGCGATCAAGTGAAGCGGTCGGCTGCGCATCCGCCCAGGCGCGGAAAAACAGTAAGGTGGCCCGGTGGTGAAACAGGTCAGCAAAGGCCGCCAGACTGTGATCCTGATGGTGGTCGATACGTTCGCGCACATACTCAGTCAAGTGCGTGGGTAGCGGCCCGTTAGGGCCAAACAGGCCAAAGCTATAGATGGAGACATCATGACGACCGTCCTCTTCGCGCTCACGTACCGAGGCAAGCGTCGCCGGGGCGAAAGTCAGGGATGGCTTCTGGCCAATACGCAGACTTTCGAACTTTGGCAGCGGCGCGCGCCCCAGCGCATAACGCTGACCACCCTGCGCATTCAGCCGGCGCAACAGTTGGAACAGGTCATAGCGCCAGGGCGTCGCCATCACCGCTGGCCAGAAATCATCCGGCAGACGGCTGGCGCGCGATAAATGGATAATCTGTGCAACTTCACTCATAGCAGCGCCTTCTGGCCCATGCGCGGCGGCCAGTACCCCACTTCGCCACGTTGCTGGCTGGTTAGCGTCAGTTCGGTGAAACTGTTGAGTGCCACCAGACGCGAGAAGACCCGCTCCAGCACGCTGCCAAACAGCCACGGGCTGGCACCGGAGAACACCTGTTCATCCACCTCCAGCGCAATGCTGACGCCACGGGCAAATACCACGGGCCCCGGTTCTGGCACCCGCCGATGTACCGCACTCAGTTGGCAATGACGAATGCCCTCGATCTGGCGCGCCACTGGCGCTTCCGCCAGATTGGCGTACAAGCTCAGCAGCTGGCGCAAGGCGGCGGCCCCTTCTCCGTCGGCGCTGTCCATCAGGCTCAGATAGTTCATTTGCAGGTGGCTTATCAGCCGCCAGGAAGATAAGCCTTCCGCCAGTGCCGGACGCGGCGGCGTTGGCCCTTTGCACAATGTCAGCTGGCTCACCGGGATCGAATCCGGCATCACAAACTGGCCCTGCTCCTGTTGCAGCAGCATCAGCGGTAAATCGCGGCTGGTGCACATCACTTCAGCGGAGAGATGGCGCATATCGTCGCGCCACGGGGTGTGGTGTTCATCCACCAGCGAGAGAAACACTTCAGAGCCAATATAGCCGGTACGGGTGCCATAGCGTTGCGCATGCTCGGACAGCGTGCGCTGCTCACGACGCAGGGAAAAATAGGCGCCGTAGTCACCATTATCCGCGCTGAAGGTGCTCCAGAAAGGCCGGAATACTTGCTCCTCACGCTGCCCTTGCACGCTGGCAAACAAACGTTGCACCGAATGCACTTCGTAATCCAGCGGGCGGATATTATCCACCACCAGATGATATTCATGTTGGCTGTCGCTGACTTTCAGTCGCTCGGCCATTTTCGGGAACAGGTTGATTACCGGCGTGCAATGCAGCGCCAGATGGCTGCGATCCACCACGCTCTCCAGTTCGGCGTCGGCCTTATCCAGCAGAATGATGATGTCGAATGCGGTGGCCTGTTCGCAACGGCTTAGCAGCGCCGCCAGATGATGCAGGCTGATAAACTGAAAGCGTGCCGGGAAAGCAAAATATTCCTGCAACAGACGGTAGCCATCGAAATTGCGTAAATCGTCCGGTAACAACGCCTGCTCAGGCGCAAAACCCTGTTGTTGCAGCGCGTTATCGGCCAGTACCTGGCGCTGCGGCTGTGGTTCGACCGATTGCAGCACGATGCCAACACGATGCTGCATCAACAGCTCCAGCAACCTGAGCGCCTGAATATCCGGTCCGCTGAGGTAGAGCATCAGTTCATCGACTGTCAGTTGGCTGAGCGACGCAACGCCTTCGCACTCAATCCGGATACGCAATGCGCTGGCCGCCCCCAGACCGCTTAACTTCAGCTCACCGAGCGGGATGTCACCGGGTACGCCGCCGAGCGTCACATCGCTGATGCGTAACGGATGCAGCATCACGTCATGCGCCGTGGTGTAGCTACAGGTGACGCCCGATTTCTTCAGGCTCTGGCTCTCCATCATGGTGCCACGCGGCACCAGAAAACCGTTGCTTATATCCCCTTTGCGGCTATCCGGCGTCAGTTGGGCAATCGCCATTGAAGGTGTTGGCGCTAAATAGCCTGGTGCAATCATCTCCAGCAGGCGCTGGGAAAAACGCGGGAATTCCGCATCCATCTTTAGTTGCACGCGTGAGGTGAGAAACGCAAAGCCTTCCATTAAGCGTTCAACGTACGGATCGGCGATTTCTATGCCGCGCATCCCTAGCCTGCCGGCCACTTTGGGATAGCGCTCGGCAAACTCCCCGCCCATCTCACGCAGATAGGCCAGTTCGCGGTTGTAGTAGTCGAGCAGTTTACTGTCCATGATTACCCCACATCCTGGAGTTCAAAATGACCATTCTCGAGATCGACTTGGGTACGAAACAGAAACTCCAGCGGATACGGCACGCACCACAGGCGACCTTTGATCTCAATCGATAGCACGTTGTGCAGGTCAAGTGCTTTCAGGTCGCTGACACAACGCACCTGCAAGCCATGTGGCAAGATGCGGGGTTCGAAATGCAAAATGGCGTTAGTCATTTTGCGCTGGATGTCCTGCCATTCGATGTCAGACATGTTTTGTCCGGCCAGCGGCGCTACACCGAAATTCCATACCGAGCGCTGCACCTCGCCAAACGGGCTGAGATCCTGCTGCGCTTCATTATTGATGGTGTTAAACAGCCACTGTAAATCGCGCAGCACATGGCGACGTAGCGTGTTATGGGTTATCAGCACGCTGTTGCTCGGCTCGCTCCGTTTGTCCGGTGCATCATCTGTCAGGCGATCGAGTAGCGAGGACTGCAACTTGTCGCGTGAGGTCAGCGTGTCGCGAGTTTTCCGCGCACGATAGCCGCCGTGCAGCTGTGCATAGCCGTCTTCACGACTCATAAGCTGGCCCGATATCGTTAAAAGTGAGGCGCTGAAGTGTCATCAGTGAGAATTCCGCGCTGTCGCTCAGCCAGACTTTCTGTCCCAGACCGATAAACTGGCTGTCGACGTTGCCCAGCGGCTGCCATTCGGTGACGCTGGCGCGCAGCCAGGTTTCCTGCGCTGGTGCCGGTAAGGGATAGCGCACCGGGATCTGGCACACCTGTTCGCTGCCATCTACCAGTTGGATCAACGTATGGCGCCACACCAAATCCGTTACGCTGGCCGGTGGCTGGAACTGCATTTCCTGGATCGCAGCAAACGGCACCCAGTAATAACGGCCATTAACGATAGCTTCACACACCGGACCAAAACGGCTGTCGCCATCCATCAACCACGGGAACGCCACGGACTGGTCCTGCTGCTCTAACGTACCGGGATTGACGTCGGCTTGTTCCAGCGCTTGCTGGCGTAACTCCGCGCCGCGTGCCTCATCCCCTTTGACCTCGGCTTGCAACGCCGCCAGCAGGGTTTCACTCCATGCCCAGGCACTGCCCGGCAGTTGGGGTTGCGCCTCACCGCGTAACACTGCCGCACGTTGCAACTCTCCGGCAATCGCCTGTTGCAACAGGGTGATGGTGGGTTGTGCCTGCGGGGTAAGCGCCAGCCAGGATTGCAGTTGTGTTTGGGCACGCGTCCAGTTACCGGCCAGGCACAGCAGTTGGACAAAGGTGGCGCGCAGATCGGCGTCAGCAGGATTGGCCTGGATTTGCGCCGTGGTACGGGCAAGATTCTCCGCCAGTGATGCATCAGCCAGACGTTGTTGTAATGACTCCATGCAAACTCCTTTTGCGCTAGTTAAGGGTGCGGTAAGCGGCTGCGGCCGGATCTTTCAATTCCGGATGCAGTTGCTCCACCAGTTCTACTTTCAGCGGCGCGGCACTTTTCAACCACGGCGACCAGACTTTACGCACTTCCTGCAAGCGGGCACGCAGCGCGCTTTCATCGGCCGCATCGCTTGCGTGCATCTGCACTACCACCTGGTCCGGTGCCTGCCAGCCATTAAATTGGCTACTGAACGGCAGTACCAACCAGCTTTCCGGGGATTTCTCATTAGCCAGCACCATACGTTCACGGTTGACGGTGGTGATGGTCAGTTCGCTGGTCGACTGCCCGCTGCTTAAACCGGCAATCGGGAAACCTTGTAAAAAGCTCACAGCCACTGATTTTGTGGCCCCGTTACCCATCTGTGTCAGGTTGCTGTTGCCGCTCAACCAGCCATCCTTGCCACACACCAGCCCCTGCTTTGTCGGCACAAAGATGGCGCTGGATTGAGCCGGTTGCTGCCACCAGGTGCGGAAGTGGCAGCCATCCAACAGACTGAATTGCTGCCAGGGCGTGGTGTCCGCAGGCGGTGAACTGATAGTCGGTGTCGGGGTGGCTACCTGAGGTGTTGGGATCGCCGCCTGCGGTGGCGGGGTAACCACCGGCTGCCAATCTTTCGTGCGCTTAGCAGTACCTTCTGCCAGTGCATTACCTTCTGCATCCTGCAATTGCCAGTGCAGTTGTTGCAGCGATTTGCACTGCGACGCCATTAACCCGGCGACACGCGGCAGGAAGCCATCCAGCACGCTGGCACTTTTTTCACCTTTGCTGACGATGCGTAGATCCACACTCTTCTGACACCAACTCGCCAGCTGGTTATCTTTGACGTCATCGATCCAGACATCCAGTTTCTGTGCCGGGGACTGCACAATGCGGTAGTTCTCAGCCAAGGCCTGTGTACTCAGTAGCAGCGCAGCAAGCCCCAATAATCCATATTTCATGTTGGCGTTCTCAATCGCGAAGAGGGAAAAACTGCGCCGCATCTGAGAGCGAGTGCAGTAAGGTGGTGTCCTGAGGTGAACCAACCCACACGGCTAGCGCACTAAAGTTGTCCTGCTGCCCCTGTTCCGGTTGTTCGTTTTTAATGATTTGCTGCATCAGCGTGAGCCACTCTTGCGGCGTGTTGACCATATGCAGTGACTGCTGCATCTGTTCCAGCGTGACCCCATGCCAGAAGCCGTCGGTACACAGGAGAAAGGCATCACCGTCCTCAATCGCCACCACATCGCTGTAGCTGGCATCACGCTGCTCGTCGCCCATACCGAGCGCGAAATAGAGCAAATTGGTGTTGATGCCCTCGGTCTGATGCCCGGCATCTTTCATTTGCTGCACCAGGCTGTGGTCAGTGGTGACGTGGAAGAGATAACCGCGTCGAAACAGATAAAGGCGACTGTCACCGGCGTGTGCCCAGTAAGCCAGGCCGTAATCACGATCGATAAACAGGCTCACCAGTGTTGTGCCCATCCGGCTGTGCTCGCTGCTGGCCTTTTGTTGCTGACGGATGGAGTGATTCGCGTGATTGACATAGTTACGTATCGACTGCGCATTCAGATGGGTTTCGCCGTTAAACGTCTCCATTAAACTGCTGCGGGCGATAGTGGCAGCGACGTCTCCACCCGGGAAACCGGCCACGCCGTCACAGACGACAAAGCAGGCTGAACGTTCACCGATAATCTCACCGGTCTGATCCTGATTGCTGGCGCGGTCGCCCTGATTCGACGTGGAAGCAATAGTGATATTCATGCGTCATCCGTGTGGGTTTGTGAATCTTTATACTGATTAACTTCCATGTCGTAGGCGTGCAGGAAAGCTTCGCCAAACAGGGTGTGAAAGTCATCTTCGATCTCGCCAGCAGTTTCGCCGTAGCGCTCGACAAAATGCTCCCACAACGCCGCTTTACGGCTCCCCGGCAGACCAAGGCGAGATACGGAACCTGCCTCGCGCGCTTCTGCTTCTAGCTGATCAGGATTAAAGGATTGCAGCATAGAAGCGATGATGGCGCGGATACCGGCGATCATCCCTAACTGGTGCGCCTGAAGATCGATCAGCGCATCACGTACCGCCTGGCGCGGCGGCATAAAGCCGGGCATCCGGCTACCAAACATCTGCATCAGCACGGTTTTGCCAGAGGGCAGCAGTTTGAACGGGTTATTGGCATCGTCGAGGATCACCGTCATATCTGCTTTTACGCCACGCTTGAGAATGGAACGTGATGAGAGCAATGCGACGGTACCCTGCGAGAACATGCTGAGCATCTGGCCAAACTGGCGCATCTGATCGCAATCGAACTGCGGCGTGGGCTGCAAATCCTGTAGACCCATTCCTTCCAGCAAGGCATCCAGTAACTCACCTTTCAGCGCATCACCACTGCTTTGAGCCGCCGCCTCGCGCTGGCTGTGAGACGCCACCGGATCAATGCGCAGACGCCCTTTCGGGGTTGGTGATGGAGTACGCTGCACCGCCTGCGGCGTCGGCAAGGTGATACCACCATATTCAAGCGGTGTCGGGCTGGTTTCGGTCGGTTCTTCAGCTTCTTCAGCTTCTTCAGCCACTATTGGCGCAGGCGCCGTGTCGGTATCATCAAATAATGGCGAGCTGCTAAGTTCAGCCAGATCAACGGCGTCAGGCGCGACCGAAGCTGGCTTTAGCTCTGGTTCTGGTTCTGGTTCTGGTTCAACTTCTGGCAGCGGCGGTACTTCGGGTTGCGCCAGCGGAACCGCCCCGCTCATCATTAAACCTAGTGGGTCATCGTGATGGCGGGGATCGGGGGTATTCTGGCAGCCAAACAGACTAAGAGGATCCAGCTCATCAGGCTGCTTCTCAACCGGTGCAGAGGCCGCAACACTCTTCTGCCCGACCAGCGCGCTCGGGGTCGCATCATCAAAAATGCTGTCCTGGGCAAACAACGCATCCTCTTCATCAAACAAACTGCGATGAGTCGGCTGTTGGCCGATATCCAGTGGCGCATCACTAATCAGCGCAGCCAGTGGATTTTCCGGATTACGTTCGGCGGCAGCGGGAGCAGTCAGCGGATGAGCTTCGGATGACGCTGGCGCAGGTTTTTTACGTTGCGATAAATCGTCAGAGATGGAAAATTCTTTCGCCAGGCTGTCCCAGATCTCACTGGGGATTGCGGCAGTGCTGCTCACCGCTGTGGCTGGCTCATCGACAATGATTGCCGCTTTGGCGGCTGGCTTAGCGACCACGCTGGCAGACGATGCGGCGTGAGTATCGTTAACCAGCAACTGATAATCATCAATGCCAATAATATCGCCGTCCTGCAATTCCACCTGACGCCCACGTTCCAGCGGAATATCGTTAAGAAGCACGCGAGTGACATTACCACGGTTGGTCAGACGACATTCACCGTCAGCAGTAATATGCACAATGGCCTGTAATCGGGAAATGGTACGGTCATCATCAGGTAATACCAGATTGTTATCCACCCCACGACCAATGGTGCCGCCGGGAGGTAAGAAGTCAAAGAGAGTCTGCGGCGGCTGATGGCCGGGTTTAGTCGTTATTATCGTAAAGCGCATAACGGATTCCTGCGGTTGGCTGTTCGGCATCTATATCGCGCCTCTCTCGTGAAAGAGGCGGAATATAGGAAGCGTTTTTATGATGGGCTACGGCGCGATTTATCGCGCTCTTTTTAGCTGGTTGATTATTAGTTTAAAACTGCGCGATAAATCGCTTCACTACAGAATGTGGGATTTATCAAAAAAAGATGAGAGAGAAGATATAATAATTAAACAATTAGAAATTTTATTTGTCTTGAGTTTATTACAAGCAGCGGCCCCCAAACAGGAGTCAGCAAGAAGAAGTAATTAGCAATAATTATTCATAAGGAATCGATTTAAGTTGCTCAACACGTTCCAGGTCAACTCTGGCAATGCATTTATCCTTAAGCGCATCGTAAGTAACGGTTCCTTTCTCAGCCATAAAAGACTCAAGGTTACATTGACCATCGCGATACTTTAGCCAGCCGCGCTGTGACTCGGTTAAGGTTAACGTATAGCTTTGCAAAGCTGCCGGTGAAGCGGAATACTCAGCCGCGATTCTATTCTTTGTTGCGAGATACTCTTCATTTAACGTTTTTTCTGCTGTCTGTTTTGCGGATTTAAAGCAGGAGAAAACCTCACCATCATTCACAGCTTTGCCGCAAACATCCTCTGCATTAGCGTAATTCTGTAACACACCGATAAACAGAAAGACAATGATTCCCTTTTTCATACCAACGTCCTTATCGTTTAAAATTTTTCAGCGTCCTTATGAAGACCGCTGAGTTTTACTTTAGATAGGCCTTGCGTAATTCAGCAATAGATTTCAGCGAGGAGTTCTGGAATTTTTCCGTCGTACTATTATCATAGTAAACACCAATACCCGCTTTAAGCCCCATAACATTGTAGCGGCGCGATTTATCGCGCACCTTTGAAAAGAAACTAAATCGCGCCGCTACAAATTACTGCAGAGTTAAAAAATAAATAATATTACGCTTCTTTGTTTTCTTTAATGTTCCAGCCTGAGCTGCTTTCTGCACCTTTACCACCAGAAGAGCTCTGCTCCCAATACTGCTGCTTAACTTTAGAGGCCTGGAAAGAATAGCTCATTCCCAGCGTATCGCCATTGTCAGAGCCATTATAGTTCACATTAGTTACCAGCACGTCTTCCAGTGTAATGCGAGCATATTCAACCTGAGTGCCACCCGCTTTACAGATAGAGAGTTCGACTTTCGTGAGATGCTTACCGCTGGCGCAGTTCTTCAGTAGCGCAGTGGTGGATTTATCGATCAGTGCATTGACGTGCAGATCGTTGAAATTAACCTTACCCGCACCGCCGCCACCGCCAACAGACATATTGCCTGGTTGAGTAGCTCCCCATGAGAAAGAGGTAATATCGGTCCAGCCAGTGTGGTTTGAGTCTTTAGACTCGCCGGTAACGCCGTCGACCTTCATAAACATATCAATAGCCATTATCTTTCTCTCTTAATTGATTGAGATTGTTGCTTTAAAAAAAGCAAGGATATGGCAAAAAGAAAAGCATGGGGCTGAATAAAACAGTCCATATTTTACCTTTGCCTTGCTTCTGAAACAGTGTCGTAAACAATATTTCAGATAACGTATTGCCGAATTTATATCCGACAAAAACTTGTATGCGTTTTTAAATCGATATATATATTGAAAACCTGATTCCCTTTTGCATGCCCGAACTTCACGCACTCATTTCATGGACAGCGACCTGACAGATAGTCTATAGTAGCACAGCGTATCAAAAGTTTACCGAAGGAACGAATATGAAAAAGGTCATCTCAGCATCCCTGATATTAGTGTTATCGCTGCTCTCACTCTATTCAATCGCAGATATTATCGAATCGATAGTTCTGGTTTCTCGTTATGAAAACTTTAATGCCGATTCCACCGGAATCATTGCCGGTAAAATTATCTTTGCAGCGCTCTGCATCGCTATTATTTTTATTTTATATAAAAGAGTACACAAAAGACCGTTTAATTAGTTCGCTTTAACTTTTCGGCTACTGCATAGATTGCAATTGACGCAGTTATTGAAATAATTATCAGAACTGCGTTGATAACTTTCCCCACCAAAGAGATATCCCAGTCAAAGAACAGAATATAATAACCTACACATGTTATTAAAATCAGCGCAGACAAAAAGGTCAGCAAAAGGCTCATGATATAGAGAGCTGTTTTTTTAAACATCACGTATTCCTTCCAGAAAGTTCGAAAACACCTCTTGCGCCAGTGGCGAATTATTCTGTTGTAGTGCAATCGCATCCAGCCAAGGGTCAATATTATCTTGTAGCAGAAAATAGAGTAAATCGAGATCACCTGCACCGCGCAACATGGCATAGACCTCCTTATTCTTTTTCATCAAATCCCGCGAGGTATAGATTGACCTTGAAACAGAAGCACCAATGGTGATGATCCCTGTCATCCCCGCGCTAAAAAGAAACTTAGGGATGACCCGGATAAAGAATCGTGACACAATCTCATTAACAAACAGGTATTTAAAAGCAAAAGATCCCGCTGCACTACCACCCATTTTTACCAGTAATTTTTCTAACTGCTCTTCGCTAAGCCGTTTAAAATATTGCTCAACCACGAGTTTTATCAACTTGCGCAGATCATCACTTGTCGCTCCCTTCTTCAGCAGGCTGATCAAGCGGATGCGATCCGTTTCGTTATCCCAGCGATGGTCACTATCAAGAAAGTCTTTGGTCAGCGCATAGAGATCACCTGGAATAGCGGCAAATCCACTCAGCGCACTCACCATAAACGTCTCAACATCCGATTTCTTTTTGGTATTGAACAGGGCCAGCATGCCATCAGCAATACTTTTCGGCGAATCCATATCCCGAATCCTTTTTAAACAGCGATGATTCCAGAAGACATCAGGCGCAAAGCCATTTAGCGCCTGACATCCTATAAGTTTCAGGATGTGTTCTGCTTGGTAAAACTCAGGCATCGCACATCCTTATTAAAACTTACGTATTGTCATTTTTCAGCGAAGGCAGTTTCGATACCAGACGCAGCGATACCGTCAGACCTTCCAGTTGATAATGCGGACGTAGGAAGAATTTCGCCGCGTAATAACCCGGATTGTCTTCCTGCTCCTCAACGTTCACCTCGGCTGCGGCAAGCGGTTTGCGTGATTTGGTTTCCTGCGAGGAGTTGGCCGGGTCACCATCGACATAGTTCATCACCCAATCATTCAGCCAACGCTCCATCTCATCGCGCTCACGGAATGAGCCGATTTTGTCACGCACAATGCACTTCAAATAGTGAGCAAAGCGGCAGCAGGCAAACATATACGGCAGACGCGCCGCCAGACGCGCATTGGCGGTAGCGTCGGCATCGTGGTATTCCGCCGGTTTCTGCAATGACTGCGCACCAATAAAGGCCGCGAAGTCCGAATTTTTACGATGTACCAGTGGCATAAAACCGTTTTTCGCCAGCTCCGCTTCACGACGATCGCTGATGGCGATCTCAGTTGGACATTTCATGTCCACACCACCATCGTCACTCGGGAAGGTATGGCACGGTAAGTTTTCTACCGCCCCGCCCGATTCCACACCACGGATTGAGGTGCACCAGCCGTACTCTTTGAAGGAACGGTTGATGTTGGCTGCCATCGCATAGGCGGCGTTACTCCAGGCGTAATTGCCATGATCAGAGCCATCCGTTTGCTCTTCAAAATCATAACTGTCCACCGGATTAGTACGGATACCGTATGGCAGACGAGCAAGGAAACGTGGCATCACCAGGCCGAGATAACGTGAATCCTCTGATTCACGCAGACTGCGCCAGGCAGCATATTCAGTGTTCTGGAAAATCTTGGTCAAATCGCGTGGATTCGCTAGTTCCTGCCATGACTCCATCTGCATGACTTCGGGTGCCGCACCGGTAATAAACGGACAGTGTGCCGCTGCGCCAATACGTGCCATCTCTCCCAGCAACTCCACATCCTGTGGGCCATGATCAAAGTAGTAATCACCGACCAGGCAACCGAAAGGTTCGCCACCAAACTGGCCGTATTCCTGCTCATAGATTTTCTTGAACAGCGGGCTGCGATCCCAGCCCACACCTTTGTAACGTTTCAGGGTACGTCCCAGCTCCTGCTTGGAAATACTCATAAAGCGAATTTTAAGCATCTCATCGGTTTCGGTGTTGTTCACCAGATAACTCAGGCCACGCCACGCGCTTTCCAGTTTTTGGAAATCCTGGTGGTGAATAATCTGGTTAACCTGCGCCGATAATTTCTCGTCAATTTCAGCGATCAGTGACTGGATAGTGCGGTACGAGTCGTTGGAAATGGTAACGCTGTTCTCCAGCGCTTGCTGGGCCAGAGTTTTGACCGCGTTTTCAACCGCTTCCCGCGCCTGATCGTTCTTCGGACGAAACTCTTTACTGAGAAGCGCGCTGAATTCATCCTGGCTGAAGCTGGATGCGCTTTCCGCCTGCTGTTGCAATTTCTCGCTCATCATTCTTCCTCCTTACCTTCTGCTACGTCGGCTTGCTTTGGCAGATGCGTCAGCGCCTGCAATAGCGTCGGGTCATGCAGAATTTTGCCAATCAACTCTTCCGCGCCGTTTTTGCCATCCATATAGGTCAACAGGTTAGCAAGCTGGGTACGTGCTTCAAGCAGCTTGTTTAATGGCTCAACGTGGCGTGCAATCGCATCAGGTGAAAAGTCATCCATGCTTTCAAAGGTCAGTTCGACATTGAGTTTTCCCTCACCCGTCAGGGTGTTTTCAACCTGAAACGCCGCACGCGGTTTCATCGCCTTCATGCGCTCGTCAAAATTATCAATATCGATTTCAAGGAATTTACGATCATCAACAGCAGCCTGCGGTTCCAGTGGCTTGCCAGCGAGGTCTGCCAGCACGCCCATCACGAACGGCAGCTGGATTTTGCGTTCCGCACCATAAATCTCCACGTCATATTCAATTTGAACGCGGGGCGCGCGATTGCGGGCAATAAATTTCTGCCCGCTGGATTTCATAGTGGCCATGATTTTCTCCATAAATGATGCGCGGTTAAGGCGCGCAGGTGTCACTGCGTGATGAAATGAGGAACGCGGCGTTAGTCGTGGCGTCCGAAGATGTTTTGCAACTGATGAACGCCGTCCGGTGCCAGATCGCGGATGATGTCCATAAAATCGAGTTCGACCAGCCGCTGTACGCGGTCAATCATTAACGGCGCCGGATGGCTTGGCTCATGCTGGGCGAAGTATTGCTTCACCTTTTCCAGCATCAATTGGGCATCCGCGCGGCTGGTAAGCTGTACTGTCCGCCAGTCTGGCGCATTACGAGTCGCCTTAGATGCTGGCACGTCTGCGGGCTGATCATCAGCAGCATCTGGCAGTGCCTCCGCTGAGTTTGCGGATTGCGTCAGGCTGACCAGCAAGGCAAAACTTTTCTGCAACTGCGTCATATCAGGCACCGCGCTTTCCCCGAGACGTTCGGCGAGCAGCGCGTGCAGGCTTTGCAGGTATTGATAGATGTGTTGCAAGGTGGCAGCGGCGGGTTGCCCCTGCTGCGCCAGTTCGTCGCGCAGACGCGCCATCCCGCCTGGGTAGTCAGGTGTCTCTAATTTGCTGCCATCACACAGGGCGATTGCATCACGAAGCGTGATACCGTCCGAGGCTTGACGTAACAGCCAGGCCTGGCGCACGGCTGCCGTTAACGCAGAAGCGTCTTCAAGCAGTGCCAGCGCATTGATGCGATAGAACGGATCCTGTTCGCCGTCCTCTTCCAGCCGTGGCCAGAGCGGTTCCCAGTAACGCAATAGTGCTTTTTCAATCAGTTCCAGCCCCTGCGCATAGCCTGGCAGGCCATTAAGATGGGTCCACGCCTGGGTGAGGGCCAGCATCACGCGTAAATCTTTGCTGCGGCTCAGCAATTCCGTCGCCAGCTTTTCTACCCGGTTCCAGTCAGCTGGCTCAGCCGGGATAATGGTTTCACCAAACTGTTGCTCAGCTTTACCCGCGCTGGCCTGCTCCATCGCCTGAAAATCAGCGTGATATTCCAGGTTGTCGCCGCAAGGGTCATCATTACCGATCGGCGCCAGCAACGCGTCGAGATTAATAGTCATGCGGTTGCACCTCAGGATTCAAACATCGGGGGGTAAAGTCCATTTCGTCCGGGCTTCGCACCGCCTGCCGGGTCAAACAGCAGCGAAAATAACTGGGCGGTGAAGTTGCCACTATGCACATGGGTGTATAACGGGAAGCCGTCGCTTTGATTGGTCCACCAGAAACTGGTGTAAAACTGGGGATCAAAGATGTCGGCAGGCAGTTGCCAGCTCAGGTTCGACACGCTGCTCCCTTCACCAATAATCGCCAGAATCTCTGATGCCTCCTCCTCTGGCTGCTGCGGCAGAGGAATGCTGAGCAAAGCCTGATCCAACTGTTCCGGGCTACTGCCGTCGCGCACCACACGCAGTAGTGTGTTGCCGACCTGTTGATACCAGTCGCCCGCATAGCCCAGCATGGCAGGCGACCATTCTGTCGGGCTGAAGTGGCGCAGGGCGCACAGCGGATAGTGGCGGCCAACGCTATCGCGTGAAGCGGTCAGGCTCCCCATCTGCACCAGTTGGCTGCCGAGCATCGGTGGCACGACAAAATTCCATACTGGAGCGCTGAGAAACGCTCGCGAAGGCGCATTCTCCCCTTCGGCACTGGTTTGCCAGTGGTGTAACCCCACCTGAAACCAGTGTGACCATTGCCGTAGCAAGCTGTCGGGAATGCGTCGCTTAACAAAGTCCCCCGCACTGGGGAGTTTGCCGTACCAGCCGGGTGCTGCGTATTGCGTCATCGTAAGGCTCCGATTCAGGGACAGCTAAAAGCGGGAAGCTGGAACGGGTTGCGAATGCTGCCGGGGGTAAATGACAGCGTGACCTGATGTCCTTCCACGTTAAAGTTGGCTTCGCGCGTCAGGCCGCCGGACTGTGTCAGCCGGGCGCGATCGAAAAAGCGATTCAGCGCCCAGGGACCACTGGTGACCAGCGTGGAGGTGGTACCATTAGTTAAGCCAAGCTGCATACGCACTTGACTGGTGCCACCAGGCCCCGGCCAACTGACCATTTGTACCGCCTGTGGGCCATGGCTGTAGCGCAGGATCTGCCCATCGACATCCAGCGTCAGGGTGAGGATTTCGTTATCCATTTTTACCGTGCGCAGTGTGACGCGAAAAGATGGCGTGGTCGCGCCATTGGTAAAGAACGCATCGCGAATTGACTGCGACTGCTGGAACGGACGCAGCAACGCTTCACCACCCGGCAAGGTTTTGCCATCAATCCCGGGTGTGAAACGCCAGGCCGCGTGGGTGGTATCAACTTTGCTCGCCAGATTGTCACGGAAGAAGCTGTCCATCAGGCCGCTTCCCGGCGCAAACATGCGTGCCAGGTCATCGGGAGTCACTTCGTTGCTACCATTGCGCACCAGCGGATAACGTCCGGCGATAGCCTGCTGACAGAAACTGCCCACCTCCATCTGGATACGTTTGCGTACGTTATCCATATCGCGACGCTGGGCGTCTGAACTGGCCCCCACCGCCATGCTGGAAACCATGTTTTGTAATGTACCAGGTAAACGACCCGCACTGGCCTGTACGCGGCTAATGGCATCACTCGATGGCGGTGGCATACCGCTGTTAGCCGCATCTTGCACCGCGGTCAGGTAACGATAGAGATCGTCAATCTGGTGCAGAAAATCATCCACCGCCAGCACTTTACTGCCCTGCTGTAACGGCTGCGCCAGTTCGATAATCGAGGCAAAGTGCGCACCCACTACCTGTTCTGGTGCCGGATTCGCTTCGTTCTGTGCCGCACTGGCCTTCGGCGCACTAAATAATGCCTGCAAGGTGCGGGTAGCGCTATTGTCTGACGCTGGCGGCGCGGTTTGTGCTGCTTTGTCATCTGTTATCGGACGCGTCAGCGTCAACACTTTACTCAGGTTGATAACCAACTGGCGCAATGGTGAGTGGTTGCCGGAAAGTAAACGAGCGGTGTTAATACGCTGTGCCAGATCAGCGCTGTTATTGAGCTGAATATCGCTGAGGAATTGTTCCCACTGACGAATGTAATCCTGCATATAGAGCTGGCGCACCGCTAAGTCGGTCTGTTGGCTGTTTTCCTGTTGCGTGGTGCCGCCCAATACCCAGCGATCGTCCTGATACAGTGCCTGAGTTACCGGCGCAATTTGCTTATCAACGTGCTGCCAGTATCCGTCCGGGGTATACAGGCCTGCGACGCCATCGTTAACCGACTTTCCACTTTTACGTGAGAACACCAGTTCGCTTTGCGGGCCACCGAGCGCGGCGAGGGTAACCGTAGGTAAGCTGCCATCACGTTGTAGCAGGCGCTTCAGGCGTCCGTAGACGCGCTGTGATAGCGGCATCTGATTAATCAGCGCCTGCTCGCGCTTTACCAGCGCATCATCCTGCGCATAAGGCGAGGATTGGATTTGCGTTTCCAGCAACTGTTGCAGATGCCACGCCAGCTGTTTGACTTCCTGCTGGGTCACGTTCTGCGGTAGCTCACGCGAGATATTCAGCATCAGCCAGGCTTGCAGGAACTTGCCGTCATAATGCTTGGGTTGATACAGCATCTGATACGCCTTCAGCGCCTCGTAGCTGTAATCCGCATCACTGCCGTTGTCATTACGCAGCCAGCGGGTGATGTTTTGTGCCACCTGCGGCAGCAACAATTGCTTCAACGCTTTGCTGTAAAGTGCCTGGCTGGCGTCACTTACTTCAATGCCACGGTATAACCACATACGACGCGTTAGCGGTGGTTCCTGCAATGAGAAGTCTTTGCTCTCCGGCAGATGCAACAGCGTATTGAGGTAAGGCACTAGCGCAAACAAATCGCCATTACCCTGGCGTTGCAGTTGTTCGCCAAGTTGCTCAACTTGCGGCGTCTTTGCTGCCATCTCCTGTAAATAGGTTTTATTTTTACTGTAACTGGTTAGCCACAACGCCCCTGCAACGACCACAATGACCAAAAGCGCCAGATAGCCGGACCATAATCCCGCACGATTGCGCAGTTCCCACCAGCGATTGCTGGCTGCCAGGCCGGATTCCTGAAATACCACATCTTCCAGCATGTCTTTCAGGAAAAAGCTTTGCCCTTTGGTCGGGGGGATGGGTGCATCTTTGCCAACCTGATCCCAGCGACCTGATTCACCGTTCTGTTGTCCCGGCAAATGCAACGCGCGGGTTAACTCCCCCATCACGCGGTCAAACGGCAGTCCTTCCTGGGTACCACTGGCAAAGTAGATACCGCGCGGAGCGAACTGGGTTTCAAAATCGGAGCGGGCGAATAAGGTCTCCAGTGCTTCGGCCAGCAACGGACGTAATGCGGCAAACTCCTGCGGGAACAGATAACTATCCGCGCGCGACTGGGCATCGCTTTCAGCCAGCAAGGTATCGGCTAGCCCGGCATCCAGACGTTGTTGCAGCAGCGAATACTCCTGCTGGAACTTGCCACTCAGTTCGAAATCGGCCGTAGACGCCTGCGCCCAGGGAAAGGTGAAGCCCCATATCTGTTCGCGCTGGGTTTTATCCAGCCCGGCAAAATAGCTGCGAAACCCTTTCAACAAGTCCGCTTTGGTAACCAGCACGTAGACCGGGAAACGAATACCGAGGCGGTCGTGCAGCTCCATTAGACGCTGACGTAAAGTGAGGGCCTGATTGCGCAAGGCTTCCGGCGTCTGACTAAGTAGATCCGCCACGCTCAGGGTGACGATGACACCATTGATCGGCTGGCGACCACGATATTTGCAGAGCAACGCCAGAAAGTGGTGCCACTCACTGGCATCACGCTCCTGTTGGCTCTCCTGAGTAGCATAGCGTCCGGCGGTGTCCAGCAGCACAGCATCATTGGTAAACCACCAGTCGCAGTTGCGCGTGCCCCCGATACCCCGCAGCGCGGCCTTACCAAACTTATCCGCCAGCGGGAATTGCAGACCCGAATTGACCAGCGCAGTCGTTTTACCGGCCCCCGGAGCGCCGATGATCATGTACCACGGCAATTGGTAGAGATACTGACGGCTGAAACGCTGTGCCCAAAACGGCGTCCCTTTGCTGTTATGACGCTGGAAATGCGCTTTTTTCAGCATCTCCGTCGCTTCGCCAAAACGGCTCGCCAGCACTTGCTCCTCGTTGGTGAGGCATTTTCTGTCCTGTTCAGATTCGCCACTCGGGCGGGTTTCCAGGCTCGACATCAGTTTACGGTTGAGCCACATGTTGTAGAGGCGAGGAATCGCCTGGCTCAAACCCCACACCAGATACAGCAAGGCAATACTGATCACGCGATTCTGCTCAGGTTCAAGCGGCCGCGAATCGACAATCGAGAACACCGGGCCAATCACCCAGATGATAAATGATAGCGCCGTGATACCGACAAAACCCCAGGCGAGGCGGCTGGTCAGCACGGCAAAAAGCATATTCAGCATGGATTAGTTCCCTCTCGCCAGGCCGTTGAGTTCAGCTAGCGTCGCATCCGGCGCCACCAGCAGCGTAATCTCCACACGACGGTTACGCGCACGGTTCTCAGCACTGGTATTTGGCACAATTGGATTGCTCTCGCCACGCCCTTCAGCTTTCACGCGTGCCGGTTGGGTCAATTGCTTTTGCAGCAAGCTCTGAACCGTCTGGGCACGTGCCAGCGAGAGTTCATAGTTGGAAGCAAAACGGGCGCTGCGGATCGGTACGTTATCGCTGTAACCCACCACCAGAATCTTGCCGCTGACGTTATTCATCGCCGCCGCAATACGTTCGATAACCGCTTCATAACGGCCCCGCACCGTGGTTGCGCCGGAGGTAAACAAGCCATCCCCTTTTAGCGTCACGACGCTTTGATCGGCTTCATCCCGCACCACGACCAGGCCAGCATCAATTTCCGGTTTGAGGAACGTTTTCAGATTGAGCGCAGCCGGTGGCGGCGGTGCCGGATGACGAATCTGCATTTCCGGTAATGAAGTTTGGTAAATGTTGGCCAGCACTGGCGTGGTGTAATCCCCCAGCCGCCAGTTGAGAACGATATAGAACAGACAGGCACCGAGCGCGGCCACTGCAGCGCAGGCCCACAGCGGGATCATCGGACGCCATAACTTGCGCAACACCGGTTGATCGGTCGGATGCAACGACAGCGCCGCCGCATAGCTGCCGCGTACGCTTTTGATCATCTGCAACAGTCGTTGTTTGATGGTTTCCAGCTGCGAGCGCCCATTGTCCAGTACCCGATAGCGCCCTTCAAAACCGAGCAGCAGGCAAAAGTAGATCAATTCCAGTAACAGGATATGCTGACGCGGATTCTGCGACAGTTTTGCCAGCAACTGGAAAAATTTCTCTCCGCCCCAGGTTTCATTATGAAAAGTGACCAGCAAACCTTTGCTGGTCCAGACGCCTCGGCTACCCCAGGGCGTCAGCGCGGCGGCTTCATCCAGTGCGGTGCACAGGCAATAACGCGCACCGATGATCACTTCATAACTCAGGCCCGACTGCTGACAACGCAGTTCAAAGTGACGGATCTGGTCTATCAATTGCTGACGCAGACGTGCGGGATCGTCATGGGAAACGGAGTGCCGGATCTGCGGGATGGCGTTAATCAGCGGGTTAGCCGCTGCCACCAACGCATTCTGGTGGCTCACGTCGGGCTGTGCGACATCGCTATTCGATTTCTGTTGTGGCTGCATCATGCGTGCTCAGTTTTGATTATTCTGACTGACTGCGAATGGCCCAGAACTCCATATTCAGGCCAGGAAATTCTCCGGCGAGATGAAGCGCAAAGGCGCCTGATCGTTCCATCTCCTTCCACAACTCACTGTTTTTATCCAGTTCAAAGTAGCTATACCCGGCATGCCATGGAATTTGCGGTGGCGCACCCGGCATACTGATCAGAGACAAGCCAGGCAACTGAAGTTGCACCAGATCGCGAATTTTGGTGACAGGGGCGACTTTCATCTGCGCAGGGAAATGGGTTTTTAATGCATCGACAGGCACGTTGGCTTTTACCGCCAGCACGAAGCCAAATTCGCGCACCATGCTGCTTTCCGGCACCGTTGCCACATTCAATCCATGTGAGCGCTGGGTCAGAGGCAGTTGAATGGCGCTCTCCTCCATCACCTGCGACAACGCCTGCCGCAGTTGCAGGGTCAAGCGCGTAAAGCAGCCATACAGATCGTCATGGTCATAACGCGGAAACACATCCGGCGTGCGCGCGGGTGACCAGGTGCACAACTCTGACGCCAGTTGTAGCCAGTGGCAATATAGGGATTCAGGATGCAGCAACGGTAGGCTTTGCAGATGCGCATGCAGACCCAACTGCCGGTTTAATAAGGCCAGCAGCATGAAATCAACCATATCGGCGCTGTTAAAACGACCGGTGCCCGGTGTGCGCTGACTCAGTTGCTGGCTGCGTTGCAGAATCAGGCCATGCAGATCGTTCATCATACTTTGCAGCCCGTGACTCCCGGTCAGGGTCAGCATCGGCGGGATGTAATCGTTATCGAGACGCAGGTGATTATCGCTACGCTTTTCAACCACGCGCGCTACTCCCATCGCCGTCCATTCTGCGGTGAGATCCTGCTCCAGCATCAGGCGCAGGCGCAGTTTGCCGAATTGAACCGTGGCTGCCCCCACCGCCATTGCGTTGTCATCTTCCACCTCGCTTTCCCATGCCAGATAACGCGCCAGTGAGTCTTGTGAATCCTGAAAGGTCACAGCCTCACGTCCATTGCGTCGCGTCGGGATCGCCAGCACCACTTTTGCCCGATCGACATTGTCTGGCAGATCCAACGGAGCCGGTCCCTGCTGAGGCTGGCTGAAAGCAAAAAAGGTGCCGTCCGGCAGGCAGCCGCTGGCCGTATTTAAAGCCAGCTTGCCCTGACGCAACAGCGCCTCATCAAATTCAACATCAAAAAAACCCCAGGTGTAGACGCGCTGGGACTGCCCCCATTCACGTAAGGTACTGTGCAGAAAATTTTCCGACTGCTGGAAGTGATGTGGCCGCAGAAACATCCCCTCCGTCCACACCACCTTTTCGGCTCTGTTCATAATCATCCTTTACTGCTTAACCAGGCGCAGGCCATTGATATCGACAACGATGTTGGCATCCAGCTCGCCATCATGACTTTTCCAGAATTGCCAGAACGCACTGTCATTCCCATCCGGGAAGGGCAGCGCCAGACGCCAGACTTTTCTGTCCAATGTCTGGTATTCCGCCATGATGCCGATGAAGCGCGCTTGATCGAGGCTTTTGCCACTGAGCGTGTTGCTTAACTGCCCTGCCCTGAGGAAGAACTCTTGATTGTTCAACAGTGAATTGCCCAGCACCGTAGCCGGCTGATTTTGCATAGAATAGAAATCTGCAGACATAAATGCGGCGTCAGAGGTTAATAGCATCACCCGAACTTTTAGCGGCGCACCCGAATTGATTTGCGGGTGCGCCTGGAAATGCAGGTTGTAACGCGCCACTGAAGGCTGCCCGCCACTGCATGCAGCCAGTAGCAAGGCGAACAGCGGAAAACACCACTTTTTCAGACGGATTATCACCCTCACCTTTCCCTCCATGTTCAGCGCACTTAGTTAATGATCCAGGTACCGCTGTTACCGTTCTGGCAGGCTTTGCTGTCGCCATCGACCGAGACACAGGTCTTTTTCTTCGCACTGCGTACACGGCGTTTAGGCTGGTCAGCTTTCAGGGTTTGGTCATAAAGATCGCTTTTCACCAACGCACGGAACGGCACATAACCGGTGAGCTGGGCAGCGGCTGGTGCGGCTGCGGCTTTTGCATCAGTAGTTTTCTGGCCGTCTGCCGGGGCGGCTTCTGCCTGCTGAGCCAGTTCGCCAATCGCCAGCCAATTGTTCTCTACGGTGCCGAGCACGGTGTAGGTTCCTCCGGTTTCCAGGGTAGTCACCACTTTGCCGCCAAAATCAGGACGGGTCATAACCGAGGTCGGGTAGAGCGCACGATAGGTTTCGTTGATCGGGCTGAACTGGGCCGGCGGCACAACTGCATGGCGGTGGACCAGTGCCACACCGTCAACGGTGCTGGTTTCAAGCATGTCATCAGTGATTTGCGGTGGCGCTTTACAACCTGCCATAGCAAAGACAAACAGCAGGCTTAACGCGATGCGGAGATTCACCATTTTCTTCATGTTTAGTTCCATTAATCTCTAAAAAATGGCCATTGGCCGGTTGTTAGCAAAACAAATCACTAAATGCAGGGACAAGCCTATGCATTCAGGACCATTTGATATTTTGTCTCTAGGATTTTTTTGGAACCTTTAGATCAAATATCAATTTAAGATTGATCAATACAAATTATGTAATTCAGATGCAATAAAAGGGAGCGCAAGACCAGGAAGGATTTTAAGCTGCAACTAAAACATTCATCAAAGTGATCAATATTTGCAACAAAAATAGGGTAAAGCAGCGTTCACAAGATTTACTAATGACATTCCTGGTCTGAAATCCACCCTGCCATATGAAACCACTCAATCAGGGTGCAAAAGTCGTGACGAATATTAATCGCGAGAAAGATGGATTGTAATCGATCTAAATCAATAATTTAAGATCAACTTGTAGCTCCATAGCTACCGCACGAGCTCAGTTAAATCCGCTCGCGAGTACAAATAATCATCCATGTATTTACATCCGCGAAAGATTTACATAAGCCTGACAAAATATCAACGTCCGCTCCCCTTAGAAAAAATACATAAACATTGCTTAACAAATGCATTTAATGGAAACTCACCACGCCTTGCGCTAATGAAATCAGATTCTTCTCAAAAAAAACATAGAATACATAAGAAAATTACCACTTAAGATAAAAAACCATCCATTAAAAATTCATAAAAATTCACAAACAAAGTGGCACTGATTAAAGAAGTGTTTACTCAATTTGGGTTAACCATGACAGGTCAGGTTTTTATACTTAAAAAACATTACGAAGCGGATATTTTGTCCGTTTATCGCAGAATTTCGCCTGCATCTTAGACAGAAACGCCCGGCATGAATGTAAAGGAAATGAAATGAATGGATGGTTCAGGCAGGAATGAACGGAAGAAAGATAAAAAATGGCGCGATAAACCGCGCCTTTACAGGGAAATCGTCACTAATGACGTTTTATCCACTTTAGCACCAGACGATCGCCCAGCCATTGAATTCCGCACACCAGAATGATCAACCCCGTGATTACCGCCAGCATCACATTAGTTTCAAACCGCTGATAGCCATAACGACTCGCGAGAACACCCTGCCTCCGGCACAAATTGCCCCGGCCATCGCGGATGCCCCGACCAGCGCCACTAATGTCATAACGAGTCCTGCCAGAATGCCCGGTAACGCTTCCGGTACCAACATTTCCCAGACGATACGCAATTAGCTGACCACCATGATACGTACGGCATCAATCAAACCACGATCCTCCTCGCGCAATGACACGTTCGCCACGCGGGCAAAATAAAGCGTCGCGGTGATCAACAGTGGAACAATCGCTGCTCAGGTTCCAAGCGACGTGCCAACCAGAAAACGCGTAAAAGGAATCAGCGCCACCAGTAGAATATTAAATGGTAGGATCGAAATCCGTTGATAATGATCCTCAACACATGTTCAATCAGCCGTTGCTCGGCAATGCCACCGGAGCTGGTCACCACTATAATCAAACCCAATGGCGACCCGGCAACCAGTTAAACCAGTTGAACCCGTTAACCCCTTCAAACCAGGCCAGAAACCAGCATCGTCAGCAAAGTATAGCCAATGGCATTAAGCATTGAATCAATCATTACCGGTGACATAGCCGAGTAGCTTAACTTGTGCCTGCTAATGTTGCAGCCATCTGATGAATGATCATCCCATGCAGTGGAAGTCCCCATGCCAGATTTATGTAACCAACAACAAGTGGTGGTCATTATGGTGGTCTTGACAGAACTACTATTCAGGTTTAGCTTATTTATTAGCCAGTTACTGGCTAAGGCGATCCCAGTCAGAGGAGCCATATTTAGAGAAGCCCGCTCAGGGAAACCTGAGCGGGCTTTTTGTTTGCAAAAAAGCTAATTGCAACGGATACGAAGGAAGTCTTAGCTTTGGCAGATACCCGCCCCGTTTTAACTGACTGTTGAGTTTGTTAAGCAGGGAAGCTGATGGTTTCAGGGTAATTGTGCAAGCACCGCTTGCACAAATCCCTTCTGACCAGACTTCGGCAATAATGCTCCCAGTCAGAGGAGCCAAAATGAAAGATTCAGGGTGATTTGATCATTTTGAGTTTTTTATACGCCAGTTGTCGATTTAGTGATTTGTTCGTGAGTAAAGAAGCAAGACAGGAGAAGTGAGTCGGTTTACATGCGCGTGAACGCACTGTTTTTTCACGGATGGTGGGACACAAATGGGGTTTAAACGACAAACTCGTAATGCGAGCCATCGGGAAGCTCAATGTTAAGGCGGAGTTTTCCTCCTGCAGCTTCAACATAACGCTTAAGCGTCGAGAGTTTTAAATCCCGGCCGGGTTTCTCCATTCCTGCAACCGTAGGCTGTTTAATATTTAATTGTTGCGCGATCTCCACTTGAGTTTTTTTTACTCTTTCACGCAATTCAGCAAGGTGGATATTCAGTAAGACTTCTTCAGCCATGGCGTTAGCTTCAGCCACCACTTCCGGCCTCTCAGCTGCAAGAATTTGTTCAAGTGTTCTGCCCATACCGTTACTCCTTTCTCTCTTCGCGTTGAAGATGATGCATGAATTCTTTATCTGCGAGCGGGATCAGCCCGGCATAAAAACGCTTTTCATTGCCACTCTTATGACCTGTGCAAAGCACTACACCGCTGCGCCAGGGATCAAATGCGTAAAAAGCCCGGATAGGAACACCTATGCTTTGAATACGAAGCTCTTTCATATTGCTAAAACGAGAGCCTTTTAGGGTGTCAGCGTAAGGCCTGCATAACGCTGGGCCTGCTTGCTGCAATACAATTAATGCAGACAAGACGCATGCTCGGGCAGTGTCATCTTGCGCCACCAGCCAATCATCAAAAGTGTCCGTTGTTACTATCTGCCACATGATACGCTTCTGTCGATATAGGTCAAATGCTATATAGGTTAAAGACGATAATCAGTGTGGCGAAGTAGGGCAAATCAGGCACTTTATCTGTAATGACGTGTCGATAGAGATTCCAAAAAAAATGCCCGCTCAGTTGTCCTGAGCGGGCGTGGCCCTCATCAACGAAAACGCTAATCCACGGCAGGCGGTAAAGGTGCCAGCTCCAGGCTGCTGCGGAAATCGCTGCCTTGATAGTCGCTATCCAGCAGGTTACGGCGACGCAGTTCGGGAAGCAGTCCGTTTAACAGCAAATCTTGCTGGTCTGGGCTCCCCAGGCCGTGCAGGGAAATCACGTCAAGTACGCCCGCCTGATAACGCTGTTCAATAGCATCGGCGAGTTGCTCTGGCGTACCCGCGACAAACCAGTGTCCCGTCTCTTCTGCTTTAATAATCAGCTCACGTAGCGTCAACCCTTCCAGCGCATATTGGCGAAAAATGGCGGCTCGTCCCTGCCGGCGATGCACCTGCTCCAGCGGTGGAATTAAAGCAGCTGGCAGGGGCTGATCAAGCGGCACTTCTGTCAGATTCACCTCGCCGCCCAACATATCCGCGACACGCAATCGGCCCTGTTCATAATTAATGCGGTCATGTTTGTCGCGTAAGCGGCGTGCTACGTCCGCATCGCTCTCACCAATGATGGAATGGAATGAGTTCATGATCAGCGGTGGGTTATGCTCCCGGCCAAAACGTCGCGCACGCTGCTGCACAACAGCCACAAACGTCTGTGCCGCTTCAAAGGTGGGCTGCGAGGTGTAGATCACCTCGGCGTAGCGCGCACCCAGCGTGACACCAGCCTCAGATTGCCCGGCCTGAAACTGGACGGGGCGACGCTGCGGGGGCGGCGGGACATTCAGTGGGCCGGCGACCTGGAAAAAGTCACCACGATAATGGATAGGATGCAGTTTGCGAGGGTCAAGGCGAATGCCACCGCTTGCCGTGCGCTGTACTGCCGCCCGTTCATTGGCGTCATACAGCGCGTTCATCACTTCGATAAACTCGGTGGCGCGTGCATAGCGTTCCTGTGGCGGTGGCAGCTGACCTTCACCAAAATTCTCCTCACCGACCGAGGATGTCACCGCATTCCAGCCTGCTCTGCCGCCGCTGATATGGTCTAACGTGGCGACCTGACGTGCCAGATTATAAGGGTGTAGCCAACTTGTGCTGACAGTGGCGATCAGGCCAATCTGCGACGTCACCTGACTTAACGCCGCTAATGCGATAAGCGGGTCCTGCGTGCCCGTCGTACCCGCTAAACCGGCCGGATCAGCCTGCAGCAAATCAGCGGTGAACAGGCCGGTGATTTTCTCGCGCTCCGCGATTTTCGCCAGTTCAATAGCACGCGTGATCCCCACGCCAGGTTGGTTGTCATTGCCCGCGGAGATCACACTGCTGGCACCCACTAATGTTTTGAGTTTGCGACGATACGTTTGCGACACCCTAATCTCCTTTAGGCCTGGCGGATGAAATCGGCCTGAACGGCCTGAAGTGCGTCTGCATCAATCAGCAGACGTAACCCGGTGCGTGCCAGCACGCGAGCGCCAATCAGCAACGCCTGATAGCCGCGTTCCGAGTTGGCAGCTTCACGGAACGGCACGGTATGAAAAATCAGATCATCCGGGCCGATTTTCAGCCAGGGGTGCGCCGTGGGCACCGCATGGCTGATGTCCCCGGCATCGGTTGAGACTTTATTGCGCTGCGGCGAGAGATCGACCTGCTCACCCGCCGCACGAAACTCCTGCAGCAACAAGGCATCCAGTGCGGGATTGAGTTTGAAATCACGCGGACCAATTTGATGGTCTATCTCTACGCGAGCTCCCGTCGCCAGCGCCACCCCTTCTGCGATCGCTCTTAGCTTAGGTTCAAGGGACTCCACCACCTCGCGGCTATCGGCACGAATGTAGTAGTGCGCCGAAGCGTATTCCGGAATGACGTTCGGTGCCTGGCCGCCATTAGTGATAATTCCGTGCACGCGTACGCCATCCGGCAACTGCTGGCGCAAAACACTGATGCCGTTGTACAGCAGCACCAGCGCATCCAGCGCATTAATACCTTCATGCGGCGCACCGGCTGCGTGCGAAGGTTTGCCATAGAAATGGAAGTAGAGATGATTGTTCGCCAGCGTCGATTCGGTGAGGCGCGTTTTACCTGAGGGATGCACCATCAGCGCCACATCGACGTCATCGAGTAGCCCGGCTTCGACAAAACGCTTCTTCACATTGCCTTTGGGTCCGCCGGGACCCGCCAGCCCGCCCTCTTCCGCTGGCGTCCCTAACACCACGACACGACCGCCGGTTTGTTCCAGCACCTGAGACAGCGTAATAGCTGCCGCGACGCTGGTGGTGCCGATCAGGTTGTGTCCGCAGGCATGGCCGATGCCGATCAGCGCATCGTATTCTGCCAGGAAGGCAACGGTTGGTCCCGGCTTACTGCTGGCTTTCACCGCGTAGAACGCGGTCTCATGACCCGCAACGTTGCGCGTCACTTTAAAGCCCTGCTCAGTAAGCAATCGCGTCAACTGCTCACTGGCAAAGTATTCGTTGTTACCGGTTTCCGGCTTAGCAAAGATCGATTTCGCCACTGCAATATACGCGGCGTTGTGCTGTTCGATATGGGTTTCCAGCGTGAGCTGAAGGGTGTTCAGCGGCATAACGAAGTCTCCTGAATCAAGGCAATCGAATGCCCTCACTCTAAGCGCGTTACCTGCTGATGTTTATCAAGAAATAGTGATAAGGATTGCGGGAAAAGGCACAACTGATTTGTGACAAAAATACGTAATAAATTGCGCCGTTACAGTTATTTCGCAACGGCGTGTCCTGGCACGCCCGAATTGGGCGGCCTGAAGGCTGCACCGTGAAAATGCTTAGCATGCTGGACATCAGCTACGATTCGCAGCCCCTAAACATCGGTAGCCTGGCTTTGTATCGCACCAAAACTAGTGTCGCTTATCGATGTGCTGTACCAGCCGATCGCCAACCCACTGAATGCCACACACCAGCACAATCAACACAGCGATCACCGCAATCATCACAGAAGTTTCAAAGCGCTGATAGCCGTAACGAATCGCCAAATCCCCTAATCCGCCCGCGCCAATCGCCCCGGCCATCGCTGATGCGCCGATCAATGCCACCAGCGTCACCACAAACCCCGAGAGTATGCCGGGCAGCGCTTCAGGAATCAGGACATCCCAGACGATACGTAGCTTGCTGGCCCCCATTGCGCGCACCGCATCAATCAGACCGCGATCCACATCACGCAGCGAGACCTCTGCCACGCGAGCAAAATAGGGCGTTGCGGTGATCGACAGCGGAACAATCGCCGCCCAGGTCCCCAGTGACGTGCCGACCAGAAAGCGGGTAAAAGGTATCAGCGCGACCAGCAAAATGATGAACGGCAGCGAACGAAAACCGTTGATCACCAGCCCCAGCACCCGGTTAATGCCGCGATGTTCCGCAATACCGCCTGGGCTGGTCATCACCAGAATCAGCCCCAACGGCAAACCGGCCACCAGCGAAAACAATCCTGAAATCAGCGTCATTAATACCGTTTCGCCCAACGCGTTGAGCAATAAATCAATCATCACTGGCGACATAACCGACTAACTCCACTTGCGCCTGCTGCCCGCGCAGCCAGCTGAGAATCTGTTGCTCATCGGACACGTTGGCGACCGGAAGCGCGATAAAGAAACGCACTACGGCGTAGTGCTGAATATGGTCGATGCCGCCCTGTAATAAGCGGAACTTACCGGGCAACGCTGCTGCAAATCGTGTCAACAAGTCACCCTGCGCGTCTTCGCCAGCAAAGTGCACGCTGTAGATGGCCTCGCCTTGCCTCTGCTCGGTAACACGTGCGGCCAACGCTTCCGGTAGCTGCGGCAGCAAACCCCGCAACAAGGTGCGTGTCAGTTCGGATTGCGGATGGGCGAACACCTGCCACACCGGGCCCTGCTCAATGATCTCACCCGCATCAATCACCGCCACGCGGTGTGCCACCGACTTGATGACTTCCATTTCGTGAGTGATCAGCAGAATAGTGATGCCCAGCTTTTGGTTGAGCGATTTCAGCAACGCGAGGATGGAACGGGTGGTCTCAGGATCGAGCGCAGAGGTTGCTTCATCACACAGCAGCAGCGCCGGGCTTGCCGCCAGTGCGCGGGCAATGCCGACACGCTGTTTCTGTCCGCCCGACAGCGCCGCCGGATAGTGATGCGCCTTATCCGCCAGACCGACCAGTTCCAGCAGTTCCGTCACGCGCTGTGCACGCTGCACCTTATCCAGACCGGCTATTTTCAGCGGCAGCGCCACATTCTGCGCCACGGTTTTCGCCGACAGCAGATTGAAGTGCTGGAACACCATACCGACGCGGCTGCGCACCGATTGCAGCTGTTTTTCCGACAGGCCGGTAATTTTCCGGCCTTCGATTTCAATGACGCCTTCGTCAGGTTGTTCGAGTCCATTCAAACAGCGAATCAACGTCGATTTGCCCGCACCACTGCGGCCGATCAGGCCGAGAATTTCACCCTTCTGCACCGTCAGTGAAATATCGCGCAGCGCCTGGGTTTCACCAAAGCGACGTGAAACACCCTGTAAGCGCACCACACTGCCGCTTTCGCGAGCAAAGCGTTCACGGTCTTGTGCATTCTCTACCACGCCACGCGTCAACGTGCTAAAGGGTGCTTCGGCTCCTGAGAAAATCGTCATGCTTAATCCTTACCAGGCCGTTTCGCCAGTGCCCTTGTAGACCTTGTCAAACACGGTCTTAACAGCCTCGTTCTGATACGAGGACACCAGGGTTTTCACCCAAGGCGCGCCCACGTTCTCTTTCTTTACGGCGATAAAGTTGTTGTAAGGATTGTCCTTCACCGGTTCTTGCGCAATGCGGTCGTCAGCCGTCAAGCCGCTTTTCAATGCCCAGTCGGTGTTCACCACTGCTGCGTCCAGATCCGGTACTGAACGGCCAATAATGCCCGAGTCGAGTTCTTTGATTTGCAGGTGATGTGGATTGGCGGTGATATCCGCGGTGGTGGCGGCAATACCGACGCCCGGTTTCAGCTTGATTAGGCCTTGCTGTTCCAGCAGCACTAAACCACGCGCTTCATTGGAGGGATCGTTTGGCACGCCAATTACGGCACCGTCTTTCAGCTCAGCCGCCTTCTTCACTTTCTTCGAGTAAAGGCCAATCGGCCATACAGCGGTATCGCCCACGCGCACGATATCATAATGATTCACTTTGATTTGGTTGTTGAGGAACGGCTGATGCTGGAAGGCATTGGCGTCGACTTCACCGTTTTGCAGTGCCTCATTTGGCTGGTTGTAGTCGTTAAAAATCACGGTTTTCACCGTTAATCCTTTAGCAGCGGCTTGTTTGATCACCTCGCGCCAAACGTCTTCATCCTCTCCGCTCATGATGCCGACTTTCACTGAGGTTTTATCGGCGGCGTGCGCCAGTGACAGCGGTGCTAAGGTAGTGCTAGCCAGCAGCAAAGCGCCAGCGGTTAACAAAAATTTATTTTTGGCAGAGGCCAGGCGTGTGTGCATAGTTATTTCCTAATCGTTATTATTGCGTCAGGTAAAATCGACTGTTGTGATGAACAGTTAGCCGCAGTATACGCAGATGCTTATTCCTGCATTATGATTTATTCGGGAATGCTATTCCTGAAAAGAATAAAGACGCGCAGCCGCTCGCATCGCCACAAGTGAGAGGGTGGCTGTGATACCATGCCGTTTTGATTGACCTGTATTGAGCGCTATGTCGGACACTACAACGAAACGTAAAAATGACCCGGAAGGGCTAAAAAAACGCATCCTTGCCGGTGCCCTAAAGACCTTCGCCGAGTTTGGCATGCAGGGTGCACGCCTTGAGCAGATCGCTGAACATGCGCAAACCACCAAACGCATGGTGGTGTACCACTTCGTCAATAAAGAGAAGCTGTATATTGAGGTGCTGGAGCAGGTGTATCAGGCGATTCGCGAACATGAAACCGGGCTGAATCTGGCAAAGATGGAGCCCGAGCAGGCGATGATTAAACTGGTCGAAGCCAGCTTCGATTATCACGCCACTCATCAGGATTTCATGCGTTTAGTGTGCACTGAGAACCTGCTGCGCGGACGTTACATCGTGCAGTCCGAGCGCATCAAAGCACTGAATAAAAGTACACTGGACCTGCTGGATGACATCCTGACTCGCGGCCAACAGCAAGGCATCTTCATTGATGGCCTGAATACCGTGGATGTACACCGCTTGCTAAGCAGTATCTGTGTGCACCACGTCGCCAACCGCTATACCTTCCACTTCCTGTTCACCCCAGAAGATACGGAAGAGGATAGCATCCGTCGTAACCGCCAACTGGCCGTGACCGCAACGCTGCGCTACATCTGCAAGGCGCCTTAAAACTGAGCAGTGCTGTGATGGTCTACGCTTAAAGTTTGGGACCGTCACAGACCTCAGCATAAGGAACGCCGTAGTGAATAGAGATTCCCTCCTTTATCCCCTCCGCAACCCGCAAAATACCGAGCACGAGAGTGCCCTGTGGAACTGGGCGCAAAACACCGTGGTGGGCCAGCGTGAGCAAGTCCATCAGCCACAAAATGAAGCCGAACTGCAACAGCTGCTGAGTTCGTCAAAAGGCAAAGTGCGCGTCATCGGCAGCCGTTTGTCACCCGGCCGCATGCTGTGTGTGAATGGCGACGATCTGTTACTCGATCTTAGCGCCATGCAAGGTGTATTGGGAGAAGATGAGAGCAGCATCACTTTCGCGGCAGGCACGCTGCTGCAGCAGGTGTTCGACGCACTCACCGCACGCAATCGCATGTTAGGCTGTTCGCCTGGCGTGATATCCGTGCAGACGCTGGCGGGCGCGATAGCAACGGGCACCCACGGCCAGGGACTGGACCAGAGTTCACTGGCGGATGAAGTGATAAGCATCCGCATGGTGATGGCTGATGGCCGCGTGCGAGAATTTCATCGGGGTGAAGCAGATTTTCCTGCTGCACAGACGTCTCTGGGATCGCTGGGGATTGTGACCGCCATAACGCTGCGTACCCAGCCATTTCGCCTGTTTACCTGCCATAAATTCGCGGTGTCTGCCGATACCCTGGAGCAGGATCTGCCGCGCTGGAATCAACAATATGAGCTGAGCAAAGCCTGGTGGTTTGTGGATGACAACCTGATGCACGTCTGGAATGCCAACCCCGCCAGTGAAGCAGATGTTCAGGCGTGGCACGCCAATGGCGGCGAGGTGATCGAGCATGGCGAGGATACCGACAGCAGTCTGAATGACACCATCGATCAGACGCTGGCGCACATGCATCGTGATACGCAGATCGAAGGTAAAGGCGGCAAACAGTTCCGTACGGTAACGCGTTTTCGCGATTTCACCGACCTGAGCGGCGATATCTACCAGCTGTTTTGTCGCGGTATTGCCGTGCCGCAAATCAATGTTGAAATTGGCGTGCCGCTGGACAGAACCCCGGAGATTATCAGCAAAATCAAAGCCTGGTATGCGGAGAATCATCCGCACATGCACTACCCCATTATCCTGCGCTGCACCGGCGCTTCCGAAGCCTGGCTCAGCCCGGCTTATCAGCAGCCGACCTGCTTCTTTGGCTTCGTGGTCTATTACGCCGATGACGGTTCGCTGTCCCAGGAAGGCCTGCACTTCCTCACCGAAGTGGAGAAATTGCTGGCCGCAGAAGGTGGGCGACCGCACTGGGGCAAATATTACGATCCACAGCGCTACAGCTGGCGGGAGATCTATCCACAGTGGGATGCCTTCCGCGCGGTGCGCGAGCGGCTGGATCCGCAGCATCGTTTTAGCAATGACTATATTACGGCACTATTTGATTGATTTTTATGGGGGAGAAATTATGTATGCATGGGTAACACTGCTGACGCAGCCGGACTATTTTATCGGCGTAAAAGCGCTGCACCGATCGCTAAAACGCAGCGAAACGAAATGGCCGTTAATTGTCATGGTCACCGATGCAATTGATATCGAAACGCGTGAAGCCTTACAGGAATTAGGATGTGTGATTCACCCGGTTGAGCCGTTGATGCCCAGCGCCGACCTGGAGCAGCACTACGCTTCTGCTCAATTCGGCGAAGTGTGGAGCAAGCTGCGGGCCTGGGAACTGACCGGCTGCGAGCGCGTGGTGTTTCTCGACGCGGATATGCTGGTGCTGCGTAATATGGATGAGCTGTTTACGCTGGATCTGGGCGATCACGCTTTGGCCGCCTGCCATGCCTGCCGCTGCAATCCCAACAAGATCGCCAGTTATCCTGCCAGCTGGCAACCGGAGAACTGTCACTATACGTGGCAGGATCGCGGTGAGCCGGCACCGGCTAGCCTTGACCGTTATCTGAATGGCGGCTTTTTGGTGCTTGAACCGAATGAAGAGGTGTTTAACTGGCTACAGCAAAAAGTTGCGGCCATCACGGATTTACGCCGCTATCCGTTCTCTGAACAGGATTTGCTTAATGAAGTGTTTGAGCATCGCTGGCTGCCGCTGCCATATATCTACAACGCGCTGAAAACACTGCCATTCCAGCACAGTGCGATGTGGCAAGAGGATGAAGTGAAGAATCTGCACTTTATTCTGGCTAAGCCATGGAAACGCGACCTCAACCAACCCGAAAGCGAGCGCGACCGCTATTATGCGCTGGATAAGCTGTGGTGGGAGTTAGGGGTTAATTAACATTATCGCCTCAGAAACGCCTGAGGCATGCGGCTCACAAATACGGGCCTCTGCAATAATGCGGAGGCCCGTATTTGCCAACAGTTTACTCGCGAGTTTTGGCAATTCGTTCCAGTGCCACCTGAGCCAGAAAACCTGAACGGGTTTTAAATTCCGGATGGGTAGCGACACAACGGTCAATCCGGTCAATTAACAACTTCGGCAGAGTGACATTAATCTTCTCTGAACCACCTAAAATGCGTGTGACATCTACTTCTACCAACACCCAAACATAACCTGTATTGGCGGGATTTTTCATCACGCTTTTTAACTCTGAAACCGCGGGAATATCCTGCTCCAACTCAACCATCAATTCCAGATGACCAATAATGGCTTCTCTCGCGTTTTTTACCGCTTCTTCCAGCGTATCTCCGGCTGAAAAGCAGCCAGGTAAATCAGGAACCGTGACACCAAACGCCGTGCTTTCATCACCCGCTTCAATCGCAATCGGATAGAACATAAGGAATACCTCTCTCAGTTTAATGAACTGCAAGCCCGGCCTGTTTACGGATGCTTTTTACCGTCTTAATCGGCAGATCTTTTTTGGGGTGCGGAATCGTTACCAGACCTTTCTTGGTAGGATGCACAAAATGATGATGGCTACCGTTAATCCGAATCAGCTCCCAACCATCGGCCTTGATCTCAGCCATTAATGACCTGCTATCCATGTCCATTCTCTGCTTCGTCCTGAAAGCAGAAAGATAACTCCAATAACCCTAAATTGCAATATTCGGGGTTACCAGAGTTATCTTTTAATTTAAGTTAGATTGATATACTGATTAAGGTGATGGTTAAGAAAAGGCACACTTCAAAAAGTGCGCCTTTTAAGGTTTAACGCCAGCCCAGCTCAGGTGCTACATGGGTCAGGATGCTTTCCATCACATGTGCACAGTAATCCACGCCCAGCTGGTTCGGGAGAGTGAGCAGCAGCGTATCCGCTTCGGCAATCCCTTCGTCCTGCGCCAGCTGTTTAATCAGCAGCTCTGGCTCTGCGGCATAGCTACGGCCAAAGATGGCGCGGGTTTTCTCATCAAGGAAGCCCACAGAGTCTTGATCCTGGCCACTGCGACCAAAGTAAGCACGGTCGATATCGTTGGTCAGCGCAAAGATACTGCGGCTCACTGAAACACGCGGTTCACGTTGGTGCCCAGCTGCTTTCCAGGCTTCACGGTAAGCGCGAATCTGTTTCGCCTGCTGGATGTGGAACGGTTCGCCGGTTTCATCATCCTTCAGTGTGGAGCTTTGCAGATTCATCCCCTGCTGTGCTGCCCAAACTGATGTCGCGTTTGAGCCGGAGCCCCACCAGATACGCTCACGCAGGCCTTCTGAGAACGGCTCCAGACGCAGCAGGCCCGGCGGATTTGGGAACATCGGCTGCGGATTCGGTTTGGCAAAACCTTCACCGCGCAGCACTTCCAGCAGTTCCTCAGTATGGCGACGTCCCATATCGGCATCAGTTTCGCCCTCTTTCGGGTTAAAACCAAAGTAACGATAGCCTTCGATCACCTGCTCCGGGGAGCCGCGGCTTAATCCCAGCTGCAAGCGTCCGTTAGAAATCAGATCTGCCGCACCGGCATCTTCCGCCATATACAGCGGGTTCTCATAGCGCATATCAATCACGCCAGTACCTATTTCAATGCGGTTGGTTTTGGCACCGACTGCCGCCAACAGTGGGAAAGGCGAGCTTAACTGACGCGCAAAGTGGTGTACGCGATAGTAGGCGCCATCCGCGCCCAACTCTTCCGCCGCCACGGCTAAATCGATGGATTGCAGTAAAACATCCTGAGCGGAACGGGTCGCTGACTGCGATGACGGGGTCCAGTGACCAAAGGACAAGAAGCCAATCTTTTTCATAGTGAAATTCTCCAGGGGGGCCGCACTGGCCCGCACGTGATGCATTACGTTTCGATGGAGAAAGGTTACGCCACGCAAGAGGTGACTGATAGCCAATAGTTTTCGCGCGCTTCATCAACTTTTTTGCATAAGTCATAAAAACACGGTCTTTGTGTTTATCACGGTGATCAATCATCGTGCGCAGAATTTCCCGGTTTTGCAGGTTTAGGGTATCCGCATGGCAAACGACTATATCAACACCCAGCAGCGCGCAGTGGTGCATCAACTGGCGCGGAGCTGGCTGTGGCGCAGCGAGTTGCCCACTTGGGTGTTAATCGTGACCGTCTATAGCGGCTGGTTTGCCTGTGTCATTTTTTGGCAAACGCTGGGACTGTTCGTCACCACCCTGCTGCTGATCGTGTTGACCACCTGGTATATGTCGCTCCAGCATGAATTGATCCACGGCCACCCTACGCGTTGGCCACGCTTCAATCAGTTGTTCGGCACCCTGCCGCTGGCGGTGTGGTACCCCTATGGGCTGTATCGTGATTCGCATCTGGCCCATCACCGTAATCACACTCTGACCGAACCGGATGACGACCCGGAAACCTATTACCTGTCACCGGAACGCTGGGCGCAGCTCAAACCGTGGCAACAGCGCGTCATCCATATGCGCAATACCTTTCCCGGTCGTTTGCTGTTAGCACCGTTGCTGGATATCGTGGCTACGCTGAAAATCATGATGCTGGCGCGGGACCGTGCCGCGGTTTCAATGTGGGTAATTCATTTAACGCTGCTCGCTGGGCTTTTTTACTGGATGCAGCAGCAAGGATTGTCGCCGCTATGGTTTGTGGTTGCGGTCAGTTATCCAGCGCTGGCACTGACTAAAGTACGCTCCTTTTACGAGCATCGCGCAGAAGAGGCCCCGCTGGCACGTTCCGTTAACAACGAAGCCGCGTGGCCGTGGCGTTTGCTATTTCTGAATCTCAACTATCATTCTGTACATCACGATCTGCCCGGTTTGCCATGGTACGGCCTGCGCAAAGTCTATTTGCTGTATCGCGACGGCTACCATCAGCGCAATCACGGTTTCCGCGTCGCCGGTTATGGCGGGTGGTTGCTGCGCTTCTGGCGCAAACCGGTCGATGTAAACGCCCATCCGGGAACGCACAAGGATGCACAGCATGCCAATCATTTCATTGCCAATGTACGACATCCATCACCCGACGACGCTTGGCCTGACCACAGCGCTAACGACGCTGTTGACCCATCGCGGCGTGCTGGCTGAGGTTGAGTGGCACACCGATCTCTTACCCCACTGGCGCGATGATAATGTGCTGTTGAGCCAGACCTGCGGCTATCCGCTGGTCGCTTTGCTGCCTGATGTGCAACTGGTTGGGGCATTTCAATCCAGCGCACAGGGTTGCGAGGGATTACGCTATCGCAGTTGGTTGGTGGCGCGTAAGGAGGATGAGAATCTCACTTTGCGTGATTTTCGCGGTCGCCGCGCGGTGTGCAACAGCGAGGATTCGCACTCAGGCTATAACTCACTGCGCTATGTGATCGCCCCACTGGCTCGCGCTGGCACGTTCTTTAGTACGACGCTGCTGAGTGGCAGTCATCGTCAGTCTTTGTCCGCGCTGCGTGAACAGCGTGCGGATATTGCGGCGATCGATTGCATCACCTGGGCACTGCTGCGTGCTCACCATCCTGAAGAACTGGTCGGGTTAGAGATCATCGGCGAAACCCCGCTGTGCGCCGCCCTGCCACTGATCACCTCCGCGAAAACAGATGCCGCCACCCTTGAGCATTTGCGCAGCGCCCTGACCGAACTCACTACGGATAAGAAGTATCAGCCGTTGCTGGCACAGAGTCTGATCGGCGGTTTTGCTGTGCCAGAACGGGCGTTTTACGATGAGGTGCAAGCGTGGGAAGATCAGGCAGCGGAATACGGTGTGACGGCGTTGTGATAGGAGGGTTAGCGGCGAGATGTGTCGTCTGTCTGGTGCTCTGCGGTTAAATGATGCGCGATAAATCGCGCCGCTACGGGTTGTGCGGCGCTTTGACAAAGTAATACGCCATTTGCTGACGGCGCTTTGACAGAGTATTACGCCACGTGCTGGCGGCGCTTTAACAGAGTTTTACGCCACGTGCTGACGGCGCTGATCGGCAAACTGGTTTGCTGGCTCGGCTAAGCCCAGGTTCGCACGCAAGGTTTCCCCTTCATACTCGGTGCGGTAAATACCGCGCGCCTGCAGCAGCGGGATCACCTGTTCAACAAAATCATCAAAGGCATTCGGTGTGCCGCCGCGTACGATAAAGCCGTCGGTTGCACCTGCAAGGAACCACTGCGCTAATCCGTCTGCCACCTGCTGTGCAGTGCCGAGGAAACTCGGACGCGGAGTGGCTTCCTCTAGCGCGGCCTGACGCAAGGTTAAACCGCGCTCACGGGCATTCTGTTTGATCTTATCGGTGGTGCTGCGGAAGCTGTTTTCACCGAGATCGCCAATCTCCGGGAAGGGTTCGTCCAGCGCATATTGGCTGAAGTCATGATGTTCAAAATAGCGCCCCAGATACTCCAGCGCTTTATCGATGGTCACCAGTTCTGCGGTTTGCTGGTAGCGCTGCTCGGCTTCCGCTTCAGTTGCACCAATGATCACACTGATGCCCTGGAACACGCGGATATCGTCGGCACCACGACCACGCGCCACTAAACGACGGCGCACGTCTTCACGAAACTCGCGTGCCTCCGCCAGCTTCTCCTGTCGGGTGTATATCGCATCCGCTGCTTCTGCTGCAAAAGCTTTCCCCGCTTCCGAAGCGCCTGCCTGAAAAACGATTGGGCGTCCCTGCGGTGAGCGCCCGACGTTGAGCGGCCCCTGAACCGCAAAGTATTGACCTTTGTGATTCAGAGTATGCAGTTTGCTCGCGTCAAAGAACTGCCCGCTGGCTTTGTCGCGCACAAAAGCACCTTCTTCCCACGAGTCCCACAGCCCTTTCACCACCTGAAGATATTCGCTGGCCACACGGTAGCGCTCATCGTGCTCAGGGTGCGTCGCACGGGAAAAGTTTTTCGCGGAACCTTCCAGCGGGGAAGTCACCACATTCCAGCCCGTGCGCCCATGGCTGAGGTGATCGAGGCTGGCAAACTGACGTGCTACGGTAAACGGCTCGCTATACGAGGTGGAAAGTGTCGCCACTAAGCCGATGTTTTTCGTCACCAGCGATAACGCCGAGAGCAGCGTTATTGGCTCAAAGCGGTTAAGGAAATGCGGGATCGACTGGGGTGTAATGTACAAGCCATCGGCAACGAATAGAAAATCGATCTTTGCCTGTTCGGCTTTGCGCGCCAGATCCAGCACGTAATCCACATTGATGCTGGCATCCGCCACCGCGTCAGGATGGCGCCATGCGGACATATTGCCGGATACACCCTGGATGATGGCGCCTAACCGCAGCTGGCGTTGTGTCTGACTCATGTCGTGCTCCTCTTATACGTGTGCGGGCTGCCAGTCAGGGATGACCGGCAGCGCCTGAAGTAGTTTTTGTGTCCACGGATGCTGTGGGGCGGCAAAGACTTGCGTTAGCGCCCCGCTCTCGACGATTTGACCGTTTTGCATCACCAGCACGCGATCCGCCAGATGCTGGATCACGCCAAGGTCGTGAGAGATAAACAGCAGTGCGGTGCCATGCTCGGCCTGCATCTCTGCCAGCAGATCCAGCACCTGTGCCTGCACCGACACATCCAATGCGCTGACGGGTTCATCCGCCACTAACAGTGCCGGATTGGGGGCGAAGGCGCGGGCAATCGCCACACGTTGTCGTTGCCCACCTGACAGCTGTTGTGGATAGCGTTGCAGGAAGCGATCGCCAAGCTGCACTTCATCCAGCAATTGCCGCACTCGCTGACGTCGTGCGTCGCCATAAATCCCCACGCTGTCGAGACTTTCACCGATGATTTTCTCGACCGTGTAGCGTGGATCGAAAGAGCTGAACGGGTCCTGCGCGATCAGTTGTAAGCGAGCACGACGTGCGCGACGGGCTTTCTCTGGCAGGCGGTCCCAGCGTTCGCCTTCAAGTTGCAGCGTGCCACTGTCGGGTTCGGTTAAGCCCATCACCACTTTCACTAACGAAGTTTTGCCCGATCCAGATTCTCCGACCACACCCAAGGTTTCCCCGGCATGCAGTGTGAAATTGATGTTGTTCAGCACCTGCCGATCGCCATAGGCTTTATTCAGGTTAATGCCCTGCAGCAACGGTGCATGACCCGGCTGTGGACGTGGCGGCAGCGGCGTGGGTTCTGCGGCACTCAGGCGCAACCCACGGGTGGCCGGTGTGGGCACCGCGCGCAACAGGCGTTGCGTCCAGGCATGCTGCGGGCGCTGCAGCAGCGGGCCACTCTCACCCTGCTCCACCACTTCACCATCGCGCATCACCAGCACACGATCCGCCAGCTCAGCCACCACCGCCAGGTCGTGGCTGATCAGCAGCAGGCCATGACCCTCGCGACGGCGTTGTGCCAGCAGCTGCAAAATCTGACGCTGCACGGTCATATCCAGCGCGGTGGTGGGTTCGTCAGCAATCAAGAGCATCGGACTGCCCGCCAATGCCGTGGCAATCAACGCGCGCTGGCGCTGGCCACCGGAGAGTTGGTGCGGATAGCGCGCCAGGCGACTCTCGGCATCATGAATACCTGCCGCTTTCAGCAAGGACAGACTCTTTTCCTCAATCCCTTCACGATGCCCAGCGGCATTCAGTGCATCGCTCAGCTGTTGTCCAATCCGGCGCAACGGATCGAGTGAAACCAGCGCATCCTGCAATACATAGCCGATGCGCCGACCGCGCAGGGCGCGCCAGTCAGCGCGGTTAGCCTTGCGCATATCGCGACCATCAATCATGAAGCGGTCTGCACTGATCTCCGCCCCTTCGGGCAACAGGCCAAGCAAACTGCGTGCGGTCAGGGTTTTACCCGATCCAGATTCCCCTACCAGCGCCACCGATTCACCCGGCCACACCTGTAGGTTGAGATTTTTCACCACCTGCTGCGGGCCAAAGCGAATGCTGAGATTTTGAATATCAATAAATGGCTGACTCATGTGCTTCTCCCTTCAAAACGGGCCTGCCAATAGCGGCCCAGCGTATTCACCGCAATCACTGTCAGGGTGATAAACACCCCCGGCCATACGGCAATCCACCAGGCATTGCGCAGATAGTTACGCCCTTCCGCCAGCATCAAGCCCCATTCAGCAGTCGGCGGTTGCGGCCCCATGCCGAGAAAGCTCAACCCGGCGGTGCCGATAATGGCAGTGCCGAGACCCAACGTGGCTAATGCCGGCACTTGCGCGATGGCATGTGGCAAAATATGGCGAGTGATCAGAGTGAAGCGTGACAAGCCAAATGTGCGCGCCTGCTCGACGTACCCAGAGGTCATCACCGTATAGGTTTGTGCACGCACCACGCGGGCGAAGCGCGGCACCGACGCCACACCAAGTGCAATGATCAGATTATTGGTGCCCGGTCCGGTAAAGGCGATCAGCATCAGTGCCAGCAGCAGATCCGGAAAGGCAGAGATCACGTCCACCGCGCGGCTTAACAGCTCATCGATCACACCACGCGCCAGCGCGGCAAGCAGACCCAGTAAGGTGCCAAACACCACCGCCAGGGCCATGGCGGCTACGCTGATCAACAGCGAATAGCGGCTACCGTAAATGACGCGAGTCAGCAGATCGCGTCCAAGCTGATCGGTGCCCAGCCAATGTGTGGCGGAAGGTGGCAACTGGGCATTGACCGGATCGGCTAACAGCGGATCGCTGTGGGTGAGCACACCTGGTGCTATTACCGCGATGGCGAGTAAAACCAGGTAAAGCAGTGCCAGCCAGACAGCGCTGGGTAATGTGGCGGGTAGCCTTTGCAATGCGGCAATCATGATTTGTTCTCCCCACGCAGACGCGGGTCGATCCACAACGACAGAATATCGACCAGCGTACTCATCACCACGTAGATCAGCGCCGAGAGAATCGCCACCGCCAGCACCACGGGCAGGTCTTTGGCTAACACGGCATCAACGGTCAGCTTGCCGAGGCCTGGGCGACCAAACACCTGCTCCGTGATCACCGCGCCGCTCAGTAAGCCCCCCACCAGCCAGCCGGTTAAGGTCACCGCCGGTAATGCGGCATGCCGCAGCGCATGGCGTAAACGTATAGTGGTTTCCCACACGCCCCAGGCGCGCAGTGTCAGTGTGAACGGGGCATCCAAAGCGCGCTCCAGTTCACGTCGCAGCAGCTGTGCAACCACCGCACCTTGTGCCAGTCCCAGCGCCAGCGCCGGCAACACCAGTGAAGATAACGATCGATCGCCAGCCACCGGGAACCAGCGCAGCGTGAAGCTGAAAATAAACAGCAACACGATGCCCATCCAGAAAGAAGGCGTGGACGCCAGCAGTAGCTCAACGCTGTTGGCAACACGGCGCCCGATACGGCGATGTGCCGTTCCCACAGCAACGGCCACGGCGAAAATAATACTCACCAGCAGTGCCGCCAGCGTGAGCTTGATGGTCGGCCACAGCTGGGTCGCCAGCAGATGGCTGACTTCTGTATTGAGCATGTAGGAACGGCCAAAATCGCCGTGCAGTACTCGCCACAGGTAGTGCAGATACTGCCACCACAGCGGCTCGTTCAGCCCCCATTCGGCTCGGATCGCCGCTTCAATCGCCGGGGTGCGTACCTGCTCACCAATCAGCAGGCTGACGATATCACCGGGTGCTAAATGCACACCGAGGAAGGCCAGTGAGACGGCAGCCCACAGCACCAGCACACCTCCCAGCAAGCGGCCGATAATGCGGCGCGACAGTTCACCGCGCCAAAGGGCCGGCTTACGCGGTCGTGGTGCGCGGGTTACGATGCTTTCCAGACTCATCTTCGCCTCCTGATTAATGGTCACTTAGCCAGATGTCGTAAGCGTTCTCCGGCATCTGCTTATAACTGCGGAAACCTGTACCGTGTACATAGCGGGCTGCCGCAATCTGGTCTTCCGGTTCATACAACGGAATCGCCAAAGCCTGCTGCGCCAGTGCGTAGTGCTGCAGCAGGCTGTAGAACTTGCGGCGTTGGTTGATATCCAGAGTGGCGGCAGCCTGATCGAGCCAGCCGTTAATTTCCTGACTATTTACCCGGCTGTAGTTGATCGCCCCGCCGGCATTGACCGGGCGGTAGTGGTTTTCAATGTCGATACCGTCGGTTTCGGTATTTGAGTTAGCGATAGAACCGAAGTGGCCGCTGTTACGCACCTCGGCATAGGTGCCGGAATCGACATAACGCAGTTTGATTTCGACACCGAGACGTTGACGCGCCTGTGCCTGAATCGCCTGTAGCAGCACATCACGCTGATCGCGCACCGTGGCCTGTGCCTGAATCACTTCGATGCTCAGGCGCTGGCCCGCTTTGGTGCGGAAACCGTCACTATCACGGGTTTGCCATCCCGCCTCATCGAGCAGTTTATTGGCCGCCGTCGGGTTGTTGCCGTACTGCCCTTCCAGATCGTTGTTATAGAGCGGATCCACGGGTGAGGTGATGCCCCATGCACGGGTGCGTTCGCCGCGATACACCGACTTCAGCAACGGATCGATATCCAACCCTTGTAGCAGCGCCTGACGCACCTTCACATCCTGCGTAGGGCCATACTCCACGTTGAGAAATAACGAATAGGGTGTACCGGTGTTGAGGGCGTGCTGATAGGTGAAATCCGCACTGTCTTTAAACTCGCTGGCATCATTCCCCGAGATGCCTTCAATCACATCCAACTGTCCGGAAAGCAACGCGCCGGTACGTACCGAGGATTCTGGCAGGAAGCGGTACGTCACCCGTTCCAGATATGCTGGACCCTGGTGATGTGCAGTCGCCGGAGCCCAGTGGTAGTGTGGATTGCGCACCAGCGTGAGCTGCTGCCCCTTTTCGTAGCTTTCGATGATAAAAGGTCCGGTCCCGGCGATATCTTTACCGCCCGCTTTGAGCTGTGGGGAGTGCCAGCTAGCGGGAGCCAGAATCTGCAGCTTTGCGGCAAACGAGAGGAATGGCGCATAACCCTCTTTTAGGGTGATCACCACGGTGTCGTTATCGGGTGTCTCAACGCTGGCAATGCGTGCGCTCAGGGCGCAAATGCTGGTTCCGGCGCAGTATTTTGGATCCTGAACCTGGCGGAAGTTGTCCGCCACCGCGCGGCTATTCAGTTTCTCACCGTTCGAGAAAGTGACGTCAGGACGCAGCGTGAATCGATAGGTTTTCGCGTCCGGGCTGACTTCGTAATCCGTCGCCAGCCACGGCACAAAACTGCCATCGGTGCGGCGCGCCAGCAGTGATTCCCACACATTACGCAGTGTGACTTCAGCTTTTGACTGCCCATTTAACTGCGGGTTTAACGGTGCCGGTTCAGTTTCTACGCCATAGGTGAGTGAACCGCCACTGCGCGGTTGTTCTGCGGCCAACGTCGCCGTCGTGATCAGCAGGCACGCTAGCCCCAGTGCGAGCGTGATTGAATTCGCTTTCATAATGTCCCTGTTATTTTAACTGCGGTAAATCAGGCAATATTGGCGATGGGCTGCGGGTGGAACTCCTTTTTCAGGAACACCAGCGCTTCGCCCAACGCATTGGTACGATGATAGAAAGGCTGATAACCACGACGCAGATAAAGCTCGCTCAGCCACGGATGTTTAGTGGCCGTCGCCAGATAAACACCCGGTGCTTTCAGTGTCTGTTTCAGCAGTGTGTCTTCGGCGTAGCTGATGATTTCACGGCCATAGCCCTGCCCCTTGTAATCGGGGTCCACGGCAAACCAGTGGATAAACGGCAAAGAGGAAGGCGCATCCGTTTCTTGCTGCCATGGAAAACGAACCGTCACGGTCGCCACCGCCCGCTTCCATTTGCGTAGCACCAATACGGTTTCCTGTTCAATGACACGACGCACTTGCTCCACGTTGCCCTGCGAGATGGTGAAATGCACATCCAGCGCCACCAGCGAGGCGTACGCCCGTTGTAACAGGGCAAATATTTCTTCGGCATCGTCGGGAGTTGCGACCTGAATAGATTGGCTCATCTGCGAGTTTCCTGAATTAATCTTCAGGGAATTATTGAAATCCGGGGAATTAAAGTAAAACGAGAATAGTGGCAATCGATTTGTTAATTGTGGGAAATAACACCCTCGATTATTCGGCATGCAGCATAGCGGCAAAATTTATCGCGCGCCGATGAGCATTAAAGCTGCTTTTCATACACGCGCAATAAATCATGCCGCTACAAATCGTTTTTATGGATCAGTGTTTGCTTAACCACACATCGTAAACACTTTCCGGCATCTGTTTATAACTGCGGAACCCATAACCGTGCACATAGCTGGCGGTGGCCAATTGATCTTCCGGTTCGTAAAGCGGAACCGCTAAGGCTAGCTGCGGCAGTGCGCGCTGTTGCAGTTCACTATAGAACTGACGGCGCTGTTGCAGGTCCAGCGTTGCGGCCGCCTTATCCAGCAAGGTATTGATACTGGCATCGTTGACGCGACTGTAGTTAATCGCACCCCCCTGGGCTATCGGCCGATAGTGATTCTCAATATCTACGCCATCGGTCGGCGTGTTGGAATTAGCAATGGTGCCGAATTTGCCGCTTTTTCGCACGTCCGCGTAGGTTCCGGAATCCACGTAGTTGAGTTTAAGATCGATGCCTAAGCGTTGACGCGCCTGAGCCTGAATCGCCTGCAACAACACGTCACGCTGGTCACGCACCGTGGCCTGTGCCTGAATCAGTTCAATGCGCAGGCGTTCGCCATTTTTAATGCGGAAGCCTTCGCTGTCACGGGTTTGCCAGCCCGCTTCATCCAGCAACTTGTTAGCTGCATCCGGGTCATTGCCGTATTTCCCTTCTAATTCATTGTTATACAGCGGATCAATTGGCGAAGTAATGCCCCATGCGCGCGTACGTTCACCGCGATACACTGATTTCAGCAGCGGGTCGATTTCCAGCCCCTGCAGCAGTGCCTGACGCACTTTCACATCCTGCGTGGGACCATACTCGACGTTAAGGAACAGCGAGTACGGCGTACCGGTATTGAGCGCGTGCTGATAGGTGAAATCGCTGTTGTCTTTGAACTCACCGGCATCGTTGCCGGAAATCCCTTCAATGGCATCCACCTGGCCAGACAATAGCGCGCCAGTTCGCACCGAGGATTCTGGCAGGAAGCGATAGGTCACACGGTCAAGATAAGCCGGCCCCTGATGCTTAGCGGTGGCTGGTGCCCAGTGGTATTTTGGGTTCTTGACGAAGGTTACCTGCTGGCCCTTCTCATAACTTTGCAGAATAAACGGCCCGGTGCCCGCAATCTCTGGACCGCCGGATTTCAACTGCGATGATTTCCAACTGGATGGAGAGAGGATTTGCAGGCCAGCGGCGAAGGAGAGGAACGGCGAATAAACCTCTTTCAGCGTGATCACCAGCGTATTATCGTCTGGTGTTTCAATCTTGTCGATGTGCGATCCCATCAGGCACAGACTGGTGCCGGCGCAGTATTGCGCCACATGAGTTTGACGGAAGTTTTCAGCCACCGCGTTTGCATCCAATTTTTCACCGTTGGAGAAGGTGACATCGCGGCGCAGGTTAAAGCGGAAAGTTTTGCTATCCTCGCTGACCTGATAGCTTTCGGCCAACCAGGGCACAAAGCTGCCGTCAGGACGGCGTGCCAACAGCGATTCCCAGAAGTTACGCAGTGTGATTTCGGCTTTGTCCTGGCCGTTCAGCTGCGGGTTAAAAGTGGTGGGTTCGGTTTCTACGCCCACCGTCAAACTGCCACCGGTCACCGGTTTATCGGCGGCAACAACGTGAGGTGCACCGCCGAGCAAACTGAGGCCCAGTGCCAGAGAAATTGCATTTATTTTCATATTATCCTTGGTGATAGCAGGTGTTATTTTTAATCAGTCCGATTTCGGTCTGATTTTAATTTCCGCTAAATTATTAAAATCCGGATAAATAAATGTAAAACGACAATAGTGGCAAAGGTTGTGATGAAATGATTTAAGGCGGGAAATAAAACCGTAAGGTCGCTATTTATGGTGATCTGCAATCCGGCGCTGTCATGCGTACTTTACGAGTCATGATCTGAAAGGGCATTAAGTGGCGGCTTCCCTGCCGCCGATAAAATTACTCCGCACGCGCCGCAATAATTCCCTCGGCCACATTGCGTGGTGCTTCAGCGTAATGCGCAAACTCCATACTGTAAGTGGCACGGCCCTGCGACATGGATCGCAGCGTGGTGGCGTAGCCAAACATCTCCGATAACGGCACTTCCGCACGGATGATACGAGCGCCAAAGCGTTCGTCCATGCCTTGCAGCGTACCGCGACGTGAGGACAGATCGCCCATCACACCACCGGCATACTCTTCTGGCGTCTCCACTTCCACCTGCATCACTGGCTCAAGGATCACCGGATCAGCCTGTTTTGCCGCGGCTTTGAAACCGAAAATCGCCGCCATGCGGAACGCCATTTCCGAGGAGTCGACGTCATGATACGAACCAAAGGTCAGCGTGGCTTTAAGGTCTACCACCGGATAACCCGCCAGTACGCCGCTGTTCAGCGCTTCACGAATCCCCTTCTCCACCGAAGGAATAAACTCGCGTGGCACAACGCCGCCTTTGGTGGCATCTTCAAAGGCAAAACCGACGCCTGCTGCCTGCGGCTCCAGCGTCAGCACTACATGACCATACTGTCCTTTACCGCCCGACTGACGCACAAACTTGCCTTCCACATCGCGAACCGTCTTACGAATGGTTTCGCGATAGGTGACCTGTGGCCGACCAATGTTGGCTTCCACACCGAATTCACGCTTCATGCGATCAACGATGATCTCCAGATGCAACTCACCCATACCGGAGATAATCGTCTGGCCCGACTCTTCATCGGTGTGCAGGCGGAATGACGGATCTTCTGCGGCCAGACGCTGCAACGCCAGCCCCATTTTCTCCTGATCAGCCTTGGTTTTCGGCTCAATCGACAGAGAAATCACCGGGTCCGGGAACTCCATGCGTTCCAGCGTGATCACCGCATTGGGATCGCATAGCGTTTCGCCAGTCGTCACCTCTTTCAAACCGACACAGGCAGCGATATCACCCGCACGAATCTCCTCGATTTCGATGCGATCGTTAGCCTGCATCTGCACGATACGTCCGATGCGCTCCTTACGCCCTTTCACCGCATTCCACACGCTGTCGCCTTTGCGCAGCACGCCTGAATAGACGCGGACAAAGGTCAGTTGGCCCACATAGGGATCGCTCATCAGTTTGAAGGCCAGCGCCGAGAACGGTTCATCGTCATCAGCATGGCGTTCATCGTGTTCGCCTTTTTCGTTCACACCGGAAACCGGCGGCACGTCCAGCGGTGAAGGCATCAGCTCAATCACTGCATCAAGCATGCGCTGCACACCTTTATTTTTGAACGCGCTACCACACAGCATCGGCTGGATCTCGCCAATCAGCGTGCGCTGACGCAAGCCAGCGATGACCTCTTCTTCGCTGAGGTCACCCTGCTCCAGATAGCGATCCATCAGCGCTTCACTGGCTTCTGCCGCTGCGGCCACCATATTCTCACGCCATTCGGCGGCCAGCGCCTGCAACTCATCAGGGATCGGCGCATAGCTGAACGTCATGCCCTGGCTGGCGTCATCCCAATAGATGGCCCGCATCTTGTTGAGATCCACCACGCCCGCGAAGTGCTCTTCCGCACCAATCGGAATCACAATCGGCACTGGGTTGGCATGCAAACGATCTTTCATCATCTGCACCACACGGAAGAAGTCCGCGCCCTGGCGGTCCATTTTGTTAACGAAAGCAATGCGTGGCACATGATACTTGTTGGCCTGGCGCCACACGGTTTCCGATTGCGGCTGCACGCCACCTACAGCGTCATACACCATGACGGCGCCATCCAGCACGCGCATCGAGCGCTCCACTTCGATGGTGAAATCCACGTGTCCGGGCGTGTCGATGATGTTGATGCGGTGCGGCGTAAAGCTGCCATCCATTCCCGGCCAATAACAACTCACCGCCGCAGAGGTGATGGTAATTCCACGCTCCTGCTCCTGCGCCATCCAGTCGGTGGTTGCCGCGCCATCGTGCACTTCACCTAACTTGTGGCTCATTCCGGTATAAAACAGGATGCGCTCCGTTGTGGTGGTTTTGCCGGCATCGATGTGCGCGGAGATGCCGATGTTACGATAACGTTCGATAGGTAGGGGTCGGGGCATGATGCGTCCTTAGTCTGTTCGACTGGAAAAGTGGGCGAGCACCATTGCCCGCCGCTGCGCAACAGCATAGACCTATTGTACGAGTAAATACGAACAGTTTGAGCCTTTTTTAGCCATCGAAAAAATCTTGCAATAGATTCAGCATTTACGGGCTGGCAAGCTTATCCCAGGCGATTTATGGTAAAGGTCTCACTCTCAACGGGAAATCTAACCATGCGCATTCTGGTTGTCGGCGCCGGCGCCACCGGCGGGTATTTCGGTGCACGTCTGGCGCAAGCAGGACGTGATGTGACTTTTCTGGTGCGCGAGCGCCGTTTTCAGCAACTGCAGCAAAACGGTCTGGTGCTAAAAACTCCAGGCGGCACAGAAGTGATTCAGCCGCAGCTGGCGCAAACCGGCAAGCTGACAGGCCAGTTTGATCTGATCATTCTGACGGTGAAAAGCTTCGGGCTCGATCAGGCTATTGAGGATATCGCACCCGCCGTCGGGCGAGAAACCCTGATCATGCCGATCCTCAACGGTATGCGGCATATCGATACGCTGCGCGCACGCTTTGGCGATAAGGTGATTGGCGGCCTGTGCAAAATCAACGCCACCCTGGGTGAACAAGGTGAAGTGGTGCAGATGACGCCACTGCATATCCTCTACTACGGTGCACTCGATGGGCACAATGATGCGCGTCTGCAACGTGTCGATGAGACGCTGAACATCGCGCAATTCGATACGGTCTTTGCTGACAACATCATCAGCGAACTGTGGGAGAAGTGGCTGCTGCTAAGCACCTTAGGGGCGGTGTGCTGCATCGCACGGGGTAATACCCAGCAGGTGTTGCGGTCTCAAGGTGGTGAAGCCTTGTTGCAGGGGATTTTTACTGAAGTGCTTTCAGTGCTTGCTGCAGACGGCTATCAGGAACGGCCAGCGGTCACGGCAAAGATTTATGAGACGCTGAATAATCCTCAGGTGGCGATGACCTCTTCAATGTATCGCGATTTAACCCAGGGTTATGAGATTGAAGCGGATCAGGTGATTGGTGATCTGCTGGTGCGAGGCGCACGCAGTGGCGTGGTGACGCCGTTGTTGAATGCGGTGTATGTGAATTTGCAGGTGTATTTACAGCATCGCAGCGCATAGTTGCGCCACGTTAACCGCTGTGGTTTTCGGGCCAGGTGCGCATAAAAGCGCACCTTTGCGCGGTTTGTAAGGTCGCTGTTGCTGGTGACCTGATGGTTAACATCCGTCGTACAACATGCACACCCTACAGGGATTGTTGGGCCACTGTGGGTGGTGGCCTGATGTTCAAAGACGCGACTGCACGCCTTTGAGTTGCATCAAGCGCTGCCAGCCTGCTTCAACTTCATCCGGGATATCCACATGCCCGAGGAAACCTTTGCCGCGCGGACCGTAGCCGTTTTCATCATCGCGCAGGCGCTGGATCTCGCCCATCAGCAGTGAGAGAAAGCGCTCCATCGACCACAGCCCTTGTGGCGGCGCACCGATAATGCGCAGCATACCGGCATCCATCATCACCTGCGGAACAAACACCGGCCAGCTGATAAATTCAGGCGCATCGGTGCGGTCGCGCCACTGGTAGCGGAAGGTTTCCCAGGTGCGTCGCTGCATCAGTGGATCCTGCACCAGCAGCACATGCTGCGGCTGCCACTTCTGCTCATCCAGCAGTTTTTGGCTGAAGGCGGCATTCTCACCACAGTTACGTGAGGCGGTTTCCAGCAGCAGCTGATCGTCCGGCAGTGCGGCAAACACCCGCGCCATGTCGCCCAGCAACTCTGCTTCGCTTTTGCCTTGGGTAGAAATCTGACGATAAAGCGGATGATTAGCGATCATCTCCGCCAGTAGCACCGTGGAATGACCGATACCACCGCTGATCAGCAGAGGCAGCTGATACTTCTTCGCCAGCGCAATCACACCTTCAACGTTGGGCAGTACGGCGTGACCGGCAAGAATTGCCAAATCAACCTCGAGCGTGCCATCTGTCGGCATGTGGTCAAGCGCCAGCCAGGCCGCAAGCGTATTGATATCCTGAATCTGTTGGCTATTGAGCTGCATCGCGTTCTCCTCGCATTAACACTGGCAGTGTAGCGGCTTAACTCCGCGACAGCAGAGAAAAATTTGCTACACTCGCCGCTATCAGATTCAGGAGAGTTTATGACTGCGCGTTCCGTTACCCTCGATGATGTCGCTGCACTGGCGGGGGTTTCCTACCAGACCGTTTCCCGTGTGCTCAACCATTCCGTGCAGGTTTCGCCACGCACGCGCGCCAAAGTCGAAGCCGCGATGCAACAGCTGAACTATGTGCCCAACCGCGTGGCACAGCAGCTGGCAGGAAAAGCCACGCGCACGCTGGGGCTGGCAACCAGCGATCTGGCATTGATGGCCCCGGCACAGATTGCCTCTGCGATCCATGAACGTGCCGCCGCACAGGGTTACCATCTGGTGATCGCCATGGCGAATACGGCCGGAAATGCCCAGGACACGGTGAATGAACTGCTGGCGCAGCGCGTTGATGCGCTACTCATCAACCTGCCGCTCGATGCTGAACAGGCGGCGCAGGTGCAGCAGCAGTGCGGCAGTAAGCCTGTGCTGTTTCTCGATGTTGAACAACATGCTGCTGTCAGCCAGTGCCAGTATCAGAGTGAATCGGGTGCGCAGCAGGCAGTAGAGCATCTCATCGCGCTGGGCCACCAGCAGATTGGCGTGCTGAATGGGCCTGAGAGTTCGGCTTCGGCGCGGGCGCGCTTCACTGCATGGCAACGGGCGTTATCGTCACACCAGTTGCAGCCGATATGCGTACTGCATGGCGACTGGAGCGCGGCATCCGGATATCAGGCGCTATTGCAGTTGCTGCCGGATCGCCTGCCACAGGCACTGCTGGTGGCGAACGATCAGATGGCGCTTGGGGCGATGCGTGCACTGCACCAACACGGCGTGAAGATTCCTGGAGAGATGTCGATTATTGGTTATGACGACACTGCCGAGAGTGCGTGGTATCAGCCGCCGCTCACCACCGTGCGTCAGGATTTGCAGCAGTTGGGTGCGGTATCTGTGGACCGCTTGTTGGCGGAACTGGCCGGAGAAGCGGTACAGCCTCTGCCGCTGGTAACCGAGCTGGTATTGCGCGAAACAACAGCTGCGCCGACGCAAGGCGATGTGGATATGGCGGAGATCGCCGTTCAGTTGCAGGCATTAGCGCGACAATTAAAACCCAAAGCCTGACCAGGTTAAAGCAGCACAGGCTACTGCGCATGCCACGACAGGCAATGCGTGGCGGAAGCCGTTACGCTGCAAAAAATTTGGGACCTTACGGTCCCAACATTTTTACTGCGGCTTTGGTTCACCCATCGCTTTCAACTTCTTCGACAGCTCGCGACGCTCTTTCGACAAGTCAGCATTTTTGATGATGTACTCATCGACGCGGTCTTCATAGTCCACACGCATGGATGCAATGATTTCCTGAATCGCCTCAACGCTCATGCCTGGTTTGATGTACTCGCTGAGGTTGTCCAGCAGCAACACACGTTTCTGGTTATCACGGACTTTCTTCTCGTTATCCACGATTTCGCGCTGCAGTTTGTTTTTACGACGAAACATACGTACAAACTCCAGCACGTCCTGAAATGATTGCTTGGCATTTTCCATGTTGGCACCTTTCTTTGAGCCTGCCGCGGCAGGCGGAATAGTCATACACCCTAGATAGTTCAAGGCGCAGGAAGGCAGCAAATGTACACATCCCCGCGAGCTTACATCAGTAAGTGACCGGGTGTGTGAATGTAGCTAACGCACCTGCGTCTTGAAGTATGACGGGTGAGCTACAGCTTAGCGGCTAGCTAGCTGAGTTCGCAATTTTCACAGCTAATTTCGGACAGGCACTTATCTTAGCGCAAAGAAAGGGTGATTCACATTAAGTCATTGCCTGAGAAAACTATTTGCGCAGTGCCAGACGGACCAGGTCCGTAATGCGCTCCAGTTGACGCGCCTGTTCCAGACTCAACCACACGTAGCCATAGATCGCCGTGGTCTCTAAGCGCCCACTGCGGTTGGCAATCAACTGCTCCAGCTCCTGGGTGATCTCTTCCAACTCATGGCTGTTGGCGATCACGCCTTCCGTCTCCCCTTTCACCATCAATGTGGCCAGCGCGTTCAACGTGTCTTCAGTCATTTTCTGACTGCGGCGCAGCGTCGGGGCATTGAGCAGCAACAGGTGACTCTCACGTGATGACCACCATGCATCAATTTGCATCTGCATCGTGTTAACCATATTACGGTTGATGGTCTGAATCGCTTCAAACACCGATTTAGGAATGCGCGTCTCTTTGCTGGCCGGTTCCAGCAGCGCGCGCATCTTAATGACGCTGGTCAGCTGTTTCTGGAATGGTTTGTTTAGTCGGGGTTTTTCCAGCAGGTTAGCGGAAAAGCCGGTGTGATGCAGTTTCGCCATCGCCAGAAATGAATCGGACAGCTGAATGCGCCAGTGTGTGTAGGCGCGCTGAGCGAGAATCGCACTAAACAGCAGCGCCATAATCGAACCCAGGATTACATCGCCGCCACGCCACAGCGCCACGGTGAAGTCACCGGCCGGTGCACCCACTACCACGCCGAGCGTGATACCAATCAGCAGCGCCATATAAGGATGTTTACCCAGCGTCAGATAGCCGCAAATAATCATCACCACGAAGCACCATGACAGCATCATCGGCAGCGAGATCAGCTCCAGCTTCAGAGCAATCAAACCCGATGCCAGCCCGGCAAAAGTGCCGCTGATACGTTGGATCACACGCGGAAACACATTGCCCCAGGTCGAGATCGGCCCCATCACCACCACCAGGGTGATCAGCGGCCAGGTTCCTTCCGGAATATCCGTCAAACGCACAAACAGAAAACAGAGCACGAAGGCAATAGCGATGCGCACGCCGTGCACAGCGCGATAGTGGCGGTAGAACCAGAACTCAATGGCAGAGATGGGTTTGTCGGCGCGTAACATGGTGGTCCGGAAACGATAAAAATTTGCGCGCTATGTTACCCTGGCACGGCACGAACATTGAGTGCTGCGCAGCACTATTTCCGCTCTTTTTTTACGATTCAACAAGTGCGCTACATCTTATTTTCTCTTATGAAACATCGAGGTAACGCACTGATGATATTAGTCGGCTGAACGTACTGGAATGTACATGTCCACCAGCCAGTCGCCACTGTCGGAGCCGTCGGACAGGTAGTGTTCGAAGCAAGGGCGGTTATCCACCTGCCAGTCGGTTTGCGTCTTGAGGTGATCAAACAGACTGTGCCAGGCGGTGAAGAAATCGTTATTCATCACTTCCATGCGCGCATGAAAATATGGCCCACCGGGCAGCAATCCTTGCTCGATGTCGTCGCCATAGGAGGGCACTGCATCAGCAGGCGCGGTGATCACCGTTTCAACCCGCAGTTCTTCCGGCGGCAGAACTTCAGGATTGCCGTAATAGATGGCCAGCCACTCGCCTGTCATGCCATGCTGCTCGACCCAGCTTTTAAGCTGGTTAAACCCACGCGGCACGGTTTCCTGCCACGGCCCATGTAGATGGTAGCCCAGCCAGCTTTGAGGATTGCGTTCAACGATAGATGCTTTCATACCTTTGCCTCCGTTCAGCAGCAGAAAGCTTCACTGTTTCACTCCCATGCTGTTGTGCCATGGGAGTAACTCAGCTATCCGCTGCGGATTACAATTTCTGTTTTACGTAGTCACTGATACGCGTGATGATGCCGGCTTTATCCACACCTTGTAAGGCATACAGCGGATAGCTCGCCAACTGCTTATCTTTATCCATCACCTGGATCTCACCCACCTGCTCACCGGCTTTCAGCGGTGCTTCCAGGTCTTTACGCTCAATCACATATTTCGCCATGACGTTTGAAACTTCGGTGCGCGGCAGAGACAGATAAATATCCTGAGTGGTGCCGACATCCACTTTGTGCGGATTGCCGTACCAGACGTTTTCGGTGCCGATTTTCTTACCTGCATGGAACAGTTGCACGGTATCGAAGTTGTTCTGGCCCCACACCAGCAATTTACGCGCCTGCTCTTCACGCCCTTTCGAGCTCTTACCGCCCATGATCACCGCAATCAGGCGATGGCGACCAACAATGTTCGATGCGATGATGTTGAAACCTGCCGTTTCAGTATGGCCTGTTTTCATGCCATCAACGTGAAGGTTTTGATCCCATAACAAACCGTTACGGTTATTTTGCGTAATCCCGTTCCAGCTCAGGGTTTTCTCCGCGTACATGGCGTAGAAATCCTGCTCACCATTGATGATGGCACGCGACAGCACCGCCAAATCACGCGCGGTGGTGTGCTGGCCGGGTGCATCCAGGCCGTGCACGGTTTCAAAATGGGTATGCGTCAGACCGAGTTTTTGTACGTAGTTGTTCATCATATTGACGAAGCTGTCCTGACTGCCCGCCACATAATCCGCCAGCGCCACACAGGCGTCGTTGCCGGAGTCGATGATTACGCCACGCATCAGATCGCGTACCGTCACTTTGTCGCCGGGCTTGAGGAACATCAGTGAGGAGCCTTTGAACACCGGATTACCTGCAGCCCAGGCATCCTTACCGACAGTGACCACATCATCACGGGTGATTTTTTTCTGATCAACCGCGCGATCCACCACGTAGCCGGTCATCAGCTTGGTGAGGCTGGCCGGGTTACGCTCTTCATCGGGATTGCCGGCAGTGAGGATCTGGCCCGTGGTGGCGTCCATTAACACCCACGAAGCCGCATCGATCGGCGGAGGTGTCATTGGGAATGGCATGCTGTCATCAGCGTGTGCCAGTGATGCCCAAACAATCATTCCAGATACAGTTACCAGCAGACGCCTTTTCAACACTTCTTCCTCAAATCAAAAAATGAATTTACCGCCGCACGTTTTACGGCAATTAGCGCTTGGATAGTTGAATAAATTGAAAAAAAGTATGAACTGCGGACAAATGCTGTGCGCCTGCCCGCAGCAGCGGTAAACAAGGTTGTGCTGCCTGCTGCACACGACTATTCTGTGCGTTGATTTTCTATTGCCAGGATACTGCCGTGCCCGCCTCTGAGTTCACCTTCTTGTTCCACGATTACGAGACCTTCGGTAAGAGTCCCTCACTGGATCGTCCGGCGCAGTTTGCTGGGTTGCGCACCGATAAAGAGTTCAACGCCGTAGGTGAACCGCAGGTGTTTTACTGCCAGCCAGCCGATGACTACTTGCCCCAGCCAGAAGCGGTGATGATCACCGGCATCACGCCACAGGTCGCTAAAGCGCGCGGCGTAACAGAGACGGCATTTGCTGAACGAATCCATGGGCTGTTTACCGAGCCACAAACCTGTGTGATTGGTTACAACAACGTGCGCTTCGATGATGAAGTCACGCGCAATATCTTCTATCGCAATTTCTTCGATCCTTACGGCTGGAGCTGGCAGAACGGCAATTCACGTTGGGATCTGCTGGATGTGATGCGCGCCTGTTATGCCCTTCGCCCGGAAGGCATTATCTGGCCGGAAAACGATGACGGCTTCCCCAGCTTCAAACTGGAACATCTCACCAAGGCCAACGGCGTGGCGCACGAACAGGCGCACGATGCGATGTCGGATGTGTATGCCACGCTGGCGATGGCGAAACTGGTGAAAGAGAAGCAGCCGAAGCTGTTCGAGTTTCTGTTTACCCATCGCAACAAGCAGAAACTGATGAACCTGATTGATATCCCACAGATGAAGCCGCTGGTGCACGTCTCCGGCATGTTCGGCGCGGCACGTGGCAACACCAGTTGGGTCGTTCCGCTGGCATGGCATCCGGATAATCGTAATGCGCTGATTGTGGTGGATCTCGCGGGCGATATGTCGCCGCTGCTGGAACTGGATGCAGATGAACTGCGCGAGCGGTTGTATACCAAACAGAGTGAGTTAGGTAGCCGGGCAGCAGTGCCGATTAAGCTGGTGCACATTAATAAATGCCCGGTGTTAGCCCCGGCGAATACCTTACGTCCTGAAGATGCTGCACGCCTGAATATAGATCGTGAGCGCTGTCTGGCGAACCTGGCGTTGCTGCGTCAGCATGCCGAAGTGCGCGAGAAAGCAGTGACGCTGTTTGCTGAAGCGGAGCCGTTCAAACCTTCCGATGATGTCGATGCGCAACTGTATGACGGCTTCTTTAGCGATGCGGATCGTGCGGCAATGAACATTGTGCGTCAGACGCCGCCGCAGAATCTACCGGCGCTGGATTTGACCTTCGACGATAAACGTATTGCGAAACTGCTGTTCCGCTATCGTGCGCGTAACTTCCCCGGCACGCTGGATGATCACGAGCAGCAGCGTTGGTTGCAGCATCGCCGTGAAGCACTGAATGCCGATCGCGTACAGGCGTTCCTGTTAGAGCTGGAGTCGTTAGCGAGCTTGCATGAGGATAATGCGGAGAAGATGGCGCAGCTTAAAGCGTTGTATTTGTATGCGCAGGAGTTGGTGTCTTAAAGGTTGCCAGGTGGGTATCAATGCGTCATCCGCCCAGCAAGAGCGCATAAATGCGTTATTCGAATCAGTGCATCATGCGACAGGTATGCATAAATGCTTCATTCGAATCGGTGCACCATTCGACCCGGTACGCATTTATGCGTACCGGGTTAAATACGCACTCATTGACTTAAGTAAGCGGCATTACGCCATTTATGACGACCGCTTAATACCTTAAATCATCCTCCACACCAGCCAGGTCAGCGCAAAACCACTTAACCCCATCAGCGTGGTGAGTACGGTCCAGGTCTTAAGGCCATCGGCGACTGACAGCCCCAGATAACGCGTTACCACCCAGAAACCGGCATCGTTAACGTGGGACAAGCCCAGGCCACCGAAGCACGCCGCCAATGTGACCAGCACGCGCTGCATATCGGTCACATCGCCCACCGCCTGACTCAACAAGCCGCTGGTGGTCAAAATCGCCACCGTGGCAGAACCTTGTGAAGCACGCAGTGCCAGTGACAAGATAAAAGCAGCGGGCACCAGAGGCAGATGCAGGGTTTCCAGCGTCACCGCCAGGGCTTTACCCACACCGGACTCCACCAGCACTTTACCGAATGCACCGCCAGCACCAGCGACCAGAATCACGCTGGCTGAACTTGGAATCGCGCGTCCAGTTAAGTCTTCCAGCTTCTCCTTACTCCAGCCGCGACGCACGCCCAGCAGCCATGCCGCCAGTGCCAGCGCAATAAGCAACGCAATCGGTGGATTGCCAATCACCGTCATCACGTCACGCAGAATGCTGTCTTCCGCCAGCATGGTGTGCGCCAGCGTACCCAACACGATCAGCACAATCGGCACCACAATCAGACCCGCAATGGTCATCGCACCCGGTGGTGGCACTTCGCTTTTCGGCGTGCCTTCAGGTTTTGCCAGCTGTAACTGCTCAAGCACATCCACAGAAAGATGGTATTGACGCAGGTTCATCGCTTTTGCCACGTAGTAACCGACGATACCCACCGGAATGGAAATCAGGATACCGAGCATCATTAACCAGCCCATGTCGGTATGCAGAATTCCGGCTGCGGCCGCTGCGCCTGGGTGTGTCGGCAACGCTACGTGCACGGTCAACATCACGCCCGCCATCGGCAAACTAAATTTCAACGGTGAGACGCGCGCCACTTTGGTAAAGCCGTAGATCAGCGGAATCACAATGATAAAGCCGACTTCAAAGAACACCGGAATACCGAGGATAAACGCCGCCATGGTCAATGCTGCAACGGTGCGCTTGATGCCCAGCGACTTACTAAAGCGCTGCGCCAGTGATTCGGCACCGCCCGAGGCTTCAATCACTGCGCCGAGCATCGCCCCCAACACGATGATAATGGTGATATGACCCAGCAGGTTGCCCATGCCGCTAAAGATGGTTTCCATGATCTTATCAGCCGGAATCCCGGTACTGATGGCGACGATCAGACTGACAATCAGCAGAGCAACAAATGGATGAACTTTGGCTTTTATCACCAGCAGCAGCAATATCACGATGCTGGCTGTCGCAATAGCGAGCAGTAACGCGGTAGACATGATAAACCTCTAATTATATTAGTATATTTTGGGTACAGCTTTCTCTGGTATTGACGGATTCAGGCAATGTTTCCCCACACAGGGCGTAAAGGCCCTGCGCAGGTCGGTACAACAAAAGTTATTTCGCGTACGGTGCGAACCAGCCGAGACCCGCTTCGGTGCGACCGCGTGGGAAGTATTCGCAGCCGACCCAACCGTCGTAACCCACTTCATCCAGCAGGTTAAACAGGTACGGATAGTTGATCTCGCCTTCGTCTGGTTCGTGACGATGCGGCGCAGAAGCGATCTGAATATGGCGATAACGCCCGGCGTACTCGCGAATCAGATGACTGAGGTTGCCGTCTACCAATTGCGCATGGAACAGATCCAACTGCGTAAACACGTTAGGACGATCGATACGTTCCATCATCGCCAGCGTTTGATACTGGCTGGAGTAGAGGTAATTCGGTTTCGTCACCGGATTGAGCGCTTCCAGCAGCAGGCGGATGCCGTGTGGCGCAAAACGCTCAGCGGCGTAGTGCATATTGCGCACGAAGGTCTCTTCGTATGCAGCGTGGTCGGCACCTTCAGGCACCGTTGCCGCCATCACATGCACCTGTGGGCAGTTGAGCGCCAGCGCATACTCCAGCGCACGATCGATATCGGCACGCGCCTCTTCTTCACGTCCCGGAATCGCCGACACGCCCCACTCACCCGCCTGCACGTTCCCGGCAGCCGTGTTGAACAGCACCAGCTCCAGTTGATGTTTCTCCAGCTCAGCGTTGATCACCTCAGCCGGATAGTCGTACGGAAACAGGAACTCCACCGCACGGAAACCGGCGTTAGCCGCTGCGGCAAAGCGTTCAATAAAGGGTAATTCGCCGAACTGCGTAGATAAATTGGCTGCAAACTTAGGCATCAGTAATTCCTCAATTCCGCCACTTCGCTATCGGTAAGATAACGAATTGAACGGTCGCCGAGCGTGAACATCAGACGCGCGGTCTCTTCCAGTTCTTCAGTGTTATTGGCCGCTTCTCGCAACGATTTTCCGACCACCACCGGACCGTGATTGGCCAGCAGAAAAGCGTTGTAACGTGGTGCGAGCTGCGCAAGATCTTCGGCCAGGCGATCGTCACCCGGTTTGTAATACGGCACCACGGGCACATCGCCCACGCGCATCACCACATAGGGCGTGAACGGGCGAATGCAGTTTTCGCTGTCGAGATCGTTGAGGCACGAAAGCGCGGTCAGATAGTGACTGTGCAGGTGCACCACCGCTTTGCAGGCGGGATTGTTCAGATAAAGCGCACGGTGAAACGCCACTTCCTTAGAAGGCTTGTCACCGGAAATCCACTCGCCCTGCATCGTCACTTTCGACAGGCGGTCGGCCTGCAATTCGCCAAGGCAAGAGCCGGTGGGTGTCGCCAGCAGATTGCCATCTTCCAGCAACAGTGAAAGATTACCGGCTGAACCGGTGGCGTATCCGCGCTGGAAGAAGGACGCGCCCAGTTGCACCATCTCTTCGCGTGCTTGTTGTTCGGTCATGCTGAAAACTCCGTTTGTGCGCGGGCAAAGAATTGTTCGTCACCAAAGTTGCCCGACTTCAGGGCCAGCGACAGCGGCTGCTGGATGTCACGCACCCACGGCACCCCAGGGGAAATCATCGGGCCGATATGGAACGCCGTTACGCCCAGGCTCTGTGCCACCACGCCAGAGGTTTCACCCCCGGCGACGATAAAACGCTGCCAGCCGCGTGATTTCAGCTCACGGGTGACGGCGGCAAACAAGTGCTCAACCGCTTCGCTGCTGCGTGCTGCGCCATATTGCTGCTGGATTGCCTGCAATTGCTGTGCATCCGCGGTGGCAAAAAGCAGTGGTGCCAAAGGCTGCTCGTTATTCGCTGCCACCCAATCACACAACTCCTGCGTGTAAGCTTGCGCATCGTCGAGGCAGCGCTCAACCAACACCTCGTGCGATGGCGCCTGCTGGCGATAGGCCTGCACCTGACGATTGGTCATCTGCGAGCAAGAGCCAGAAATCACCACTGCACGTTCGCCTTGTGGACGACCCGCTTGCTCGGCATCGCTGTTTTGCTGTTGGGTGGCCCAGGCGCGTGCGATACCAATCGCCAGACCCGAACCGCCGGTGACCAGTACTGTCTCTTTCAGGGCTTCACCTTGTGTCAACAGATGATGTTCGTTGAGTGCATCCAGCACCACATAGTTGATGCCCTGCGCTTTCAGCACATTCAGCTGTTCACGCACCGCGGCCGCGCCTTTATCGAGCTGTGCCGCGTTGATCACCGCCGCCTGCCCTTTCGCCTGGCGTGTCATCAGACGCACCAGATTGCTGTCGGTCATTGGTGTCACCGGATGATGACGCATGCCCGATTCAGACAGCAGCTGGGCGGCAACAAACAGATAGCCCTGATACACCGTGCGGCCATTCACTGGCAGCGCTGGGGAGATCACCGTCTGCGTTTCCCCCAGTGCGGCCAGCAGTGCATCGGTCACCGGGCCGATATTGCCGTGTTCGGTGCTGTCGAAGGTCGAGCAGTATTTGAAATAGAATCGATCGCAGCCTTGCTGTTGCAGCCAGGCGAGCGCCGCCAGTGACTGATCAATCGCCTGCTGCGCCGGGCAAGAGCGTGACTTCAGGCTAATGACAATCGCCTGCGCGCTCACATCGTCATGACTTTGCGGCACGCCGTTGAACTGAATCGTGGGCAAACCGTTTTGCACCAGGAAGCTGGCGATGTCCGTTGCACCGGTAAAGTCGTCTGCAATCACGCCTAAACGCATGGTTACTTCTCCTTCGACGCTGGCAGCGTGATGCCGCTGAAAATCTTAATGACTGCGCTGTCGTCTTCGCGGCCGTGGCCTGCATTACTCGCTTCGGTAAACATGTTGAGTGCAGTGGAAGCCAGCGGCAGCGGGAAATGTAACGATTTTGCCGTATCGGCGACCAGGTTAAGATCTTTCACAAAGATATCGACGGCGGATTTCGGTGAGTAGTCACCGTCCACCACATGACGCATGCGGTTCTCAAACATCCACGAGTTACCCGCGGCGTTGGTGACCACGTCGTACATGGTGTCGAGTGGGATGCCTGCGCGCGCAGCCAGCGCCATCGCTTCAGCGCCTACCGCAATATGAACACCCGCCAGCAGCTGGTGAATGATTTTCACCGTTGATCCCAGGCCAATTTCGCTGCCCACGCGATACACTTTGGCGGCAACCGCATCCAGTACCGGCTTCAGCAGGGCAAAGGCTTTATCGCTGCCGGACGCCATCACGGTCATCTCGCCGATCGCCGCTTTTGCTGCGCCGCCTGAGACCGGCGCATCCAGCATCAGCAGTTGATGTTGTGCCAGCTGCTGTTCAATCGCCTGGGCATCCTGTGAAGAAATGGTGGAAGAGACCATCACCACAGTACCCGGCTTGAGTTGTGCCGCCAGACCGGTTTCGCCAAACAGAATCGCGTTGACCTGCGCAGCGTTGACCACCAGCAGCAGCACGGCATCTAACTCTGCGGCGAAGCTGGCAGCGGAAGTCTGTGCATCGCGCGCACCCGCCTGACGCAGGGTTTCCAGCGCCTGCGGATTTAAATCAACGCCCCAAGTGTTCAATCCAGCGCGAATACAGGACTGCGCTGCGCCCATGCCCATGGAACCCAAACCAATGACGCCAATGTTATTCACGGTTGCTGACACAGCACACCTCCGTTGTTAATTTAAGTGATATTTTGTTCAATGGTGTTAATTCTGCCGCAGTTACTGGCGGAGAAACGTGCGGTAAATCACAAAAATTAACTTACACGCACAAGGCATAACATCGATTCACACCCCAGCATCCCCACGGAAACGCCCAGTATGGCGGGGTATTTGCTAACATTCCTCTGAGATAATTTGTGCTGCAGGCTGTGAATTGATGCCTTACAATGTGAAAAATTGGTAATTCAGGGAGATCGATGTGATTCCGGTAGAACGTCATCAACAAATTTTAGCGCTGGTTGCCGAACGCGGCGTGGTGAGCATTGCCGAGCTGACCGAGCGCTTGGGCGTTTCGCACATGACCATTCGTCGCGATGTGCAGAAACTGGAAGAGCAAGGTGCCGTGCTGTCGGTATCGGGTGGCGTGCGCTCGGCCGATCGTCTGGCGGCCGAGCCATCACATCTGGCGAAAACCAGCATGTACAGCAGTGAAAAGATGGCGATTGGTCAGTTTGCCGCGCGCCACATCCCACGCAACAGCTGCATTTATCTCGATGCAGGCACCACGACGCTGGCGCTGGCCCGTGAGTTAGTCGAGCGCGACGATTTGCTGGTGGTCACCAATGATTTCGTGATCGCCCGTTTATTGATGGAGAGCAGCGGCTGCAAACTGATTCACACTGGCGGCACCGTATGCCGTGAGAATCGCTCCAGCGTGGGCGAAGCGGCGGCGAGAAGTCTGCGCATGCTGGCGATTGATATCGCGTTTATTTCTGCCTCCTGCTGGGGGCCACGTGGGTTGTTTACACCGGATGAAGATAAGGTGCCAGTCAAGCTGGCGGCCAGCGATGTCAGCAGTAAACGCGTGCTGCTGAGCGACAGTTCGAAATACAACAAGATTGCCACGCATCTGGCATTACCACTGGAGCGCTTTGATACCCTGGTGACCGATACAGAGTTAAGTAAAGCGGGACGTGAAACGCTGAGTGCGGGGAGTTGGGAGTTGGTGCTGGCGGGTTGAGTGTGCCGGGATAAAAGCAAAAGGTCGCCAATATGGCGACCTTTTGCATACAACATGAAGTCTTTATCCGCTACGCATTGCGCAGCAAAAATTACACTTCTTCGCTGAACTGCGGAACCGGATTGCGGAAGGTGCGAGTAACAAACGCCAGGTAAATAATACCGACCGCTGCCCACACCAGGCCGAGTACCATCGAGGTCTCTTCCAGGTTGATCCACAACGCGCCCACTGTTAAAGCACCCATCACTGGCAACACCAGATAGTTGAGGTGATCTTTCAGCGTCTTGTTACGCTTTTCACGGATCCAGAACTGCGCAATCACTGACAGGTTGACGAAGGTGAATGCCACCAGCGCACCGAAGTTAATCAGCGCAGTCGCCGTGACCAGGTCGAAGTTAATCGCCAGTAGTGCCACAGCGCCGACCAACAGCACGTTCAGTGACGGCGTGCGGTATTTCGGATGCACGAAGCCAAAGAAACGCTGCGGGAACACGCCATCACGGCCCATCACATACATCAGACGAGAAACGCCTGCGTGTGCGGCCATACCAGACGCCAGCACGGTGACCACAGAGAAAATCAGGATGCCAATCTGCAGCGCTTTACCCGCTACAAACAGCATGATTTCAGGCTGTGAAGAGTCCGGATTCTGGAAACGCGAGATGTCCGGGAAGTACAACTGCAGGAAGTAAGACACACCGATAAAGATCACACCACCGATCAGCGCGGTCAGGAAAATCGCGCGCGGGATGGTACGTTCTGCATCTTTGGTCTCTTCTGACAGCGAACTGATGCCATCAAAGCCGAGGAACGAGAAGCACAGAATTGTCGCACCGGTAATCATCGGCACTACGTGAGCATTCTCAGACCAGAAAGGCTTGCTGCTGGTCAGGGTTCCTGCGCCAACACCGTGCGCCACACCGTAAACCACCATACCGGTAATCACCACCATCACGACCACTTGCAGCACGACGATCACGCTGTTGAAGTTGGCAACGGTTTTGATACCACGGAGGTTAGAGATGGTCATAAAGGCCACCAGCAACACCACGAAAATCCACGATGGAATGCCCGGCACCAGCGTCTCAAAGTAGCTTTTCGCCAGCAGGATGTTGATCATCGGCATGAACAAATAGTCCAGCAGTGATGACCAGCCCACCATAAAGCCGACGTGCGGACTGATAGCCTTCTGAGCATAGGTGTAAGCGGAGCCCGCAGATGGGAAGCGGCGTACCAGCTTGCCGTAGCTCACGGCAGTAAACAGTATCGCGATCAGCGCGAAAGCATAAGCGGTGGCGACGTGGCCGTCGGTCAATCCAGAGACGATACCAAAAGTATCAAACAGGGTCATTGGCTGCATATACGCCAGGCCCATCATGACAACCGGGATCAGAGTCAGGGATTTTTTCAGGTGTGCACGCTGTGGTGCGGAGGTGTTAAGCGACATTGTTCAGGCCCCCAACAGAGGTGATCTGCGGGATACTGCGCAACGTGCTGCAGTGAGAAGTGATATTAGTGTTTGCGATTGTCGCCGCGCCGTAATCATCACGAAAGCGAGAACCAGCTTGCGCTGGTGCAATTGTAAACAGCCCCATCTTTGTTTTCCTCAAATCTCACGCCCAAGCGTGTTGTCAGTATCTATCTATCCGGATGCGTGTCCGGCCTCGGTAATTTGTGTGTGTACTGCAATCTGCAAAAAAATAACCGACGTGATAAGCGTCGGTTATGTTTCGTATTTTGCAGGGGACGTATTCTGCCCCAACTTATGCCATCGGCACAAGACGTTAGCGAAATTCTTCTGCAAGTCAGGCGTTCTTCAACATCCAGTCAATCTCCGTGGCGGTGATAAGCCGTTCAAACTGCATTAACTCATTCTGTTTGCAGCTGTGCCACACACCGCTGAAATGCTCGCCCAGCAGTTTTTGCAGTGGGTAGCTATTTTCAAATTCATACAGCGCATCACTCTGGCGGACCGGTAATGGCAGCCCTTCCGCCTCATGTCCATTGCCCTGCACTGCATGCGGTAAAGGTAGCTGATTATCCAGACCGTGCAAAATACCGGCAAGAATTGTTGACACTACCAGGTAAGGATTTGCATCCGCGCCGGCTACACGATACTCCACGCGATGGTTATCCACATCGCCACAGGGAATACGTAAAGCAACGGTGCGATTGTTGTGTCCCCATGAAGCCTGCAAGGGCACGTAAGCCTCAGGCAAGAAGCGGCGATAAGCGTTCACGTTCGGTGCCAGCAGCGCCATTGAAGCGGGCATTAAATCGATCATCCCGGCTAACGCGCGTTTTAACAGCGGCGAATCGCTGCCGTCATCGAGAGAGAAAGCGTTGTGATCGGCGGCGTCCAGCATGCTGATGTGCACATGCATGCCACTCCCCGCATACTCCTCATAGGGCTTGGCCATAAAGGTCGCCGTCATGCCGTGATTTTCCGCCACCTGGCGCACCAGACGTTTGAGCAAAATGGCATGATCGCAGGCTTTTAATACATCACGAGTGTGATGCAGGTTGATCTCAAACTGGCCCGGTGAAGCTTCCGCCAGCGCGCCATCAGCAGGAATGCCCTGCTGTTTAGCAATATCGTCGATTTCACGCAAAACATCCGCAAAATGGTCGAGATTATCCACCGAATAAACCTGACTCTGCATGTTACGTTCGTCGCTGCCCGGTGCACAGGGTGGCTGGATATAGCCTTCCGCATCGCGCTTTTTATCCACCAGATAGAACTCCAGCTCTACCGCTACCACCGGGAATAGCCCTCGATTGCGCAGTTGCTGCCACAGCCGGTTGAGGACATTGCGGGGTTCAACGTCAAAGGGAGTGCCATCTTGGTTACACATCGTGAGCAGCAATTGCGCAATGCGTTCAGGATCGGCGGCAGAGGGAATTAAGGTTCCGGGAACCGGGATGCAGAGGTTGTCGGGTTCACCCAGGGACTGTCCGAGTCCGGCTTCTTCGACGGTATTACCGAGAATATCCATGGCGAAAACCGAGGCCGGGAAGTAACACCCTTTTTCCAGTTTTGCCAATGCTGCGATGGGAATGCGCTTGCCGCGAAATACCCCATTTAAATCATTCAGAAGAATATCGACATACTGCGTTTCAGGATGGCGTTCCAGCCAGGTTTTGACCTCCAGCTGGAACGCGCTTGTTCGTTTCTCTTCACTGTGCCGCGTGAAGTCTTCTACTTCTACGAGGTTCGTCATGTTCCCACCCGTCCTTTACCGTTCAGTATTGGTTCGCGCAATGCTCAAAATAACAGCCACTCCTCTAACATAGCGCTAACGCAAAAAGTGTGCAAATGTAACAAATCTGTTGGAAGAACGAACAGACGGTTGCTAGATTGACAATATATTGCACACTTTTTAGGCCGGACGCGCAAAAACGGTGAAAATATTGAACAGCAACGCGGAGACGTTATGGGCATTATTTTTGACAAACCCTTGATTGGCGTAGTGATGTGTCAGAACCACATCGGCAGCCATCTCGGACAGACAGTTCACAATAAGTATCTCGATGCCATCGTGCTTGCCGGTGGTGTTCCCTTGCCTTTGCCGCATCAACTGATGCACGCCCCTTATCTATTAGAAAACAGTATGACGCTGCTGGACGGCATTTTACTCACCGGCAGCCCGAGCAATATTGAGCCCTGGCATTATGGCGAAGAGGGTAAAGAAGAACATGCCGATCCGGCACGCGATCGCCTTGCATTTGGTGTGATCACTCATGCAATCGGTAAAAAAATGCCGATATTGGGTATTTGTCGGGGCTTGCAGGAGTTGGTGGTGGCCAACGGGGGTTCCCTGCATCGCCAGCTGCACATGACGCACCAGTTTCAGGAACATCGTGAGGATGATGCGCTGCCGCTCGAACAGCAATACGCGCCGGTGCATGAAGTGCAGCCTGAAGCGGAAGGTTTATTGAGCAAGCTGCTGGGCAGCGCGCAATCCTTTGCCGTGAACTCTCTGCATGGACAAGGTATCCGCGAACCCGGCCCGCAGTTGCGTATTGAAGCCCGTGCGCCTGATGGGCTGATTGAAGCAGTGAGTTTGCGTCAGCACCCGTTTGCACTTGCGGTGCAGTGGCATCCGGAGTGGCACTCCGATCAAGACCCGGTTTCGCAACGCCTGTTTGCGGCTTTTATCCACGCAGCTGTCTGTTATCACAAGGAAAAACAGCCATGAATGATGCCACTCTGGCGCCCGGAAGACGTTTATCGCAAATCCGGCAGGAGATGGGATTGTCTCAGCGTCGCGTCGCTGAGTTGTCAGGACTCACTCACAGTGCCATTAGCACCATTGAGCAGGACAAAGTCAGCCCAGCGCTGAGTACCTTGCAGAAATTGCTGAAAGTGTACGGCTTGTCGTTGTCAGAATTTTTTTCGGAACCCAAGGTGAACAGCACGCCGCGCGTTATTGTCCGTCCGGAAGAGTGCGTGGAGATCGGCTGCCTCGGCGTGTCGTTGCGTCTGGTGGAGAACGGCGCTGAAAAACGTGCGCTGGCGATGCTGATTGAACGCTACGAACCGGGTTCCAGCACCGGAGAGAAACTGCGTCACCCTGGCGAGGAGACCGGCACGGTGCTAGAAGGGGAAATCACGCTGGTAGTCAATGGTCAGAGTTATCACCTTTATAGTGGCGAGAGTTATGTGATCGATACCGGCTTGCCGCACAGTTTTACCAATACGTCTGAGCTGCCGTGTCGCATCGTCAGTGCGCACACCCCAGCGAATTTCTGAGTTCACGCGCTAAAGGAGGATGTGATGCAACATGTGGGAAGTTATTACTCAGCAACGGCTAATGCGCATGAGCCGTGGCCCGAACTGCAGGAATCGGTGCAGTGTGATGTCTGTATTATTGGCGGCGGATTTACCGGCCTCTCCTCGGCGCTGTTTTTGACCGAAGCCGGTTATGACGTGGTGCTACTTGAAGCGGCCAGGATTGGTTTCGGAGCCAGCGGTCGTAACGGCGGCCAGGTGGTGAATTCTTACAGCCGCGACGTGGACGTGATCGAACAGCGCTACGGCAAAGACGTGGCGAAGATGCTGGGGAATATGATGTTTGAGGGCGCGGAGATTATTCGCGATCGCATTGATCGTTACGCCATCGCCTGCGATTACCGTCCAGGCGGCATTTTTGCGGCGTTGAATCAGCGCCAGATGGGCCACTTGCGCAACCAAAAAGCCAACTGGGAGCGCTATGGCAACCATCAATTAGAACTGCTGGATGAGCGCGCGATTCGTCGCGAAGTGGCGACCGATCGCTACGTCGGCGGCTTACTGGATAAGCGCGGCGGGCATCTGCATCCGCTTAATCTGGCACTGGGTGAAGCGGAAGCAATTCGCCGGCACGGTGGACGTATCTATGAACAATCTGCTGCGCTGGAAGTGAAGTATGGCGAGCCGCATCGGGTAAAGACCGCTAAAGGCGAAGTCACTGCCACCTTTGTGATTTTTGCCGGTAATGCTTATCTCCCCTCACAACTTGAACCGCGCCTGAGCCGTAAAAGCATGCCGTGCGGCTCGCAAATCATCACCACCGAGCCATTAAGCCTCGATCAGGCATTAGGTTTATTGCCGAACAATCACTGTGTCGAAGATTGTAATTACCTGCTGGATTACTTCCGTCTCACCGCCGATAACCGACTGCTGTACGGCGGCGGCGTAGTGTATGGCGCACGCGAGCCAGATGATATTGAAGCGCTGATTCGCCCCAAGCTGTTGCGCACCTTCCCGCAACTGAAGGAGGTGAAATTCAGCCATCGCTGGAGCGGCAACTTCCTGCTGACGCTGTCACGTATGCCGCAGTTTGGGCAAATCGAGAAGAATGCGTTCTTTATGCAGGGGGATAGCGGACATGGCGTAACCTGTACCCATTTGTCGGGAAGGCTGATTGCCGAGGTGTTGCGCGGACAGGCAGAAAGATTTGATGCGTTTGCCAAATTACCGCATTTACCGTTTCCGGGGGGCAGGCGATTTAAAGTGCCACTGACGGCGATGGGTGCGGTGTGGTATGCGTTACGGGATCGGTTGGGGGTTTAGCCGTAACGTATTGTAGCGGCAAAGTTTATTGCGTGGGTTTTGCACAACGCGCGATAAACCTCGCCGCTACGGAAAAAGTGCAAAAGTCGGCACTCGAACGCTAACCTCACTCCAGCGGCATTTTCATCGGGTCATCGTAGCTGTATTCAAACCCCAGCTCATTACAGATCTTCGACCCATCCACCACTTTCCCCGCCTCTCGCTCCGGCTCGGCAACAAACGTTGGTGCCACCAGCCCTAACTGCTTCGAGACAAACGGATAGAAATCATCACGCGCTGGATGCTTTGAGGCACACAAGTTATACACGCGTCCACCCTTCGGCGTTTGCAGCAACAGTACAATGGCATCTACTACATCGTCCAGATGCACCAGATTGACCGCATGACCGCCATTCTCCAGTCCAACCTTCCCGGCGAGGAAGCGCCCCGGATGACGATTTGGCCCGACGAGCCCCGCCAGTCGTACAATATCCACGCTGGTACCGGGCAGATCATGCAACCAGTTCTCCAGTTCTACCAGCGTCTTGCCCGCCACACTTTCTGGCTGCAACGCACTGCTCTCTTTCATGACGCCCGAACCGGTGCCGTACACCGACGACGAGCTGGTAAAAATGATGCGCGGCACCTTGTGTGCCAATGCCGTATCGACCACGTTCTGCACGGCTTGCATGTAATCTTCTCCGCCCTGCACCGTGCGGCTGGCAGGCAACGTCACCACCAGCGCATCCACCGCCATCAGCGTGGCCAACTCATCCGCTTCACATTCAATCTCGGGTGTTAGCACCAGTTGAAATGCCTCAATACCGCAGCGGCGCGCAGCATCCACACCATCGGGGGAGGTTTTGCTGCCGGTTACCTGCCAGCCGCGCGCCGTCAGCGCCATCGCCAGCGGCATACCCAGCCATCCCAGACCTACAATCGCGACTTTTTTCATACCGACTCCTGCTTTACAGCGCTAAGACACTTCATCTTAGTCCCAGCGATTATGGCAAACCAGCGCAAACTGTTGCGGAAGGTTCCGAGAACTGACGTTAAAAAAGGGTTGCCAAGCGCCTCCATCTTCGCTAGGTTAACCAGCACGCAAATGAATACTCATTCAGCAACGGAATTTACTATGACACGCGTTCAGTTCAACCACCATCATCACCATCATCCTGACTAGTCTTTCAGGCGATGTGTGCTGGGAGACGATTAGGATCTTCCAGTGGTGCGAACGCAAAGAGAGCCCCCGGAAGATCATCTTCCGGGGGTTTTTTTATGGGCGAACGCAACCCAACTGAGTTCAGACAGGATTGAATAAGAGGATAGGAAACATGTTAGATAACACCCGTATTCGCATAGCTATGCAGAAATCTGGCCGTTTAAGTGATGAATCACGCGAACTGCTGGCCCGCTGCGGTATCAAAATTAACCTTCAGCAGCAGCGTCTGATTGCGTTTGCGGAGAACATGCCTATCGATATCCTGCGTGTGCGTGATGACGATATCCCTGGCCTGGTGATGGATGGCGTGGTGGATCTCGGTATCGTCGGTGAGAACGTGCTGGAAGAAGAGCTGCTGGACCGCCGTGCACAGGGCGAAGATCCACGCTACTTCACCCTGCGCCGTCTCGATTTCGGCGGCTGCCGCCTGTCTTTGGCGATGCCCGTAGATGCAGAATACACCGGCCCGCAGTGCCTGCAGAACTCACGTATTGCCACCTCTTATCCGCACCTGCTGAAGAAATATCTCGATAAGCAAGGCGTTTCCTTTAAGTCTTGCCTGCTGAACGGTTCGGTGGAAGTCGCGCCACGTGCAGGTCTGGCCGATGCCATTTGCGACCTGGTATCGACTGGTGCCACCCTCGAAGCCAACGGCCTGCGCGAAGTGGAAGTCATTTACCGTTCTAAAGCGGTACTGATTCAGCGCGATGGCGAACTGCCTGCGGCGAAACAAGAACTGATCGACAAAATGATGACGCGCATTCAGGGCGTCATCAAAGCACGTGAATCCAAGTACATCATGCTGCACGCGCCAAGCGAGCGCCTGGAAGAAGTGATCGCCCTGCTGCCAGGTGCCGAGCGCCCAACCGTATTACCGCTGGCAGGCGAAGTGAGCCGCGTGGCGATGCACATGGTGAGCAGTGAAACCCTGTTCTGGGAAACCATGGAAAAACTGAAAGCGCTGGGTGCCAGCTCCATCCTGGTACTGCCAATCGAAAAAATGTTGGAGTAACAGCATGAGCACAATCATGACCCCAATTGACTGGCTACAGTGTGATGAACAACAGCAGCAAGCGCTGCTGATGCGTCCGGCAATTTCTGCTTCGGCGAGCATCAGCGAAATCGTGCGCGATGTGCTGACGCAAGTAAAAGAACAAGGCGATGATGCGCTGCGCGAGTTCAGCGCGCGCTTCGACAAGGCGCAGGTGGAAAACCTGCGCGTCACGCCAGAAGAGATGCAAGCCGCCAGCGATCGCTTGAGCGATACGCTGAAGCAGGCGATGGCAGTGGCTGTCGGTAATATCGAAACTTTCCATAACGCGCAGATTCTGCCCGCGGTGGATATCGAGACGCAGCCTGGCGTGCGCTGCCAGCAGATCACCCGTCCAGTGCAATCGGTTGGGTTGTATATTCCTGGCGGATCTGCCCCGCTGTTCTCTACGGTCTTGATGCTAGCAACCCCAGCACGTATCGCCGGTTGTGGTCGTGTGGTGCTCTGTTCTCCCCCGCCGATTGCCGACGAAATTCTCTATGCCGCGCAACTGTGCGGCGTGAAAGAAGTGTTTCAGGTTGGTGGCGCACAAGCGATTGCTGCGCTGGCCTTCGGCACTGAAACCGTGCCGAAAGTCGACAAGATCTTTGGCCCAGGCAACGCCTACGTCACTGAAGCTAAACGCCAGGTGAGCCAGCGCTTGGATGGTGCCGCGATTGATATGCCTGCTGGCCCGTCAGAGGTTTTAGTGATTGCTGATGAAGGTGCCACACCAGCATTTGTCGCTTCCGATCTGCTATCACAAGCAGAACACGGCCCGGATTCTCAGGTCATCTTGCTGACCCCTTCGCTGAAACTGGCAGAAGGCGTGGCGCAGGCGGTGGAAGAACAGCTCGCGCAGTTGCCACGTGCTGCCACGGCGCGTCAGGCGCTGGAGAGTAGCCGTCTGATCGTGCTGCGCGATCTGGCGCAGTGTGTGGAAATTTCCAACCTGTACGGTCCTGAGCACCTGATTATTCAGACGCGCCAGCCACGCGATCTGGTGGATACGATCACCAGTGCGGGTTCCGTGTTCCTGGGCGACTGGTCACCGGAATCGGCAGGTGATTACGCTTCCGGCACCAACCACGTGCTGCCGACTTACGGTTATACCGCAACCTGTTCCAGCCTGGGATTAGCCGATTTCCAGAAACGTATGACGGTGCAAGAGCTGACGCCGCAAGGCTTCCTCAATCTGGCGGCCACCATTGAAACCTTAGCCGCTGCTGAGCAGCTGGAAGCCCACAAGAACGCCGTTACCCTGCGTGTTGCCGCGCTGAAGGAGCAAGCATGAGCATTGAAGATTTAGCCCGCGCCAATGTGCGCGCGTTGACGCCATATCAATCTGCGCGTCGTCTAGGTGGTAATGGTGATGTGTGGCTGAATGCCAACGAATTCCCGCTTCCGGTGCCGTTTGAGCTGTCTCAGCAAACGCTGAACCGCTATCCGGAATGCCAGCCGAAGATGGTGATTGAGCGCTATGCAGCTTATGCCGGTTTATCGCCGCAGCAAGTGATTGTCAGCCGTGGCGCTGATGAAGGCATTGAGCTGTTAATGCGCGCCTTCTGTGAGCCGGGCAAAGATGCGATCCTGTTCTGTCCGCCGACTTATGGCATGTACAGCGTGAGCGCGGAAACCATCGGCATTGAGTATCGCACCGTGGCAGCGCTGGATGACTGGCAGCTGAACCTGCCGGCGATTGCGGACCAGTTAGACGGCGTGAAAGTGGTCTACATGTGCAGCCCGAACAATCCGACCGGAAACCTGATCAATCAAGACGATATCCGCAAACTGCTGGAGATGACCGCCGGTAAAGCACTGCTGGTCGCCGATGAAGCCTATATCGAGTTCTGCCCGGAAGCGACTCTCGCGGGTTGGTTGAAAGAATATCCACATCTGGTGATCCTGCGCACGCTGTCAAAAGCCTTTGCGCTGGCTGGCCTGCGCTGTGGCTTTACGCTGGCCAACAAGCCAGTGATCGACCTGTTGATGAAAGTGATCGCTCCTTACCCGCTGGCGACCCCGGTTGCTGATGTGGCGGGACAGGCGCTGAGCGAAGAAGGCATTGCGCTGATGCGTCAGCACGTGGCGGAACTCAACGCCAATCGCGCCTGGCTGTTTGAGCAGCTGCCACAGTTGAGCGTGGTGCAGCAGGTGTTCCCGAGCGAAACCAACTATATTCTGGCGCGTTTCACTGATTCGCCAAAAGTGTTTAAAACGTTGTGGGATCAAGGCATTATTTTGCGCGACCAAAACAAAAACCCCGGCCTTGCGGGATGCCTGCGCATCTCCATCGGCACCCGTGAAGAGTGCGAGCGCCTGATCGCCGCGCTGCAAGCCTTATCAGTGGAGCAAGCATGAGTCAGAAGACCCTTTTTATCGACCGCGACGGTACCATCATCTCTGAGCCGCCAACGGATTTTCAGGTAGACCGCATGGAAAAGCTGGCGTTTGAGAAGAACGCCATCCCTGCGCTGCTGGCCCTGCAAAATGCCGGCTATCAGCTGGTGATGATCACCAATCAGGATGGTCTGGGCACCGACAGCTTCCCACAGGCTGATTTTGATGGCCCACATAACCTGATGATGCAGATTCTGACTTCACAGGGTGTGAACTTCAGCGACATCCTGATCTGCCCGCATAAGCCAGAAGATAACTGTGATTGCCGCAAGCCGAAAACCAAAATGGTGGAAGCCTGGCTGGCACAAGGCGCACTGGATACCGCAAATAGCTACGTGATTGGCGATCGCCTGACCGATATCCAGCTGGCTGAGAACATGGGCATTCAGGGCCTGCGTTACGGTGCGGAAGGTATTGACTGGGACGCGATCCAGGCACGCCTGACCAAACGTGACCGCCATGCGCTGGTGCAACGCAACACCAAAGAGACACAGATCAAAGTGGAAGTGTGGCTGGACCGCGAAGGCGGCAGCAAGATCAACACCGGTGTCGGCTTCTTTGACCACATGCTGGATCAGATTGCCGTACACGGCGGCTTCCGCATGAACATCGACGTGAAAGGCGATCTCTATATTGACGATCACCACACCGTGGAAGATACCGGTCTGGCGCTGGGTGAAGCCCTGCTGAAAGCGCTGGGCGACAAGCGAGGCATCGGCCGTTTCGGCTTCGTGCTGCCGATGGACGAGTGCCTGGCGCGCTGCGCACTGGATATCTCTGGTCGTCCGCACATCGAATTTAAAGCCGAGTTCAGCTACCAGCGTGTCGGCGATCTCAGCACCGAGATGGTTGAGCACTTCTTCAGCTCCCTCTCCTACGCCATGATGAGTACCCTGCACCTGAAGACCAAAGGCAAGAACGATCATCATCGTGTGGAAAGCCTGTTTAAAGCCTTTGGCCGCACCTTGCGCCAGGCGATTCGCGTGGAAGGCAACACCCTGCCGAGTTCGAAAGGAGTGCTGTGATGAATGTGGTGATTCTCGATACCGGCTGCGCCAACCTATCCTCCGTGAAGTGGGCGATTGAGCGCCTCGGCTATACGCCCGAGGTGAGCCGCGATCCGGATGTGGTGCTGCGCGCCGATAAGCTGTTGCTGCCGGGCGTGGGCACCGCCCAAGCCGCCATGAACCAGTTGCAGGAGCGTGACCTGATCGATCTGATCAAAGCCTGTACCCAACCGGTGCTCGGCATTTGTCTTGGTATGCAGTTGCTGGGTCGCGGAAGCGATGAGAACGGTGGCGTGACCACGCTGGGTCTGGTGGATGAACCGGTCTCGCTGATGGATACCCAGGGTTTACCCTTGCCGCACATGGGCTGGAACCAGATCACTTCGCAAGCTGGCAATCACCTGTTCCGTAATATTCCCGACGGTAGCTACTTCTACTTTGTGCACAGCTACGCCATGCCGGTGAACGCCGCCACCATCGCCCAGTGCGATTACGGCCATCCGTTCACCGCCGCCTTGCAGAAAGATAACTTCTTCGGCGTGCAGTTCCACCCGGAGCGCTCTGGCAAAGCAGGCGCGCAGTTGCTGAAAAACTTCCTGGAGATGTGATGATTATCCCGGCATTAGATTTAATCGACGGCAAAGTGGTGCGTTTGCATCAGGGCGACTACGGCCAGCAGCGCGACTACGGTAGCGATCCGCTGCCGCGCCTGCAGGATTACGAACGTCAGGGCGCGAAAGTGCTGCACCTGGTGGATCTCACTGGCGCCAAAGATCCGGCTAAACGCCAGATCCCTCTGCTGACTACCCTGCTGCGCGGCGTGAATGTACCGGTGCAGGTCGGCGGCGGCATCCGCAATCGTGAAGACGTTGCAGCCTTGCTGGCGGCCGGCGCGACCCGCGTGGTGGTGGGCTCCACGGCAGTGAAACAACCAGAGGAAGTGAAAAGCTGGTTCAACGAGTTCGGCGCCGATGCCATCGTGCTGGCGCTGGATGTGCGCATTGACGCCAATAATCGTAAAGAAGTGGCGATCAGTGGCTGGCAGGAAGCGGCTGGCGTAACACTGGAAGAGGTGATTGGCTGGTATCAGCCGGTTGGCCTGAAGCACGTGCTGTGCACCGATATCTCGCGCGATGGCACCTTAAGTGGTTCCAACGTGGCGCTGTATAAAGAAGTGTCTGATGCCTTCCCTGACATCGCGTTTCAGAGTTCCGGCGGCATTGGATCGCTGGATGACATCGCTGCCTTACGTGGCAGTGGCGCACAGGGCGTGATTGTCGGTCGTGCTTTACTGGAAGATAAATTCACCGTAGCGGAGGCGATTGCATGCTGGCAAAACGGATAATTCCTTGTCTCGATGTCCGTGACGGACAAGTGGTGAAAGGCGTGCAGTTCCGCAACCACGAAATTATTGGCGATATCGTGCCACTGGCGCAGCGCTATGCGCAGGAAGGCGCTGACGAGCTGGTGTTCTATGATATCACCGCCTCTTCCGATGGCCGCGTGGTGGATAAAAGCTGGGTGTCACGCGTCGCAGAAGTGATTGATATTCCGTTCTGCGTGGCGGGCGGTATCAAGAGTGAGGAGGATGCCGCGCGCATTCTGCAGTTCGGTGCGGATAAGATCTCCATCAACTCCCCGGCGCTGGCTGACCCGACGCTGATCACGCGTCTGGCGGATCGCTTTGGTGTGCAGTGCATCGTGGTGGGTATTGATACCTGGTTTGATGAAGCCACAGGCAAGTATCACGTCAACCAGTATACCGGCGATGAGTCACGTACCCGTGTCACCACCTGGGAAACCCTGGATTGGGTGCAGGAAGTGCAGAAGCTGGGTGCGGGCGAAATCGTGCTGAACATGATGAACCAGGATGGCGTACGTAATGGCTACGATCTGGTGCAGCTGAAGAAAGTCCGAGACGTGTGTAAAGTGCCCCTCATCGCTTCTGGCGGAGCAGGCACCATGCCGCATTTCCTCGAAGCCTTTGAACAGGCAAACGTCGATGGTGCGCTGGCCGCTTCAGTGTTTCACAAACAAATTATCAATATTGGCGAGTTGAAAAACTTCCTGATCGACAACGGTGTGGAGATTCGCGCGTGTTAACTGCAGAACAACTGGCCAAACTGGATTGGGCCAAAACCGCGGGCATGATGCCCGTCATCGTCCAGCACAACGTTTCTGGCGAAGTGCTGATGCACGGTTATATGAATGAGGAAGCGCTGCAAAAGACGCTGGCGGAAGGCAACGTCACTTTCTTCTCTCGCACCAAAAACCGCTTGTGGACCAAAGGGGAAACCTCCGGTCACTTCCTGCAGGTCGCGAGCATCATGCCGGATTGTGATAACGATACCCTGCTGGTGCTGGCAAACCCGATTGGGCCAACTTGCCACCTCGGAACATCAAGCTGCTTCTCACCGGCTGCGCCAGATTGGGCGTTCCTGTATCAGCTTGAGCAACTGCTGGCTTCGCGTAAGAGCGCCGATCCTGAGAGTTCTTACACCGCCAAACTGTATGCAAGCGGCACCAAGCGTATAGCGCAGAAAGTGGGTGAAGAAGGCGTGGAAACCGCACTGGCTGCCACAGTTAACGATCGTCATGAACTGACCAACGAAGCCTCTGACTTGCTGTATCACCTGATGGTGCTGCTGCAGGATCAGGAGCTGGATTTGAGCACGATTATTAATAATCTGCGTGCGCGTCATAAGTAACGTTATTCCCAGATAATATTCAGGCGCACTTCGGTGCGCTTTGTTGTTTCTACGCCAGAAAGCAATGCTTACTCATAATGGTAACGTGATGAAAATAATCTGCTAATTGCCATGGCGGACAGTGATCGGTACTCTGCTTTGTTCCACATCACGAAAAAAGAAGACCGTTATTATGGCAAGTTCTCGTTTTACTGCCCGCCTGCGTCAGACGCTGGCGCTGGCCATGCTGGCAGGTTGCGCATTTGGCGCGCAGGCAAAGATTGATCAGGTACGTTTCGCTGTAGACCCAACCTACCCTCCTTTTGAATCCAAAACACCACAAGGCAAGCTGGTTGGTTTTGATATCGACCTTGGCAATGCACTGTGCGAGCAGATGAAAACCAAGTGTGTCTGGGTGGAGAGCCAGTTCGATGGCATGATCCCGGCGCTGAAAGCGCGTAAGTTCGATGCCATCCTCTCTGATATGGGGATCACGGAAGAGCGTCTGAAGCAGATCGACTTCACCGTGCCGTTGTACGACACCAAAACTCAGCTAATTGCGCGTAAAGGCTCTGGCCTGCTGCCAACGGCTGAATCGCTGAAAGGCAAAACAGTTGGCGTTGAGCAAGGAACCGTGCAGGAACGTTATGCGCTGGCAAAATGGCAGCCACACGGTGTAAACGTGGTGCCTTACGGCGATCAGGCGCAGGTGGAGAGCGATTTGATTTCTGGCCGTCTGGATGTGGTGTTCACCGATGCAGCACAGGCAGCTAACGGCTTCCTGAAACATCCGCAAGGCAAAGATTTCGAGCTGGCTGGCCCAATTGTGGAAGACCCGATTATCGGTCCAGGTACGGCGATTGGTCTGCGTAAAGGCGATGAAGAGCTGAAAACAGCCCTTGATAACGCCTTCGCTGAAATCAAGAAAAACGGCACTTTCGACAAGATTCAGAAGAAGTACTTCGCCACTGACATCTCGATCCAGCATTAATCAAAGCAGGGGCGGTCTTCAGGCCGCCCTGTTTGCGCTGCTAACATGAGCGAGCGCAAATTTAGCGGCTTCATACCCGCTCATTTTCACAGCAGCACTATAATTCCAGTCAATAAAATTAATCAGGCACGACGTTCAGCGTGCCGTAGATATAGGACATCGACCTCGCCATGCAACAACAACATCATCCCTTGTTAAGTGCTTCCCTCGGTACACAGCGCGAAATCGTCAGCTTTCATTTCGGTACCGATTCCCAGCAGCGCGTCTACATTCAGGCGGCACTGCACGGTGATGAACTGCCGGGTATGGCGGTGGCGTGGTATCTGAAACACAAACTGTTGGCGCTGGAATCTGCCGGGCAGCTCAAATCCAAAATTACGCTAGTGCCGGTGGCAAATCCGCTGGCGATGGGTCAACACTGGCACGGCAGCCATTTGGGTCGATTCCATACACTTTCAGGTCAGGATTTCAATCGCCGTTTCCCGGCGTTAGGCGATACCCTGGCTGAAGAGTTGGCCGGTTCGTTGACGCAAAGCGAATATGAGAACAAACGGCTGATCCGTGATGCCATTGATCGCCACTATCGCGATCGCATTGCTCGTACCGAACTGGATGCGCAGCGCTTCACGCTAATGCGTATGGCCAGCCAGGCCGATTTGATGATTGATCTGCACTGCGACTGGGACGCATTGCCGCATCTGTATACCACGCCGCACGCATGGCAGGATATCGAACCATTAGCGCGTTGGTTAGGCAGTGAAGTGCAACTGCTGGCGCAAATCTCCGGTGGCGAACCCTTTGATGAGGCCTGCTGTGAACCGTGGCTGACACTGGCTGAGCGATTTGGTGGTGAGTATCCGATGCCTCGTGGTTTGTTGCCAGTGACGCTAGAGTTACGTGGGGTTGCGGATGTGTCGCCGCAACAGGCGGAGAAGGATGCGGATGCGATTATTAACGCGTTGATTGAAGGCGGCTATATCGCGGGTGAAACAGGTGAGTCCCCTGCCCTGATCAATCCCGCGACACCGCTGGCAGGTTGTGAGTATATCCATGCACCGCATTCTGGATTGCTGTTGAATCGCCGTGAGTTGGGTGAGTGGATCAAGCCGGGTGAAGTGGTGGCGGAGATTGTGGATCCGATTACCGACCAGGTGACACCGCTGGTGGCAGAGTTTGGTGGGGTGCTGTATGCGAGGAACCTGATGAAGTTTGCTACGGCGGGAATGCTGGTAGTGAGGCTTGCGGGGGAAAATGCGGGCAGAGAGGGAGAGTTGTTGGTGGGGTAAAAAATTGAGGCTTCCCGAAGGAAGCCTCACAATTATTAGTCGAGCCACTCAGTGTGGAATACACCGTCTTTATCAATGCGCTTGTATGTATGCGCACCGAAGTAGTCACGCTGAGCCTGAATCAGGTTAGCTGGCAGAACTTCTGAACGATAGCTGTCGTAATAGGCGATGGCTGCCGAGAAGGTCGGAGTCGGGATGCCGTTCTGAATCGCGTAAGAAACAACATCACGCAGCGCCTGCTGGTATTCGTCAGCAATGTTTTTGAAGTATGGATCCAGCAACAAGTTTGCGATGTAAGCATTGCTTGCGTAAGCATCGGTAATCTTCTGCAAGAACTGAGCACGGATGATGCAGCCAGCACGGAAGATCTTCGCGATTTCACCGTAGTGCAGATCCCAGTTGTTCTCTTCTGAAGCAGCACGCAACTGAGAGAAGCCCTGAGCATAGGAAACGATTTTGCCCAGATACAGTGCGCGACGTACTTTCTCAACAAACTCAGCTTTGTCACCGGTAAAGGCTTTAGCCTGTGGACCGCTCAGTACTTTAGAAGCAGCAACACGCTGAGATTTCAGTGAAGAGAGGTAACGTGCAAACACGGATTCGGTAATCAAAGACAGCGGCTCGCCGAGATCCAGTGAGCTCTGGCTAGTCCATTTACCGGTACCTTTGTTAGCGGCTTCGTCCAGGATCACATCAACCAAATACTTACCATCTTCATCTTTCTTGGTGAAGATATCTTTAGTGATGTCAATCAGGTAGCTGCTCAGCTCACCGTTATTCCAGTCAGTAAAGGTTTTAGCCAGTTCTTCGTTGTTCAGACCCAGCGCACCTTTCAGCAGCGCATAGGCTTCAGCGATCAGCTGCATGTCACCGTATTCGATGCCGTTATGCACCATCTTCACATAATGACCAGCACCGTTTGGACCGATGTAAGCAACGCAAGCTTCGCCATCTTCTGCACGCGCGGCAATTTTATCCAGAATCGGCGCAACCAGTTCATAGGCTTCTTTCTGGCCACCAGGCATGATGGAAGGACCTTTCAGTGCGCCTTCTTCACCGCCGGAAACGCCAGTACCGATGAAGTTAAATCCTTGATCTGAAAGTTCTTTGTTGCGACGAATGGTGTCTTTGTAGAAAGTATTACCGCCGTCGATCAGGATGTCACCTTTGTCGAGGTGAGGAGTCAGAGAAGCGATAGTTTTATCAGTTGCCTCACCAGCCTGCACCATCAGTAGAATACGGCGTGGTTTTTCCAGCGATTCAACGAACTCTTCAACGGTGTAAAATGGAGCAAGTTTCTTGCCCTGACTTTCAGCGATAACTTCATCAGTCTTTTCGCGTGAACGGTTGAAGATAGAAACAGTGTAACCGCGGCTCTCAATGTTAAGAGCCAGATTACGGCCCATCACTGCCATACCTACAACGCCTATCTGTTGCTTGGACATTACATACTCCTGTCTGAGGTCACTTCACAAACGCAGCAGTTTGTGAACAAAAGTGGCAAACATGTTAACCTAGGTAAGCATCAACCAGTTAGAAAATGATGCTATGAGATATCATTAGAAGTTCCAGGGATAAGCATGCTCGTTGGAACACTAATACAAATAAGCGTTAAGTTTTAGAATATGACCTTTGTTATCCCAGTCAATAATATCAACACCGCGCAGCAACTTATCATCAAGTTGGAGTTCAAATTCAATAACTGATCTGTTTTGCTCAGCTAGAACAGAAAGAGCTTTAAATTCAAGAGATTTAGTATCGGTAAAAAGTTGTACTAACATACTACGGATGTTTTCCTGACCAACTTTATGGTTCCCAGGATCGGTTAGCGTGGCATTACGGTCAAACATTTCGACTACTTCATGTAAAGAACGAGAATTAAAAGCAGCAATATATTTTTCAGTCAGTTTCTTAACGGGTGGTAAAGGATTAGCGTGTGATGATTCAAATGCTTTTACAGCATGGGCATCATAGAAATTGTGATACACCGAATCGCTAAGAGGACGCATCACTATCTTTTTACCCTTCAGTACCAACTCATTTAAAGATGAAGAGAGATAGAAATTATTATCGATAGCGTTATCCTTTCGGATAAGCTCTTTTGCAGCTTCGATGAAATCAGAGCCAATTTTAAAATAGTAAAGTCCTGCAACGGCATTGCGACTAATCGCATTTTTTTCTGCCGTCTGTACTACTAAGCCTTCTTCGTTAGTTTTTACAAAAGACCACTTCGGATGAACAGATTCAAAAGTGAGGACACCGGCATCAGCCTCCAGACTTCTAAAATATTCAAGCACCTGTTGCAAATTATCATTGATATAGTGATCAGCTGACGCGATAATCAATTCATCATCGAGATTGATTTCGTCAATAGCCATCATGCTGCTGCAAACAGCTCCCTTTGTCATACCCTGTAGTGGAATGATAACCGCTTGAGGTGAGATAAGTTCAATAATGTTACCCAGCGCTAGCTTAGTAAGCTTATCAGCAGGGACAACAAAAAGACTTTTATACTCTTCGGTTAACGTAGAAAAGATATCCTGAGAATATTCCAGCAGGGTCCTATTATTAATTTCAGTAAGGATTTTTGGATAGATGAAATCAGCGCTGGTTTCATAAAGGCTGGCTCCACTCATTGGAATAATAATATTTAACATGCCATTAAACCTCGCTCTCTACCAAAGAGATAAAACGTTTTATGTTCGCATAATTGACATCGTGAACCGTTTCAACTTCTAATACATGTGCTCCGCTAGCTCTTGCTGCTCTAATTCCATTTTCATTATCTTCAACAATGACGCAGTCAGCAGGTTCCAAACCCAGCATTGATATAGCTTTGTTGTACATTTCAGGATCGGGTTTGCCTTTCACAACATCTTGGTTAGAGACATAAAACTCAAGATATTGTGCGAGATGTGCACGTTCCATCATAACTTCAATTGAGTGTTTGATAGAGTTAGAAGCGACGGCCATTTTATAACCATCTTTTTTCAACATTGAAAGTGCATATTCATGATGAAACATGGGTTTACATTTGTTATTAACAATCTCCATGGTGTACTGCTGCTTCATTTCATTGATGAAACCATGAAGATTTGTTGATAAACCTTTATCTTTGCTTAGCATGATAAGCTTATCTTTAGTAGGCAAACCATCATATGTTGTTAAATGTTCTTGTCGAGAAATTGTCAGTCCGAACAGATCAAGAGCAGTATTCAAGGCCTCATAATGCCAGTCTTTAGCATCGATAAGGACACCGTCCATATCGAAAATAACAGCTTTAATATTAGTAGACATTCAAAAACTCCATACATTCTTCAGGGTAATCGGTACAAATGATTAAATCAGATGAGGAAAGTAAATTACCGTTAAATTTTTCTAATTTTCCCCACATTTCAAGGTGGTTTCGTTTATGTAGTTCAGAAGAAACAATGCAAACTTTTTTTCCATCAGAAAGAATTTTCTGCACTAACTCTTCTTCAACCAGATCTTTTTCAAAACCATCTAACCATACACCTTCAGAAATATCATAAAGTGCATTTAGGCATTCGAATTCACTGTATCTTACAAAAGCTTTTAAGGAATGTTTATAATAAGCAAGCGAGTCTGGTAAAGCCATATCGAAAAAAAAGTAATTCGTAATGTGCATTTTCTCAAGAATAACTTTGACTTTCTCTTGCAAACCATCGGCTTTGACGTTCAATGCCAATGGGGGATTAGTACTGGTGTAGGTTTTATACAATTCAAGCATATGTTGGAATGTAATACACGATGCATCAGGAATATCATGACTGATTACGATTTCACCATTGAAGTCACGTAAGTCAGTTTCTGTGCCGAGATCAAGCTGAAACGATCGGATAAAAGCTGCTTCAGTGTTTTTTTCTTCTAAAGACTTCCAGTAGCCACGATGAGAAATAACTATCATTTTTAACCTTCTTTACTTAATTAACTGGTTATAGATTTCAACGGCTTGTGTAGTTTCACCTTGATAAATAAGTTGTCCCTTTTCCATAACAAGGCATGCGTCACATATGTTTTCAACCTGATTAACGTTGTGGCTAACAAAGAAAATAGTTTTTCCACTTGCTTTTACTTCATTTATTTTTTTCAGACATTTGGCCTGAAAATTAGCATCACCCACAGCTAAAGCTTCATCGATGACCAAAATCTCGGAATCCAGATGTACACCAATTGAAAAGGCAAGCCTGACGTACATACCTGAGGAATAATATTTCACAGGCTCGTAAATGAAGTCTCTAACCTCAGCAAATTCAATGATACTTTCAAGTTTTGTTTCAATTTCCTTGCGACTCATACCTAATATAGAACCGCTAAGAAAAATATTCTCGTAACCTGAAAGCTCATGGTGAAATCCTGCACCAACTTCCAGCAGACAGGAAATAGAACCATCGACAGTTATCTTCCCAGAACTGGGTGCGATGATCCGGGTCAAAAGCTTGAGCAGGGTAGACTTACCAGCCCCATTTCGCCCCAGAACCCCAACTGCTTGGCCTGGCGTAATAGAAAAGGAGACGTCGTCTACAGCGCGGTAAATTTTCCCGGGTTCAGGACGCTTTTTGCTAAAAGAAAAAAGCTCTTTAAGAGTACTGTGTTGGTAATTTCCAACACTGAATTCGCGTGTAACAGATTCAAAAGTAATCATTCGTAATCCGCAATTAATCTATCATTTTTGATAAAGTAGTACACACCAAAGATGACTAAAACAATAGCAGTAACAAAGCTATACAATATAGTAGAAATATTAATGCTATCACCCCCAAGCAAGGCCCAACGTGAAAGAGCAACAATACCTGTCATGGGGTTAAATGAATAATATTGGTGGAATTCTTTCGGCACTATTGTAAGCGTGTATACTACCGGAGAAGCGAAAAACAGAGCCTGCGTCGCTAACGGCAGCACATGACGTAAATCACGAAACCGTAATTTTAAAATCGCCATAAAACAACCTACACCACATCCGAGCATAAGAGTAATAGCTATGCATGGAATAAGGAAGAGGAGGCGTGAAAAATCAAAATGAACACCATAAAAAATTGCTAGCGGAATAAAAACAATGAATGCTATAACAAAATCAATGAAAGCCACAAATACACTCGCTATACATAGCGAAATCCTAGGGAAATATACTTTTGTTAAAAGATGGATGTTATTTATTATGGCATCACTTGCAGCCATCATGCTGGTAGCAAATAGATTCCAGAAAAGGATTCCGGATATTAAAACAGCAGCGTAAGGCGCGTTATATTCTGGCGTGGGGACTTTAACAAGTAATCCGAACACAAACAAGTATAGGAGTATATTTACACCTGGATTTATAATTGCCCATAAAACGCCTAAGCTAGTCTGTTTATAGCGAACATTAAAATCTCTTCGAATAAACTCCTTGATCAAATTTCTGGAGTCTAAGACTTCCGCAAAAGTCGTCCTGCTTTGCGGAGTAGATATAAAACCTTTCATTAACTTCCCCTCTTTACAAATAAGCGATATGCAATTTTACGCACAAAAGGCAACTTAAGCAGTTGAGTTCTGAAAAAGAAATAAAGCTTCATCAGCGTTATTTGTAATAATCTTAAATACCAGATGAAAGGATAAGAGCTATTCTTATTACAAATGTACTTGGAGTATAAACCAATCCAATCAAAGGGTTGATAGAGACTAGACCAGCCTTTATTGAAATATACCTCTTTATGCTTACGCCATACAAACCCCAGTCTTTTAGAATCTAAAGGCAAAAAATTATTTACGTAAAACCTCTCTGAGCGTTCAACCTCAGCAGCATTTCTTGAAAAATTACCGGAATATTTAAAGTCCTGGACGGAACGCTCTAGGTTTTTTACCCAAACATACTGCTCTGGTACAAACCGCATATAACATGCATTCATCATGCTTTTACAATGTAGAAAAATGTTTTCGTCAGCTAGAGGAATATCAAAGAAAGTTAATACATCCAGTGTCAAGCCAGCCACTAAAATATCACCAGGGTGATAGAGAAAAGGTAACTGACTGAAGGGATTACGAGCGAACAGGTTACAGTTAATTAGGTGACGACTAAAAACCGCGTATTCATCCTGCCTTAGAACATTGTCAACAGACAGGAATTTATTTTCTAGAAAGTAGTCGCTAAGCCATGAAAGAATATTATCATTGTAAAAATATGAGTCTGTCCTCATTTTTATCGAATATTTTTTTGTAGCACATCTCAAACCATTAAGGCTTGATACTAGCATTCGATTGACATTACTGACAACCTTGACACCCTCAACATTCTTAGATATTGATCCTACATCATCATTAAATAAAAATTTAACGCCAGAATAGGTAGTCATTAGATTGTCTTCAATGACATCATCTGCCTTCCATGTTGACACTATGATTTCAGATTCTGGGAAATTTTTTAATATTAAGTTGAGATTGAATATAAATTCTTTATCTAATTCGCGAGAGGTATTTAAAACCCCCCCTTGAATGATGAAGGAAACTTCACTCGGTGAGATGAGATTTTCAGGATGCATTGTCCACGTTACTTAATATTCATGCCTTGATTTAATGAGGGGTTAATTCATACCATTCAATGTATTTTTTTAATCCATTTTCAAGACTTGTTTGAGGTGACCAGTTAAACTCTCGTTTAGCACGCGTAATATCCAGAGATACGGAATTAATAACTGATATATCGCTTTTTACTTTAATAGTCTCGACAATAATACCATGCCGATAGAATCTATCGATAATATCCAGAATTGAATATTTCGAATCTGAACCTACATTGAAGATTCTCATATCGCCTTCATAACAAGCAGACTTAATAAAACAGTCATGAAGATCATCTATGTAAATGTAATCACGTGAAGCTGTACCATCTCCATAAATTTTTACTGGGTTATTCTTTTTATAGGAATCCATGATTGCTGGTATAAGGCCCTGCCCGCCTTTGTAAACTTGTCCGGGTCCATAAGGATTAGCAATCCGTAACACCCTATAATTTAATCCATAGTTACAATGGTAAACTTGAAGATAAGATTCCTGAGCCAGTTTGTTCGCAGCATAAATAGTTTTCGGTGAAAGAACATGGTCTTCATGACACTTCTCACCGCCAGTGTCTCCATAAATAGTTCCACCAGACGAAGCAAAAATAAAAGTAACCTTACTGGCTAAAGATTTTATATCTTCAAGAAAGTTTATAAAAGGTAGGAGATTGGAACTAACACTTTCAAGAGCCAGACTTTGTGATTCTGCCGGGGAGATACTATTGGCAAGATAATAGACTACAGGATTATCATCCTGAGATATTTTCCTAATGAAATCATCGTGCTGTGACATACTGACATTAATGCAATTGGGAACGAGTGTACTCGCTTCATTTTTACGTTTATAAAGAACAACCTGCTTACTAAAACCAGTTCTGCCCAAATACTTCAGCAAAGATTGGCCAATGTAACCTCGCCAGCCCACGATATATAGATTACTTGATAGCATAATATAATTTTCTACCTATCGTAACGAGTGTGTGATGAAAAATAGGTGGGATGAACTTTAAAGAAATATCGAATACTTTACGCCCAACTCTTAGCAGAAAAGTACGGTAGCTAAAGAAGAGTGGATTAAAATGATACATTCCTGTTTTGAAATAGATTTTCGAGAGCCTTATAAATATACTTTCTTTAGTTTTAGATGGAACCGCGTTAAGATCACTAGCCTTAAAGTTATAAGCATCTTCTTCAGGACCGTCTTTAAAAGGAGCCATTTTAAAAGTATAAGGAAGGACAGGAATCCATCCTTTCAAAAACTTCTTCCATTTCAGGGAAATATCCCAGCTATTTATAACAAAAACATATTTTTTAAGCTTTTCAAGACTGTCTTCATTGGACTCGAAAATTACATCGCCTCTCTTTTTAACAAAGTTAGTAAACAAGCGAGACTCCGGCCAATAATTATAGAAATCCTTCTCATGATTATTTTTGACTAACTCTCTGATAAGAAGAATGTTATCCATATGCGTTTCTCTAAAGAAGTCCTCAGGATAATAATCTCTTAATACCTTGTAATCACCTGCTAGCAACATATCTGATGGATGATACCAACGGTCTGCACGTGTATAACAGTTAGTCGTAATAAGCTTATCCTTAACATCCGTTGAAAAGGTCTTAACCATTCTCATCAAAGACTTAAAGTTGATTGTCTGGTCCATTCTGACTTTAATCACAAAAGCATTTTCGTCAACAACTTTCAGTGCTGCATTGACCAGATTAATCTGACGATTTATATTAAAAAAACCCGGATTAAAAACATCATCACATCCTAACACCTGAATGTTATCACGAGCACTAAAATTAATTTTTTTTAACAAACCCTGAATTTTATCTGCGTCTTTTTTGTACGTCGATATTAAAACTTTCGCATTGCTTAGTTGTTTGTGAATTGCATTCAAGTTTTTCTCTAAAAAATCCTCTTCAAGAGGGCCATGAATAATCACGAAAACGTTTTTAACCATTATATTTATATCTCAACAGGTCAAGTTCATACATTAAATCAATGCCAATACCCTTTTCCACCCTTGTTGAATCTTCTCTGAAGAAGACAACATCTTTACAGGAGAACAATATTTCTGCAATCAATCTTGACGCTTTAACATGCTTACTGATTGAGACATCTGCGACATTGATGGTCAATTGTGAAAAAGCTTTTCTTGATTTATTTATATCCAAAACAGTTCCGTAGGGATGATCATATGAAAATGCAGAAATAACATTTTTTTCCGGTAGGTAATTTTTTTCCGTAATAGCATCGTCCAAATTATCAGATGGCAGAATAATCATATATTCTGCTGCATCAACAAATTGATAAGCCTCATTGCTATCGATATGAATTTTCTTGTCTCCCAGAAACATATATTCAAGACGCGCATCATCTTTCATAGTAACGAAAAGACATTTCTCAAGAAGCGGCCGGACATTAGTTGATTTGATTTCAATACTTTCGTATTGACTCGCTCTGGCGACAATAGCACTCTCAAAACTGACCAAAGACTTCAGCGATTCACGCTGTACTTTTCTTATATCTTCTTTCTCTTCCCGACTCATATTGCTAAACTCTGTCAACATCTGCTTGATAGAGTCAACAGAGTTTTTCTCAAAACAAAGTTTTTCAGCAGCAGGCCCGCTCATATCAGCTATACCACTGGTTTTACTACCGGCGACGATCAGACCATAATTAATCGCTTCTAACGCAGTGTTTGGGAAGTTTTCATATGGCGATGGAATTACGAACAGATCATAATTTTTATATTGTTTTTGTAATTCTTTATAAGGAATAAAATCATAAAAACTAAAGTTCTTTTTTAGCTCAAGTGGAATAAGTCCATAGCATGTATCCATATAGTCGCGGCGATCATAAAAATCATCACCGCTATTACCGATCAACGTTACATGCAGGTTACAACCTTCGCTCATTAATTCGCAGGCAGCAAGTATCAACAACTCCTGCTTTTTTCGAAGCTCAAACCGCCCCAGAGAAAGAATTTCAAAAGATCCATTACTATCTCTGACAGGCGGGATGGTTTGTTCTGCTAACGGATAATATGATGGACAGGTTTTAACTTTAGTGTCATGTAAAGCACTGAGGTAATTCGAAAGGAAATTTGAAGTCGAGAAATTAGCATCACTTAGTATTGATTGAGCTCTCTCATATTGGTACATTTCGATCATCCATGGCGGAGCACACTCCATAAAGTCAAGGGCTGTTCCCCACTCCCAAACCTCACGGATACCGGTATGATTGTTCGTGATAAAACGACATGAATAATCCAGTCCCTCAAGCGCGCGCTTTGCAAGAGTGTAACTCGCTAGACCGATAAAGTCGGTAACTTCAACAAAATCAGGTTTTATTTGCGACAGCACTTCGTCAATTGCTTTAGAATTTTTGAAAATGCTATAGTTATCTTTTATTTTCCAACACGTGATTTCAGGATCATGTAGGTCACTACCGTGCAAAAAAATAGTATGGACCTCATATCCTAACCTACTAAATCCTTTTGCTGTATGTTCTATATAGGTTGCAACCCCACCTTGACCTTTATAATACCCACATTCATGACCAATGAGGCATATTTTTTTCTTAGCATTTGTCATACTTAAAAATCCAGCGCTTTCTTCGAAACATCCAGTGATAAAAATAATTTTAAATCAGAAGGAATGCCCAAACCATACATCCCGTCTGCTTCAGCACCAATATTATAAATACCAATATTTGCATCTTCTTCGCGATACATCCATGTATATACTGGTGCTACATAAAACTCACCGTTGGTACGTTCATTAATTTCAATCATTTTATTAGCATTACGGCAAAAGTCAGCGCCATGTTTGAAATTATAGATACCTACCGTTGCTTCTTCTGAGACCACTTCCTTTTCAACAACGCGAGTAACCTTGCCGACATTATTTAATTCAGCATAAGACCATTTAGGATCGTCTGCTGACATAGTCATAATCAGGCCTGAAAGCTTGTTATCATCCATATACTTTAAATAATCGTTAATATCGATATCAATCCACTGGTCAGAATTAGCAATCATCAACGGCTGATCGTTATCAATATAATCTTTCGCACACATCACAGTGCATGCGGCTCCATCCGTAATACCGTTAATTCCAACAATGTCACACCCCGGCGCCCACTCATTGAGCTTTTTTGATAAATCATATTTTTCAATATGATCCTGCTGACAAATGAAAATAAACTTATGAGGCTGAATGGGTTTAAGATTATTAATAACCACTTGGATCATACGTTTGTCGTTGAGTGGGATCAAAGGTTTAGGATCTTTATAACCGTCTTTAGCGAACCGACTGCCTCGACCTGCCATAGGAACAACGATATTTAACATTTTCATTCTGCCTTAAGATATTTATCATTTAATGCGCCAGGAACTTTTACTACTGTAGTAACAGTGTCTTCTATTGCTTCGAAATCCGTGTACTCACCGGGAGATATTTTCACAACCTCTCCAGCATTGATAAGCTTACCATTCATTAATGCTTTACCACTGACGAGCACAGTGATTTCAGTAGCGATTTTGTGGCAATGGCTTGCTTCTTTATCACCCGCTTTGAAATGCTGAACAGCCACTTCAACATCGGTTGTTTTAAAAAGCGTGGGCTCAAAACCGCCAACAAACCAACCGCGCACGAATTGGTCAACTTTTTTAATTTCCATAAGATTAACCTTAAAAATACCTAGTTTTAAAGTAGCAGTTTCTTAAGTGTGATAAGTCAAGTAAACAGAAAATTTTGCCTAAAATGAGTACGCTACCGCCCTTAGCTGTAGCAACTAAAGTGCTCATTAAATCTTCATCAATGCAGAACAAAAAAAGGACAAGCCTATGATTTATCTGGTTTTTTTAACTTTTCCTGATTAAAAAAACGATTTAGGCAGGATTAGTTCTTTGAAAAAACTCCTTAATTCTAACACGGTAGCACCATTCTTCGAAATATGGAGGGGTGTTTGTAAGGTGATCTTATGTCTGAAAATTTATGCATGGGATAGCATCCATAATAAAATAAACAAGGTTATTATTAACATTCAATTAATATCATTGGCAATAGTTATCATAATGCTCAATATGGTATCGTCCAAGTTGATGTTTGCTAAACTGGTCAAGGCTGGATTAAATCGTCATAATGAAGAGTTATTGACATCAGTTTAGTACGGCGTGACATAGTACAGCCGTGCAACAAAATCTTCGGGAAGAGTATGAAAATTTTAGTAACTGGCGGTGCAGGGTTCATCGGGTCAGCTGTAGTGAGACTTCTTGTAGCTGATCGTGATAATGAAGTATTGGTTGTTGATGCTTTAACTTACGCGGGTAATCTTGACTCACTAAAAACGATTAAAAATTCACCCGGATTTTCTTTCGTTGAAGCTAATATCTGCGATTACGATGCAATAAGATCAGTGATTAACTCTTTCAAGCCTAATGCAATCATGCACTTAGCTGCAGAGAGTCATGTTGACCGCTCGATTGATGGGCCAGGAGCGTTCATTCAGACTAACATTATTGGCACCTATAATCTGCTGGAAGCTTCACGCCTGTATTATAACCGGTTGAGTGATACCAATAAAATTGACTTTCGCTTTCATCATATCTCAACTGATGAAGTATATGGTGATTTGCACAATACTTCTGATTTGTTCACTGAGAACACACCTTACTCGCCAAGCAGTCCCTATTCTGCATCAAAAGCGAGCAGCGACCATCTGGTGAGAGCATGGCATCGAACCTACAACCTTCCGGTTCTTGTGACTAATTGCTCGAATAATTATGGCCCTTATCATTTTCCAGAAAAATTGATACCACTGACTATTCTTAACGCTCTGCATGGTAAACCTCTGCCTGTTTATGGTAACGGTAGCCAGATTCGTGACTGGTTATATGTTGAAGATCACGCTAGAGCCCTCTTGGAAGTCGTTAAAAACGGTGTCATTGGCCAGACTTACAATATTGGCGGTCATAATGAGCAGACAAACCTTACGGTTGTGCAGAGTATATGCGACATTCTTGATGAGCTTTCTCCATCAACACTCCCTAACCTCAGCAGCTACCGGGAGCTGATCACATTCGTCAAGGATCGACCGGGCCATGATCTCCGTTATGCTATTGATGCCTCAAAGATTGAGCGTGAATTAGGCTGGGTTCCACAGGAGTCATTTGCAACTGGCTTACGCAAAACGATTCAGTGGTATCTCGAAAACGAGTGGTGGTGGAAACGCGTTAAGGACGGGTCTTATCAGGGACAGCGTTTGGGTTTAAATAATAATTCAGGGGAGTATTTGTAATGAAAGGTATCGTTCTTGCCGGTGGTTCTGGCACCCGATTATACCCAATAACCAAAGGTGTATCAAAGCAGCTGCTACCTGTTTACGATAAACCTATGATTTATTATCCGGTTTCGGTGCTCATGTTGGCGGGTATCAAAGATATCCTAATCATTACTACACCTGATGATCACGCTTCATTTGTCAGGCTGATGGGTGACGGTAGCCAGTTCGGTATCAACCTCAGTTATGCTATTCAAGCGAGTCCGGATGGCCTTGCTCAAGCTTTTATTATCGGTGAAAAATTCATCAACAATGAAAGTTGTGCATTAGTTCTTGGTGATAATATCTTCTTTGGCCAGGGATTTGCCCCTGTTCTGGCACGCACAACTGCAAACACTAACGGTGCTACCGTGTTTGGTTATCAGGTTAAAGATCCTGAGCGTTTTGGTGTCGTTGAGTTTGATGAGAACTTTAAGGCCCTATCGCTGGAAGAAAAACCTGTTCAACCAAAATCTAACTGGGCTATTACTGGCTTGTATTTTTATGATAACAATGTCACTGACTATGCGCGTACATTAAAACCTTCTCTCAGAGGTGAGCTGGAAATCACCGATCTCAACCGTCTATATTTAGAGCAAAACTCGCTAAATGTAGAACTTTTAGGACGTGGCTTTGCGTGGCTTGATACTGGTACTCATGACAGTCTGATCGAAGCTTCTCAGTTCATTCATACGATTGAAAAAAGGCAAGGATTTAAAGTAGCATGCCTTGAAGAAATCGCCTTCAAAAATGGCTGGCTTTCGAGCCAGGATGTTTATAACGAAGGTCAGAAATTATCTAAGACTGAATACGGTCAATATCTTTTGGGAATGGTAAAATAATTTCCTGGCGGGGCTTCCCGCCAAAATCCCTTAGCAGTGGTGATTAGTATGGTAAAAAAAGGCAAGCTCAATATTGAAATTGAGTATTTGAGGTTTTTTGCAATAGTTGCTGTTCTTCTTGAACACTTGCCTACTCTGTATATCTGGAGCAAACATCAATTACTTCAAAATATCAACAAGTACGTTGAACTCTGGCCCGGTGTTGATCTCTTCTTTTCTATTTCTGGCTACCTGATTACTACGAACCTTCTGACTCATCTAAATAATAATCAATCACCTACACAACTTTTCCGTCATACTATTATTCCTTTTTTTGTGAAAAGAATATACAGATTGATCCCTGCCTCATGGTTCTGGATGTTTGTGGTCCTTTTTTTCTCAGCGTTTTATAATATCACCAACGCATTTGGAGAATTTAGGCACAATATTATTTATTGCATTACAATAATCACTTTTTCATTTAATGCTTTTTCCGGTTATCTGCTTGAACAAGGTTACTTGCCAACTTATGGACCTTATTGGTCGTTATCGTTAGAAGAACAATTCTATTTTGTTGCACCTTTCATTCTTCTTTTCATGAGAACGCGCTGGAAAATAATCACATTTTCGATAGTGGCTATTCTCCTGCTCTACAATGTTCAACAGGGTGATTGGAGTCCGAACTTTCGCTATCATGGTCTTATTTTTGGTGTCCTCTTAGCCATATTAAAGTTGTCGCTGGGCAGTAAAATCAAACCCGTTTTTTTGAGGCGGTGGCATCTCCGATATCTGGTGAATACTTTGCTGCTGTTTTCACTTTTCGCCATTCCGGCAGCTTTAAAAGGTTCTATTTTTCTCTTCGGTTCTTTAGCACTAACTTCTACATTGCTGGTTTATATTGCATCTTGGGACGGCGGCTTATTTCTTTCACCCGAATTCGAAGGGATTTTAGCTCGTTCTATGAGATGGATTGCATCACGATCATATAGTATTTATCTGGCACACATGCCTGTAATCTATTTAGTTCAGGAATCAACAGTTCGGATTATGGTTCATTACGGTTTTGCAGCTGGAGATTCCTACCTTAGATCGCTATGGATGACAATATTTGCTTTAGGGCTAATTTTTATTTCATCTGAATTAAGCTATCGATATCTGGAAATACCTTTACGAAATAAAGGTCGTAAAGTTGCCCGTAAGTATGAAGTGAGGGTCTGATATTTTCTGATAATAATCATTCATTGTAGAATCCCCATGAAGTTATGTGACGGCTTTTGGAATAGGTTTACACTTTCAGTTATCTAACGCCCGATGAACTTCAGCGGGCGTTTTGTATTATAGCGACACCTGAAACTGTTGGGTTCTGTAGACTTTCAAGGACTCTCTAACCATATTTCTTTCCTGTTCTATATTTTCCGATTTCACGGGCAGATATTCAGTTTTTAGTATCCCGTTTATCCGTTCCGCCAGTGCATTCTGTTAACAGTCGTAACCGTCCGTCATTGAGTTCGTGATGCCATATCGTTTGTGCAATGCCCGATAGATATTCCTCAGAGCAGTACTGGATGCCCCTGTCTGAGTGATGTACCAGCGGAAGCTATGACCGTCTGCTGCCCTGAGCGATCCTGAACGCACAGTCAACGTGCGGGCATGCATGCTACCCTGCACATAATATTCCCTATATTTTACCAGACGTCCGTTTTCAGGCTGGCATATGCTGTTCCCACTCGTAAAGGCAAAATAGTGATTCGGCTACCCGCACCTGCTACGGGCGGCTGACTTTCTCTTGATTTCCAACACTTTTGGCAAATTGGGATGGCAATAAAGTAGTGATAGTTATTGTCGTTTGTAATATGCCCGCCAAGGTAATTTTAGAAGCCTGCCGCTGTGCAGCAACTGGAACAAGAGGTCATGGCCAGCCATCAGCTGTCACCGCGGCAGGTGACATAGCTTATGTTTACGCAGCTAGAGAAGATGCAGACGGATGTCTACCACCTGCTGCACGATATGCTAGGAACGTTATTCGATTACTTCTTCCCGCTTCAGAGACTTATACAAAACCTGCTTTAATTTCAGATTTAGCCAGTTGCTGTTTCAGTTCTTTAATCCGCTGTTCAGGCATCAGGAGCATTTCCGCTAGATTGGATCGTTATTTATTAATGAACGGGGGGTTAGCCTGTCGAGTTGACCGTATATTTGAAGGGTAGAGGGTAATTGCGTTGCGTGGGTTTAACGCATACTAGTTCATCACATCTTACTCAGTGGGGGAGTAAAAAATGTAAACGCTATTAAGGACTGCTCAATGGTATAAAAAAGTTATCATGAGTTTAATGCTGGTCACTTAAGGAACTGAAGCCCGAGAGTTCGAGCTTCTAATCAATGCAAACATGCCTGCAAGTCAAATGCCTTAATTATAAACTTGAAGCAAGAAAGTGAATTTATGTTCATAAACATGTTTAAGTAACAGGCTTTAAAGCTGAGTTCGCATTTTTCAATTACTTAAACCCTTCCGGGTTCTTACTCTGCCAGTTCCACGTATCACGCATCATCGCATCGATCCCACGCGTCACACGCCAGTCCAGCTCATTGTTTGCGAGCGTCGCATCCGCCCAGAACGCCGGCAGATCGCCATCACGACGCGGCTTAAACTCAAACGGAATCGCCTTACCAGAAGCCTTCTCGAACGCCTTAATCATCTCCAGCACCGAGAACCCTACCCCGCCGCCAAGATTATACGCCTTGTAACCGGTGACTTTCGGCAGATGATCCAGCGCTTTCAGGTGGCCTTCGGCTAAATCCACCACGTGGATGTAGTCGCGCTGAGCGGTGCCGTCTGGCGTGTCGTAGTCATCACCAAACACGCCCAGCTTCTCCAGGCGACCAATCGCCACCTGCGCGATATACGGCAGCAGGTTGTTAGGAATACCGGTTGGGTCTTCACCAATCTCGCCAGACTCATGCGCGCCAACCGGGTTAAAGTAGCGCAGCGCGATGGCTTTGAAATTCGGGTCTGCTTTGGCGAAGTCGCGCATCACGAATTCGATCATCAGCTTAGAGGTGCCGTACGGGCTGGTGGTGCCACCGATTGGCGTGGTTTCCACGTAAGGAACCGGTGCATCGGCGCCGTATACGGTCGCTGAAGAGCTGAAAATGAAGTTCCACACGCCTGCAGCGCGCATCTCTTCCAGCAGCACCACGGTACCCGCCACGTTGTTCTCGTAGTATTCCAGCGGCATGCGGGTCGATTCACCCACGGCTTTCAACGCTGCGAAGTGAATCACGGCAGAGATGTCGTTGGCCGCAAACAAATCACGCAGGCAAGCGCGATCGCGGATGTCGCCTTCCACGAACACCGCTTTCTTGCCAGACAGCTTCTCCACGCGGTTAACCGCTTCGCGCGAAGCATTGCAAAGGTTATCCAGGACCACAACGTCGTCGCCGCGCTCTAATAGCGCCAGCACCGTATGGGAGCCGATGTAACCTGCTCCGCCCGTTACCAAAATAGCCATGTGTACTCCTTTAAACCGCGCAAGCGGCGCGGCATGAGAATGGATTATTTCGCCAGGATTTTCTGGATAGCTTCGCGGAAATCACGACCCTGCGCGTTGTTACGCAGACCGTAAGAAACGAAGGCCTGCATGTAGCCCATTTTTTTACCACAGTCGAAGCTGGTACCGGTCAGCAGTTGTGCATCTACCGGTTTTTTCTTGCTGAGTGAGGCGATGGCATCGGTCAGCTGGATACGACCCCAAGCGCCTGGCTCGGTATTTTCCAGCTCTTGCCAGATATCCGCAGACAGCACATAACGACCGACCGCAGTCAGGTCTGAATCCAGCTGGCCCGCTTCTGGCTTTTCAATGATGTTGGTGATGGTGCTGATGTCACCTGGGTTATCAATTGGCGCTTCGGTGGTCAGAACACCGTATTCGGTCAGGTCTTCGCCCGGCATGTGTTTCGCCAGTACCTGTGAGTGCCCGGTTTCTTCGAAGCGTGCGACCATCGCGGCGAGGTTGTAGCGCAGGTGGTCAGCGGTTGAGTCATCCAGCAGCACGTCTGGCAGCACCACGACGAACGGGTTATCACCGATCATTGGACGTGCACACAGCACTGAGTGGCCGAGGCCCAACGGGTTCGCCTGACGCACGTTCATGATAGTCACGCCAGGAGGACAGATTGATTGCACTTCGCTCAGCAGCTGACGTTTTACGCGCGCTTCAAGCAGCGCTTCCAGCTCATAAGTGGTGTCGAAGTGGTTTTCCACTGCATTTTTGGAAGCATGGGTGACCAGCACAATCTCCTTGATGCCCGCCGCTACGCACTCGTCAACGATGTATTGAATCATTGGTTTGTCGACGATAGGCAGCATCTCTTTCGGGATGGCTTTCGTTGCAGGGAGCATATGCATACCGAGACCCGCAACCGGGATTACTGCTTTAAGCTTGGTCATATTTATTCCATTTCATGAAGTGAATACGTGGGGTCGATTATGCAGGATCGGCCGGTGCAGCAAGTATAATCTTTATCTGAAAATCTGGCACTAACTCTCTGTCACCACATCAAAAATCGCCAAAATGGCGGGCTGCCGCTTCGCCTGACCGAAGCAAAATGGAGGCGCTAAACCGCTGAAAAACAGTGGGAGGTCAATGGAAAAGTGGCAGAGGTTAAGACCAGTGGTTTGCAGAATGAGTTCAGCGGGATTTTATCGTGGTGCGTGCGGGTAGACTGCGCCATAAATGGCGTAATGCTGGTCAGTTGAGCGGGTTTTGGTCGCCATAAATGGCGACCCTACATTGTTCGATGCGAATTTCACAGGATGCGCATTGAGGGAAAACCGGGTTGAATACGCACTCCCTGGCTTAAGTAAGCGGCATTACGCCATACATGTCGCCGTTACGGATCTGTGCAGACAGCAAGTGCATGCCCGCGCAGATCACGTAGTAATGGCAAAACCTACAGCCAACCCTCAAACCACTCCGGCATCACAAACAAGTTGAAGTGATTCACCAGCATCATCAGGCCGACAAACACCACCGACACCGAAACCCACTGGCGGGCATACGGCATAAAGCGGATACCAATCACCGGCTTGATAAAGAACGGATGGGCGAAAGCAGAAATCAGCACCTGCGAGATAGACAACGTCAGCGCCACATACAGCACGTTCGGCCAGATGTAGGTAGTCGCCAACACCACCACCACCACCAGACTGGCGACGATATTCCAGTAAAACTCGACGTTAGTCTTGCCGTTCGCCTGGGAAATCGCGCCGGTTAAGCCCCCCATCGGACGCAACATACCGAATAGCAGCATCAGTGGAATCAGATGGTAAACCTGCTCATGCGACGCGCCATACAGCACGCGTACGATCACTGGCGAAAGAATGCCAATCGCCAGATACATCGCGCTGCTGAACAACATGATGACGAAGGTGCCTTTCAGGAACAGATTTTTCAGCTGCTCCGGATCGTGCTGCTTCTCGGCGAAACGCGGCAGCGCCAGACGGTTAATCACCGGCGAGACCAGTTTAAGTGGCTGCAGAATCAACTCTTTAGCCAGCGAGTAGATCCCCAGCATCTCCGCGCCCATCACTTTACCCACAATCAGTGCATCCGCCTGGGTACGCAGTTGGTTGATGGTCTGTGAACCCAGCTGATAAATGCCGTAACGCACCGCGCTGATGAAGGTCGCCCCTTCAAACTCCCACGTTGGACGCCACGACTTCTCCCCGAAAAAGATCATGCACAGGATACGCGTAAAGGCATTGATGAACAGTCCAAGGATCGCCGCCGCCACCGTGAGCGAAGTAAAGTACAGCATCGCCACGGTACAGATGAACGCGAACAGCTTGGTCGCCATCTCAATCTTCGCCAGCGTCACCATACGTTTGGATTTCACATAGTGCGCCTGATACTGCGACAGATGTCCCAGCACGAGGAAGTTGAGGCTGGTGAGCATGATCAGCCCTGTCAATTCAGGCAGGTGATAGAACCACGCCACCGGGAAGGCAATCGCCAGCATAATCAAACCGGTACACAAGCTGAGCGAGACGTTGACCCAATAAATCGTACTCTGCTGGCGGCGGTTGATGTCCTGGCGATGCACGATGTAGCTGCTCATCCCCATATCCTGCAACACCGTTGCCACCGCCAGAATGGCGTTAATAATGGCTAGTAAACCCAACTCATGCGCTTCCAGTTTTCGCGCCAGAACGCTGAGCTGTAACACCTGCAGCAATGCCGCGAAGCAGGTACTGCCAAACAGCCAGACGGCCTGTTTTTTTAATCCGCTCACACCATGCGCTCCAGAATTTTAGCCAGCTCACCATAAGCGATGTGCTGATTGAACTCGGTTTCCACTTTGTGTCGCGCGGCAGCCACTACCGGCGCAACATCGACATCACCGCGTGACAGACGCAGCAACGTGTCGGCCAACTCTTCGGCGTCGTTTTCGGAGACCAGCCAGCCGCTGACGTTGTTCTGAATCAGCTCCGGGATGCCGCTGTGATAGGTCGAGACCACCGGCAGCCCCACCGCCATCGCTTCCATCAACGCCACCGGAATGCCTTCCATGTCGCCATCCGCCGCGGTTTTGGATGGCAGCAGGAAGATATCGGCATCGTTCAACGCCTGACGAATCTCCTCCTGCGGCTTGAAACCTGGCATAGTGACAAAGGCTTCCAGTCCGGCACGCGCGATGTGTTCACGCATCATGCCGTCCTGCTCACCGTTGCCGATAATGGTGAACTCGAACTGCCCACCGTTGTTGCGCAGAATTTCACTGGCTTTTACCGCCACGTCTAAGCCCTTTTTCTCGGTCAATCGCGCGACCGAGACAATTCGCAGCGGCTGATGAAACGCCTCACGCGGCCTGAAATTAAACTTCTCCGGCTCGATGCCCATGCGCGTCACGTGCACCTTCTCGCGTGGACAACCCATCTCAATCAGCTTGTTCTCCCACAAATGGCTGATGGGCAACATCAACTCGCTTTGTTTGAACAGGTTGACATAATCGAGTTTGTGCTCTTCGAGAATGTGACGGCGCGAAATATCCGCGCCGTGGAACACCGTTGCCTGCTTGCCTTTCAGCACGCCGAGCTCACGCAGTTTGTTGGCCAGCGCACCGGCATAACCAAAGTGCACCAGAAACACATCCGCAGTGTAGGTTTGCTTCGCGTTAGCAACAATCGCCGGCAGCAGCAGCTTTTTCGCCTGCTGGCCGTAGCGGCCGACATTGAGTGATTTGATCAACGCCGGCTTAGCGATTTTCGGCAGCATCAAACCAATGCGCTGCGTCAGCTTATCGAGATTCGAAACTTTCTCTTCCGGCAGTAAATAGTGAGTTTTCGCCGCCAGATTGTAATCATCGAACGCGGCGTGGCGATTGATCATATCGCCTGGAAACACGGAGATAATCTCCACGTCATAGCCTGCATCGATGAAATGCGTTACCTGATTGAGGACAAACGTCTCAGAGGCAACCGGAAAACGCATGGTGAAAAAGGTCAGCTTCATCACTTACCCCAGCACGTTGAGAATTTCTGCCGTAATGCGGTTACCAATTTCACGCTCCTGCGCCACCGCGGTATCCACTTTGCGCTTCACGTTGTCGTAATCGGCCAGCACGGTTTGTACTTTGTCGATCAGCGAGCCATCCATCAGGCTTTGCACGTCGGTGGCCATTTGCGGCAGTCCAAGCTGCTTCATCACGCCGAGCGATTTGTGCTCATAGTTGATGGCCACGGCTGGGGTACCGAAGTTCATGGAAATAATGGCGGAGTGCAGGCGGGTGCCAATGGTCAGGTGACAATGGCTTAGCAGGATGCCGAGTTCGAGATCGTTGAACTCGTCCATGATGACATGGTAATGCTCGGGATTTTCGACGTGGTCGCGCAGCGTTAGCGCGACCATCCGGTCGTCTTTGGCGTAGCTATCGATGCCGGTACAGGTAGAGAAAGCCACCACCTGATAACCTTCGGCAATCATCGCATTGATGACTTTCCCGAAGGCCGCTTCGTACTCTTTCTGCGTCACGCCGAGACGTTTATCAAACGGTGCCAGTTCACGCACCGTAATCGCGATGGTTTTACGTGCGCTGATGATGTTTTTCCAGTGCAACAGGTTGTGGCTTGGGTTTTCCACATCACGCGCTTTCACCAGGAAGGCGGTATCCACGCCCTTCTTCACGCGGCTGGTGGTGACGCCGTCTTGTTTCAGGCGGTCAAAGCTGACTTCTTCACGCAGCACCAGGCTATCAACACGGTCAAACACGAAGTTGGCCAGCGCATTCACGCGCGGGTTCTCGAAGGGTCCCACGGAGTGACCCACCATGTGCAGCGGCTTTTTCGCCATCAACGCACAGAGCGCGTGGTCAAACTGCGTCACACCATACAGATCGACGAAGAACGAACCGCCCACCTGAATGATCGCGTCATACTGTTCCAGACTTTTGGTGAACTGCGCCAGATGTGGCGGCACGGAAAACGATTTGTACAGGCCACCTTTGCCCAGGTGCGCCATCATGATCTCGGGCATCAGGCGGTTGGCCACTTTACGTTTGACGCTGCCCACCAGCCCTTTCGCTGATTTGCTGTTATGCAGAAACAGGGAATCCTGCTGGATATCCTGTTGCAATAAGTACCCGGAGCTTGTTGGATAACGACTGATCACATCAATATCGAGGTCGCCACGCGCAGACTGCAAAGAGTCGATCAGTCCACGTAAAATCGCGCCATCCCCACGATTTCCACAGGTATGGTTTCCCACCAATAAAATCTTCATAAACACTCCAGAAAAATTTTTTTAATTTTTTACAAGCCACGCCATTTCCTGCACGGGCAAAGTGAACTCTGTGTTAAAAAACTGCAATGGGAACAATGCCCAAAATAGAAAATCTGTTCTCAAACGGGCGACCTGAAGGCCGCTCCAAACTTTTCCCGGAGAGGACGCAAACAGCTTCGTCCTCTCCGGTTCGAGCATTACGACTTCACTGCAAAATAGGGTAACGCTACCTGTTCGCCGTTAATCACCACCGAGACAAATCCTTTCGGCGCACGCGTATCTACCTGCTCCGGTTTCAGCGCGCGCGAGGCCAACAGCAGGTCGCCCTGCTCGTTGCCGCCGATACCCGCTTTACCGTTGTGCAGGCTGAAGCGTTGCGGTGCCTGCTGGCTGCCGCTGGCAGGACTGCCCTGCGCCATGGTGGCATCCACACGCGCACAGCGTCCGGTGAGGAAGCGGTCCTTGGCGGTGCTTTTAATCAAAATCGCGGTAGTAGGTGTCCAACCGGCCAGCTTGACGAACACTTTCGTGTCCGTCTCTGAACGCGGTTCAAAGCGGACATCCACCACCGGTGAACTGCCTTCGGCTGACCAGCTGGCTTCCGCATTTTTGGTTTTGCGTTGCAGATGAATCACCGCACGACCGCCGGTGCATTTGCCATCAATGACGTTCATTAACGGCTGATTAGCCGTGCCATTATTGAATTGCGATTGACCAAACACCTCGATCTCCCAGCTGTCTCCCACCGTAGGTGAGTAGAAGTTGCCGAGTTCAAACCAGGTTTCCTGGTTGGTGTTATTTGCCAGGCGGAAGCGTGAAGTGATGTAGTTGTATTTCAGGCTGCCATCGATGGCGACGCCGTAAGATTCCACGCGCGTTGATCCCATCTCCCAGATATTGAGCCAACGCTCGCCTTCCATCGAGTTGTCAATCCAACTCCCCGCTTGCAGGTTGGTCTGGCGCATGTTCAGTCGCGAGTTGTGCGCGATCAGTGGATTTTTACAGTCTTCAATGCTGAGCGCATCGATAATCCACTGCCCATTGGAAATGTCACCGGGAAACTCGCTGTGCTCGATCCAGCCGTTATGAATGATCGACTGGCTGCAACGCGGCAGATTCAACACCTTACCGCCTTTACAGTGCTGGGCGTTGAAGTTGGAGAGTTCAATCGCCGTGCTGTGATCCCAGGCGCCAGCCTTTTGGCCTGACCAACTGGCTTTGATCACATCGCCGGTACAGGCATTGGCGTACCACTGATCGATTTTACAATCCAGCGTATCCAGTAAGCTCAACGACACCCCGCCAACCTGATTAAGGCGCAGGCAGGCACCGCGGAAAAATTGCCCACCGGGACAAGTGTTGCGGAACAGCCCCTGCTTATTAGGCCGCTGGTCGTTTTGGCCGTTGAAAATCAGATTGGAGATTTCCGTCCAACGCGCGTTCACCTGGAACAGGAATTCAGAGCGACCGTCTGAAGTCAGGGTGGTCGCCGGGAAATAGCCAAAATTGACCATCGCGCCGGAGATGCGGAAGTAGCGTCGTTGTTCATTACCGAAATCGCACTCGGTGACGAAGAAATTGCCTGCCGGGAACTGCACACAGATCTGCTGATTGGCATCAATTGACCATTGATACATGGCTTTTATCGCCGGTGCGGCATCGGTTTTGGCATCGGCAATGGCGCCAAAATCGAACAGCGTCAGGCGGTTAAAATCTTCAACCACGCGACGCCAATAGAAACCGTTACCACTGAAGATAACGCCGCCATCATCTTTGCCGTCACCAAAAGCGCCAACGAATTCCCCGCCGCCCACTTCTAAGCCTTCATGCCAGCTTTTCAGCTTGATTTTGGCGCCGGCGAACAGCGGACGCGTTTTCCGTAACTCATCGACCGACGGGATTTCGCCAATCAACTGATAGCCATTCGGCTGCGCCAGACGCTGACTAAAGTTACTCGGGTTGGGTCGCGAAACATCTGCAATCGAAAACAGCGTATTCCCCTGGTCGTCTTCCACCACCATGGAGTGCGAAGGATTGGCGATCAACGCTGCATTATCGTGGATAAATTGCGCGAAGTTGCCCTTATTCAGCGCAATCGGCTGGCTGATTTGTGACACTTTACCGCTGGCATCGCGCAGGAAGACTGGAATCTGGTTGCCCGCTTTGCTGGCATCCTGGCCGGCCTGCCCAATCCACAATTTGCCCTCAAAGTTCTGCCAGAACTGTGGTGGCATGGTGTAGACATTTTCCGGCGTTAAAATCGGCACATCGCCCTGCGGTACGCTGGACGGATCAACAGCTTTCAAAGCAGGTTGACCACTTTTTGCCGCATAGCTGGAAAATGCGCTCACTGAGAGCGCGGCAACAATGGAGGAGGCTGCAGTTTGCAAGACTTCTCTTCTTTTCATGCTTTCAATCCCGTGGTCATGGGGCTGCGTAACAGCCAGAAATGTGATCCCGGAGGCACGAGAACGGACGCTTAAACCAGCGCCAGCCAGCTTTGTTTGATCTGGTTACCGTCAAACTTCAGCGCAGTTTCTTTGGTTTTTTCGCTCATGGCGTAGAACAGGCTATCGTCACTCGCCAGCTGTTCCATCCGCGCCAGAAACGTTGATTTGTCATTCATCGGCACCAGGAAACCATCTTCCCCGTGGTTGATGATTTCCTGCGGGCCGGTTGGGCAGTCATAAGCCACCACCGGCAATGACCAGGATTTCGCTTCGAGCAGGACCAGTGGCAACCCTTCATAACGCGAGGTCATCAGCGCCATGTCGCTGTCACGGTAGTAATCGTTGATGTTGCTGACTTTGCCGACGAAATTCACGCTATTGGTGATGCCCAACGCCGCAGCCTGATCGTGCAATTGCTGACGCAATTCACCGTCACCGGCAATCACCAGCGTCCACTCAGGATGGGTTTTGCTGAAATCAGCCCAGATATCCAGCAGCAGGTCGAAGCCTTTTTGATTATCCAGACGCCCCACCGCCAGCGCCTGACGGCTGCGGCTCTGGCGCTGAAAGGCCTTGTACACCACCGGGTTGGGGATCTGCTTACTGGCGATATTCCAGCGGCTGAACACCTGATGATCCTTGTCCGTCAGCACGATGACCTGGTCGTAATAGCGCAGCAGCATCCACTTCAGCGCTTTGATCGGCTTGCTAAAGGAGTTAATCGCGATGTGTTCACAGGCGTAGGCTTTAAAGCGTTTTTTCTTCATCGCCATCAAATTCCAGAAGGCGAACATCACGCTCAGGCGACCCATGCTGATCAGAAATACGCTGTCGAAGCCTTGCTGATGAATGCTGGCGACAGCGCTTTTAATCGGGTTGCTGTGCCCTTCAAAACTGACGATCTCTTTCACGCGATCGAACGGATAAAAGGTTTTGCCGTGCCCTTCCAGCGAATAAATGGTGACGGCGTGCTGCTCTCCGAGGCACTCCGACATGAAATTACAGATGTTTTCCGTGCCCGCGTAGGAGTAGGCATCCTTAATCACTAAAACGATCTTTTTCATAAAACGCTTTCCACCTCAAAATGTGAACTTAAGGCCCAGCGCCTGCGTGCTGCTCACGTCGTAACAACACGAAGGATGCCGGGTCTTAACGATGCTTCAGGGTGAAGAGAACGCCGTTCACCATATACCAGCCGTAATAGTAATAGATTTTTAACGGATTGTTTTTATAGATAATTCTTAATAATTCGAGGTGCCATTTCGCCGCTTTATTCTTATTGCGCGAGAGGGAATCGCCCAGCTCGTAATAGTTGACCAGCGTCTTCTGGATCACCCGAGCTTGCTTGTAGCGGAGGAACAGTTCGTAGAGGAACAGGAAATCTTCATGCCCTTTACGCTGGAAGAAGATGCCCTGAGGAGGACGGCGGAAACACACGGAAGAGAAGCAGACGCGATACTGCTTCTTCACGAAGTTTTCCTGCTGCAGATAGGGTTTGCTGTAGAGAATATCGTGGTCGGCGGTTTTGGTTTTGTAGTGATAATGCGTGATGACAAAATCATCACCCGCCGCGATCGCCGCAGTCTGTTCGGCGAGTTTATCGGCGTGCCATTCGTCGTCACTGTCAAGAAACGCGATGATCTCTTCTTTCGCGGCACGCAGACCCACGTTACGTGTTTCCGCCGCACCGAGGTTGACGTCATTGTTCAGAATAGTGATGCGCGCATCAGTGCAGTGTTCACGTACATAGGCCAGCGAATCATCGGTGGACTGATCGTCTATCAAATAAAGATGCCAGTCGCTATAGGTCTGATTGACGATCGACTCTACCGCACGCAATACCGTTTTACGCGCGTTATACATCGGCATCACGATACCGACGGTGCCAACATGATTTGTCATTTGCATACCCGGAGTGTCAGGAACCAAAAAATTGCTCCCGGTGCGGGAGCAAGTGAAATTTATATAATGTGAATCAGGAGACGGCTCGCCCGCCAGAGAAGCGCGACTTCACCTTATCGAACAGTCGATTCAGGAAATAAGCCCGGTTATCACGATTGGTCAGGAAGAAGTAGCGCGCGAAACTGAGGCTCGCCTGCAGTGATTTACCATCCATCTTGTAGCGCAGCGGCAGCTTGAACGCCTTATAGGTATGGACGTCACGTGCCGTGAGGTGCGGCTTCATGGTATCCAGCCAGAAGAAGGAGTACTTCACCGACTCACCTTTGTGCTTGGAACCAAATTTGGTCACCAGATGGTAGGTGGCGAGCGGCTTATCGATCATCACAAATTCATAGCCCATGCGGTCAGCACGGATGCAGAAATCGTAATCCTGATGGCGAATATAACGCGCATCAAAACGGATTTTATCGGCATCTTCGCGCTTCAACACAATGGTGCTGGTTTGAATAAAGCCGTAACAGCCAAACAGATACTCAGCGATGGTTTCATTCTTGCCCGGTTCCTGCATCGGCATCACCTTGAGGAAGCGGCCATCCTGATGAATGTTCACCTGGCTGAAAATCAGATAGTTCGACTTACCCTGTGCTTCAAGTTTGGTGATGGTGTCATAAACAGTGAGCAGCTTATCAACGCCCCACTCATCATCTGCATCAAGGAAGCTGATGAAATCGCCCTCAGCCAGTTCGATACCTTTGTTACGAGCACCGGCACCGTTGAGTTTCACCTCAGACAGCTCAAGTTTGATGTCCAGATCCTGATAACGCTCGCTGCGCACCACCTGTGCCAGTTCAGCGGCATCAGCCGATTTGTCATCCACGATGATGACTTCAAAATTGCGATAGGTTTGCGCTTTGACGCAATCCAGCGTCGTTACAATCGACTTCGACGCGTTGTACGCGGGAATTACAATTGAGAAACGAATATCCTGCATTGCCAGTACCTCTAAAAACTTCTGGTTAACAGTAATACGAATATTAAGCGAAGGTAATCAGTCAAATTCTTAATTTTCGGCTGCTGCTTTGGTTGCTGCTTTAGACTTACCGCCACTGCTGCCGATAAACGGTTTTTCCACCCAAAGATAGGTCATTTTTGCGACATAAAACGCCGCAACAAAGAACAGTGTAGATAACAGCGTGAACATCCAGTAATTATGCGGATATAACGTCGGTGGAATTTGTTCAATACCGTACAGCACCACGCCATGAATCAAATATAGGCTATAACTCACTTCACCAATCGACATCAAGGTCTTATTTTCCAGCAGTCCCATCAGCGAATTACCGCTACTGACAATAAAGAAGATCACCGTCAGGGATATCAGGAAGAAGACATAGAAGAAGGTATTTGAGGTGAAGAACAGAGAGAATACGGCCAATCCAAGGCTGAGGATTGCCGCACTGCGGGAATGGCGTAAACCAGCAAATCTATCGCGGAATTTATAAGCAAAATATCCCATCGCAAAGCCGAGTACCGGACGCGGATCGGTATAGGTTTTCCCATACAAGCGTAATGCGACGGCAATGATGAAAATAACGCCGATGGACGAGAGGATCAGCAGGGTTTTGTATTTCCCGCGCGTTAAACGGTTGAGGAAATAAATCACGGGAATAGACAAATACAGCAGCCATTCCAGACGCAGCGTCCACTCTACCCCGGAGTTCACCACCGCTGTAGACATCTCGCCAACGTTGTAACTGCCAATGAACAGCAGCCATAAAACGGCATCTTTCAGCGCTTGCAACGGCGGCACCAGCGCACCTTGCAGCGCACCAATGGTAAAGATAACGAAACCTGAGAACCAAAACATCGGCACAATACGTCGAACGCGTGAACGCCAGAGTTTTCCACTCAACTGTGCAGGGGTGAGCGTATCGTTATCCAGCCAGCGATAGAACAGGAATGCCGAAATCATAAAGAACAGCAAGACGCCGAATTTACCCGAGTTCACAAAAAAGTTGCCCTCAGAGAACCAGGCAAAATAGTTTTTATCATATATCCAAGGTTGATCCAGCCCGTAAATATAATGAACAAAATGAGAAAAGGCGACAATACTGGCAAGGAAAGCACGCAGGCCAGAAATACTCTTCACGCCTTTATCATTATAAATACCGCGATGATAAGAGCATGCATGTAAAATGAGCAATGCAAGGCAGAACGAAACCACCATAATCATGATGTACATATCAGGATCCCTTATAAAATCGACACAACAAGGTTAGGGGCTTTGCTGCGCAAGACTTTGCTGAACAAGTGGGCTAACAATACTAAAGGTACGATCCGCTTTGGCTTTATACAGTGACTCCAGCGGATGAATACAGTCGTCAGATATCTGCGACTGCCAGTCACGATCTTCTTTAATCACGCTATACTGGTGAACCACGGCAACCTGTTGCTGCTTAGCCACCTGGTTAAGTTGCCAGACGTAGGGCCAAACATTCCAACGTTCCGCTTTGCCGCAAATGGGATTCGGCTCCTGCAAAATAACCTGTTTATGGTTCTGCTTCGCCACTTCAACCAGCCGCGTGATAATCCGCCCATACTCTTCAGGGCTTTCAAGGTGCACCTTCTTATCCTTGAAAAAATAGTGTCGGGCATCGTTAATGGCGTAGTTGATCAAAACGATTTTGGCCGGGGAGGTTTTCATTAAGTCCTCCCAATGGCTTTGATCATCACCGCCATGCGGGTACAACAACTCAGCGGCCTGCGCACCGGGAACACCGTGGTTTTTCACCACGATGTTGACCCGATCGCCATACTGCTGTTGCAGCATTTGCGTCAATTCACCGATTTCACTGGCTTGGGTGATGCTGCTTTTACGGTCTTTGCTGATGACACCCGCGGTCGTGGAATCACCAAATGCGTCAATCTGCAACGTGCTTAAACCCGGTGTTGCCAGCGCCGCAATCGGTGCCAGCGCGAAGGCTAAAACCATCAATTTTCTTGTCATGTTACCTCTCTGTTACCTAAAGATTTTGAACTCCTGCGCCACCTCGTAGCCGACAACGGCCTGTTTCTGCGAGATGGTGTTGTAGTAGAGGTAATAAACAAGAAAGAAACTGAACATCGCGAACATCGCCGGTTTGAGTAATTGCCGTGATTGATAGATCAACGAGGTCAGTAGAATAGGCTCAACTTGCAACAGGTAGTTGGAAAGCCTTGCCCCGGATGAATAGTTATAGAAGAAGATCCTGATGGCCCCGCCCAGCGCGAAGGTCACAATCATCAGATAGTTAAATCGCCACTGCTCAGCGTTGTTGCGTTTCAATTCATCGCTGAGCATGAAATAGACAAACATACACACCAGCATGATGTTTTTAAGGTTAGAAACCGAGAAGATACTGCCATCCGCGGTATTCGATGCTTCAGCACTGTAGCCTTCCGCCCTCTCCCCCATCGCGCCCATATGCGCACTGATCAAGCTGATAAAGTTTGTCCCGCCGAACTTCGACATCGGGATACTCAGCAAGATAATCAGCACCGGCCAATAGCGCCATTGACGGATAAACAAGAATGGCAAGACCGTGACCACCATAATTCCGGTGTTGTGACTGAAGAAAGAGAGCAGGAAAAAGCCGAACGCTCCCCAGTAACGCTTCAGATACAGACACCAGAGCACACCCAAAAACAGCGCAGAACTGAGACCAAAGCGAATCTGGTTCATGTCTTTGTTGATGTAGATATGGGCGGAATAGAGTGCCAGCGCGAGGATCGGGTACGGTGACATTTTGCGGAAGAACACCGCATTGGTCACCACCGCCAGGATGCTGAATACAAATAAGAAGGTGTCAGCATTACTGGAAATCAGGCTGGTTAGCCAGGCGATGGCAAAAATCAGCGGCTCATAACGGAAGAGCTCGACGGTGGCGCTAAAGCCGTTGATCTGCAGACTTTGAATAAAGCCGGTATAAAATGTCCGATACTGCAGGTCATCCATGCCGGTACCCAAACCGCGGATCCCGGCAAACACAATCAGAATAGCGGTGGCGATACACAGCAGGTAGAGCATCAGACCCGAAGTGCGCTCATCTTTTTTGACAATAAGCTCACTCAATGAAATCAGAAGCAACAATCCGGATATAACCCAATAGGGTGCCATGGTGTCATTCCTTACGCAAAAAGAGGCGGCAGATGCCGCCTCTAAGTCAAAAACAGGGTGCGTTACACTTTCTGTTTATATTCGTAGTTGTAATAGTCGTAACCATAACCGTAGGAGTTCGCCGCTTTACGCACCACGGCGTTCAGGATGACACCCTTAATCTCGATACCGTTCTGCGCGAAGCGCTTGTAGCTAACATCCAACTCTTTGGTGGTGTTGGTTTCGAAACGCGCCACCATCAGCGACGTACCGGCCAACTTACCGATGATGGAAGCATCGGTCACCGCCAGAATTGGTGGGGTATCAATCAGCACCAGGTCGTAGTTCTTGCTCGCCCAATCCAGCAACTCACTCATACGACGATGCATCAGCAGTTCAGACGGGTTCGGTGGTACCTGACCGCGTGGCAGGAAATCAAAACCGTAAACGCCTTTCTGAATCATGGCCGGTGAGAACTCACTCTTGCCGGACAACACATTGGAGAGACCCATTTTGTTTTCCGAACCGAGCAGCTCATGGGTATAACCACGGCGCATATCACCATCGATGAACAGCACACGCTGGCCTGCTTTCGATACCAAGGTCGCCAGGTTGGCACAGATAAAGGTTTTACCAATACCCGGGCTGGCACCGGTAATCATCAGAATGTTGTTTTTAGCTTCCATCATCGCGAAGTGCAGGCTGGTACGCAGGCTACGAATCGCTTCGATGGAGAGGTCAGTTGGATTACCCAACGCCAGCAGCGTATTGTGTGGGTCACTCTTCTCTTTGTGACCACGACGCGCCAGCGCTTCGGTATCTTTCTTACGTTGCCATTCTGACAGCGGTACGCTGGCATAGACGTTCATGCCCAGCTCTTCCAGCTGCTCAGGATTCTCAATACCGTGATGGAACAGCGCTTTCAGCAGCACCAGACCCACCGAGATAATCAGACCCAGAATAAAGCTGGCGGCAATAATCAACATTTTCTTCGGTGCCACCGGGCTACCGGCGGTTTCCGCACCGTCGATGATACGCACATCACCCACGGTACTGGCTTTACTGATACCCAGCTCTTGCTGGCGATTCAGCAACTGCATGTAGATTTCCTGACCTGACTGCACATCACGTGTCAGACGCAGAATTTCCTGTTGGGTTTGCGGCATACCGGCAATTTTCTTGTTCAGTTTTGCCTGCTCATCTTCCAGGGTTTTGCGTTTTTCCAGCAGCGCGCGATAGGTCGGGTGATCTTTGGTGTAGAGCTGTGACACTTCAGCTTCTCTGAAGGTCAGTTCGTTCAACTGGCTCTGCACGCTAACGGATGAGTCGAGCGCCGATTTCGCTTCCAGCGACATATCCACCGATTCATTCTGGCGGCGATAGGCGTTGAGCTTGTTCTCCGCATCATCCAGACTGCTACGCACTTGTGGCAGTTGGTTGCGCAGGAACTCCAGGCTCTTCTCAGCCTGCTCAGATTTGCGGTCAACGTTCTGCAGCAGATAGTTGTTCACGATCTGATTCAGTACTTTGCTGGCACGCACCGGATCTTCATCCTGATATTCCAGACCCAGCACACCGGTGGTTTTGCCTTTATCGGCGACGGTAAGCGCGCCCAACACCGCTCTGATGGCCTGCAAATCAGTGAGTTTGGTGACGTTGAAGCTGGTCCCTTCATCAGCCTGGATGCCGCTGACCAGCATTGTGACTTCACCATGCTGCTCCAGCTGACCCACGCGGCCTTTAAACAGCTCATCACCCTCGCTGGTCACGGTATAAGTCTGCGGCCCTGTCACTTCCAGCTGCACCGTACGCTTATCAATAGTGCGCGGAATTTCCAGGCGAGAAATGGCGATTTCAGACGGCTTGTTGCCCATCAGGCGCGACAGACCTTTACCAATCACCGGGAAGTAGTTCTGCTCCACCACGGTATCCAGACCTAAGTCATTGACCGTTTTGCCCAACACCATACGGGATTCAAGGATTTGAATCTCAGTGTCGGAGGCGGGTGTCGTTGGAATCACATCCTGCAATTCATTCAGAACAGAAGCCGTGTTTTTCTGCTCTACCTGAACCATGGCATCGGCGCTGTAAATAGGCGTTGCAAACAGTGTGTAGAGCGTTCCTGCCAACATGAAGAAGGCGGTAACGGCCACGATGATCCAGCGATGATCAATTAGCTGTCCCACAAGATGCGCCAGATCCCATCCACTCGAATCTTCTTTTGGCGCGGTCATAACCTTGTTTTTAATATTCATGGGTATTCCCAACTATCGGCTTAGTACGTTGACCCATTTCTGGGTAGCGTTTTCCAGTAACCCGTAGACCTCTTCGAAGGCCTCGCGACTTTTTTTGTACGGATCCGCAATTTCCTGCTGATTAAGCCAGTGCCCAAGCAGCATGGTTTTTCCGCGTGCGGCTGGGTCGATGCGATTCACCTGCTCAATGTGGCGCTTCTCCATCACCAGAATCAGGTCATAGTCACGGCACATACTGGCCGTTAACTGCTGAGCATGATGGCCTTCCAGCGATACGCCGTGTTCAGCGGCAACATCGCTGGCAGTCTGGTCCGCCGGGAACCCCTTCAGAGCGCCTAGCCCTGCAGAAGCCACCCGAGTTGAAGGTAGCGCGCGTTGGAACAGACGCTCCCCGGTAGGGGAGCGGCAGATATTACCGACGCAGACGACTAACACGGACTTGATCATACTGAAACCTTAGTTAGACCAGTTGCGGAAACGCAGTGCTGCGGAGCTTGCATCGTCGATACCTACGATGGTTGGCAGCAGCGAAGAAATCACACGGTTCCAACGGGTAATCGGGGTCGCAGTGACGTAGACGATGTCGTACGGCTCCAGTTGGAATTCAGTGCCCATCACCATCGATGCCGCATCTTTGGTATTCAACTGATAGATGTTGGCGATCTTGGTGCGGTTGGCACCACGAATAGGACGAATAACGAAGACACCGGTGGCATCGGACGTGGTTTGATCCATCCCAGCCGCATTACCCAGCGCTTCGGCCAGCGTCATGCCGCTGCGGTCCATTTTCAGCGTGGATTGCTGTTTCACTTCGCCCATCACGAAGACTTTCAGGTCATCGTTACGCGGTACGTAGAGAATATCGCCCGGATACAGCAGATGGTTCTGGCTCAGGTCGCCGTTTTGCATCAGCGCCTGGAGTGAAATGCGTTGTTCTTTACCCTGATGCGTCAGCACAACGTTACGCCAGTCTGCATCGGCAGCTAAGCCACCGGCGGCGTTGACGGCATCAAGTACGGTAAGCGGGACGTTGGTGATCGCCTGCTGGCCGGAAGTGGTCACCGAACCGGTCACGTAAGTTTTCTGTGAGCGGAACGCCGCAACATTGACATCCACCTGCGGGCTTTCAATGAACTGCGCAAGGCGGCGCGCAATTTCAGCGCGGATTTCCGTTACGGTGCGGCCAGCTACACGTACTTTACCGATATACGGGTAGAAAATCGTGCCATCGGCCTGTACCCAGTTACCGGTGTCACTGGCGCTACGATACTGACCCGCTGGTGTGGTCAGCTCCGGGTGGTCCCATACGGTGACGTTCAGCACGTCGCCAATGCCCACGCGATATTCGTAGCTTTGAATTTCGGTTTGCAGCGCCGGATTGGCCTGCGCAACCAGTGGCTTCGGACGCATCTGTTCAACCAGACGCGGCGTCAGCGGGAAGACGTTGACGTATTTGTCGATGTCAAAGTTGCTATCCTGTTGCTCAATGACATCTTTTCCGCTAGTGGAAAGGTGCGAACCTGGTTCAATGGTGCACCCGGAGAGAAAAGTCGCGGATACCAGTAAAGGTATCAATTTAATTTTCATTATCATCTGATTCTTCGCTATCAGTTAATGATTGATAGAGGCGAAAACGCCGCTGTGTAGCGTCTTATAAAAAAATAAAACTGACGGGTTAAACACTGAAACTGTGGGTCATTATTATGCGCTCCCTTGGTTTTATGTTGTCACCGTGCCCTGAGACGACATCAAGTAAAGTCGGTGATTACCCTGCCGGCAAGTCACCGACTCTATTCAGGCTCGATAATGGCAGTTGTCAGTTAAGGCACTCCCAGCACCGGCATTTCAGACGGGGATAATGACTTCGTCCCCTGCCCTTCTTCTCTTAATAAGCGCCATCGCGTTTCAGCACGACACCCACTGTCTTAAACAGAATCGCGATGTCATTCCACAGCGACCAGTTTTTGACATACCACGAATCGAAATAGACGCGCGTTTCATAGTCAACGTCGTTACGACCGCTAACCTGCCACAATCCCGTCATGCCGGGTTTCGCCATCAGGTAATAATCAACATCACCGGCATAACGACAGAGTTCGTCTTCAATCACTGGACGTGGGCCCACCAGGCTCATGTCGCCGCGTACCACATTCCACAGCTGCGGCAATTCATCCAGACTGGTTTTACGGATGAAGTGGCCAACTCTGGTAATACGCGGGTCATTCTTCAGTTTGAAATCTTTATCCCACTCGGCACGAGCGATCGGATCGGTGCGCAGGACTTCTTCCAGCACCTCTTTCGAGTTGATCACCATCGAGCGGAATTTAAGGCATTTGAATTTACGGCCGTTCATGCCGACACGTTCATGACCGTAAATCGGTGGACCACCGTCGCGTCCAACCATAAAGCCGAGGACCAGCAGCGCCGGTGACAGCGCAATAATGATGCCGAGAGCGCCGACAATATCGAATGCACGTTTCAGGAAGCGTGAAGTGCGTTTCGCCAGATTATTGTTCACGCGCAGAATCATCACTTCATGGCTAAAGATGTAGGCCATGTCGGTACCGTAAAGGGGTACGCCGCGCAGGGTTGGAATCACTGAGACTGAACGGCAGTTATGCATTGCCAGCATTTTCAGCCAGTTGTCGCGATGCTGGCTCTGTTCAAACTCCACCGCCACAATGAACTGGGTTTCGCTGTGCGTCAGCTGCCACAGCTCTTGTTCATTGTGCAGCACCGGCACGCCAGAGATGCTGGCCTGCGGGCAACTGCCATCGACATCGAAGAAGGCAATCACATCAAAACCCATCACCTCTTCGCTCTGCAGCGCCTGCCAGGCTTCTTCAGCATTACGGCTGCTGCCGATGATGATGGTTTGTTTCTTCCACATACCGAAGTGATTCAGTACACGCTTAGAGATGGCGCGTGCCAGTGGAATTAAAATCAGCGCCAGAATCCAGGTGGTGACCCAGACAAAACGCGACAGCTGCCACTGCGATAAGGCTGAAATTGACAAATCGATGACAGAGAAAATAAGAATGGTACGAAATATCTCTTTCAGCTCAAACCAGAATGGCTTGCGATAAGTGTAATGACGCAGGCGAACCCAGAACCAGCCTATGCAAATAATCGATAAACAAACGTGGGTGGCGATTTTTAAGTGCAGGTATTTTTCAGATATATCTGCCAGTGGAGAATCTGTGAACGAATTAATCACCGCCAGAGCAATAAACAATGCCGCGTTGAAACAAATTAAATCCGAGCACGCCAGTAAAATTTTAGTGAGGAGACTTTTATATGTAATTTGGTTATCGCGCATATTTAACTCTTTTATTTTATTTCCCTAATCCCTAACGCCTCTGCCCTGTGTAATAAATGAGCGGTATATCCACTGCTAACGGGGAGGCAATCTGCGGCAAACGCTCCGGTGTTTATGCCAATTCTCTTTTTAGTAAAGCCAAAGAATTGCAATAAATACCAACAGATTAGTCTGACTTCCCTTGCCACGATTTAGCCCTAATCTGAACGGAGAAAAGCACTTCAGGCACGCTACCGCCCTTGGCTGTCGCTGCCAATACCGCTGCAATCGCATCTATTTTCATCGCATTCACTGAGATTATTCTTAGCCAGCGGCAGACTAATCCCGTGCACGATCACAATTCATAACATTAAGAAGCTAAACAGCGCGCTATTAACAACTTCGGCGCAGACATTTACTAACACGTTGCTATACTAGTTATTACTGGCTTGTTTACAAGTAGGCCCCGTGTCCCCTGCACTATTTTAGGAAAAAGACTACCAGCCATAAGTATTGATGCCATCCCTTTCAGCCCATTCCTGCGTAAAATTCAGAATAATTCGATACTCACCTTCGGACTGCTTCGCATTAAAAACGTACGCTTGCGCGTGAATATTAGAATTAATCGTCACTATCACGATGCGGTGAAGTTTATCCATACATTCATCTTATCGACGAAATGTCGCTTCTCAGAATATGCCTAAAACCCAAGGCAACGGGGTGATATAGCGCGATTTGACTCATTTGTACCTTGCCTGTTGATTCACTATCATCAGACAAAACGCATTTTCAGACATTCAGGTGATGAAAGCATGATGGAGTGGATCCTCGATCCGTCGCTCTGGGCAGGATTAGTCACGCTAATCGTTCTTGAGCTGGTGCTGGGTATTGATAACCTGGTTTTTATTGCCATCCTGGTCGAAAAGTTACCGCCTGCAGCGCGTGACCGTGCGCGCGTGATCGGTTTACTGTTGGCGTTGCTGTTGCGACTGGTGTTGCTGGCATCGCTTTCCTGGCTGGTGACTCTCACGCAACCGCTGTTTACCCTGTTCCAGCACAATTTCAGCGCCCGCGATCTGCTGCTGCTCTCCGGCGGGCTGTTTCTTCTTTATAAAGCCACTACGGAACTCAATAGTCGTCTGGAGGGGAGCGACGAAGAGAGCGGTCAAAGTAAGAACGGTGCTAAATTCTGGCCAGTGGTCGCGCAAATTGTGGTGCTGGATGCCATCTTCTCGCTTGATGCGGTGATTACCGCTGTCGGCATGGTGAACGAGCTGCCGGTGATGATGGCGGCGGTCACTATTGCCATTTTGCTCATGCTGCTGGCGAGTAAACCGCTCACGCGATTTGTGAATGGTCATCCCACCATCGTAATTCTCTGCCTGAGTTTCCTGCTGATGATTGGCTTCAGTCTGGTCGCGGAAGGCCTCGGCTTTATTATTCCAAAGGGCTATCTCTACGCGGCGATTGGTTTCTCAATAGTGATCGAGATGTTTAATCAGCTGGCATTGTTTAATCGCCGCCGCTTCCTCACCGCCGGACGCCCGCTGCGCCAGCGCACCTCAGAAGCCGTGCTGCGCATATTGCGTGGTGAAGCCCAGCGTGCCGAACTGGACGCCGATACCGCCTCATTGCTCAGCGACAGCGATGAAGGCGCGTTATTCAATCGCCAGGAGCGGCGCATGATTGCCCGCGTACTCGGCTTAGGGCAGCGGCACATCAGCAGCATCATGACATCACGCCACGATATTGAGCACATCGACCTGAGTGAAGATCCGGCCGCAATCATGACGAAGCTGGATAACAATCAGCACACCCGCATCCTGATTACCGAACGCGGGCAAGATCCGCTCGGCGTAGTGCATGTGATTGATTTGCTCCATCAGTCGCTGCACAGCCATTCTCTTGATTTACGTGCTTTGGTGAAGCAACCGCTAATCTTTCCCGAACGCCTGACGTTATTGCAGGCACTGGAGCAGTTCCGTCACGCCCGCACCCATTTTGCGTTTGTGGTCGATGAGTTTGGATCGGTGGAAGGCGTGGTCACCCTGAGCGACCTGATGGAAACCATTGCCGGGAATTTGCCGAATGAAGGCGAGGAGATTGATGCGCGCTATGATATCCAGCCGTTGCCGCATGGCGGTTGGGTGGCGAACGGACATATTCCTTTAGAGGATTTGGCAGCCTATGTGCACTTGCCACTGGATGAGAAACGGAATTACCACACGCTGGCCGGATTATTAATGGACAGCCTGCAACATGTGCCTGAAGAGGGAGAAGAGTTACAGGTGGGGGATTATTTATTGCGCACGCTGCAGGTGGAAAATCATCGGGTACAGAAAGTGGAAATTGTGCCCGCGCCTGAGTTGGCACCGTAACCGACGCCGTTATGCCCAATCAAATCAGGCATAACGGCATTATCCGTAGATTAAGGTTGTTGCACCGCAGGCTTTTGGCGATCCAGCCACTCGTTAAGCCGCGATTTCGCTTCACTCTGCAACTGCTGGCGCACCACATCGTCAACCGGTAGTGAATATTGCAGGTTGTTCCAGCCACCGTACATCCGCAGTGGAATCGCCTGGCCGTTGAGCAGACTCGCTAACTTAGCGTCACCTTTCCAGCCGCGCAGCATCATATTGAAGGTGACGTCGAGTTGCTGGTTCACCACATCAACCGTGCCTTTGGTCTGTACTGCCAGGCGGCTACTACCACCCTGCAGATCGGGCATGACAACCTTGCCCTGATTGAGGCTAATACGACCGCTCAGCTGCTGAATACCCTGATCGTCAGGCTCATCATTGGTTACGCTATTACTCACGCGCGCCACGGCACGGCGCACCATCTGTTGCAGATTAAGCTGAGCGAGTTGCAGGTTGGTGGCCTCTAGCTCGGCGTTACCCTGCCAGTTACGCTTCGCTTCATCCACGCTTAGGCCCGTGCCGCTGAGATCGCCTTTCAGAGAGACCGTGCCCTGCAAACTCTCCGGCAGTTCCAGCGCTTTCATTAATGGTGCAATGGCGATGTTTTCAATTTCCGGCTGCAAGGCGACTTTCGTCGCCGGCTGGCGGATATCAATGCTGCCCGGAATCGAGAAGTGCCCATCGCCGATTTTCCCCTGCAGTTTGTTCAGGGTCATCAACCCTTCCTGATTGCTGGCATCGATCTGCAGATTGTTCATCGTCAATCCGCGCCACACGCTGGAATCCGCATTCAGGCTCAGCGTTAAATCCATCAGATTCAACGGCGAGTCAGCGTTGGTACGCGTGCGTGGTTCAGCGATCACGGGCGTGCGCATCACGCTGGCATGCTGCGGGGTGCTATTGTCGCTGGCGGGCGCGCTGGCCAGCAGATTATCAAGATTCAACGTCGTAGCGTGTAAAGCCAGATTGAGCTGCTGCGGCAACATTAAACGCCCTTCGGCACTGCCATCCAGCGTACTGTCGTTGGCCGTCAGCTGCATCTTTTGCAATGCGAATTGCTGTTTATCGGCATTCCACTCGCCCTGCCCGCTAAGCGCCCCTTTAATGCCCTGCGGCGGGAGGTTAGCGCCATCCAGCGTGTAATCCATCTCCTCTATCTGCCCCACCAGCCGATGCGGATACTGCGCCACATTCATCTGCCCTTTAAGGTTGACGCTCACATTACGCTGATTGCGTGAAATGCGCGTGGCGAGTTCGATGCTGGCGGTTTTGCTGGCATCCTGATCGAGGCTGAGATTGAGATTACGGAAGTTGTATTCGTCGCCGCCGGGTTGCTGCCAGATCAGCAGACTATCGGCGAGGCGCAGTTTAGCAATATCGAATGACCAACCATTGGTACGCGTCACCACCGGTTCCGCGTCCGTGGGTGCCACCGGTGAACCGCTCGGTTTCTGGGCGGCGCTGTCAGGCGTGACGCGAATCACGGCATTTTTCAGCATCACCTGGCTGACACTCAGCTGATGCGAGAGTAGCGGCCAGAGGTTGACATCCAGACGCATATTTTCTGCGGTGACCATCGGCTGACTGGCGCCAGGTGCGGTCAGGCTCATGCGCCCGGCGAGAATACTGAGTTGTGGCCAGACGTGCCAGCGCAGGCCACCGCTGACGTCAAGTTGATAACCACTGCGCTGTTCTACCTGCTGTACCATATAGGTACGAAAGTCGTTGGGATTGACCAGCAACACCAGTGCCGTCATGCCCGCCACGACCACCACTAACAGGATGGCCAGCGTCGTTATCACTCTTCTCATAATCCCTCATCACCGTCATTCTTCATGCTGCAGCGGCGTTGGCTGCGTTCATTTACCCCAGTCACACATTGATGCCAGCTACCGGGGATTCACCCTCTTACCGCTTTGCCGCACGTTGAATCATTAGGCGAACATCAGTCTTTGTCGATACGGCTGGCATCGGCACCCTGCTGACCACGATATTTTGCATCTTCGCGGCGGTTATAGGGGCGAGCTGCCGGGCCAGACAATGGCTCGAAGCTCAATGCGCCAATCAGCATGCCCGGGCGCAGCGCCAGCGGCAGCTTACCGGAGTTGTAGAATTCCAGCACGATGCGGCCCTGCCAGCCTGGATCGATACGGTGTGCCGTCACGTGCACCATCAAGCCCAGACGCGCCAGCGAGGAGCGGCCATCCAGCCAACCCACCAGATCATCCGGAATCGTGACCGATTCCAGCGTCACTGCCAGCGCTAATTCACCCGGATGCAGGAAGAAAGCTTCCCCTTCCGGCAGCACAATCTCATCGCTCATTACGCGATCCAGTGCGGCGCTGACTTCGTGTTTTGGGCCACTCAAATCAATAAACGGTGCAGTGTGACCACTGAAAGTGCGGAACTGGTTGCCGAGGCGCACATCCACGGTGGCGCCATTAATGCGCTCAACCGGTGGGCGCGGGTCAATCGCCAGTTTACCGTTGTCGAGCCAGGCTTCAATGTCGCGATCGCATAATCTCATCGCAGAGTCTCCATGCTTTAAGTGTAGCGAAAGGTCGCCACTGTTGTGACAACCTTCACGCGTCACGTCCATCCGGACGCAGTATTTTCAAAGATATTGGTTAATCTTGGCTTTGAGAATATCGATGGCGATGCGGTTCTTCCCGCCACGCGGCACGATAATGTCAGCGTATTGTTTGGATGGCTCAATAAACTGCAGGAACATCGGACGCACGGTCTTCTGATACTGGCTCATCACCGAATCCATGGAACGACCGCGTTCATTCACATCGCGCTTCATGCGACGCATCAGACAGATATCCAGCGGAGTATCCACGAAGATGGAGAAGTTCATCTCCTGACGCAGACGCGCATCGGTCAGCAGCAGAATGCCCTCAAGGATGATCACTTTTTTCGGCTTAAGATGAATACAGTCACTGGTGCGCGTGTGTTCAACGTAGCTGTAAACCGGTAACTCAATATCCTGACCCGCCTTTAACGCGCGCAGATGCTGCAACAGCAGATCGTGGTCCATGGCGCTGGGATGGTCATAGTTGGTTTTTACCCTCTCTTCCATGGTGAGGTGGCTCTGATCTTTGTAGTAGGCATCTTCGGGGATCACACCGATATGCTCGTCACCGACCTGGTCACGGATTTCACGATAGAGCGTGCTGGCGATAAGACTTTTTCCGGATGCGGATGCACCTGCGATGCCAACGATCACGCACTGATGAGACTTGTCAGTCATACTTTTTTAAGACCTGATAACTGGAGCCAATTGAAGCCGAAACCGCAATGGGCCGATTGAGAGGGTTAGTTGGCGGCAATTATAGGTATTTCACCGGTTTGATGCCAGAGAAATGGGCCCGCCGCTTTTCAGAATATCCCCTTTTGCAGCCAGATGCTTAATCGATACACTGTTCTCCTGCCTGAGTGGTGTACCACCCAGGTTGACTCAATAAAGCCCAAGGAAAAATATGAGTTGGAAAACCCTGACCTATTTTGGTGACAGCATGTTGCTGATCCCGACCGCCGTGATTATCGCGCTGGTGTTGCCGTGGAAAAGCGACAACCGCCAGACTGTCTGGTATTGGCTGCTCGCTTTTGGCCTGGCGGGCCTGCTGGTTAGCCTGTCTAAAATCCTGTTTCTCGGGTTTGGCATTGGCAGCGCCAGATTTAACTTCACCGGATTCAGCGGCCACAGCGCCATGTCAGCGACGCTTTGGCCGGTGATGATGTGGCTGGTTTCGGGCCGCTTCCCGACCTTTTGGCGCACACTAACCATTGGTATTGGCTATCTGATTCCGATGATGGTCGGCCTGTCACGCCTGGTGATCCACGCGCATTCCTTCAGTGAAGTGCTTACCGGCCTGATGCTAGGCTTCACGCTGAGCAGCGCTTTCCTGGTCACACAGCGTCGCACCGCATTGAAAGGTTTTAGCCTGGCACAAGTGTGTGTCGCCCTGCTGGTACCGCTGGTGTTGATGGGCCATGGCCGCGTTGCCACCACGCAGCAATTTCTTGAACGTTTTTCCGCCCATCTCGCCGGATTAGAAAAACCCTACACGCGCGCCGATCTGTTTCGCGATTAATCTTTTTTGTCAGGGCCAAAACTTTCATTGAATCAGGGCTAAACCAGATTCTGCGCAGACATCTTATACAGATGTGCTAGCATGAAAACAGAGAATGATTGGCGCATTTTTCGACATGTAACGAATGCGCGCTGCTGGATTCGTGCATGACACTGGAAATATTAACCTCACAGGATCGACCGCAAAGAAAATGGCTCAACGTACTGTTTCTGGGTGCTTTGGCCTTTTTACTGACGCTATTTTGTCTCGAACTGATTGTGGTCAGCGGACGTATTTCCCCACTTTGGTACTCTACCGCCCTGATGACGGTAGTGGTGTTCCGCGCCCCCTCAAAACATGTGCCGTTGTTGCTGCTAAGCTGTGTCATTGGCACCTCGCTGGCCAACTTAATCGTCATTGGTCCGGCGCTAAGTAACCTTAAATTTGCCATCCTGAATATGGTGCAGGCCATTCTCGGGGGTTTGATGCTGCGCGCACTGCTGGATCGCAGAAATCCCCTGAATTCGCTACTCGATTGGGTGCGATTCGCCTTATGCGCCGGTTTGATTGCCCCCCTGATTGGCGGTGTGGTGGCAGTATGGATGCTGCATGTGGGCCATCGCGCGTCTCTGCCCTTCTTTTCGACCTGGGTGATCTCCGAGGTGATCGGCGTACTGGCATTTGGCCCCGTGCTGTTACTGTGGCCCAATAAGCCACTGCGCCAATTAATCAGCCCCGGCCATCAGCTGGAAACCCTGTTGACCCTGATCGTCACCCTGCTCGCCAGTTACTTATCGCTGCGATTTCTGCCGTGGCCGTTCACTTTTATCGTGGTGATCCTGTTTTGGTGCGCCGTGCGGCTACCGAAATTCGAAGCCTTTGTGCTGTTCTTCCTGAATGCGAGTTTCATCTCGATTCTGCTGGCGTTTAACTTTGTTAATCTGGCGCAAAACGGCTTGTTGCTCGGCCAGGTCAGTACCTGGCTGCCGTTCTTGTTAGTGCTCCTTCCCAGCCATGTCATGGCGCTGGTGATGGATGCGTTCCAGCGCGAAAAGCATCATATCAGCGAGAGTGAAACCCGCTTCCGTAATGCAATGGAGTACTCGGCGATTGGCATGGCGCTGGTGTCGCCCAACGGTGGCTGGCAGCAGGTCAATCAGTCGCTGTGCCACACGCTGGGCTTTCCGGCTGACGAACTGAAAAAACTCACTTTCCAGCAAATTACCCATCCCGACGATCTCAACAGCGACCTGCAACAGCTGGAACGTCTGGTGGCGGGTGACATCATGACTTACACCATGGAGAAGCGCTATTTCCGCAAAGATGGCGAAATCGTCTGGGCGCGCCTGACGGTTTCCATGGTGCGCGATGCTGAATACCAGCCGCTCTATTTTATTGCGCAGATAGTCGATATTTCTGAACTCAAACAGAGTGAACAGGTGAATCGCCGCCTGATGGAACGCATCACGCTGGCTAACGAGGCGGGCGGTATCGGCGTGTGGGAGTGGAACCTGTTGAGCGGCGAAATGCTATGGGATAAACGCATGTATGAACTGTTCGCGCTCGGACCCCATCAGGTGCCCACCTATGACCTGTGGCTGCATCTGTTGGATCCCGCCGAGCGTGAAAACGCCGCGCTGACCGTGCAGCAGGCGATCGAACGGCGCAGCGCTTTCCACCTGGAATATCGCGTCAATCTGCCCGGCGGCCCGCGCTATGTGCGCACCGAGGCAAACCGAATTCTCAGTCAGGATGGTCAAATCGAGCGCATGCTCGGCATCTGTCAGGACATTACCCCTCTGCGCGCGCTCAACGAAGCGCTGTTCCAGGAAAAAGAGCGGATGGCGATCACCCTCGATTCGATTGGCGAAGCGGTGATCAGTACCGACGATGAGATGCGCGTGACCTTTATGAACCCGGTGGCCGAAACGCTGAGCGGCTGGCCGCAGGAAAAAGCGGCGGGAGTGGCGTTAAGCGAACTGTTAAATATCACGCGCGGTGCTAACGGTCCGCGCGTAGAGAATTTGCTGCTGTGTAACTTACCGGGAGAAAAAACCTCACCCGATCTGGAAGAAGAGCTGGTATTGCACACGCCCGAGGGTGTGCAGGTGGAAATTCACTACAGCATTACCCCATTGAAAACCCTCACCGGTGCCAGCATCGGTGCGGTGATGGTTATCCAGGATGTCAGTGAATCACGCAAAATGATGAAACGCCTCAGCTACAGTGCTTCGCACGATATGCTGACGCGGCTACCGAATCGCCATAGCTTTGAACAGCAACTGAAAAGCGTGGTGAACGATGCTGCGGCCAACAACACTCAGCATGTGCTGGTGTTTATCGATCTGGATAAATTCAAAGCGGTGAATGACAACGCAGGTCATGCGGCAGGTGACGCCCTGCTGCGTGAACTGGCGGAGTTGATGAAAAAACACCTGCGCAGCAGCGATCTGCTGGCGCGTTTGGGCGGCGATGAATTTGGCGTGCTGCTGCCGAACAGTCACGTTGACCAGGTGCGCGATGTGGTTCAGCGCATTGTCACTTCGGTCAACGAATACACCTTCCTGTGGCACGATCATCCTTATCATGTGGGCGCCAGCGCCGGGATGACACAGATTGATCAGCACAACTGCATCCGCAATGTGGTGATGTCACAGGCGGATGTCGCCTGCTACAGCGCGAAACATGCGGGCCGTGGTCAATATCACGTTTATCAGGAAGTACAAATGTGATCATTGCCAGCCCGCGCTGGCTGCGCTAAAGTCGCCCCCTTTTTTCTGGCATGGGGGATAAAATGTTCATTGGATTCGATTACGGCACGGCCAACTGTTCTATCGCGGTCAGCGATAACGGTACACCGCGCCTGCTGACACTGGAGAAGGGTCAGCGCCTGCTTCCCTCCATGATTTGTGCACCCACGCGTGAAGCGATCAGCGAATGGCTGCACCGCCATCATCAGGTGCCGACACCGGACACCGAGGGTACCGCGCTGCTCCAGCGTGCCCTGCGCTATAACCGCGAAGAAGATATCGAAGTGACCGCGGCAAGCGTGCAGTTCGGCCTGACCGCGCTGCAACAATATATGGTGGATCCGGAAGAAGTGTGGTTCGTGAAATCACCGAAATCTTTCCTTGGCGCCAACGGCCTTAAACCACAGCAAATCGCCTTCTTCGAAGATCTGGTGTGCGCCATGATGCTGCACATTCGCCAGCAGGGCGAAACCCAACTAGACCGTCCGATTGAGCAAGCCGTGATCGGCCGCCCGATCAACTTCCAGGGCCTGGGCGGCGAAGAGGCAAACCAGCAAGCGCAGGGTATTCTGCTGCGTGCGGCAAAGCGTGCGGGTTTCCGCGACGTGGAATTCCAGTTTGAACCGGTTGCCGCCGGGCTGGACTTTGAAGCCACGCTGGAGAAAGAGACGCGTGTGTTGGTGGTGGATATCGGCGGCGGTACCACCGACTGCTCGATGCTGTTGATGGGCCCAGAGTGGCGCAATAAAACCGACCGTCGTGAAAGTTTGCTGGGCCACAGTGGTTGCCGCGTGGGCGGTAACGATCTCGACATTATCCTCGCGTTCAAAACACTGATGCCTCTGCTGGGTCTCGGTGGTAACACGCAAAAAGGCACCGCCCTGCCCGCACTGCCGTGGTGGAATGCGGTGGCGATTAACGATGTTCCGGCGCAAAGCGACTTCTACTCTGCCGCGAGCGGTAAACTGCTGCGCGATTTGATTCGCGATGCCGAGCAGGGCGATAAAGTGGCGCACCTGCTGAAAGTGTGGCAACAGAAGCTAAGCTATCGTCTGGTGCGTGCCGCTGAAGAGAGCAAAATCGCGCTGTCCGAGTTGCCGGAGACCGAAGCGTCACTGGCGTTTATCGCCCAGTCATTGCAGGCTGAAATCAGTGCCGCCCAGCTGGAAGAAGCCATCAACCAGCCACTGGAACGTATCCTCGAGCAAGTGCATCTGGCACTCGCCACCTGTGAAACCAAGCCGGAAGTGATTTACCTGACCGGCGGCAGCGCACGGTCGCCGGTGCTGCGTGCGGCATTACAGCAAGCATTGCCAGACACGCCGATTGCCGGTGGCGATGACTTTGGCTCGGTCACCGCCGGTCTGGCGCGCTGGGCAGAAGTGATGTTCCGTTAATCGCTACCGCGACCTGCTCCATCGCTTACCGCTGAAGTGACTGACTCGCCGGCAGAGGCGAATGGCGTTGTGGCGCTATAGGTAAGCGACAAAAAAATGGCGGCCCATCTGGCCGCCATTTTCATGTGCATCCGCGAATCAGAAGTTAATATTCGCCGCGATGCCACCGACAAACGCATCTTTCACTTCGCTCACTGCACCCGGCGCCACCACATACTGCAGGTTCGGACGCAGCTGCAGCCATTTGGTCAGCTGAGCATTGTAATAGATCTCATAGTTATACTCCGAGCCATCCTGAATCGGCAGATAGGTCGGGCTGTTGAAGTCAGTTTCGCCGTTAGCGTTGTTCTGCTCACGCAGCGAACGGGTATAGGCGCTGTTAACGTGAATACGCGCCGCACCGACACCGATTTCATCCTGTGGACGCGCATCAAACGGCCCTTTCCAGGTGAAACTGATGGACTGGTAATTGTCGGTTTTCGACGTTTTGTGGTCGTTCATCACCGCCTGCACCGTCACACCCAAACCACGGCTGGCGTCCCCGCCTTGCGCTGTCAACTGCTGTTGCAACAGCACATAACCGCCGTAGGCGTGATCCTGGCTCTGATAAGCCCCATCGCGCCAGCTGCCGTAGTTATCGCTGTTGGCAGACGAGTAGTAATACCCGATACGGTAGTTACCCGGCAGTTTGTCGGCACCGAAAGTCGGTTTCCAGCCCAGTTCCACCGGCACCATGTTGCCTTCAGAGTTGCTGGTATCCAGACGAAAGCCATCGCCGCGATCGTAGTTGGCGCTGTTCTGGTTATAGAAGCCGACCTGGAAGAACACTTCCGGTGTGATGTTGAATTTCACACGACCGCCCCATTGGGAGACAGGCCAGTTGAACCAACGATCGCCACGCCAGTTACCCGCCTGACCACTACCAAAAGCAAGGTTCTGGAACTTACTGTCAAAGTTATCGAAGTCTTCACCCACGGTGACGCGGCCGGCTTTCAGGTTTACCGCGTCATCAAACAGGCCTTTACTCAACCAGAACTGCGTCAGGCGCCAGGTTTGTCCACGGCCGTATACTTCCTGCGTTGAAGAGAGCATGCCGGTACGACGGTCGGCGACCTGATCGGAGATGTTCTGGCCATTACGGTCCGTGATGGTCATCTGGAATTGTGCATCCTGCCAGTTCAGCAGTTTTTCCAGGTCAAAGTTGGCGCCAAACGCCCACTGATCGCTGTAGCGCATGGATGTGTTGGTATCCGCGCCGCCGCCCAGGTTAGAGGCGCTCTCCATGGTGTAGTTGACGTCGAATTTAATGCCGTCTTTTTCCAGCTGCGTTCGGGAACCACCCCAATCGCCAAACATGTAAGGTGAGTCATAGCTGAATGCATCAGCCGCCATTGCTGATGTACTCAACATCGCAAACATCAGGGTGCCCGCTGCCAGACGGGGCATATGCTGCACTGCTTTTTTTCTGTTCATGATCATTATTCTTTTGTGATGTTACGGGAAAGGATCGAACAGAGGATAGTGCTAGCGTTATGTCAATTTTTGCAAATATGTGCGCACTGATTGGAAGGGTGATAGTTAATTAACGCAACTGTGACAAGGGTCTATGAATGAATATCTTTTTACAGAAATGGCATTTTTTGCATGGCAAAAAAACAAAATAAAGCGGGACGCCGTCGCGTCCCGTGTGGATTACAGCTTACTGGCGCTCGCCAGTTCCTCGATCTCTTGCTTACTCAACTCTAATTCGGTGGCTTTCACCAGCTCATTAATCTGTTCCAGCGAGGTCGCACTCACAATCGGTGCGGTGATGCTCGGACGGGCAATCTGCCACGCCAGAGCCACCTGCGTCGCTGACGCATCATGCGAAGCCGCGACATCCTCCAGCGCTTCAATAATGCGCTTGCCGCGCTCATTCAGGTACTTCTCAACGATGCCCTGCCCGCGTTTACTTTTGCTGGCGTCTTCCGGCTTTTTGTATTTGCCGCTCAGGAAGCCACTGGCCAGTGAGTAGTAGTTAATCACACCGAGGCCATTTTTAACCGCCACCTGCTCCAGCCCGCTTTCATACTCCTGCCGGTCATACAGATTGTATTCTGGCTGCAGCGTTTCATAGCGCGCCAGCCCCTCTTTCTTGCTGATATCCAGCGCTTCCTGCAGGCGTTTTGCGTTGTAGTTGGAGGCGCCAATCGCGCGCACTTTGCCCTCTTTAATCAACGAATCAAAAGCTTTAAGGGTTTCAACCAGCGGCGTATCCTGGTCGTCGCGGTGCGCCTGATAAAGGTCGATCACATCGGTTTGCAAACGACGCAGCGAATCTTCCACTGCCTGACGGATGTAAGCCGGTTTTAGCCCGGTTTTCTCCGGAGACAGTTCCATCCCCACCTTCGTCGCCAGCACGATACTGTCGCGCTTGCCGCTTTTTTTCAGCCATTTACCCATGATGGTTTCAGACTCGCCCCCTTCATTACCGGGTGCCCAGCGCGAATAAACGTCCGCAGTATCGATAAAGAACAGCCCTTTTTCCACCAGCGCGTCGAGCAGTGAGAACGAGGTTTTCTCGTCGACTGTCCAGCCGAAAACGTTGCCGCCAAAAGTGAGAAGCGGAACCTGAATACCACTGTCGCCAAGCTGACGGGTTTTCTGTTGACTCATTTTGTTCTCCTTATTGAAACGAGACATGACTGCCTTTGAGCTTAGCAAATGAAATCGCTGCGCTTATGCGTTTTCCTGCCAAAATGTTTACGTAATATGAATACTTAGCGCCTCAGGGGCGATATTCTTAATTCCTTCAATTTTTGCCCGGTACGAGCGACTACAATCATTTCGTTTGCGAAACGGCCATTTTGCTTTCGCATTTGGGGAATACGAAACCGCTGGAGAGCACGCAAGCAGATGAACAGTCGACTGAAAACAAGCCTGATAACTATCGTCGCGGTCGCCGCACTGGCCGGTGGATATTACTGGTGGCAGCATCCTGCGGAACCGAGTAAACAGCCGCAAGCCGAGGGCCAACAGCATCATGGTCGTGGCGCTGGCGTGGCCAATCGCCGTCCTCTGGCACCGGTGCAGGCGGCTGCCGCAACCACACAAAGCGTGCCCTACTATCTCAGCGGACTCGGCACCGTGACCGCCGCGAATACCGTCACGGTACGCAGCCGCGTTGACGGCCAGCTGATGGCTTTACATTTCCAGGAAGGCCAGCAGGTGGCCGCGGGTGCACTGCTTGCCGAAATCGATCCCCGCCCGTATCAGGTCGCGTTAATTCAGGCCCAGGGACAGCTGGCAAAAGATCAGGCCACGCTCGCCAATGCGCGTCGCGATCTTAGTCGCTATGAAAAACTGGCGAAAACCTCACTGGTGTCGCAGCAGGAACTGGACACGCAACGCTCGCTGGTGAGTGAAACGCTGGGCACGATTAAAGCCGATGAAGGTAACGTCGCCAGCGCGCAGCTTAATCTCACCTACAGCCGCATTACCGCGCCGATCGCCGGTCGCGTCGGGCTGAAGCAGGTTGATGTCGGTAATTACATCACTTCTGGCGATACCACTGGCTTAGTGGTGATCACCGAAACCCATCCGATTGACGTGGTGTTCAGCGTCGCCGAAAACAACATTAGCCAGATTCTCAAGGCACAGAAAAGTGGACAGCCGTTGATTGTCGAATCCTGGGATCGCAGTAACAAAACCCTGCTCACCAGCGGCACGCTGCTCAGCCTCGATAACCAGATTGATGCCACCACCGGCACCATCAAACTCAAAGCGCGCTTCGATAATCAGGATGATGCGCTGTTCCCCAATCAGTTCGTCAACGCGCGCCTGAAAGTGGACACGCTGCAGGATGCGGTGGTTATCCCAACGGCTGCGCTGCAAATGAGCAACGACGGCCACTTTGTCTGGGTGGTCAATAGCGAAAACAAAGTGAGCAAGAAGCGCGTGACGGCGGGCTTGCAGGACAGTCAGAAAGTGGTGATCAGTGCCGGGCTTGACGCCGGTGAGCGCGTGGTCACTGACGGGTTGGATCGTCTGACCGAAGGTGCCACCGTTGAAGTGGTATCACCGCAAAGTACCGCCACAAACAGCACGCGCGCCGCCCAGCCTGCGCGCGGAGAGCGTCAATAATGCAGGTGATGCCCCCAGACAGCAGTGGCGGCCCGTCACGCCTGTTTATTCTGCGCCCGGTGGCGACCACACTGCTGATGATTGCCATTCTGCTGGCAGGCGTGCTCGGTTACCGCTTTCTGCCGGTATCGGCGCTGCCCGAAGTGGATTACCCGACGATTCAGGTGGTCACGCTCTATCCCGGCGCCAGCCCGGATGTAGTGACGTCCTCGATTACCGCCCCGCTTGAGCGCCAGTTCGGCCAGATGTCAGGGCTGAAGCAGATGGCATCACAGAGTTCCGGCGGTGCCTCCGTGGTGACCTTGCAGTTCCAGCTTTCCCTCTCTTTGGATGTTGCCGAGCAGGAAGTACAGGCGGCGATCAACTCTGCCACCAATCTGCTGCCCAGCGATCTGCCTAACCCGCCGGTTTACAGTAAGGTCAATCCTGCCGATCCCCCAATCATGACGCTCGCCGTCACCACCACCAGCATGCCGCTGACGCAAGTGCAGGACATGGTCGAAACGCGCGTGGCGCAGAAAATTTCGCAGGTCACCGGCGTGGGCCTGGTGACGCTATCCGGCGGACAGCGCCCGGCGGTACGCGTGAAAATGAATACCCAGGCGCTGGCCGCATTAGGCTTGACCAGCGAAACCGTGCGCACCGCGATCACCAACGCCAACGTTAACTCCGCCAAAGGTAGCCTGGATGGCCCAACGCGCTCAATTACGCTGGCGGCCAATGACCAAATGACCTCGGCCGAAGATTACCGCAAGCTGATCATCAGCTATAACAACGGCGCGCCGGTACGCTTAGGCGATGTCGCCAGCATTGAACAAGGTGCGGAGAACAGCTGGCTCGGGGCCTGGGCTAACCGCCAGCAGGCAATTGTGCTCAACGTACAGCGCCAGCCGGGTGCCAATATCATCGCCACCGCTGACAGTATTCGTACGTTGCTGCCCTCCCTTACCGCCACACTGCCCAAATCGGTGGACGTGAAACTGCTCACCGACCGCACCACCAATATCCGTGCATCGGTGGCGGATACCCAGCACGAATTAATGCTGGCGATTGGCCTGGTGGTGATGATCATCTATCTGTTTCTGCGTAACGTGCCTGCCACCATCATCCCGGCCGTGGCGGTCCCGCTGTCGCTGGTCGGGACGTTTGCGGCGATGTATTTCCTCGGTTTCTCGATCAATAACCTGACGCTAATGGCACTTACCATTGCCACCGGCTTTGTGGTCGACGATGCCATCGTGGTGATCGAGAACATCTCGCGCTATATCGAAAAAGGCGAAAAGCCGATGACGGCGGCGCTGAAAGGCGCGGGCGAAATCGGCTTCACCATTATCTCCCTCACCTTTTCGCTGATTGCAGTGCTGATCCCGCTGCTGTTTATGGGCGATGTGATTGGTCGCCTGTTCCGTGAGTTTGCGGTGACGCTGGCAGTGGCGATACTGATCTCCGCCGTAGTGTCGTTGACGCTGACGCCGATGATGTGTGCACGCATGCTCAGCGCCGAATCGTTGCGCAAACAGAATCGCTTCTCGCGAGCCAGTGAAGCGATGTTTGATCGGGTGATTGCTGGTTATGGCCGCTGGCTAACCCGCGTGTTGCAGCATCCGTGGATCACCTTATCGGTGGCGCTCGGCACCCTGCTGCTGACAGTGTTGATGTGGATCGCCATCCCGAAAGGCTTTTTCCCGCAGCAGGACAACGGCATTATTCAGGGCACCTTACAGGCGCCGCAGTCGGTGTCGTACAGCAGCATGGCGGATCGCACGCGCGATGTGGCGTCGATCATCATGAAAGATCCGGCGGTGCAGAGCATGACGTCGTTTGTCGGCGTCGATGGTACCAATGCGGCACTGAACAGCGCGCGCTTGCAGATCAATCTCAAACCGCTCAGCGAGCGTGATGACCGCATTCCCGCAGTGCAGAAACGCCTGCAGCAAGAGATTGATAAAGTGCCCGGCGTCTCACTGTGGCTGCAGCCCGTGCAGGATTTGACCATTGAAACCCAGGCGAGCCGCACGCCGTACCAGTTCACGCTGCAATCGGGCTCGCTGGAATCACTCAGCACCTGGGTACCGAAGCTGCTGACACAACTCAATAGCTTGCCGCAGCTGCGTGACGTCAGCAGCGACTGGCAGGATCAAGGGCTGGAAGCCTTTATCCGTGTCGATCGCGATAGCGCCAGCCGCCTCGGTATCACCATGGCGGATGTCGATAACGCGCTGTACAACGCCTTCGGTCAACGATTGATCTCCACCATTTATACCCAGGCCAATCAGTATCGCGTGGTGCTGGAGCAGAACAATGAGCAAACGCCGGGGCTGGCCAGTCTCGACGGTATTCGACTGACCAGCACCGACGGCGGCAGCGTTCCGCTCAGTGCCATCGCGCAGATCGAAGAGCGTCATGCGGCGTTGAGCATTAATCACCTCGATCAATTCCCGTCAGCCACCTTCTCGTTTGATGTCGCCGAAGGCTATTCGCTGGGCGAAGCGGTGAAAGCCATCAGTGCAGCCGAAGATCAGGTCGGCATGCCGGCCGAAATGATGACGCAGTTCCAGGGCAGCACGCTGGCGTTTGAAGCGGCGCTCACCAGTACCGTGTGGCTGATTATCGCGGCGGTGGTGGCGATGTATATCGTGCTCGGCGTGCTGTATGAGAGCTTTATCCATCCGATCACCATTCTCTCCACGCTGCCAACAGCGGGTGTGGGCGCGCTGCTGGCGCTGATGCTGAGCGGCAATGAGCTGGATATTATCGCCATCATTGGCATTATCTTGCTGATTGGTATCGTGAAGAAAAACGCCATCATGATGATCGACTTTGCGCTGGCCGCCGAGCGTGAGCAAGGTATGGCACCGCGTGACGCGATCTATCAGGCCTGTTTACTGCGTTTCCGTCCGATTCTGATGACCACCATGGCGGCACTGCTCGGTGCCTTGCCATTGATGTTGAGCACCGGTGTTGGCGCTGAACTGCGCCATCCTTTAGGCATTGCCATGGTCGGCGGCTTGATCCTCAGCCAAATCCTGACGTTGTTTACCACGCCAGTGATCTATCTGCTGTTTGACCGACTGGCCCACGCCACGCGCCGTCGCTTTAAGCGTTCTGAGGCGCAGCCGTGAAGTTCTTCGCACTGTTTATCCATCGGCCAGTGGCGACCACGCTGCTGACGCTGGCGATTGCGCTGGCCGGTATTCTCGGTTTCCGCCTGCTGCCGGTGGCCCCGCTGCCGCAGCTGGATTTCCCGGTGATCGTGATTACCGCTTCGCTGCCCGGCGCGTCACCTGAAACTATGGCGGCTTCGGTCGCCACGCCGCTGGAACGTTCGCTGGGGCGCATTGCCGGTGTCAGTGAAATGACCTCCACCAGTTCACTCGGCAGCACGCGCGTGATTCTGGTGTTTGATTTTGACCGCGACATCAACGGCGCAGCGCGTGACGTGCAGGCCGCGATCAACGCCGCACAAAGCCTGCTGCCGACCGGCATGCCGAGCCGTCCGACCTATCGCAAAGCGAACCCGTCAGATGCACCGATCATGATCCTGACGCTGACCTCGGACATTTATAATCCCGGTCAGCTGTATGATTACGCTTCAACGCAACTGGCGCAGAAGTTGTCTCAGATTCAGGGCGTCGGTGATGTGACCGTGGGCGGCAGTTCGCTGCCTGCGGTGCGCGTCGATCTCAACCCGCAGGCATTGTTTAATCAGGGCGTGTCGCTGGATGCGGTGCGTACCGCCATCAGCAACGCCAACCAGCGCCGTCCGCAAGGGGCGATTGATGATGTGCAGCAACGCTGGCAGGTACGCACCAACGATGAACTGCAAACCGCCAGCGAATATCAGCCGCTGGTGGTGCATTACAGCAATGGCGCAGCCGTCCGCCTGAGCGATGTCGCCAACGTGCAGGATTCGGTGCAGGACGTGCGCAACGCCGGGATGACCAATGGCAAACCGGCGGTGCTGCTGGTGGTGCGCAAATCGCCGGATGCCAACATCATTGAAACCGTGGACCGAATTCGCAGCGAGATGCCGCTACTGCATGAAGTGATCCCCGCCGCCATCGATTTACAGATCGCTCAGGACCGTTCCCCCACCATTCGCGCCTCGCTGCAGGAAGTGGAGCAGTCATTGATGATTGCGGTTGTGCTGGTGATTCTGGTGGTGTTTGTTTTCCTGCGGGATGGACGCGCCACCTTAATCCCTGCCGCCGCCGTGCCGGTTTCGCTGATTGGCACTTTCGCCGCCATGTATCTGTGCGGTTTTAGCCTCAACAACCTGTCGCTGATGGCACTCACCATCGCCACCGGATTTGTCGTCGATGATGCGATTGTGGTGCTGGAAAATATCGCGCGTCACGTTGAAGCAGGGATGAAACCGCTACAGGCGGCGCTAACCGGCGTGCGCGAAGTGGGCTTTACCGTGCTGTCGATGAGTCTATCGCTGATTGCCGTGTTCCTGCCGCTGCTGATGCTGGGCGGAATTATTGGGCGCTTCTTCTCGGAATTCGCCATCACGCTGTCAGTGGCGATCCTCATCTCGCTGTTTATCTCCATCACACTGACGCCGATGATGTGCGCCTACCTGTTGAAACCGCAGGAAAAGCGCAGCCAGCCGCGCACGCGGGGTTTTGCCAAAGTGATGCTGAGTGTGCAAAACGGCTACGCGCGCTCGTTGGGATGGGTGCTGAACCACGCCATCTGGGTACTGATGCTGCTGCTCGCCACCGTTGGGTTGACCGTGTATCTGTTTATCTCGATCCCCAAAACCTTTATGCCGGAGCAGGACACCGGACGACTGAACGGTTTTATCTCGGCAGATCAAAGCATTTCGTTCCAGGCGATGCGCGGCAAGCTGCAGGACTTTATGAACATCATCAAGGCCGATCCAGCAGTGGATAACGTCACTGGCTTTACCGGCGGTTCGCGCACCAACAGCGGTTCGATGTTCGTCTCGCTCAAGCCGCTGTCGGAGCGCAGTGAAAACGTCCAGGAAGTGATTGCGCGCCTGCGCACCAAGCTGGCGAAAGAGCCTGGCGCCAACCTGTATCTCAACGCGGTGCAGGATATTCGCATCGGTGGACGTGAATCCAATGCCAGCTATCAGTACAGCTTGCTGTCGGATAATCTCGCCGACCTGCGTGAGTGGGAGCCGAAAATTCGTCAGGCGTTTGCCGCGTTGCCGGAGCTGGTAGACGTGAACTCCGATCAGCAAGACAAAGGCAGCGAGATGGATCTGACCTACGATCGTGAAAGTATGGCGCGGCTGGGCATTGAGGTGTCGACCGCCAACGCGCTGTTGAACAATGCTTTCGGTCAACGGCAGATCTCTACCATTTATCAGCCGCTGAACCAGTACAAGGTGGTGATGGAGGTCGATCCGCGCTACACCCAGGATATCAGTGCGCTGGATCAGATGTTCGTGATCAACAGTGATGGCAAAGCGATCCCGCTCAGCTGGTTCGCCAAATGGCAGCCCGCCAATGCGCCACTGTCGGTGAACCATGAAGGTTTGTCTGCCGCCTCAACCATTTCGTTCAACCTGCCGGAAGGCGTGTCGTTATCTCAGGCTTCTGAGGCGGTTGAACGCACCATGACGGCGCTCGGTGTGCCCTCCAGCGTGCGCGGCAGTTTTGCCGGCACCGCGCAGGTGTTCGAGCAGTCGCAATCCAATCAGCTGTATCTGATGCTGGCAGCGATTGCCGCGGTGTATATCGTGCTGGGGATTTTGTACGAGAGCTATGTGCATCCGCTGACCATCCTCTCGACTTTGCCCTCGGCGGGCGTCGGGGCGCTGCTGGCGCTGGAACTGTTTAATACGCCGTTCAGTTTAATTGCGTTGATTGGCATTTTGCTGCTGATCGGCATCGTGAAGAAGAATGCCATCATGATGGTGGATTTCGCGCTGGAGGCACAGCGCAACGGCAATCTCAGCGCGCGTGACGCGATCTTCATGGCGTGTCAGCTGCGCTTCCGCCCGATTCTGATGACCACGCTGGCCGCGCTGTTTGGTGCACTGCCGCTGGTGCTCACCAGCGGCGATGGTGCTGAACTGCGCCAGCCGCTGGGCATCACTATTGCAGGCGGATTGGTGATGAGCCAGCTACTCACGCTCTACACCACGCCGGTGGTGTTTCTGATGATGGATAAGCTGAGTCGACGTAAAAAAACGGCATTGATTACCGAATGACCATGCTATACACCTTTGCTACATAGTATAAAGCGAGTAAACTTTATCCAGTCACTATGAAGGAGGTTTATATGTCTCAAGGTACCGTGTTTACCAATAATCGTACGCAAAACGTGCGTATTCCTGCTGACATGCGCTTTCCAGACAACGTGAAAAATGTCACGGTGCGTGCGATTGGCAAAGAGCGCATTCTCACACCAATAGAAAACGCCTGGGATAGCTTTTTCCTCGATGGCCCCAGCGTAAGCGATGATTTTATGAATGAACGTGCGTCACAGGAGCAATCTGACAGGGAAGATTTTTAATGCATCGCTACATGCTGGATACCAACATCGTCATCTATGTCATTAAACGCCGCCCGATTGAGGTTCTTGAACGCTTTAATGCCAACGTCGGGCGCATGGTCATCTCATCGATTACGCTTGCTGAACTCGTTCATGGTGCGGAGAAAAGTGCTTTTCCTGAAAGGAATCTACGCACGGTTGAAGACTTTATTTCCCGTCTGGACGTGCTCAGTTACGATCAAAAGGCAGCATTTCATTACGGCTCGATCCGCGCTGAGCTTGAAAAGAAAGGCACCCCCATTGGTCTGAATGATTTGCACATCGCTGCACATGCGAGAAGTGAAGCGCTAACACTCATTACCAACAACCTGCGCGAATTTTCACGGGTGAACGGGTTAATCAGCGACAACTGGCTTTAATACAACGGTACTCTCCATGAACTCGCAAAACGCCACCGTGCGCTGGCAGCTGTGGATCGTCGCCTTCGGCTTCTTTATGCAGGCGCTGGATACCACCATCGTGAATACCGCCATCCCTTCGATGGCGCGCGATCTCAACGTTAGCCCACTCAACATGCATTCGGTGATCGTGTCGTATGTGCTCACGGTGGCGGTGACACTGCCGATCAGCGGCTGGCTGGCGGATCGCTTCGGCGTACGCAACATTTTCTTCTGCGCCATTGTGCTGTTCAGCATCGGATCGGTGCTGTGCGCCTTCTCCACCTCACTCGATCAACTGGTGATGGCGCGTGTGGTGCAAGGCGTGGGCGGTGCAATGATGGTGCCGGTGGGGCGTTTGACCGTAATGAAAATCGTGCCGCGCGAACAGTACATGTCGGCGATGACTTTTGTCACCACGCCCGGGCAAATCGGTCCGCTGCTTGGCCCGGCGCTGGGTGGGATTTTGGTGCAGTACGCCAGCTGGCACTGGATTTTCCTGATTAACATTCCGGTGGGCATTATCGGCGCGATTGCCACCCTGATGCTGATGCCGAATTACACCATGCAAACCAAGCGCTTTGATTTCCTCGGCTTTGTGCTGCTGGCGGTCGGCATGGCAACGTTGACGCTGGCGCTCGACGGCCAACGCAGCACCGGCGGTTCCCCGCTGCTGCTCGGCCTGTTGATTCTGGTTGGTGTGTTCTCCCTGCTGTTCTACCTGATGCACGGCCGCAATAACGACAATGCGCTGTTTAGTCTCAAGCTGTTCGACAACCGTATTTATTCGATTGGCCTGCTCGGCAGCTTCACCGGCCGTATCGGTAGCGGCATGCTGCCGTTTATGACCCCGATCTTTCTGCAGGTGGGCCTCGGCTACAGCCCATTCCACGCCGGATTGATGATGATCCCGATGGTGCTGGGCAACATGGGCACCAAACGCGTGGTGGTGCGCATCGTCAATCTGTTCGGCTACCGTAATGCGCTGGTCGGGGCGACAGTCGCGCTAGCGCTGGTGGTATTGCTGTTCCCGGCAGTGGCACTGCTCGGTTGGGTGTGGATGCTGCCGGTGGTTCTGCTACTGCAAGGAATGGTGAATGCCATCCGCTTCTCCTCTATGAATACCTTAACGCTGAAAGAGTTGCCGGATGATTTGGCCTCCAGCGGCAACAGCCTGCTCTCGATGATCATGCAGCTGTCGATGAGTATTGGCGTCACGGTGGCCGGTTTACTGCTGGGTGCCTTCGCACACGGTGCCGTGACCAACAGCGCCGCCGCGCATCAAACCTTTATTTATACCTATCTATGCATGGCGTTAGTGATTGTGCTGCCGGCACTGGTGTTCTGGCGCGTACCCAAAGATGTGAGTAAGAACGTGGATCTCAGAGGCAGGAGAAAAGCATGAAGCAGCCGGTGAAACTCGGCATTGGCGCCAAGCTGTTTGTGGCGATATTTTCCACCTGCATGCTGGTGATCATCACCATGCACTGGGGCGTGCGCCTCAGCTTTGAGCATGGCTTTGTCGATTACATCAAAAAGGGCAATGAGCAACGCTTAACCCTGCTGAGCGATGCACTGGCGGATCAGTACGAGCAGCATGGCGACTGGGATTTCCTGCGGAACAACGATCGGCTGATTTTCACCATTCTGCGTTCGATGGAACAAAATCCCGGCAGCAGTACGCAGCTACCGCCACACGGCTGGCGCACTCAATTCTGGATTATTGATCAGCAGTATAAAGTGTTGTCCGGGCCGCACTCGCCGGTGCCGCCGGAAGGCACCCGTCGCAACATCACCACCAGCACGGGCAAAGTGGTGGGTTGGGTGATCGCCTCGCCCGCTGAGCGGTTAACACGCAGCACCGATATCAACTTTGATCTGCAGCAGCGACGTACCAGCTGGATGATCGTCACGCTCACCACGCTGCTGGCGGCGCTGGTCACCTGGCTGCTGGCGCGTGGCTTGCTGGCCCCGGTGAAACGGCTGGTGGATGGCACCCACGAGCTGGCGGCAGGTAAATTTTCCACACGTGTGGAAGTGGGCAGCAGTGATGAAATCGGCCAGCTGGCGCGCGATTTTAACCAGCTCGCCAGTTCGCTGGAAAAAAACGAGAGTAACCGCCGCGCTTTTATGGCCGATATCTCCCACGAACTGCGCACGCCGCTGGCGATCATGCGCGGTGAGCTGGAAGCGATGCAGGATGGTGTGCGCAAGCTGACGCCGGAAGCCATCACCTCACTGCAGAGCGAAGTGGTGGTGCTGACCAAACTGGTGGACGATCTGCATCAGCTGTCGCTGTCTGACGCGGGCGCCCTCGCCTATCGTAAACAGCCGGTGGATGTGGTGAATCTGTTGGAAGTGGTGGCAGGCAGTTTCGGCGAGCGCTATCGCAGCCGGGAGTTGACGCTCACTCTCGCACTGCCGCCCAAAGCGGAAAGCTTTGGCGATCCCGATCGTTTAATGCAGTTATTCACGAATCTGCTGGAGAATAGCCTGCGTTACACAGATGCCGGTGGCGAAGTACGGGTCAGCCTGCAGCAACACGGCAAATACTGGCAGTTACGCTTTGCGGATAGCGCGCCTGGCGTGGACGCTGAGCATCAGGCACATCTTTTTGAGCGTTTTTTCCGCGCTGAAAGTTCACGCAATCGCGCCAGCGGCGGCTCTGGATTGGGTCTGGCGATCTGTAAAAACATTGTTGAAGCACACAGCGGCAGCATTTCTGCGGATCACTCTGATTTAGGTGGGCTGCAAATCGCGCTAAACTTGCCGTATGTTCCTCACCAGAAATAGCTTATGAGCCCGGATAATCACGATCCACTGATCCTTGTTGTTGAAGATGAACCCAAACTGGCGCAGCTGATGATTGATTATCTGCAGGCGTCCAACTATCGCACTCACCATATTGCGGATGGCAATGAGGTGCTGAGCTATGTGCAGCACTCGCCGCCGGATTTGATGCTGCTGGATTTGATGCTGCCGGGCCGTGATGGCTTGACGCTGTGCCGCGAGATACGCCGTTTCTCTGAGCTGCCGATCATCATGGTCACCGCGCGCACCGAGGAAATTGACCGCTTGCTGGGGCTGGAGATTGGCGCAGACGATTACATCTGCAAGCCTTTCAGCCCGCGTGAAGTGGTGGCGCGTGTGAAAACCATTCTGCGCCGCGTGAAACGTTCGCCGGAAGAGGCGCAACTCGCCTCGCATCTGCTGATTGATGAAGGACGTTTTCAGGCCAGCTGGCGTGAACAGCAACTGGAACTGACCCCTGCTGAATTCCGCTTGCTGAAAACCCTGGCGCTGGAGCCGGGTAAAGTGTTCTCGCGCGAACAGTTGCTGAACCATCTTTATGACGATTATCGCGTGGTCACCGACCGTACTATCGATAGCCATATCAAGAACCTGCGTCGTAAGCTGGAAAACCTCGATGCGGAACAGCCGTTTATTCGCGCGGTGTACGGCATGGGTTATCGCTGGGAAGCGGACGTCTGTCGCCTGATGTAGCGGTTAGCTTGATGTAGATCAATTTACTTCAGCGGCGGCCCTGCCTACAATTCCCCACCTTTTGCAGGGCCGTTTGATGCGGCTCGTGCACCTGCCATCGCCGATGGCATGCTGACCTGACATCAGTGAGATTTCCCTCCATGTTTAAACCCGAACTCCTTTCTCCAGCGGGATCGCTGAAGAATATGCGCTATGCCTTTGCCTACGGCGCTGACGCGGTGTATGCCGGTCAACCGCGCTACAGCCTGCGCGTACGCAACAATGAATTCACCCACGAAGTACTGGCCAAAGGCATTGAAGAAGCCCACCAGTTGGGCAAGAAATTCTACGTGGTGGTGAACATCGCGCCGCATAACGCCAAGCTGAAAACCTTTATCCGCGACCTGACACCAGTGGTGGAGATGCAGCCCGATGCGTTGATCATGTCCGATCCCGGCCTGATTATGCTGGTGCGCGAAGCCTTTCCTGAGATGCCGATTCATCTGTCAGTGCAGGCGAATGCGGTGAACTGGGCAACCGTGAAGTTCTGGCAGCAGATGGGACTGACCCGCGTGATCTTGTCGCGCGAGCTGTCGCTGGATGAGATCGCAGAAATTCGCCAGCAGGTGCCAGAGATGGAGATCGAGATCTTCGTGCACGGCGCGCTGTGCATGGCCTATTCCGGCCGCTGCCTGCTGTCGGGTTATCTCAACAAGCGCGATCCTAATCAGGGCACCTGCACCAACGCCTGCCGCTGGGAATATAAAGTAGAAGAAGGCAAACAGGATGAGGTGGGCAATATTGTCGGTTTCCATCAGCCGGTTGAGGTGCAGGAGCCCACGCTGGGCGTTGGCGCGACGACCGACCGCGTATTTTTATTAGAAGAGAAGATGAAGCCCGGTGAAGTGATGAGTGCCTTTGAAGATGAGCACGGCACTTACATCATGAACTCAAAGGATTTGCGCGCGGTGGCCCACGTCGAGCGCCTGAGCCAGATGGGCGTGCATTCATTAAAAATTGAAGGCCGTACCAAATCTTTCTATTACTGTGCTCGCACCGCGCAGGTATATCGTCGCGCCATCGATGATGCGGCAGCCGGTAAGCCGTTCGATCCGGCGCTGCTGGAGACGCTGGAAGGTCTGGCGCATCGCGGCTATACCGAGGGTTTCCTGCGTCGTCATACTCATGACAGTTATCAGAACTATGAGCAGGGTTTCTCCGTTTCCGAACGCCAGCAGTTTGTCGGGGAATTTACCGGTGAGCGTCGCGGTGACTGGGCGCAGATCGCGGTGAAGAATAAGTTTCTGCTCGGGGATTCCGTGGAGATCATGACGCCGCAGGGCAATCTGAACTGTACGCTGGAATCGATGCAAAATGATAAAGGCGCGGCGGTGGAGGTGGCACCGGGCGATGGGCATCGCGTGTGGATCCCAGTACCGGAATCGGTGGATCTGGCCTTTGCCTTATTGATGCGTAATTTTACTGATGGCAACAACACCTATGATCCGCACGGAAAAAAGCGCACATAATGAAAAGAAAGGCGCGAAGTTAGAACAGGATCACAGACCGCCGCTGCGCCTCGCTTTAGAATCCCGCCTGCTGCTAACGAGTAACAATAAACAGCAGGTAGTACCAGGAACCACCTCATTCACCCGCCCGGCTCCCCCGTGCGGGTTTTCTTTTTTTCATCGCCCGCCGATAAAGTTCCCCGTCCAGCTATGCTATAACCACTGCATCGTATTTCGCCTCAAGGAACTGATTATGCAAAACAAACCACTGACGCTGCTGATCCTCAATGGAAAAGGCGCGGGCAATGAAGATTTGCGTGCGGCGGTTAATACGCTGCGTGAGGAAGGCTTTAATCTGGCGGTGCGCGTGACCTGGGAAAAGGGCGACGGCGACCGTTACGTGCAGGAAGCGGTGGCGTTGCAGGCTGAAACCGTGGTCGCCGGTGGCGGCGATGGCACCATCAATGAGATCGCCACGGCGCTGGCGGCGGTGGCTGCAGAGCAGCGTCCGGCGCTGGGTATTCTGCCGCTTGGCACGGCCAATGATTTCGCCACCAGCGTCGGTATTCCAGCGGAGATGGAACCTGCACTGCGTCTGGCGGTGTTGGGCAAAGCCAGCGCGATTGATTTGGCGCGCGTGAATGGCGATCGCTATTTTATCAATATGGCGACCGGCGGCTTTGGCACGCGTATCACCACGGAGACGCCGGAGAAATTGAAATCGGCTTTGGGCGGCGTGTCGTACTTTATTCACGGTTTGATGCGGGTGGATGCGCTGAAGCCGGATAGTTGTGAGATCAGCGGACCGGGCTTTGCGTGGCAAGGCGATGCATTGGTGATCGGCATTGGTAATGGTCGTCAGGCGGGTGGCGGGCAGAAGTTGTGTCCGGATGCGTTGATCAATGATGGGCAGCTGAATCTGAGCATTGTGACCGCGCAGGAGCTGTTGCCAACGCTACTGCATTCGCTGACGCGCAATGATGAGAACCCGAATATTGTCTCGGCGCAGTTGCAATCGCTACGCATTCGCTCCCCGCATGAGATGACGTTTAATCTGGATGGCGAGCCGCTGACCGGTAGTGAATTTGAAATTGAAGTGATGCCCGGCGCGCTGAGCTGCCGTCTGCCGCCGCAGTGCCCACTGCTGGCGTGATGTTTGTCAGTTGAGAGGCAGGTGATAAGAGCGGGTTGGTTGCCGGGGATGACGCAGTCTGTAGAGCTGGTGGTGATGGATTTTAGGGGGCCCGTGGTGTCGCCGTCTGGGGGCCGTTCTGGGCCTGGCGGTCCTCGCGCCGCTGACGCGGTACCTTCACTTCACTCGTCAGCCTGACGGACCGGCGCAGACGGAACATCCCTGTTCCGGCTGCGCCTTTCGCCAGCATCCATGCTGGCTCTCCTGGCTTCCTCATTCCGTTCAGCGCTGCGAAGTGCCTGCCCCAGAACGGCCCCCAGCCTGCTTTGAAGCTTCAGTGCGTGTTGTGAAAAAGGGCACGATAGTGGAGGCCAGGGCCAGCACATCAGCACATCAGCACATCAGCACATCAGCACATCAGTATTTTCGCCAAACAAAATGCCGCCACTTTTGACAGTGGCAGCATTTGCGAGTAAAGCCTTAATTGACCAGCACTCCCCCTGGCCTGCTGATTAGCTCATGTGCGGTTTAGAGCATGAGCCTAACTAATGGCCGTTACACCTTCATCCAACGGCGCTCGACGGCGGACACCGCGACCGCTTCCAGTACTTTCTGTACCTGCAAGCCTTCGGCAAAATCAGGCCACATGCGATCGCCTGCCGCGATACCGTTGATTAAATCGCGGATCTCGACGGTTTTCTGATCGTTAAAACCAATACCGTGGCCCGCTGATACGCAGAAGTTGGCGTAATCGGGATGGGCCGGGCCGGTCAGAATGGTTTTGAAGCCCTGACGTCCAGCGGGTTCATCATGGATATACAGCTCAAGCTCGGCCATACGCTCCTGAGTGTAGCGCAGGGTGCCTTTGGTGCCAGTGACCACATAGGTCAGGCCCATTTTGCTGCCGCAGGCGATGCGTGAGGTTTCAAACACACCGTGCGCACCGTTTTTAAAGCGCAGCAGCGCGCTGGCCTGATCTTCGTTCTCAACTGGCAACAAACGTGAATGATCTTTCGGATCGGGACGCTGTTTAATCACCGTCATCATATCGCCGCTGACTTCTTCGATATCCCCGACCAGATAGTGCGCCATATTGACGATATGCGCCGCCAGATCGCCCAGCGCACCTAAACCGGCCAGCGCTTTCTGGCAGTGCCAGTCGAGCGGTGTTTCCGGACGCGCCAGATAATCTTCATTATGTGTACCGTAGAAATGGATCACGTCACCAATCTCACCGCGCGCAATGATTTCACGCGCCAGCTGGCTGGTGGGGTTTTTCATGTAGTTGAAGCCCACCAGGGTTTTAACGCCTGCCTGCTGCGCGGCCTGCACCATCTCTTCTGCATCGGCCACGGACAGGGAGAGCGGTTTTTCCGAGTAAACGTGTTTGCCGTTACGAATCGCTTCCAGCGCCATCTCTTTGTGCAGGAAGTTCGGCGCGCAGATATCGACCACATCAATGTTGGGATCGCGTACCAGCTCATGCCAGTCGCCGGTTGAACGGGCAAAGCCAAAGGTTGCCGCCTGTTTCGCGGCCAGTTCCGGGTTCACCTCTGCCAGCATTTCCCGCACGATTTCACCTTTCAGTGCGAAAACAGTGGGGGCCTGCGCGTAAGCAATGGCGTGACAACGACCAATGTAACCACTGCCGATCATACCGATTCTGACTTTGTTCATGCTGCACCTGGAGTTGTGGGTGGGAATTGATCTGGAATATATGTTTCGCTTTTGGCCCCGACAACGACGAAATGAAATATCTGTGATCATACATGCGAGGTATTCGACAGAATCGACAAATCAGAATGTAATTTTGCATAGCATTAGTGACTTACATCACAAATAGGCCCGATATCGAGTGTGATTCGCCGCGTGAGAGGGAAGAGAAACGCAAAATTGACGCTTTATTCAGCAGTCAGTAAAAAATGTGGAAAAGGCCTTTGACAACCCAGAGCCTGCTCGTTACTATGCGCCCCGTTCCAAACGATTCCTCTGTAGTTCAGTCGGTAGAACGGCGGACTGTTAATCCGTATGTCACTGGTTCGAGTCCAGTCAGAGGAGCCAAATTCTTGAAAAGAGCAGCCTATCAGGCTGCTTTTTTTATGACCGCAATTTGGGGGCGAGCGGGTTGAATAACCGGACGACACCCTATCCAAAGTCCTTATGAGTTCAATCTGACGACCTCGGCCAAATCTGCATATCGCATCCCAGCTTTAACACCTCAGCCTGGCCTAAACATCTCAAACCCAACTCAACATCTCGATCCTGCCTGAACATTTCAAACCCAACTCACCTCCTCAATCCTGCCTGAACATTTCAAACTCAATTCACCTCCTCGATCCTGCCTGAACATCCCGAACCCAACTCTCCTCCTCAATCCTGCCTGAACATCCCGAACCTAACTCACCTCCTCAATCCTGCCTGAAGACCTTAAACTCAATCTGAACATCGCCACCCCGCTTGAAAACCGTTGGCCAGCCTAAGCATCTCAACCCAAGCTGAAAATCCCATATCCCATATCCCACATCCCACATCCCACATCCCACATCCCACTCCTCACACCTCACATCCCACATCCCACATCTCTGCATGTTCTGATTCTTGCAGCCCCACATCAAATTCCCCCCGCCGCATCTCCCAAACCCACACCGTTCTTCGCTCACCCTGCCTGCACTCTGTGACTCTCTTCACAACTCTTTAACGCCGACTTGTATGGTAGTATCAGCAAGCGTATTTTTCATTCATTGCATTCCCGTTGATGCCAAATCCAGCGATTGAGCGTGTATCTGGCAAGGAGTAAATGATGAAAAGTGTCGTAATTGAACAACCGGGTGAACTGGTGCTGGCAGAACGCGCATTGCCAGAACCTGCCGCAGGCGAAGTGCGTGTCAAAGTACAGTTTGCCAGTATCTGCGGTTCAGATGTGCACATCTGGCACGGCCACAATCCCTTCGCCAAATACCCGCGCGTGATTGGTCACGAGTTCTTCGGCTTGATCGATGCCGTCGGTGAAGGCGTGGATGCCGCGCGTATCGGTGAGCGTGTCGCGGTGGATCCGGTGGTGAGTTGCGGACACTGCTACCCTTGCTCCATCGGTCGCCCGAACGTCTGCAAAGAATTGCAGGTGATCGGTGTGCATCGTGACGGCGGTTTCAGCGAGTTCGCGGTGGCACCAGCGAAGAACGCATTCGCTCTGCCGGCTTCCATTCCCGACAAACTGGCCAGCCTGGTGGAGCCCTTCACCATCGCGGCGAACATTACCGCCTTCCTTAAGCCGCAGGTCAATGACGTAGCGCTGATTTACGGCGCAGGCCCGATGGGCTTAACCGCGATTCAGGTGCTGAAAGGCGTCTACGGCGTAGAAAAAGTGCTGGTGGTGGATCGCCTGCCGGAACGTCTGGCGCTGGCGCAAGCAAATGGCGCCGATCAGGTGTTCAATAACAGCGACATTCCGCTGGCTGCACAACTTGAAGGTGTGCAGCCCACACTGATCATTGATGCCGCCTGCCATCCCACCATCCTGGCCGAAGCCGCTGCCCTCGCCTCTCCGGCGGCGCGTATTGGCCTGCTGGGCTTCTCTGGTGAACCTTGCAGCATTACGCAGCAGGCATTAACCAGCAAAGAGCTGTCGCTGTTCACTTCGCGTCTTAATAGCCATCGCTTCCCGCAGGTGATTGAGTGGATGGAGAAAGGTCAGATTCAGCCAGAAAAACTCGTCACGCACTATTTCCCGCTGGCGGAGATTGAACGTGCGATGACACTGTTCGAAAAAGATCCGCGCACTTGCTGCAAAGTGATTCTGCACATGGGTTAAGTTAATCTTCACACCTGGTGTCCTTAATCCGGTGCGTACCTGCCGGCCAATATAATAATCCTCTCAATGCTTCAGGCTGTATCAAGGTGGCCAGTGATTAAGCCCCCAGACGCTTACAACGAAAAGTGAATGGGGTGCAATCACGCAGCCAACTTAAAGACAGATTGGAGCATGACGGGGAAACGGAGTTTCTATGTTAAAGAATCTACGCTGGACCCTCGTACTGCTGTTGTTCCTGGTTTATATGATCAACTACCTCGATCGTATTGCCCTTTCTCTGACTGTACCACTGGTAGAAAAAGACCTGATGATCAACGCCGAACAGTTCGGCATGATTTTCGGTAGTTTCTTCTTTGGCTACGCGCTGTTTAACTTTATCGGTGGCCTGGCGACCGATAAATTCGGCCCCACCATCGTGCTCGGCACCGCTGTCGGTATGTGGTCGCTGTTCTGCGGGATGACCGCACTGGCGACCGGCTTCTGGTCGATGATGATTCTGCGCGTGCTGTTCGGCATGGCGGAAGGCCCGATCTGCGCCTCGGCTAACAAAGCGATTAACGGCTGGTTCCCGAAAAAACAGGCGGCTACCGCGATGGGCTTGCTGAGTGCCGGTTCACCGTTGGGGGGCGCGGTAGCCGGTCCGATTGTCGGTTATCTGGCCTTGTCATTCGGCTGGCGTCCGGCGTTCGTGGTGATCTGCCTGATTGGTCTGGTGTGGATGTGCCTGTGGTTCTACTTCGCCGCAGATAATCCCGCGCGCAGCAAAAAAGTCTCTGAGCAAGAGCGCGCACTGGTCGAAAAACTGAAAGCGGAAGAACCGGCTGATGTCATCGATCCGACCGGCAAAGCGCACGGCATGGGCTACTACCTGCGTCAGCCGATTATCCTGGTGACCGCTTTTGCCTTCTTCTGCTACAACTACATTCTGTTCTTCTTCCTGAGCTGGTTCCCGGCCTATCTGGTGCAGGCGCACGGTCTGGACATCAAATCCATGAGTATCACCACCATGATCCCGTGGATTGTCGGCTTCGTCGGCCTGGCATTGGGCGGCTGGATCTCAGATAAGATATTCAACATCACGGGCAAGCTGCTGCTGTCGCGCAAAATCGTGCTGGTGGTCTCGCTGCTGGCTGCCGCGATCTGCGTGGCACTGGCGGGAACGATTAAAGAGGTCAATTCGGCGGTGATCATGATGTCGATCTCCATCTTCTTCCTCTACATCACCGGTGCGATTTACTGGGCGATTATTCAGGATGTGGTGCACAAAAGCCGTGTCGGCAGCATCAGTGGCTTTATCCATCTGATTGGCAGCCTGTCCGGGATTGTTGGACCGATTGTCACGGGCTATATCGTGCAGCACACCGGCAAATTCGATAGCGCCTTTATTCTGGCGGGCTGTGTCGCCGGGATTGGTGCGATGTTAGTGCTGTTTGTGATTCGTAGCCCAAAGACCATAGATAAACCGGTGTCCGCATAACAGATTGACCATAATGGGGCGCTCAGCGCCCCGTTTGCTAAAAGGAAAACGCATGTTAGAGCTTGATCGCCTTCCCGCCGACGTCCAACGTCCCGCTTATGACCGCAGCCAGTTGAAAACCCGCATGGTGCACATCGGCTTTGGTGCTTTTCACCGTGCGCATCAGGCGCTCGCCACCGATAAACTGGCGGCGGAAGGCAGTGACTGGGGCTACTGCGAAGTGAATCTCAACAGCGGCGCATTGATTCAGGCGCTGCGCCAACAGGATTTGCTCTATACCCTCACCGAGATGGCCGATAGCAGCCTGCACACCCGCGTGATTGGCGTGGTGACGCAAGCGCTGCATGGCAAAGGCGACGGCATTGATGCGGTGATTGAGGCGATGAGCCAGCCCGATGTGGCGATTGTCTCGATGACGGTGACCGAGAAAGGCTATTGCTATATGCCCTCCAGCGGCAAGCTCAACCCGGATCATCCTGATATCGTGCATGACCTGGAAAACCCCACGCTGCCCCGTTCACTGCCGGGCCTGATTCTGGCGGCGATTATCCGTCGTCGCGAGCGTGGATTACCGCCGTTCAGCGTGATGTCCTGCGACAACATGCCAGAGAACGGTCACGTCACGCGCAACGTCATCACCCAGTTGGCAGAACGCCACAGCCACGAACTGGCAGAGTACATTCAAACGCACATCACCTTCCCTTCCACCATGGTGGACCGCATCGTCCCCGCGATGACTGATGCGGCGTTTGATGCGCTGGAAGCACGCTTAGGCAGCAGCGATCCGGTCGCGGTGGAAGCCGAGCCTTTCTTCCAGTGGGTGATTGAAGATAACTTCGTCAATGGCCGCCCGGCATGGGAAAACGCCGGTGCTGAGCTGGTGAGTGATGTATTGCCGTTCGAAGAGATGAAGCTGCGCATGCTCAACGGCAGCCACTCCTTCCTCGCCTATCTTGGCTTCCTCGCCGGATACGAACACATCAGCGATTGCATGGCCGACAACCACTTCCGCACGGCGGCGCGCGCGCTGATGTTGCAGGATCAGGCCCCGACACTGCGCACTCAGGGCGTGGATCTCACCGCTTATGCCGATTCGCTGATTGCACGCTACGAAAACCGCGCCATCAAGCATCGCACTTACCAGATCGCCACCGACGGCACACAGAAGCTGCCGCAGCGTCTGCTGGACAGCGTGCGCTGGCATCTGCGTAACGGCACATCTTGTGACTATCTGCTGCTCGGTGTGGCGGGCTGGATGCGTTACGTGAGCGGTGTCGATGAGCAAGGGCAGGCGATTGAGATTCGCGATCCAATGAAAGAACAACTGGCGAGTATCGTTGCGCACAGCGATGACGGTGCGCAGCGCGTCGAAGCCTTACTGCGGATACAAGCGGTGTTTGGCGATGATTTGCGTTATCAGACCGCCTTTGTCTCGCGCGTCACCGAGTTGTATAACCAGCTTAATACGCAAGGGGCACGCGCCACGGTGCAAGCCCTTGTGACGCAGGCTTAAGCGCTTTCACAAATGTGTAGCGCAGATGCAGCGTGCTGATTAGACTGAACCTTTCTCATCGGGCTGGCGTAGGCCAGCCGTAATACGGATATTGCTGCATGTCGATTGCCTATACCATAACCACCAGCGAACCCGTAAATCAGCAGATCTATCGTTATCTGCGCAAAGATATCGTGACCTGCGCCATTCATCCGGGCTCGTTGCTGTCCGAAAAGGAAGTGTCTGCGCGCTTTAATGTGTCGCGCCAGCCGGTACGTGAAGCCTTTATCAAACTGGCGGAAGCGGGCCTGGTGCAGGTGCTGCCGCAGCGCGGTACTTTCGTGCGCAAGATTTCCGCCCAGCGCGTGGCCGATGGCCGTTTTATCCGTGAAGCGGTGGAGATCGCCGTGGTGCGTCGTGCTGCGCAGGAGATCACCCCCGAGGGATTGATGGCGCTGGAACATAACTTACAGCTGCAACGCTTAGCCGCTGAACGCCACGACAGCCAGGCGTTTTTAGCGCTGGACGATGAGTTTCACCGCCTGATTGCAGAGGGGATCAACTGCCTGCTGGCGTGGGAAACGGTGGAAAACATTAAAGCCACCATGGACCGCGTGCGCTTCCTGACCCTGAGCGAAGTGTCGCCACCGGAAAGCCTGATTCAGCAGCATGAAAACATCTACCAGGCGTTAAAAGCGCAAGATGTTGAAGCGGCAGAAGCGGCGATGCGCCGTCATCTGCAGGAGATGATTTTGACCATTACGCCGATTGCTGAGCGTAATAGCGAGTGGTTTGAAGCGCCTTAGTTCCTCAGCAATTTGATGCCCTCACCCCCGCCCCTTACACACAACTAAGGGGGATACAGCAGAGCGTGAGTAAAGTGCGGTTTGCGGGTGAGTGAAAAGCGAAGTGCTGGCCAGCAAAGCGAGCTTTGCAGATAAGATTTCGTCCCAATCCTGTCATTGATACTGCGCTGGATCGGTTCCCCTCCCGCTTGCGGGAAGGGAATTGGGCATTCAATTACGCAATCGTGACATCTTTCGCCAGATAGACATCCTGAACCGCAATAATCAGTTGAACGCCTTCTTTCAGCGACTTCTTGAACGCCTTACGGCCAAGAATCAGCCCCATCCCGCCCGCACGCTTGTTGATCACCGCAGTACGCACTGATTCGGCAATGTCGGTGTCTCCGGCTGATGCGCCGCCGGAGTTGATCAATCCGGCACGGCCCATATAGCAGTTCGCCAGCTGGTAGCGCACCAGATCGATCGGGTTCTCCGTGGTCAGCTTGCTGTAGACGCGCTCGTCGGTGTGGCCAAATTTCACCGCTTTGTAGCCGCCGTTGTTCTCGGCCATTTTCTGCTTCACGATGTCTGCGCCAATGGTCGCCGCCAGATGGTTGGCCTGGCCGGTCAAATCGGCACTGGCATGGTAATCCACGCCGTCTTTCTTGAAGCCATCATTACGCAGATAGGCCCACAGCACGGTCACCATGCCCAGTTCATGCGCACGCTCAAAGGCGGCCGAGATCTCTTCAATCTGACGGCGTGACTGCTCAGAACCAAAATAGATAGTCGCGCCCACCGCGATCGCCCCCAGATTGAATGCCTGCTCAACACTGGCATACAGGGTTTGATCGTATTGGGTCGGATAGCTCAGGGTTTCGTTGTGGTTGAGTTTCACCATAAACGGAATGCGGTGCGCATAGCGGCGTGATACCGAGGCCAGCACGCCATAGGTGGACGCCACGCAGTTACAGCCCGCTTCAATCGCCAGCTCAACGATGTTCTTCGGATCAAAATAAGCCGGGTTAGCGGCGAAGGAGGCGCCCGCTGAGTGTTCAACGCCCTGATCGACCGGCAAAATCGACAGATAGCCGGTGCCGGCCAGACGACCGGTGTTGTACAGGGTTTGCATATTGCGTAATACGGCAGGAGAACGATTGTTATCGATCATCACGCGATCGACGAAATCCGCGCCCGGTAAATAAAGGCTGTCCGCTGGAATGGTCATGCAGCGATGTTGAAGAAGAGAATCCGCTTCTTTGCCCAATAACTGTACGATGTCCGTCATGATGGCTCCTGAATAAATGGCTGGAATGGAACCGGCAATGGCCGATTTGCCCCCAACAGCCTGGACCGAAATGCGCCAGGCTGGCAAATTGCTGACACCATTTTTCAGACGGATACGCAGTAAAAAAATTCTGCCACCTTGCGATGGGCGGCCTGCAGATTGCATCCTGCAACGCAGAGGCACGCCTTAATGCTTGCCTACCACCACTGATGGAAATGGTGCACTGGCCCAATGCCTTTACCCACTTCCAGCGAGTCCGCATGCAGCAAGGCCTGCTGCAACCAGGCTTTGGCTTCGGTGACTGTGTCCGCCCAGTTATCATGTCGTGGGCGCAGCGCCGCTAAAGCCGCGGATAGCGAACAGCCGGTGCCGTGGGTATGGCGCGTATTGACGCGTGGTGCGGTAAAGCGCTGACGGCCCGCGCGGGTGATCAGCCAATCCGGGCTTTCGGCATCACTGAGATGTCCGCCCTTCATCAATACGGCTTCACAACCGAGATCCAACAGCGCATCGCCCTGCATCAGCATGGTTTTTTCATCCTGCGCCATATCCCGCCCCAGCAGCGCAGCGGCTTCGGGCAGATTGGGCGTGATCAACGACACCTGCGGCAGCAGCAGTTCTCGCACGCTGGCAACCGCATCGGGCGACAGCAGCGGATCGCCACTCTTCGCGATCATCACCGTATCCAGCACCACAAACGGCAGGCTGGCGCGTTTCAGCCGCTTGGCAACCACTTCGACAATCGCGGTTTCAGACAGCATACCGATTTTGGCGGCATCGATACGCACATCGTCCAGCACGGAATCCAGCTGTGCGCCAACAAAGTCGGGTTCGATGCGATACACCGACTGCACGCCGCAGGTGTTCTGCGCCACCAGCGCGGTGATCACGCTGGTGCCATAAGCGCCCAGTGCGGAGAAGGCTTTCAGATCGGCCTGAATGCCCGCGCCGCCGCTAGGGTCAGTGCCAGCAATGGTTAAAGCATTAATGCGTTTCATACGGTGACCTCCAGCGTCCAGAGGTTATCCAGGAAAGCCGCGACAAAGCTGCCTGGCCCCTGAACGGCACGTGCCGCCTGTTCACCCGCCAGAGACATCACACGACACGCCGCCGCCACATGCTGCAAACGGTCGCCCGGCAAGCTGCTGAATGCCGCCACCACGGCTGAAAGCGCGCAGCCGGTGCCGACCACGCGCGTCATTAACGGGCTGCCGCCAGGGATCGCCAGCGTGCGTGTGCCATCGGTGACGTAATCGACTTCGCCAGTGACCGCCACCAGCGTGTGGTAATCCTGCGCCAGCTGTTGTGCCGCGCTCAGTGCGGCATCGGCCTGATGCACGCTGTCCACACCGCGTCCGCCCGCAGCCTGGTTGGCCAGCGCGAGGATTTCCGAGGCGTTGCCACGAATCGCGGCGGGTTGCAGGCTCAGCAACTGCTGGCAGAATTCGGTACGTAACGAGAGTGCGCCCACGGCCACCGGATCGAGCGTCCAGGGCGTGCCGGCTTTGGCGGCGGATTGCACCGCCGCCAGCATCGCATCGCGACGGTCACGGGTTAAGGTGCCCACGTTGATCAGCAGCGCATCGGCAAAACTCACGAACTGCGCGGCTTCTTCGGCATCGATCACCATCGCAGGAGAGGCTTGTAGAGCCAGCAGCACATTGGCAGTGAAGGTTTGCACCACGTCATTGGTCATGCAGTGCACCAGCGGCGCCTGCTGACGCAGCAGCTGTAGGGATTGCGCGAGTTGCGCGGGGGTAAGAAGGTCAGGCTGTGTCATAAAACTCCCAACCGGCGATCAAGAAGGCGAATGCGGTCAGGCATCTGACTTCCCTACGCTGGCATTATCCAGATCAGGTCAGCGGGTGTATCTCAGCCCTGTTTAACAGGGGCACCCCGAGTCATGGCATGGTGAACATGCCGCACACAGGATAAGGGCAGTTCGGGGGGTTGTAAATCGTGGTGCTTTGAAAGACGCTGAAAACGGCACTAAATCAAAATAGTTAAAATCATTCGACAGGCTGAATTTTAAAAAAAGCTATATCGGTCAATTATCATCATTAAATAATTCTCATCTGAATTTGCCAGATTTATTCTAATCACTGAAAAATCGACTAATAAACACCCGCCTTCGCATTCATTGATGCACATCAACGCCCCGCCCGCTGTGGCAAGGCCTAATCCCCCTCCGGACTTGAAGAGAGTCACTGCCTATCCAATTCCGGAATCGATAATGATCTCAAAATTATTCAGCTTTATTCCGCACGCCCATAAATGGCACGACATTCGTATTTCGCGTAAAGGCGCAATTTGCCCTTCCGGCCGCCACTATTTTTCTACCCATGTTGAAGCGCAATGCAAAGGTTGCGGCGAGCGTTTGCATAAAATTTATTATCGCGACATCAGCGATGCGGAAGCACGCCGTTGGTTAGGATGAATAACAGGCAAAAAAAAGCCCCGTAACATCTGTTACGGGGCTGCTGCGTGGCTATCGCAATAAAACTTATTCAGCCGGTTGGGTGCGGATCAGGTAATCAAACGCGCTGAGTGAGGCTTTCGCGCCTTCACCGCTGGCGATAATGATCTGCTTGTACGGCACCGTGGTGCAGTCACCGGCCGCGAACACGCCTTTCAGGCTGGTTTCGCATTTGGCGTCGATGATGATCTCGCCCATTTTGTTACGTTCCACCGCGCCTTCGAGGAAGGTGGTGTTGGGAAGCAGACCAATCTGCACGAAGATGCCGCTCAGCGCGATTTCATGGCTGGTCTGGTTGGTACGATCGATGTAACTCAAGCCAGTCACTTTGCTGCCGTCGCCTTTCACTTCGGTGGTCTGGGCATTCAGAATCACATCGACGTTTTTCAGGCTGCGCAGTTTGTCCTGCAGCACTTTGTCGGCACGCATTTCGCTGGCAAATTCCAGCAGCGTCACGTGCTCAACCAGGCCAGCCAGATCGATAGCCGCTTCAACACCAGAGTTACCGCCGCCGATCACCGCCGTGCGTTTACCTTTGAACAGCGGGCCGTCGCAGTGTGGGCAGTAGGTCACGCCTTTGGTGCGATACTGCTCTTCACCCGGCACACCCATGTTGCGCCAGCGTGCACCGGTGGCAATGATGATGCTGCGTGATTTCAGTACTGCGCCAGACGCGGTTTCAATCGCGTGCAGACCGCCCTCTTTGGCAGCGGGAATCAGCTTAATGGCGCTCTGGGTGTCGATGACGTCAACATCGTAATCATCAACGTGGGCGCGCAGTGAACCCGCCAGCTTAGCGCCTTCGGTTTTCTGGACTGAGATGTAGTTTTCGATGTCTACGGTGTCGAGTACCTGGCCACCAAAACGCTCGCCCATCAGGCCCGTGCGGATACCTTTACGCGCCGAGTAAATCGCTGCCGCTGCGCCCGCTGGGCCGCTGCCGACGATCAGCACTTCATAGGCTTCACGCTTGTTCAGCTCTTCTGCCGCACGCTTCTCTGCGTTGGTGTCCACTTTGCCGACGATTTCCGCCAGGCTCAAACGGCCCTGACCGAACTCTTTGCCGTTGAGGAATACCGCAGGAACGCCCATCACATTGCGCTCAGTGATTTCGTTCTGGAACATGCCGCCATCAATCGCGGTGTGGCTGATGCGTGGGTTTAGCACTGCCATCAGGTTCAGCGCCTGTACCACGTCAGGGCAGTTATGGCATGACAGCGAGTAATAGGTTTCGAAATGCAGGTCGGTGTCCAGAGCCACTACTTGCTCCAGCAGGCTCTGCGACTCTTTCGAAGGGTGTCCACCGGTCTGCAACAGTGCCAGCACCAGTGAAGTAAATTCGTGTCCCATTGGCGAACCGGCAAAGCGGGGGCCGCTCTGGCTGCCTGGGTTAGCGATCAGGAAAGAGGGTTTACGAACCGGACGATCATTCTCTTCACGGAAGCTGACTTTTTCTGACAAGCTCGCGATATCGGTCAGCAGAGAACGGATCTCCGCAGATTTAGCGCCATCATCCAGTGTGGCAATCAACTCAACCGGTTTCGTTAATTTCTCAAGGTAAGCCTTGAGCTGTGTTTTTAAATTGGTATCGAGCATAGTGAGTTCCTGTCAAGAAAATCGGGTGCCGTAGCACCCGATTGAGAAAGATCGAATGGCTGGGTGTTGCTTAGATTTTGCCAACCAGGTCCAGAGATGGAGCCAGTGTTGCTTCGCCTTCTTTCCATTTAGCCGGGCAAACTTCGCCTGGGTGAGAAGCAACATACTGAGCCGCTTTGATTTTGCGGATCAGGTCAGATGCGTCACGGCCAATGCCTTCAGCGGTGATTTCGATAGCCTGGATGATGCCCTGTGGGTCAACAATGAAGGTACCGCGATCTGCCAGACCTTCGTCTTCGCGCATGATTTCGAAGTTACGGGTCAGTGCGCCAGTTGGGTCGCCGATCATCGCGTATTTGATTTTTGCGATGGTTTCGGAAGAACCGTGCCAGGCTTTGTGGGTAAAGTGCGTGTCAGTAGAAACAGAGTAGATGTCTACGCCCAGTTTCTGCAGCTCTTCATGATGGTCTGCCACGTCACCCAGTTCAGTCGGGCATACGAAGGTGAAGTCAGCCGGGTAGAAGAAGAAAACACTCCATTTACCTTCAACGTCTTTCTCGGTTACGTCGATGAATTCGCCGTTTTTGAACGCTGCGTTTTTGAATGGTTTGATTTTGGTATTAATGATGGACATGGTGACCTCCGTTAAAAGATGTGATGCAAGTTACAGTTTTTCCGGGCCAACTTCTAATATGCAGTCGTTATCAATCAGATAATCAAAAGCTATCAAAGTGCTGATGCCAGATTCCATGCGGCTTGCCGCGGCATTCTACACAGAAAGCCTGATGATTTGACAGGCTTTATCTTTTTGGTCGGCTATTGTTACCTAGGGTTGCCCTCTATGGCGACAGATGCGCATCAATGCGCACCCTACGAAAATCCTGCTTTGCTGGAGGGTCACCCTTCCCTGGGACTGTTGCGATATAAATACCCTGCTTTGATGCAGGGTCAGCATTTATGGCGACCGACACGCAATTTGCCATTCTTCAACTGGAGCTTTGCTTGGACATTCGATTATTTGAGGAAGCCGATCGCCCTTTTCTGCGCACGCTGTTTCTGGCTGCACGACGTCATAGCTGGACCTGGATGGATGGCGATGATTGGGCGCTGGAAGATCTGGATGGAGTGATATTGGGTGAAACGGTGTTAGTGGCGTTCGTCGAGGGCCACCGCGCCGGATTTGCCGGCATCCTTCCTAACGACAATTTCCTGCACAGCCTGTATGTCGATCCTGACTTTCAGGGTCGCGGCATTGGCAGCGCTCTGCTGGAGGCGGTGCAGCGCCGCTTCACCTCAACCGGTGCCTTGAAATGCCTGATGCTGAATGAGCCCGCGCAGGCGTTTTACCTGAAACACGGCTGGCAGCGTGAAGCCACCGGTGTAAGCGAACAGGGAAAATACGTGCTGATGCATTTTCCGCTGACGGCGCGCGCCAGCGGAAAAACGCTACGTTAAACTGCGCGGAAGGCAATATCGGCCGGGATCACGTCACCCTGCCAATAAAGCTGGGCGGCCACCCGACCGGCTAATTGACGATAGAGTGCGGTGAATTCGCTGTCCGGACGACGGATCACCGTCGGCTCACCATCATCCAGATCCTCACGCAGATTGATGTGCAGCGGCAATTGCGCCAGCAGCTGCGTGTGGTAATCAGCCGCCAGCTTCTGCGCGCCGCCCGTGCCGAATATCGGCTCGTGATGGCCACATTCGCTGCAAATGTGAATACTCATGTTCTCCACAATGCCCAACACCGGCACGCTGACCTTCTCAAACATCACAATGCCTTTGCGGGCATCAATCAGGGCAATGTCCTGTGGTGTCGTCACCACTAGCGCACCGGTTACCGGTACGTTTTGCGCCAGCGTTAACTGGATATCACCGGTGCCCGGCGGCATATCGAGAATCAGGTAATCGAGATCCGGCCACATCGTCTCGTTCAACAGTTGCATCAGCGCTTTGCTGGCCATCGGACCACGCCACACCATCGCATTCTCATCGGTGACCAGATAGCCAATCGAGTTGGTCGCCAATCCGTGCGCCATAATCGGTGCCATGTGCGTGCCATCCGGTGAGGTCGGACGCTGGCTTTCGGTGCCGAGCATATTGGGAATCGACGGGCCGTAAATATCGGCATCGAGAATACCGACCTTCGCACCTTCGGCAATCAACGCCAGCGCCATGTTCACCGCCGTGCTGGATTTGCCGACGCCGCCTTTACCGGAACTCACTGCAATGATGTTCTTCACGCCTGTCGCGCCGGGATGATTTTTCACCCGCTTCAGCGTGGCGATATCGTGTCGTAAACGCCAGTCAATGGCGCTCGCATGGGTGAGTCGCAGCAACTCGGCGCTGACTTGTGCTTTCAGCTCTTCGAAGGCTGAGGCCCAGGCAAACGGCATCACCAATTCGATGTGGAGTTTGCCGTCGAGTAACGCCACGTGGCGCAGGGCTTTGAGGGTAGTCAGATTGTGATGCAACGTCGGATGTTCAAAGTCACTCAGCACGCCGATAACCACAGCGCGCAATGCTTCGGGTGAATGATGTTCCCGGGATTGTGAAGTCATCCCAACTCCTTGTGTTTTCATAACGCCAGATAACGGCGGTGTGCTTTCAATAATATCAGATGCCGTCCAGTTGTGTTTACGCCAGAGGGTGCTTCGGGTAACATCTAAGCCCGATTTTTATTCACGGAACGCTACGCAAACTATGACTCAAGTCGCTAAAAAAATTCTGGTAACGTGCGCACTGCCGTACGCAAACGGTTCTATCCATCTCGGTCACATGCTTGAACATATTCAGGCTGACATTTGGGTCCGTTACCAGCGAATGCGTGGCAACCAGGTTTACTTTATCTGCGCAGACGATGCCCACGGCACGCCGATCATGCTGAAAGCACAGCAGCTCGGTATCCCACCTGAGCAGATGATCGCTGAGATGAAGCAGGAGCACGAAACTGACTTCGCTGGCTTCGACATCAGCTACGACAACTATCACTCCACCCACGGCGACGAAAACCGTCAGCTGTCGGAGTTGATTTACGGTCGTCTGAAAGAGAACGGTTTTATCAAGAACCGCACCATTTCACAGCTGTACGATCCGGAAAAAGGCATGTTCCTGCCGGACCGTTTTGTCAAAGGCACCTGCCCGAAATGTAAGTCACCGGATCAATACGGCGATAACTGCGAAGTGTGCAGCGCGACCTACAGCCCAACCGAGCTGATCGATCCTAAATCCGTGGTCTCTGGCGCGACGCCAGTACTGCGTGATTCCGAGCACTTCTTCTTCGACCTGCCTTCATTCAGCGCGATGTTGCAGACCTGGACGCGCTCAGGTGCGTTGCAGGAGCAGGTGGCGAACAAAATGCAGGAGTGGTTCGAATCGGGCTTGCAGCAGTGGGATATCTCCCGTGATGCGCCATATTTCGGTTTCGAAATTCCAGGTGCGCCGGGCAAATACTTCTACGTGTGGCTGGATGCGCCAATCGGTTACATGGGTTCCTTTAAGAACCTGTGCGACAAGCGCGGTAACATTGATTTCGACGAGTTCTGGAAAAAAGATTCTTCTACCGAGCTGTATCACTTCATCGGTAAAGACATCGTTTACTTCCACAGCCTGTTCTGGCCAGCGATGCTGGAAGGCAGCAACTTCCGCAAGCCGACCAATCTGTTCGTGCACGGTTATGTGACAGTGAACGGCGCGAAGATGTCCAAATCGCGCGGTACCTTCATCAAAGCCAGCACCTGGCTGCAGCATCTGGATGCCGACAGCCTGCGTTACTACTACGCAGCGAAACTCTCTTCACGCATCGACGACATCGACCTGAATCTGGAAGATTTCGTACAGCGCGTGAATGCCGATATCGTTAACAAGGTGGTGAACCTCGCGTCTCGTAACGCCGGTTTCATCACTAAACGCTTTGGCGGCAAACTGGCGAGCGAACTGGCCGATCCGGCGCTGTATCAGACCTTTGTCGATGCTTCAGAGAAGATTGGTGAAGCCTGGGCGAGCCGCGAGTACAACCGTGCCATCCGTGAAATCATGGCGCTGGCAGATATCGCTAACCGCTATGTGGATGAGCAGGCCCCGTGGGTGGTGGCGAAACAGGAAGGCCGCGATGCTGACCTGCAAGCAATCTGCTCAATGGGTATCAACCTGTTCCGCATTCTGATGACCTGGCTGAAGCCGGTACTGCCTTCACTGAGCGCGCGCACCGAAGCTTTCCTGAACACGGAATTGAGCTGGGATGCGATTGCGCAGCCGTTGCTGGATCACGATGTCGCACCATTCAAAGCCTTGTATGGCCGTATCGAAATGGCCAAGGTTGAAGGGCTGATTGAAGCGTCTAAAGAAGACGCGGCAGCGGCGAACAAACCTGCGGTAACCGGTCCTCTGGCTGACGCACCGATTGGCGAGGCCATCACCATCGATGATTTCGCTAAAGTGGATATGCGCGTGGCGCTGATCGAAAAAGCCGAACTGGTGGAAGGTTCTGACAAGTTGCTGCGTCTGGAACTGGATCTCGGCGGTGAGAAGCGTCAAATCTTCTCTGGCATTCGCGCGGCGTACCCCGATCCGTCTGTGCTGGTCGGCAAGATGACCATTATCGTCGCTAACCTGGCGCCGCGTAAGATGCGTTTCGGCGTGTCAGAAGGCATGGTGCTGTCTGCCGGTTCTGGCGGTTCCGACCTGTTTGTGTTGTCCGTTGATAGCGGCGCACAACCTGGAATGCAGGTGAAGTAATTGAACAAGCCGCCTTCAGGGCGGCTTTTTTATCGAGACTCTGTTGTGGAGCCTGTCGTGCTAACTGCTTGCTGGCACTATTTGCGTGCCTTTGTGATTATCTATGCCGCGCTCTATGTCGGGAACGGTATCGCAGCCCTGCTGCCGTTTACTATTCCGGGCAGTATTATCGGCATGCTATTGCTGTTTACCCTGCTGGCGCTGCAAATCCTGCCGGTGGGCTGGGTGAAACCGGGCTGTCATTTGCTGATCCGTTATATGGCGCTGCTGTTTGTGCCGATCAGCGTCGGCGTGATGGGGTATACCGATATCCTGAGCGCACAGTTTGGACCGATTGTCGTCTCCTGCGTGGTCAGTACCTTTATGGTGCTGCTGATCGTTGGCCTGAGCGCCGAACGTTTGCAGCGCCCGAAGGAGCAGCCTCATGACTGACGCCTGGTGGTCACTGCCGCTCACCGTGGTGGCGTATCTGCTGGCGCGTAAGCTGGCAGCCAAAATCAATATCTCGATTATTAATCCGCTGTTGGTGGCGATGGCGATTGTCATTCCGATCCTGTTGCTCACGCATATCCCTTACACCCGCTATTTCGCCGGCAGCACCTTCCTTAATCAGCTGCTGCAACCTGCGGTGGTCGCGCTTGCATTGCCGCTGTATGAGCAGATGCATCAGATTCGCGCGCGCTGGAAAACCATCATCAGCGTCTGTTTTATCGGCAGCATTACGGCGATGGTGTCCGGCACGGCTATTGCGCTGTGGATGGGGGCTACGCCAGAAATTGCCGCGACGATTATGCCGAAATCCGTTACCACGCCAATTGCCATGGCGGTATCCGGTTCACTGCACGGTATTCCCGCCATCAGCGCCATCTGCGTATTGATTGCTGGCGTGCTCGGTGCAGTGTTCGGCCATATGCTGCTGAATCTGTTTAACGTGCACAGCAAATCGTCACGCGGCCTGGCGATTGGCAACGCATCGCACGCGTTGGGCACGGCGCGCGCAGCAGAGATCGATTACCAGGAAGGGGCGTTTAGCTCTTTGGCACTGGTGATCTGCGGCATTATTACTTCGCTGCTGGCACCGTTCCTTTTCCCGCTGTTGATGCACTGGTTGGGCTAAAACTTGCGAGAGATCTCGCAAAGTTGAAACGACTCAATCAGCTTACATTGTCATAGCGACACAGATCACATATAACCCCTTAGGCGGCGCATCGCCGCTAACGCGTTAATGAGGTCATCACATCATGCATCCACGATTTACTGCTGCTTTCTCCGCCCTGCCCGCTGACTTGCAAACTGCGATTCCCCCCTTGCTGGATTCAGCTGATTTTAACGGCGTACTACGCCCACAGGATGTGGCGCGTCTGAAGCAGGAGACGGGGCTGGATGAGGATGCCTTAGCGCTGGCACTGTTGCCGATTGCGGCCTGCTGCGCGGTCGCACCGGTGTCTAACTTTAACGTAGGCGCCATTTCACGCGGCGTGAGCGGTCACTGGTATTTTGGTGCCAACATGGAGTTTGAACATGCGCCGCTGCAACAAACCGTGCATGCGGAGCAAAGCGCCATCACGCACGCCTGGCTGCACGGCGAAGAGAAGCTTGATGCGATAACCGTTAACTACACGCCGTGCGGCCACTGTCGTCAGTTTATGAATGAGCTGAACAGCGGCACGGCGATCCGCATCAGCTTACCGGGGCGCGCGGTGAGTACGCTGGGTGATTATTTGCCCGATGCGTTTGGCCCTGACGATCTGAATATCACTGAACGTCTGCTGACACCGATTCATCACGGCTTCGCTTCAGAAGGTGATGCATTACAGCAGGCGGCAATAGAAGCCGCGAACCAGAGTCACGCGCCATACAGCCACAGTTACAGTGGCGTGGCCTTGCGCAGCCAAAGCGGCAACCTGTTCACCGGACGCTATGCAGAAAACGCGGCCTTTAACCCGAGTTTGCCGCCATTGCAGGCTGCGCTAATTATGATGAACATGCGGAATGAAGCGCTGGATACCATCCAACAGGCTGTGCTGGTCGAATGTGAAGACAGTACATTGAGTCAGCGCGATGCCACTCGCGCCACGCTGGCGGCGCTGGGCTGTGAAGATTTCTCACTTACTTTAGTTTCGAAAACATCAGTTTAGTGATCCTTTCATCGCTTTTGTGACTTTCTATTAACAAAAGCTGTACATCTGCAAGAATCCTCATAGGATCGGGCGCCAGAACCACTTCACAAGAAACAGGTCTGGCGTTACCTTTTCCCGGTGATACGTCAGAAAACACTGCAACCGGAGCAAACACTGCATGGAACTCGACTACGAAAGTAAACGTCCGCTGTATATTCCTTACGCGGGTCCGATTCTGCTGGAATTTCCGCTGCTGAATAAAGGCAGCGCCTTCACCCTGGAAGAACGCAACGAATTCAATCTCAATGGCCTGTTACCCGAAGCCGTTGAAACCATCGAAGAGCAGGCAGAGCGTGCCTGGCGTCAGTTCCTGGATTTCAAAAACAATAACGACAAGCACGTCTATCTACGCAACATCCAGGACACCAACGAAACGCTGTTCTACCGCCTGCTGGATAATCATCTGGAAGAGATGATGCCGATTATTTACACCCCAACCGTCGGCGCGGCCTGTGAACACTTCTCGGAAATTTATCGTCGTGCTCGCGGTGTTTTCATCTCGTATAACAACCGCGATCGCATTGAAGATATGCTGCAAAACGCCACTAAGCAGAACGTGAAAGTGATCGTGGTGACCGATGGCGAGCGTATTCTCGGCCTCGGCGACCTCGGCATCGGCGGTATGGGTATCCCAATCGGTAAGCTGTCCTTGTACACCGCCTGTGGCGGGATCAGCCCGGCGTATACCCTGCCTGTGGTGCTGGATGTGGGAACGAACAATCAGCAGCTGCTGAACGATCCGCTGTATATGGGCTGGCGCCATCCGCGTATTACCGGCGAAGAGTACGAAGCCTTCGTTGATGAGTTTATTCAGGCAGTGAAGCGCCGCTGGCCGAACGTGCTGCTGCAGTTTGAGGACTTCGCGCAGAAGAACGCCATGCCGTTGCTCGAGCGTTATCGCGATGAAGTATGCTGCTTTAACGATGATATTCAGGGCACCGCCGCTGTTACCGTGGGCACCCTGATCGCTGCCAGCCGTGCAGCGGGCAGCCGTTTGTGCGAGCAGAAAGTGGTGTTCCTCGGCGCGGGTTCCGCCGGCTGCGGTATCGCTGAGCAGATCGTCGCGCAGATGAAGTCCGAAGGTCTGAGCGACGACGAAGCGCGTTCCCGCGTGATGATGGTGGATCGCTTTGGTCTGTTGACCGACAAACTGCCTAATTTGCTCGATTTCCAGAGCAAACTGGTGCAGAAGAGTGAAAATCTGAAGAACTGGGATGTGACCAGCGATTCTATTTCACTGTTGGATGTGGTGCGCAACGCGAAGCCAGACATTCTGATTGGGGTGTCCGGCCAGCCGGGTCTGTTCACCGAAGAGATCATCCGCGAGATGCACAAGCACACCAAGCGTCCGATTGTGATGCCGCTGTCGAACCCAACCTCACGCGTTGAAGCCACACCAGCGGATATCATTTCCTGGACCGACGGTGAAGCGCTGGTCGCCACCGGCAGCCCATTTGCACCTGTGACCTGGAAAGGTAAAACCTACCCAATTGCGCAGTGCAATAACTCCTATATCTTCCCGGGTATTGGTTTGGGTGTGATTGCCGCCGGTGCCACTCGCATCACCGATTCGATGCTGATGACCGCCAGCCGTGCATTGGCCGACTGTTCACCGCTGGTGAACGATGGCGAAGGCCCGGTGCTGCCAGAATTGAAACACATTCAGGGCGTATCAAAGCTGATCGCCATGGAAGTGGGTAAAGCAGCGCAGTTGGCTGGTGTGGCCGTGGTCACTTCAGAAGATGTGCTGTCGAAAGCCGTGAACAACAACTTCTGGCTGCCGCAGTATCGTCATTATCGCCGCACTTCGATCTAATCAGCCAGCGCAGCCGGTGAATACAGTACCGGCTGCGCTTAAAATATCGCCAGCCAACCGGCGTAAACTTGCTTAGCGCCCCCACCTCAAGTAGCCTTTAGCCATCCTTTTTTCGCCAACCGAGTGCTTACGCGCATGATTAAACGCGTTTTCTTTGGTCTGTTTTTCATCATCTTATTGATGGTGGCGACCGCGCTCGGCCTGGATCGCTGGATCAGTTGGAAAACCGCGCCCTTTATTTATGAAGATGTCACTTCGCTGCCGCATCGTCAGGTCGGGGTGGTCTTAGGCACGGCCAAGTATTACCGCACTGGCGTCATCAATCAGTATTACCTTTATCGCATTCAGGGTGCGCTCAACGCGTACAACAGCGGCAAGGTGAATTATCTGCTGTTAAGTGGTGACAACGCGCTGCAAAGCTATAACGAACCGATGACGATGCGTCGCGATCTCATCAAAGCTGGTGTTGATCCTGCCGATATCGTGCTCGACTATGCTGGGTTCCGCACGCTGGATTCAATCGTACGCACCCGCAAAGTGTTCGATACCAATGATTTCATCATCATTACGCAACGTTTCCACTGTGAACGCGCGCTTTACATCGCCCAGCACCTGGGGATACAGGCGCAGTGCTATGCCGTGCCATCGCCGAAAAATATGCTGTCAGTGCGTTTCCGTGAGGTCGGCGCACGTTTAGGCGCGCTGGCTGATTTGTATCTGATGAAACGCGAGCCTCGCTTCCTTGGGCCGCTGGTGCCGATTCCGGCGGTGCATGAAGTCCCAGAAGATGCGCAGAGCTATCCGGCGGTGACGCCTGAGCAGTTGCTGGATTTGGAAGAGAAGTTACAAAAGTAATGCTGCCAGAAGCTATTGTGGTGACGCTTTGGGCTGTCAGGGTGATGCTGTCTGGTGCCGCTTTGGGCTGCCACGGTGACGCTGTCTGGTGCCGCTTTGGGGGCTGGCGGTCCTCGCGCCGCTAACGCGGTGCCTTCACGCCGTTCGTCTGCCTTACGGAACGGCGGGGATGGCACATCCATGTGCCGCCCCGCCTTCCGCCCGCATCCCTGCGGGCTATCCTGGCATCCTCACTCTGTTCAGCGCTGCGAAATGCCTGCCCCCAAAGCGGCACCAGCCTGCTCCTGAACTTTGTTGCCTGCTGTTAAATAAGGGCAGGCAACTTCAAGCCTTAACCGCTCGGCTGCAAGGGCGTTGCTCGGATGCCATGCATTTGATCTAAAGGCAGACACATAGCTATTCCCATCTCGCTTTGCTACTGCAAAAAACCAATGTGTTAACCGAGCATCTGTTTGGAAACGGGCACAACGTTTGAGGCCATAGCCTCTTTGCTGCTGTAAGGACTCTCCGCAGAAGCCGCATTGTTGTGAGAAAACGGGCACAACGTTTGAGGCCATAACCCCTCTGCTGCTGCAAGGGCTGTCCGCAGAAGCCGCATTGTTGTTAGAAAACAGGCACAACGCATGAGGCCATAGCCCTTTTGCTGCTGCAAGAGCTATCCGCAGAAGCCACATTGTTGTGAGAAATGGGCACAACGTTTGAGGCCATAGCCCCTCTGCTGCTGCAAGGGCTATCCGCAGCGCTGAGGCTTTTACGTTG
>NZ_JACVUO010000070.1:0-241 GCF_016625145.1 Pantoea sp. S61
TGAGGCTTTTACGTTGGGCCAGGAGATCCACGCAGGGATGCGTGGATCAGTCGGGGCCGACCAGGGATGGTCGATCCCCGAACGGTCCGTCGGCACGACGTAGAAGCCGAGGGCACCGCGTCAGCGGCGCGAGGACTGCCCGGCAGCAGCAGAGATGCTGCGGCCCGCACCCACACGCACCCAGCAGTTAAGCAGTTCAGCAGTTCAGCAGTTCAGCAGTTCAGCAGTTCAGCAGTTCAGC
>NZ_JACVUO010000071.1:0-240 GCF_016625145.1 Pantoea sp. S61
CTGGTAGTGTCGAGGTGATATTATCTGGCTTCAGAACAAGTGCTTACTGGTACAAAATGGGCTGGTTTTTCCGCTTCCCCCCTATTGACCTGACTATTCAGAACAACCTGGCCGCCATCGGGCTTTTTCTCAGCACAATCATTTCAGTTAATTCCTTCTCTTTGCCAGTCAATTGACGAGCATTGTTATCCAGAATCACATTCTCCCAAATGTATCCGGTAGTTTTATGAAAAATAAATT
>NZ_JACVUO010000072.1:0-235 GCF_016625145.1 Pantoea sp. S61
GTTTTTCAGGCGGGCGATCACTTGATCAGGATTACCAATCGCCAGATTTTTCCGCATCCCTTCCACGCTGTAATAGGTATTCGCGGCGATCTCTTCCTCGCTCAACGGCTTGATCAGCCCCTGCTGCACCGGGCGCTCATTCTTGAACCAGGCACCGAAGTAGTTGTAGAAGCGATTAAGTTCAACTGCCGCTTGCTGTGCATCGGCCTCGTCTTCGGCCACAAAACCGTGCTGC
>NZ_JACVUO010000073.1:0-230 GCF_016625145.1 Pantoea sp. S61
CCCTGATAAGGGTGAGGTCGGTGGTTCAAGTCCACTCAGGCCTACCAAATTCGCACTCATGCGGCGTTATGTACCCGGTACGTTTACCCAAGTAAACTTCCCTCTTACATGCCTTGCCTGAGCACGAATTTACGTTTTCATGTAAATGAAAAAGTAACTCCTGGTGAGTGGTAGTAGAAGGTCTCTGCAGTAACTGTATGGGGCTATAGCTCAGCTGGGAGAGCGCCTGC
>NZ_JACVUO010000074.1:0-219 GCF_016625145.1 Pantoea sp. S61
GCGCGAACGCTTTGCTCTTCGGGCTGGCCTTTATGGGGCAATTGAGACTGTCATTGCTGTAGTCAGTGCAATTATAGGAATGCTGCCAGGTTTATAAATCCGCCAAATCGTAGCGCTGTGATGCAAGGTAACGGCGCCAGTTTTTGACCCTGGAAACCATGCAGCGGGCATGCATAAAGGAGACAAAGGTGGGCAGTGGAGTAAAGCGTACGCCGCAGG
>NZ_JACVUO010000075.1:0-218 GCF_016625145.1 Pantoea sp. S61
CACCGGCTGCGCTGTCTGCCGCGCACGTCACACAGCAGAAGTAGCCTCAGAAGCCTTCGTCGTCGGGCGTTTTGCCCACCACGATTTCCAGCGCGCTGCGAAGCACGTCAAGCTGGACCACGTCGGATGTGCTCTCGAGCTCGGCGACAAGATAAAGAATGATCGCTTTGCTGGTGACCTTTTTGCCGTGAATAACGATGTCGCGGATGACGGCGTCC
>NZ_JACVUO010000076.1:0-212 GCF_016625145.1 Pantoea sp. S61
ACGCCCGCAGGACGCGGCTACCCGGGAGGTGGCCGTTTTTTATTTCAGGCAATGAGCCTGGTCACTTTTGCCCGCAGGGCCTGACGGATAACACCATGCAGCTTAACGAACATCACACCACCACCGAAGCCAACATTATTCAGCACTTCCGAAGCGGCGGTGACGCGCTGGCCGCCGAGACCGCCGTGCTGGACGCCGTCATCCGCGACATC
>NZ_JACVUO010000077.1:0-211 GCF_016625145.1 Pantoea sp. S61
CCGCTCGGTTCGTAGCCGAGTACTCTATCCAGCTGAGCTATGGATGCATCGAGTTAATTCTTGTACAACGCAGGGTGCTGACAACTCACCATGAAAGGAACTGCTCGTTCACTCTTACTTCAGTTTTCCGAATGGTGCATCCAGGAGGATTCGAACCTCCGACCGCTCGGTTCGTAGCCGAGTACTCTATCCAGCTGAGCTATGGATGCAT
>NZ_JACVUO010000078.1:0-211 GCF_016625145.1 Pantoea sp. S61
ACTGATCCACGCATCCCTGCGTGGATCTCCTGGCCCAACGTAAAAGCCTCAGCGCTGCGGATAGCCCTTGCAGCATCAGCGGTGCTTCGGCCTCAAATATTGTGCCCCTTTCAACAACATTCACTTCAGCTCATCAGCCGACTGGGAAATTTGGCTCATCGCTGCGTGGATTTCCCTGCCCAACGTAAAAGCCTCAGCGCTGCAGATAGCC
>NZ_JACVUO010000079.1:0-206 GCF_016625145.1 Pantoea sp. S61
TGCAGCCATTGCCCTGGCGCTGGGCGAGGTGCAGAGCGAGTTTGTACAGTCGCGTGAGAGCCGCGAAGCTGACGTGCTGGCATTCGGTGCCCTGACCGGCCCTGATGGCGGTAATAATAAGTAAACTGAAGATCGAATCTCCGACCAGTGCGGAAAGTGGCAGGACGCCCGCAGGACGCGGCTACCCGGGAGGTGGCCGTTTTTTA